>CAWAPA010000013.1:0-62910 GCA_963783595.1 uncultured Alphaproteobacteria bacterium | reverse complement strand
GCTATGACGCGGCAAACATTGCAGAGGGACAACGCCATGAGCACCATCATCGACATCACGCCCGCGAAATTCTGGACAGCCGGGGCAACCCCACGGTCGAGGTCGACGTCATGCTGGAAGACGGCACCATGGGCCGCGCGGCGGTGCCCTCGGGCGCCTCGACCGGCGCGCATGAGGCGGTCGAGAAGCGCGACGGCGACAAGAACCGCTACATGGGCAAGGGCGTGCTGGAGGCCGTGGCGGCGGTCAACGGCGAGATTGGCCGAGGAGCTCGTGGGGTTCGACGCGACCGAGCAGGTAGGCATCGACCGCACGATGATCGAGATCGACGGCACGCCGAACAAAGGCCGTCTGGGCGCCAATGCGATCCTGGGCGTCTCGCTGGCCGTGGCCAAGGCGGCGGCGGAATTCACGGCCCAGCCGCTTTACCGCTATGTCGGCGGCACATCGGCGCGGATCTTGCCGGTGCCGATG
This sequence comes from uncultured Alphaproteobacteria bacterium, assembly GCA_963783595.1. Classification (GTDB taxonomy): domain Bacteria; phylum Pseudomonadota; class Alphaproteobacteria; order Rhodobacterales; family Rhodobacteraceae; genus JAAFHS01. The sequence goes on along the minus strand of CAWAPA010000013.1, from coordinate 62,436 downwards.
ATGAACATCATCAACGGCGGCGAACATGCTGATAACCCGATCGATATTCAGGAATTCATGATCATGCCGGTGGCCGCCGACGATATCCGCGAGGCGGTGCGGATGGGGTCGGAAGTGTTCCACACGCTGAAGAAGGAACTGTCAGGCGGCCGGCCACAATACCGGGATCGGCGATGAGGGCGGCTTTGCGCCCGAACCTGTCAACTCTCCCGCGAAGCGCTTGATTTCATTCTGAAATCCATCGAGAAGGCGGGCTACAAGCCGGGCGAGGATATCTACCTCGCGCTCGATTGCGCGGCGACGGAATACTTCAAGAACGGCAAGTATGAGCTTGAAGGGCGAAGGCAAATCGCTGACCTCGGATGCCGAGAATGTCGATTATCTGGCGGGTTTGGTCGGCGGACTATCCGATCATCTCGCATCGAGGACGGCTGTTCCGAGGATGACTGGGACGGCTGGAAGATGCTGACCGACCGGCTTGGGCGACAAGATCCAGCTGGTCGGCGACGATCTGTTCGTCACCAACCCCGACCGGCTGGCCGAGGGCATCGCAAGCGCGGCTGCGCCAATTCGATGCTGGTCAAGGTCAACCAGATCGGCACCCTGACCGAAACCCTGGAGGCCGTCGATATGGCGCATCGCGCGCGGCTACACCAACGTGATGAGCCACCGGTCGGGCGAGACCGAGGATGCCACGATTGCCGATCTGGCGGTGGCGACGAATTGCGGGCAGATCAAGACCGGCTCGCTGTCGCGGTCGGACCGGCTGGCGAAGTACAACCAGTTGATCCGGATCGAGGAAATGCTGGGCGAGACGGCGGAATATGCGGGGCGGTCGATTCTGAAGGGGTGAGGGCATGAAAGGTGCAACGGTCGGTCTTGTGGCGGTGCTGCTGGCACAGGGCGCGAGACCTGCCGTTGCGCTGGAGTGTTGGGTTTACGACATTCGCAAAGCGTTCTGGCTCTATCAGGAGGCTGAAGAAACTTATCTGTTGGTTCAAGGTGCCTTCTTCGACATTCGGCCCGCCTTTCCCGGTGACAGCGGGCGTGCGGATACTTTCCGTGCGCACTTTGCAGGCAACAAGGCCTCCCGCGGGGGCTTTGATCAACCGTTTGAGACCGACGTGACGCTGATCCTTCCCGACTATACAGGGATTGCCGGTGCAGAGTATAATTCTGCAGACGCTGCCCCGACGTTGGATGGTGACGCAGGACTTGTTTGGTTAAAGCAGACTGAGACGGGCCACGAGGCGCGCTATGACGTGTGTTGGCCGTTCATCGACAGCAATCCTGAAAGTGTCGCACCCGCCTTGGACTGTTTGAACGGGCGGCGGTGCCCGAAGCCGGAATAAGATGACGTCGGCAGACCAAATCATTGCGGCGCTTGATCTCGCCCCCCATCCCGAAGGTGGGTGGTATCGGCAGACCTGGGTTGCGGATGGGCCGGGGCGGCCTGTCGGGACGGCGATCTATTTTCTGCTGAAGGCGGGCGAGGCCAGCCATTGGCACCGGGTGGATGCGGTGGAAATCTGGCACTTTCATGCGCGGTGCGCCGCTGATCCTGTCGCTGTCGGAAACCGATGCGGGGCCTGCGCGCGAGGTGTCTGCTGGGGCCGGATGTGCTGGGCGGGCATGTGCCACAGGGGATCGTGCCGAAGGATTGGTGGCAGGCGGCGCGCACGACGGGCGACTGGAGCCTGGTCGGCTGCACGGTCAGCCCCGGTTTCCGGTTTGACGGGTTTACCCTTGCCGCCGCCGGGGTTCGATATTCCGGGGCCTGTGTGATGGACCACAAGGCGTTCTGTGGCGGGGCTGTCGCCGGAGGTGAAGGCGGCGCTGACGGCGCGGTCGGACGCGGCGGGGCTGGGGCATCTGGCGGGGCATCTGGGGGCGATTGTGCTTTGCGGCGCGCTGATTGCGGCGGGTGTGCCGGGGTGGTGGGTGCTGTTGCCTGTGCAGGGCGTGCTGGTGATCTTTCTGTTCACGCTGGAACATGAGGCGACGCACAAGACGCCCTTTGCCAGTGAGCCGCTGAATGAATGGGTCGGGCGTGCCTGCGGGTTCCTGATCCTGCTGCCGTTCGGATGGTTCCGGTATTTCCACCTTGCGCATCACCGCTGGACCAATATCGCAGGGCGAGACCCGGAATTGGGCAGCGAAAGCCTGCAACGCGCGGCGCATGGGTGTGGCATGTGTCGGGCCTGCCTTATTGGATCGCGCAGGTGCGGCTGATGGGCGCGCTGGTGACGGGGCGGGTTGAGGGGGAGTATCTGCCCTCGGGTGCCCTGCCCCGGATCGTGGCCGAGGCACGGGTGATGGCCGTGGGCTATGCTGTGGTCGCGGGGTCGCTGTTTGTGACGCCGCTGCTGTTCTGGGTCTGGCTGTTGCCGGTGCTGCTGGGCCAGCCGTTCTTGCGCCTTTATCTGCTGGCAGAACATGGCGACTGTCCGCAGGTGGCCAACATGTTCGAGAACACGCGCACGACATTCACCACGGCCCTGATGCGGTTTCTGGCGTGGAACATGCCCTACCACACCGAACACCACGTCTATCCGGCGGTGCCGTTTCACAAGCTGCCTGCGCTGCACGGGTTGATGCGGGAAGAGTTGCGGGTGACGGCGGAGGGCTATGCGGCGTTCACGAAGGCATATCTGGAGAGGCGGATGTGATCTTGCCTGCGCGGGCTGGTCTGGCCAGATGGGTCGGAGCCTCCGGCGGGGATATTTGATCAGAGAGGAAGTCGGCAAGGACGACCGCGCGCAAGATTGTGACGGGCACAAGTTTGCATTGGTGATTGTGGGCGCGCTGCGGTAACCGGGGCGGCATGGAAAATCCCGACAACACAGACAGCGCGCGGGGCTTTGGCTTTGCGTTGACGGCCTACCTTCTGTGGGGGTTTTTGCCGATTTACATGAAGGCGATGGCGCATATCTCGCCTGCCGAGGTGATTGCGCACCGGGTGATCTGGTCGGTGCCGATTGCCGGGGCGGTGTTGTGGTGGCTGGGGCGGACGGCGGATTTGCGGGTGGCCCTGCGCAGCCCACGCATGATTGCGATGGGCGCGATGACGGCGGCGCTGATTTCGGTGAACTGGGGGATTTACGTCTGGGCCATCGGGGCGGGGCATGCGCTGGATGCGGCCTTGGGTTATTACATCAACCCGTTGTTCAGCGTGGCCCTTGGGGCCGTGCTGCTGGGCGAGCGGCTGGGCCGGGCGCAGATGGCGGCGATTGCGCTGGCGGCGGTGGCGGTGGTGATCCTGACGGTGGCGCAGGGCAGCGTGCCGGTGGTGGCGTTGTCGCTGACGGTGACGTGGGGGTTTTATGCGTATCTGAAAAAGTCGCTGCCCCTGGGGCCCAATCAGGGGTTCATGCTGGAGGTGTTGATCCTGCTGCCCTTTGCCTTGGGGTATCTGGCGTGGCTGGGTCTGCAGGGTGGCAGTCACTTTGGCGGGGCTGCGTCGGATACTTGGCTGCTGCTGGGGTGCGGGTTTGTGACGGCGGTGCCGTTGATGCTGTATGCCAACGGGGCCAAGCTGTTGCGGCTGACCACGATTGCGATGATGCAGTACATCGCGCCGACGATGATCTTTCTGACGGCGGTGTTCTGGTTCGGCGAGCCGTTCGGGATGGCGCGGGCGATTGCGTTTCCGATGATCTGGGCCGCGCTGGTGATCTTTACCGGTGCGCTGATCTGGCGGCAGCGGGGCCGCTGATCCGGCCGCCACCGACCGCGGCAGAGACGCCTGTGGTTGTGGGGCAGGATGTGGGCAGGCCGCGCATGACGCGGACGGCGAGATGGGCGAAGGCCTGCGCCTCGAGCATGTCACCGTTGAGGCCGATGTCTTCGACGGGGGCGATGTGCAGGCCGGTTCTGGCGGCGAGATCGCGCATCAGGGTGGCGTTGTGACGCCCGCCGCCAGTGACGAGGATGCGGGCCACGGGGTGCGGGAAATGTTCGCATCCGCGTGCGACGGCGGCGGCGGCGGCGGCGGTCAGGGTTGCGGCGGCATCGGCATCGGACAGATGTGCGACTGCGGGCAGCAGGCCGGGAAAATCGTTGCGGTCCAGTGATTTGGGCGGCATGCGGTGGAAATAGGCGCCCGCGAGGAAGGTAGCGATGATGCCTTCGTCAGCGTTGCCCGAGGCGGCCAGAGCACCGCTTTGGTCTTGGGGCAGGCCAAGGCGGCTTTGCATCAGGTCATTCACGGGGGCGTTGGCGGGGCCGGTGTCGAAGGCGAGGCAGGCTGTTTCGGGCAGGGGCAGGCGCGGATCAACCCATGTCAGATTGCCGACGCCGCCCATGTTGAGGAAGGCCAGCGGGTTCGCGCAGATTTGCCCAGCGGCGCGCAGGCGTGGTGGAAGAACGGGGCCAGCGGTGCGCCCTGCCCGCCCATCGCCACGTCGTTGCTGCGGAAATCCCAGACGACGGGCAGGCCGAGCGTCTCGGCCAGCAGATCGCCATTGCCCGCCTGATGCGTGCCGCGTCCCTGCGGATCATGTGCAAGGGTCTGGCCGTGGAAACCGATGATATCGGCCCCGGTGAAGCGCGAAAGCACTTCGGCATGGGCGGTTTCGACGACTTCGGTGGCTGCCGTGCACGGCAGGATCGCCGGGCCACTGGCCAAGGGCCGCGCGCAGGGTCTGGCGTTCGCGCGTCCGTATAGGGGCGATAGGCGTGGGGGCCGAAATCGTGGATGCGAAGGCCATCCGTCAGCACCATCGCGGCATCGACGCCGTCAAGCGAGGTGCCCGACATCGTGCCAAGGGCCCAGATCGGATCCGTCTGTCGCATCTTTCCCTGCCGCCCCTGCCCCGCTATACCGCACCGACCATAAAGCACGAGTATCCCATGACCTACCATCCGAAATCAGACTTCATGCGTGTAATGATGGAGCGCGGCTTTCTGGCCGATTGCACCGATTATCAGGCGCTGGACGAGGCTTTGGTCAAGGGCGTGGTGCCGGGATATATCGGGTTTGATGCCACAGCCACCAGCCTGCACGTGGGCAGTCTGATCCAGATCATGATGCTGCGCTGGTTGCAGAAGACCGGGCACAAGCCGATCGTGCTGATGGGGGGCGGGACGACAAAGGTGGGCGATCCGTCATTCCGGGCGGAGGAGCGGCCGTTGCTGTCGAACGCGCAGATTGATGCCAATATCGCGGGCATCAAGCGGGCCTTCGCGCCCTATGTCGCCTTTGGCGATGGGCCGACGGATGCGATCATGGTCAACAATGCGGAATGGCTGGACGGGCTGAACTATCTGGGGTTTCTGCGCGACATCGGGCGGCACTTTCTCGATCAACCGGATGCTGTCGTTTGATAGCGTAAAATCGCGGCTGGACCGGGAGCAATCGCTGTCGTTTCTGGAATTCAACTACATGATCCTGCAGGCCTATGACTTTCTGGAGCTGCGGCGGCGCTATGGCTGCCTGATCCAGATGGGCGGGTCGGACCAATGGGGCAATATCGTCAACGGGGTCGATCTGACGCGCCGGGTGATTGATACCGAGGTGTTCGGGCTGACCACGCATCTTTTGACCACGAGTGATGGGAAAAAGATGGGGAAATCGGCCAGCGGGGCGGTCTGGCTGAATGGCGATATGCTGTCGCCCTACGAATTCTGGCAGTTCTGGCGCAATACGACGGATGCGGATGTCGGGCGGTTCCTGAAGCTGTATACCGAGCTTGCGGTAGAAGAATGCGACCGTCTGGGGGCGTTGGCGGGGTCTGACATCAACGCGGCCAAGATCGTGCTTGCGAATGCGGTGACCACGCTGCTGCACGGGGCGGATGCGGCGGCGGCGGCCGAGGCCACGGCGCGCGAAGTGTTTGAACGCGGCGGTGTGGGCGACGATCTGCCGACGGTGCATGTGACGGCGGTGGAACTGGCGGACGGGATCGGGATCGTGCAACTGTTCGTGCGCGCGGGGCTGTCGGCGTCGGGCAAGGACGCCAAGCGGTTGATCGCGGAAGGTGGGGCGCGGGTGAATGACGACATTGTGGCCGATGCGGCGCTGCGGCTTTATGCGGGGGATTTTGCAGAACCCGTCAAGCTGACGGCGGGGCGCAAGCGGCATGCGCTGGTGGTGTTGGGCTGACAGGACCGGGGGCGTTGCCCCCGGACCCCCAGGATAGTTGGAAACAGAGGAAGATCAGGGTGCGACGGTGACGGAGGTCATCACATCAGGTGTTGCAGGTGGTTCGCCCTTGTTGATGGCATCAACAACCTCCATGCCAGAAATCACCCGACCGACGACGGTGTATTGACCGTCCAGAAATGTGCCCGGCGCGAACATGATGAAGAACTGGCTGTTGGCGCTGTTGGGGTCATTTGACCGCGCCATGCCGACGATGCCGCGGTCAAACGAGACATCGGAAAATTCGGCCGGAAGATCGGGCTTCGACGAGCCGCCCGTGCCTGCACCCGACAGATCGCCCCCGGCCTTGCCGTTTGACACATCGCCCGTCTGGGCCATGAAGCCGTCGATCACGCGGTGGAAGACCACGTTGTCATAGGCGCCTTCAGCCGCCAGCGCCGTCATCTGCGCCACGTGCTGTGGGGCCACATCAGGCAGCATGTCGATCACGATGGTGCCGTTGGCCACGCCCGCAACCTCGATCACGAGGTTCGGGCCGGGGCCGTCTTCCTGTGCGAAGGCAGGGGTTGCGAGCAGGCTGAGGAGCAGGATCTTACGCAACATCGGCGGCCACCCTTACGGTTATCATGCGATCTGGATTTGCGGGCGGTTCGCCTTTGGCGATCTTGTCGACATGTTCCATGCCGGAAATGACATTGCCGTAGACGGTATACTGGCCGTTCAGGAAGTCATTGTCGGAAAAGTTGATGAAGAACTGGCTGTTGGCGGAATTCGGGTTGGACGACCGTGCCGCCCCAATGGAGCCACGCGCATGCGGCAGTTTGGAAAATTCGGCTGGCAGATCGGGGTGTTCTGACCCGCCCGTACCCGCGCGGCGCAGGTTGAAGTTGTTTTCCATGTTGCCGTTTTCAACGTCACCGGTCTGGGCCATGAAGCCGTTGATCACGCGGTGAAAACAGACGTTGTCATAAGCCTTGGCACGCGCCAGCGCTTTCATCCGTTCGGTGTGTTTCGGGGCCACGTCGGGCAGCAGCGCAATCACCACCTCGCCGTCTTTCAGCGTCATGATGATTGTGTTTTCGGGATCGGTAATGTTGGCCATGAGATCTCTCACTATTTCGGTCGGGCGAAACTTAGTGCCTTGGGGCGTGAAGGGCAATGCAATGGTTGACGGCGGGGGCGGTGCGGATATGACAGGGGCGAACGGATGGAGGCACCGATGGGCTGGAAAACGCTGAACGACATGGATTTGGGCGGCAAGACCGTGCTGGTCCGGGTGGATATCAACGTGCCGATGGAGGCTGGCCGCGTCACGGATGCGACACGGATCGAAAAGATCGTGCCCACGGTGATGCATATTCTGGGCGAAGGCGGGCGGGTCGTCTTGCTTGCACATTTCGACAGACCCAAGGGCCGCGTGGTGCCCGAGATGAGCCTGCGGCATGTGCAGCCTGCGGTGGAGGCGGCCCTGGGGCGCGGCGTCGTATTCATGGAACGGCCAGACCGGGCGGCGATTGATGCGCTGCCGCAAGATGCTGTTGTGCTTGTGGAAAACACGCGCTTTAGCCCCATGGAAGAGGCGAATGATCCGGCTATGGCGCGGTTTCTGGCGGGACTGGGCGATGTGTTCTGCAACGACGCGTTTTCGGCGGCACACCGGGCGCATGCATCAACCGAAGGGGTGGCGCATCTGTTGCCGTCCTGTGCGGGGCTGTTGATGGCTGCGGAGTTGAAGGCGCTGGAAGCCGCCTTGGGGCACCCGGTGCGGCCAGTGGTGGCGGTTGTGGGGGGGGCGAAGGTTTCAACCAAGCTCGATCTGCTGGGCAATCTTGTGACACGCGTCGATCATCTGGTGATTGGCGGGGGGATGGCCAATACTTTCCTTGTGGCACAAGGGGTTGAGGTCGGAAAATCGTTGGCGGAGCGGGAGATGGCACCGACGGCGCGCGAGATTCTGGCCAAGGCAAAGGCGGCGGGTTGCACGATCCACTTGCCGCAGGATGTGGTTGTGGCGCGCGAGTTCAAAGCCGGGGCGGCATCAGAGGTTGTGGCCGTGGCTGCGTGCCCCACGGATGCGATGATCCTGGATGCGGGGCCAAAGACGGTGGCGGCACTTGAAGCGGTGTTTGCACAGGCCAAGACGTTGATCTGGAACGGGCCGCTGGGGGCGTTCGAGATTGCGCCTTTTGATGCGGCGACCAATGCGGCGGCGCAGGCGGTTGCACGCCTGACCAAGGCGGGCGGGTTGGTGTCGGTCGCAGGTGGCGGCGATACGGTGGCCGCGCTCAATCAGGCCGGGGTGGCGGATGATTTTACCTTCATCTCGACCGCTGGGGGGGCGTTTCTGGAATGGATGGAGGGGAAGACGCTGCCCGGTGTGGCGGCGCTTGGCGGCTGAAGTAATGCGCGAGGCAGGCGCGGTAAGCCATTGTTAGCGTAAACATATCTGGTGTTAGCGTAACCAGTGTTGAAGCCCGGCGAGAATCCCGTTTAACGGCGGGACACCCAGCACGGAGACAGTGATGCGCGCGACCAAGGCTGTTCAGGCGATCTTGCGGAACTATGAAGGCGAAACCCCCGGCGTGAAGGCAAACCTGTGCCGCATGCTGATGGAGGGCAAGCTGGGCGGAACGGGCAAGATGATTATCCTGCCGGTCGATCAGGGGTTTGAACATGGACCTGCGCGCAGTTTTGCGGTCAATCCGGCAGCCTATGATCCGCATTACCATTATCAGTTGGCCATCGACGCGGGCCTGAATGCCTATGCGGCACCTCTGGGGCCGCTAGAGGCCGGGGCCGATACCTTTGCGGGACAGATCCCCACGATCCTGAAGGTCAACAGCGCCAACAGCCTGATGTCGGACACGGCGGGCAAGGATCAGGCGGTGACGGGGTCGGTTGATGATGCGCTGCGGTTGGGATGTGCGGCAATTGGCTTTACGATCTATCCCGGTTCGGATCAGGCGCTTGGCATGTTCGAGGAAATTCGCGAAATGCGGGCAGAGGCGGCAGCCAAGGGCGTGGCGACGGTGATCTGGTCGTATCCGCGTGGCGAGGCGATCAGCAAGGCGGGGGAGCTTTCGATTGATGTCGCGGCCTATGCGGCACATATGGCAGCCCTTCTGGGGGCACATGTCATCAAGGTGAAGCTGTCGACCGATGATCTGATGTTGGCCGAGGCCAAAAAGGTTTATGAGGCGCAAGCCATTGACATAAAAACACAAGCGGCGCGGGTGCGGCATTGTGTCGAGGCGAGTTTTGCCGGACGTCGGATCATCGTGTTTTCGGGTGGCGCGGCAAAGGGAGCGGATGCGGTGCTGGATGATGCCCGCGCGATCCGCGACGGCGGCGGAAACGGGTCGATCATCGGACGAAATTCGTTTCAGCGCAGCAGACCGGATGCCTTGAAGCTGCTGGCCAAGCTGGTGGACATCTATCGCGGGCGTGACTGAGTCCATCGCGCAACAGATACGCCAAGGCGTTGAAGTTTCTGTGAATTCTGATGGCTGGGGGATTCACAAAACGATTCGCTTGTGCCATTCTCAACCCAGAGCCCGCACAAGACGGGCAACGGGACAAGGCATCAGTATGAGCAAGCAAGCCCCTACGGCGTATGGCGGAATAATCTTTCTTTTCACAATGTTCGCCATTGGGTGCTATTTTTCCTTTGCGGCCGTGCAAGGTGATTATGGCGTCTTTCGGCAGGTACAGATCAAGGCCGAGATCGCCACGCTGCAAGCGGAAAAAGCCGCGCTTGAAGCCGAACTGGCTGCGCTTAGAAACCGGACGCACCGCCTTTCGGACGATTATCTGGACATCGATCTGCTGGACGAGCAGGCCCGTGAGGTATTGGGCTATGTCCGCGCCGACGAGATTGTCATCCGCTGATTTCTTGCTTTTCAGAGCCGGACTGCAAGCGTGGCGTCGGCCATTCGCGGCGTATGCGCGTCTTTATCAACATTGGGCCTTTATTCTCCGTATCTTGCGCGATAGTTTAAGGGTGAACTATCTTTGGCCCAGTTGCGGAGGATCCACGCATGGCTGTCAAGAAACCAAGCGAAAAATCCAATCATTCCAAGGACGAACTGCTGCACTTTTACCGCGAGATGCTGCTGATCCGGCGATTCGAGGAAAAAGCCGGGCAGTTGTACGGGATGGGCCTGATCGGTGGCTTTTGTCACCTGTATATCGGGCAGGAAGCGGTCGTCGTGGGCTTGGAGGCTGCGACCAAGGAAGGTGACAAGCGCGTCACCAGTTACCGTGACCATGGCCACATGCTGGCCTGCGGGATGGACCCCAACGGCGTGATGGCCGAACTGACGGGACGTATCGGGGGCTATTCCAAGGGCAAAGGCGGGAGCATGCACATGTTCTCGAAGGAAAAGCACTTTTATGGCGGGCACGGAATTGTCGGCGCGCAGGTGCCACTGGGCGCAGGGCTGGCATTTGCCGACAAGTATCTGGGCAATGACAATGTGACTTTCACCTATTTCGGCGATGGCGCGGCCAATCAGGGGCAGGTCTACGAGACCTACAACATGGCCGAGCTATGGGACTTGCCAGTAATTTTTGTCATTGAAAACAATGGCTATGCGATGGGAACAAGCGTCAAGCGGTCGACAAAATCGACGACGTTGTTTGGCCGGGGCCTGGCGTACGGAATTCCGGGCGAACAGGTTGACGGCATGGATGTGCTTGCGGTGAAGGCTGCAGGTGAAAAGGCAGTGGCGCACTGCCGGGCCGGCAAAGGCCCCTACATTCTGGAAATGATGACCTATCGCTATCGTGGCCATTCGATGTCTGACCCGGCGAAATACCGGACGCGGGAAGAGGTTGAAAAGATGCGCGCCGAAAAGGACGCCATCGAACATGTGCGCGATCTTTTGGTGAATGCGGGTCTGGCGACCGATGATGATCTGAAGGCCATCGACAAGGAGATCAAGGCGCAGGTGAATGCCGCCGCCGAGTTTTCAAAAGACAGCCCAGAGCCGCCTTTGGACGAGCTTTGGACCGACATTTACGCGTAAGGGAGAGAGACGATGGCAACCGAAGTTCTCATGCCCGCCCTGTCTCCGACCATGGAGGAGGGCACGCTGGCCAAATGGCTGGTGAAAGAGGGTGACAGCGTAAAGTCAGGTCAGATTCTGGCCGAGATCGAAACCGACAAAGCGACGATGGAGTTTGAGGCGGTCGACGAAGGAATCATCGGGCGACTTTTGGTGGCTGAAGGAACGGCTGGCGTGAAAGTGAACACACCGATTGCCGTGTTGGTCGAGGATGGCGAGACGGTATCGGACACGCCGAAACCCGCTGTTGTGGCCGCGGCGGCAAGTGCTGGCGAGGCACCGGCGGCGGTTGCTGCGGCACCTATTGCGGCTGCGCCCGCACCTGTCGCGGCGGCAGGCTGGCCGCATTCCGACTTGCCCGAGGGGGTTGCGACCAAGACGATGACGGTGCGTGAAGCCCTGCGCGAGGCGATGGCCGAGGAAATGCGGGCCGACGCCAACGTGTTCCTGATGGGGGAAGAGGTCGGCGAGTATCAAGGTGCCTACAAGATTTCCCAAGGGTTGCTGGATGAGTTCGGCCCCAAGCGGGTGGTCGATACGCCAATTACGGAACATGGATTTGCGGGCATCGCGGTGGGTGCATCCTGGGGTGGGACGCGGCCAATCCTTGAATTCATGACATTCAACTTTGCCATGCAGGCCATTGATCACATTATCAATTCGGCGGCCAAGACACTGTATATGTCCGGTGGCCAAATGGGTTCGCCCATTGTGTTCAGGGGGCCAAACGGCGCTGCAGCACGGGTTGGCGCGCAGCATTCACAAGATTACGCAGCTTGGTATGCGGCAATTCCCGGAATTAGAGTCTGCATGCCTTATTCGGCGGCGGACGCGAAAGGCCTGATGAAAACGGCGATCCGCGACAACAATCCTGTGATCTTTCTGGAAAACGAAATCCTATATGGCCGGTCGTTTGAGGTTCCGGTCGATGATGATTTCACGATTCCGTTCGGCAAGGCCTCGATACTGCGTGCCGGCACGGATGTAACAATCGTATCCTTCGGGATCGGAATCACATATTCACTTCTCGCGGCAGAGGAACTGGCGAAAGAAGGGATCAGTGCCGAGGTGATCAACCTGCGCACTTTGCGCCCGATCGACTATGACACGGTGCTTGCATCCGTAATGAAAACAAATCGCTGCGTGACGGTTGAGGAAGGATTTCCGGTAGGCGCCATTGGCAACCATATTGGCGCTGTGGTTATGCAACGTGCGTTCGACTATCTGGATGCGCCAGTCATCAACTGCACGGGAAAAGATGTGCCAATGCCTTATGCAGCAAACCTTGAAAAGCTAGCTCTGACGACGAGCGCCGAGGTGATCGCTGCGGTAAAATCTGTCTGCTATCGGTGAGGTGAAGCTATGGCTATTGAAATTTTGATGCCCGCGCTGTCCCCGACGATGGAGGAAGGGACGCTGGCGAAATGGCTGGTGAAGGAAGGTGACGTGGTCAAATCTGGCCAGATCCTTGCGGAGATCGAAACCGACAAGGCGACAATGGAATTTGAAGCGGTTGATGAAGGGATTGTTGGCCGGATTCTCATCGCGGCAGGTACGGCCGGTGTGAAAGTGAACACGCCGATTGCCGTGATGGTCGAAGAAGGCGAAGCTGCCGATGCTGCCCCTGCCCCAACCGCCGAAAAAGCAGCCGCGACGACGGCGCCTACGCCAGCTGTGGCGGAACCTGCGGCGACAGCAAAGCCTCGCGCACCCGCAGGTGGCCGCGTTTTTGCGTCGCCACTCGCTCGGCGGATCGCCGCAGAAAAAGGACTTGATCTGACGCAGGTCAGGGGGTCTGGTCCGCACGGACGGATTGTCAAGGCAGATGTCGAAGCGGCCAAATCTGGGGCCATTCCAGCGGCCACGTCTGCGGTGCCCGCTGCTCCACCAAGCGAACCGCCGTTGGCCACGTCAGCCTCGGCCGACACAGTCAAGAAAATGTTTGCTGATCGGCAGTATACGGAAATCCCGCTCGACGGCATGCGCAAGACAATTGCGGCGCGCCTGACCGAGGCGAAACAAACAATTCCACATTTTTATCTGCGGCGGTCAGTGAACCTTGATCCGTTGATGGCTTTCCGTGAAATGTTGAATGCGCAGCTTGCATCGCGCAGTGTCAAGCTTTCGGTGAACGACTTCATCATCAAGGCATCCGCGCTGGCCTTGCAGGCCGTCCCCGCGGCAAACGCCGTCTGGGCAGGCGATCGTGTCTTGCAAATGACCGCTTCTGATGTTGCGGTGGCGGTTGCAATTGAAGGCGGATTGTTCACACCGGTATTGCGCGATGCAGAAGCAAAATCGCTGTCATCATTGTCAGCAGAAATGAAGGACTTGGCGGGTCGTGCCAAGACGCGCAAACTCGCTCCGCATGAATATCAGGGTGGGAGTTTTGCCATTTCAAATTTGGGCATGATGGGGGTGGAGAATTTTGACGCCGTGATCAACCCGCCGCACGGTTCAATTCTTGCTGTCGGGGCTGGTATCAAAACGCCGATCGTTGGGGAGGACGGACAAATCAAGATCGCCACGATGATGTCGATGACATTATCAGTGGACCATCGCGTGATCGACGGGGCACTTGGAGCGGAGTTCCTCAAGGCGATTGTCAACAACCTGGAAAACCCGATGGCGATGCTCGCGTGACACTGCCGGGCCGGACGGCAAGCGCCAGTCAGCCGTCCGGACTTTATACATCCTCAATCTGCGAAGTGATGATCCATTGACAGCGACGGCTGAGAACAGCCTGCTTCACCAACAATGCGGGCAGGCACACCAGCGACCGTCTTACATTCCGGAACATCATCCAAAACGACAGAACCTGCCGCGATGCGCGAGCATCGACCAATCGTTATGTTCCCCAGCACTTTCGCCCCGGCACCAATCAAAACGCCATCTTCAATCTTTGGATGCCGATCACCGTCTTCCTTGCCGGTGCCACCAAGTGTCACAGAATGCAACATCGACACGTTGTCCCCAACGACAGCCGTCTCGCCGATGACGATTGAATGCGCGTGGTCGATCATGATCCCACGACCAATCTTCGCAGCCGGATGGATGTCAACACCAAAGGCCTCGGAAACACGCATCTGGACAAAGTAGGCCATATGCGTGCGCCCCTGCTGCCATAGCCAATGGCCGATACGGTAGGCCTGAACAGCCTGATATCCCTTAAAGAACAACAGCGGCTGGATGAACTGATGACATGCAGGATCGCGATCAAAAACTGCCGCGAGATCGGCACGCGCTGCCTGTCCGATCTCCGGGTCTTCGGCATAGGCCTCATCAGCCAATTCACGCAAGATCTGCTCACTCATTTCCCCAGAGGCGAGTTTCAGCGAGAACCGATAGGCAAGCGCACGTTCCAGTGAAGCATGATGCAACAGTCCAGAATGAAGCAAGGCACCGAGCAATGGCTCCGAACGAATAACTTCGTTCGCCTCGACACAGACCTTTGACCAGAGCGGGTCGAAGGCATGAAACTTCGTCTTTGCATCTGCCATGGTGAAATACCCTACTGCCACGTTATGTTGAGGGTATCATGTAGACAGACAACTGGACAAGCCTCGGTTAGGATGTCTGACAAACCAGTTCAGGACGAAACGACAATTCCCCGTGGTGGCCCTGCGCCAAATGCCTGCGATAGCTGCGACACACGAACTGTAAAAGGTGCAATGACACCATCGGCTAACTGCATTGCAACTGTATATTCCCAAGCCGTTTGGCCAGAGGTCACCGCCCTGCGAACGATGCCATTCTTTAGAACCTCGACCGCATAAAGCTCGTCCTGTTCAGCCAGCGGAACCTCAACTGACTGCCAGCTGTCACCGCCGCTGCGCGTCCTACGTATCCAAGTAAACAAATGGGAGCCGGTATCTTGCTGCTGCCTGTAGAGATGGCCAACTGAATACGGCCGCAAACCATTCCCATCAAAGGAAGCAGTCAGTGACAAGGACGATTCATCTTCTGGTCCCCGCGCCAAAGAGCCGACACGAAATTGAAATTCCAATCCTCTTTGAGACTCCAACAGTGCCAACTGACGCAGCGACGTATCAAGAACGACAATCTGACTGCCGGTCGGCCAAATCAACGGCATGACACTGTCAGAACCGAGTTGTCCACGCAGACGACGACGCAGGGCAAATTTGTTTGGTGCCACCAGTTCGGCAATTTGAAACTGCAGTACTTCCCAGCTTCCGACATTTCCGTCACCAATAGCCAGTGTGTTTGCTCCAGAAAGCAATAATAATTCCGAGACTGACTCCAAGGTCTTGCTGCCCGCAATTTCAACCAGCAGCGGATCACCTTCGTCCCAAACCCCCGACTGCGCCCATGGGAGCGCAGAATGGCTTACACCCACAGTTGCTGGCGAAGAAACAATTGCATCAAGCGTGTATGTTTCACTGTCGACTGATCGCCATACTGCCGCGTCACCTAGCCAGGGTTGAGAGAATGCGGCAATATATGGCGCAAACGGTACATCACTTTCCTGAAGAGTTGGAAGGTCTAGGAAACTCGCAAAAACCGGAAGTGGAGCTACAAAAGGACGTCCGAGCTTCTGAACGTCAACTTGATCACCGATTTCATACTGGCCAGTCTCGATCCGGATAGCTTCAATTTCTAAGGCATCTCGCCGTTCGACGCGATCAATACGGAATTCAGCCGACTCAATGCCAAAAACATCTCCCGCCCCAAGGTGAGAAAGTGAAAGTGGCAAGGATAGCTTCACTAGACCGCGCGAAACTCGCGACTCCGCAAGCCACCTTTCAGCCGTTGATCGCGCTTCGGCGGCGTTCATCACCAAACCTGTCTCTGATTGCGAAATCACCTGTGAGGTCTCGTCTGGAAAGATGGCATCAACATAGCGCAACTGATAATCATCACGTTCATCTACAAATCCGATTTGAACATGGCCCGCTGTGTCAGGTGCGCTGGCGCGCGTGAATTCCGGACTGCCGAAATTACTCTCTGTTACAACATAGTCTGTAGCTGACAGGTCGATACATAGAGGTCCACCACGATGCCGAAATGACAGGACTCCGTCGCGCTCAAGAGAATTGAAGGAAAATGCCAGAGACAACGGTTGAAGTACCGCGCGTGCTGACGATACTTCGTTCACAGTGTATCCACGCAGCATGCGAGTTAGGTCTGCCGAAACTGGAGCTGTCAATCCAGCGAGCGTGCATACTTCGAGCACGACATTCGCGAGCGGCTGCGAGGTAACGCGCCCATTCAGCCAGTGCCCGCGTGCATAGTTGGCTCCGTCATTCCACAGAGGTTGATTTGCGGGAAAATTTGGATAAGGTCGCGTGTCCCATGCCCATGCATAGGATCGCCTCATATCAATCATCGATTCTCCGTATATATTTGATATTACGTTGTTTTCTGGTCTTTTCCAAAACTCTGAAAACGCAAGGAAATATTGATGCTGGATGAAATCGTCGCGCCGTCCGGTTGAGAAATAGGGAAGGGAAGACTTAGATGACTTCTCATCAATGAATGCATTTGGTTGGTTGGTCGACTTGTCGAGTGCCGAGCAACCATACTCAGTAAAGCGAATTGGTTTTGATTGCGGCGTCCAATTCGTCGAAACCGCTTGTCTGACACCATCTATGCGGTTGTGATGATAATTTGACCACCAAGAAAGAATATCTTTGGTGCGAAAAACCCATGGTTCGTCACTCAAAGTATCTTCGATCGAGAGCCTAACTTGGTTCGCTCGGCCTTGCGGACTGTCGTAGTACCAATCAAATCCCTCCCCACCGGCGACATTGGATGACAAGTACTTTAAATTGTACACTGACTCCCAGTGCGCATCGGCGTGGTCATTCCCATCGCGCCAATCGCTCAGTGGCATATAGTTGTCAATGCCAATAAAATCGACAAACTCGTCCGACCAAAGCGTGTCAAGATGGAAGTACAGATTTCCCGACACTCGGTAGGCCTGATACTCCGTCCAATCGGCGGCATAGCCTATTTTTACAGACGGTCCCAGAATTGTACGCACATCCGATGCCAGTTGCTTAAGGGCGACAACCATCGGGAAGCCGTCATTTTCATCACGGATTCGCGTCGCTGACACCATTTCAGAGCCGATACAGAAACCCTCGACCCCGCCAGCTATGGCGCACAGTTTTGCGTAATGCAGAATGAAGCGCCGATAGCGCCATTCTGGCGGACCAGAATATGAAATCACACCATTCACCACCGAAAAATGTGAAGGCTGCGCCGACCCCATAAAAGCCAAAACCTCTTGAGTGGCTGTCGCCGTGCGGTCCGGACTCCCCGGGAGATCAGGAGCCAAGGACGTGGTGATGCGCCCACGCCAAGGGAGTGACGGTTGTCCAATTTCTCCTGTCCACGGATCAGGTAGTGTGTTGTCTGCCAGTTGATCCATCAGAATAAACGGATAGAACATTACAGCCTTTCCGCTGTTTGTAGCTGCACGAATGCCTTCGATCACGGCTGCGTCGCTTGGTGTGCCACCATATACAGATCGACTATCCAATGTCGGCACCTCTTCAGCAGCACTTCGCGAAATGCCTCCAGCACGCCATGACATTCCAACACCATCGAACAGTTTTTGTTCGACTTTCGGCTGGATCAGGCATGATCCGCAGCGCAGATCGTTGCCAAACCAGCTTACAACAAGTGAAACAGCCTCGCACTCCGGCAATTCTTCGTTCAACTGTTCAAGTGAAGTCGCGAAGTCTGTCTTACCGGACGCGGAATTGACGTTGGCCGAACGATTTACGCCTGGCTGTTCGGCATAATGAACACGCGTTGTCGCAAGGGCATATTCGCCCGTGCCAGGAACAAGGGCGACACCCTGAATGCTTGAGGGCAAGTCGGGCAGCGCTGTCTGTTCGTTTTGCGCGCGTCGCATCACTTCGAAATTGAATTGGGGCACGCGGTTCCCAAATCTTGACAGATCAAGATCTTCGATGACGACATACGCTGTGCCGCGGTATGCGGGTGCATTATCCACCCCCTCAACAGCTGCGATCTTCGGATCCGCGACTTGTGTTTCCGTTCCGCGATAAACGCGGAGATTGAGCCGGTCCTTTTCAATTTCCAGACCGTCCGCCCAAACCCGACCAACCCGCGTAATCACGCCTTCACACAACGCGACGGCGATCGACACGGTATAGCTGAACTGTCGGGTGCGTGGCTTTGGCGCACCTTTCCCGCTGCCGCTCGATGTCACCGTTTCTTGAAACTGTGTGGACCAGATCACCTGGCCGGCAACGCGCGCTCGGCCCCAAACCAAGGGGATCATCGCACCGTCACTGGCGCCCATCAGCCGAAATCGGTCAACGCGGCCAACGTCAACAGCCTGCGAACCGGCTCCCAACAGTTTCTGGTCGATTGCGCGACCAACGGTTGCACCGACCGCACGGCCAATGACTGCACCAGACAGCCCCAAGACTGTGCCGCCAAAGCCTGCACCCACCGCGGCCCCCGCAGCCGATAGAAGAATAGTGGCCATAAGCAAAGCTCCCTTGGCTAGATCAGCTGAGTTTGTGCCGGTTGGCGCAGACTGGTCATTGATGGAATTTCGTTAGGACGCCTGTCCTGCCGTCAGGCGCTGGCTCTCACTGCGGGAAATCGAAACCGCGCCGTGACCTTGCGTTGCCATGGCTCTGAGAATGGACTCTCGATCACACCATGACCTGTGTAGGCATGGACAAACGTCGGCGCGCCACCAGCGCCGGCAGCAATCCCCAGATGTTTTGCGACACAGCCGGGACGCATGCGGAACAGCAACACGTCCCCAGGTTTTTCTTCAATCAAGGAAACCTCGTCCAACCAAATCCGGGCTGCTTGCAAAAGGGTCTCGTCACCCGAAACCTCTGACCAGTCAGCGCTGTAGGTTGGGATCGTTGTCGGCTCTTGTCCATAAATCGCACGCCACACACCCCGCAGCAGTCCAAGACAATCCGCCCCCGCACCTTTCACTGATGCCTGATGGCGATAAGGGGTGCCAATCCAGGCACGCGCTTCTTTCAAGACCAGATCATCCTGCGTCATGGCTGTTGTCCCCCGTAAAGACTCCCGCCGCTGTTCGGGCCGCCCGATACAGGATAGGCGGCGATCCAGTCTTCGCCGGGGATATGGGGAAAACCCCTGAAGTTCGGCAAATTGTCAAACTTTGTCCGGCACGTTTCCAGCGTCCGGTCACAGCCAGCTTCAAGACGGATGTGATCTCCGGGCTGCAGAACGAACGGCAGCGTTTCCCACAACTCGATGACCCGCGCCGCGCCGTTGATCCGGTCGACCTTGATCACGCCGAACAGTCCGGAGGCCTCGCCACTCAGAACGACCAGACGGCCCCGTTCGAACCAGCGTTCCGCAAACGCTGACTGTCCCAAAAGCGTAAACTGCCGATCGCCGGTTGCTGCCAGAACGATCTCACTCGCATATCCTGGCGTTGAAATTGCAAACTGGCACTTTCTGTCCCCCAGAATTGCCGAGCAACTCCGCTGATACGTCCGCCCCTGAGGCTGGTTCAACGGTTCAGTCAACCCGCGCAGTTCCACACGAAATTTGCCATCAACGTGGGAAATCTCGCCAAAGGTGCCACGGAACAGACAAACACGTTGCGAAGTATCTGCCCAGTTCACCATCCACGCCGTCACGGCTGCACGATCAAATCGGCCCACTGCAAGATCAACCTCACTGATCGCTGCACTGGAGAGCGCGCCGACCGCTTCGGTATTGTCTACCGAAAGACCGGTCGTCTGTTGCAAAGCCCGCGCAGTCAGACCGGAGTCGGCCTTGTAAGTTGCGCCATCGACCACAAGGTCCTGATCGTGATCGGTGAACCCATAATTCTGCCCGTCTGCCCGCTCCACCCGCCACAAATGGCAAACGGTCGTACATCCTGTCGCAAGATGGGCATACAGCGCTTCTGCCTCCCCGCTCATGTCCGGATCTCCACAACCGGGATGCTGGGCACTTCACCAGCATTGAACGACGACACCGACACACGCACAGCTTCCGTATCAAAGCGGACGGGCACATCGAATTCGAATCCGGCCGTAATCGGCAGCCCTATATCAGGCGGCACGGCAAACGTGACGCGGCCCAACGTGTCATCGACAACATAGTCATCAATCACCGGGCGCGGGTCGCCGCCAACGCCCATCCGCACGCTGCCGCTGACGATCTTTGCAATCGGTCGCGTGTAGACATTGCTGCCTGAACGATATGCTTTGACCAACTGAAACGTTGTTGTCACGCCATCGCCGACACTGACCGCCTGATCCAGATGAGATACTGCGCGGGACGCCGGGCCGGATTTGTAATCTGCCCAATCTTTCCAGCGAAACCCATGTAGTTGTCCCTGGCGTGCTTCGAAGAAGGCAATCACTGCTTCGATATCATCAAGGTTGCGCAGCCCGAGCCCCGCATCATACCGCCTGCGCGAATGCGCCCAAGGGGTATTTCGTTCTTCGTGCCCGCTGGCCAGCGAAACGATCTGCGTGCGCCGCTCCGGCCCGCCAACCGCCCCAAGGCTCACCGATGCCGGAAAGCGTATTTCGTGGAATGCCATGCTCTGCCCCTATCTGTTGCGTTGACCGCGTGACAACGCGCGCGATGCCTGTTCGGCAATCTGGGTTTGGCTGCGCTGAAAGCCCTGCACATCCGGCGTCGTGATGTTCATCACCACCGTGACAGACCGCCCGCCGCCCGCTTGAATGCCCAGCCGCCCGTCCGCCCCGCGTGCCAGCGGCATGATCGCTTCTGGCCCGGCCTCGCCCATCAACCCCATCCCGCCACGCATGGCGAAACTGGTTGGTCCACTGACCACGCCACCCTTGGCAAAGGGCTGCACGCTGCTCAGAAGCCCGTTCAAACCACTGGCAACAAACCCGCCAAGCGCGTTCTGAACCGGGCGCAGGGCGGTGTTGTAAACCGTATCCACCATCGTCTTTGCGACATTGCGCAGCGCGTCGCTCAACTTCACCCCGTCAAACGCCAGTCCGTCAAAAGCACGCCGCAGCCCGCCTCCGATCCCCGTGGACAGCGCATTGACCTCGCGCCCGGTGAACAGCATCGTGTCCCGCATCCGGGATAATTCGCCCTCAAAAGTGGACACGATGGTCGAGGTGCCGGTCAGCGTCGCCTCAAGGGCTGCGACCTGATCTTCCAGTGCTTCAATTGTCGCCATTGTGCTCTTCCTTTTTTCCATCCGGAAATGCCGTCAGCAGCGCGTCCAGCCGCGCCCTTGTGAACGGTGGCTGTGTGGCGTCAGCCCCCAGCATCACCCGCAACTCTGCCGGGGTCAGCCGCCAGAACTGTTCTGGACGTAGGCACAGCCCGTGAAGCCCGGCTCGCATCAAGCCCGGCCAGTCAAGCAGGCTCATTGCTCACCCGGCACCGCAAACGCCCGCGCCAGCAGCATCGCTGCCGCCTGCGCCGCAGCGATGGCTCCCCCCTCAATCTCGACCGTCCGCAGATCCGACGCCGTCCCCTGCCAGCCGCCCCCGCGCAGCCCCGCAACAATCAACGCCAGCACATCGCGCGTTGAAAACTGCCCCCCCTCAAACCGCGCGACCAGATCCAACAACGACCCCGTCTCCAGCGCCGCCTCCAGTTCCGCCAGCGCCCCAAGGGTCAGCTTTGCAACATGGCGTTGTCCGTCCAGCGTCAGTGCAACCTCGCCTGTCAACGGGTTCACCATCACAGCGCCACAAAGGTCAGCACACCGGCGGACGCCAGCGAAAGCTCATAGCTCGCCTCGCCATTGTGGCTGCCCGCATACTCGATCGACGCAATCTGGAACGCCCCTTCCACAACGCCGAAATCCGGGATCACGACCTGAAAGTTCGGCATCTCGCCGTTGAAGAAAATCGCCCGCGCGCGTTCATCCGTGGCTGCATCGCGAAACACCCCCGACCCGCTGATCGACGCCGACCGCACGCCTGCCCCTGCCAGCAATTCGCGCCAGCCCCCACTTTCCATGCTGGTGGCATCCACCGTTTCTGCGTTGAAACTGATCCGCGTCGCCCGCAGGCCCGCAATGGTCTGAAAGGTGCCATCCCCTGTCAGGTCAAGTTTGATCAGCAAGTCCTTGCCGCTTTGAACAGCCATGTCATCTCTCCGAATGTGGTCACGGCAGCAACACTGCCCATGAGAAAAACTATCCCTGCACGCGGGCCCGGAATGTCAGGTCAATCCGCCGTGTGTCGCCTTCATCAATCCGCCGCGCGGATGCTTTCAGAAAATGCAGGCTGACCAGAATGCCCCGCGCCAACGCCATATCGGCGTCAACCAGCGCGTCCGAAATCCCCACCGCCACGGTCTTGGCCGCAAGAAACCCGCTCGCATCGCTGATGACGCTGATGACGAACCGATGTTCCGCCCCGCCACCCGTCTTGTCTGATTGGTCCTGCACCTCTTCCGGGCCAATCAGGATGAATGTCCCCGTGCCCCCGCCAGACGGCACCGCGTCATAGACAGGCACTCCCGTCAGCGCGGCAAATCCCGTCAACCGTCCGTAAATCGCCGCCTGAAGCGCGGCTGCACTGCCATAACTCATGCCGGGGCCTCCTCTCGGGCAAAGCAGGTCAGGAACTGCCCTCCCGCATCGCGTTCCGTCACTGCGACGATGCGAAACAACCGCCCCCCGTCGCGCAACCGCTGATCGGGGCGTGGGCGCGATGGTGCCCCTTGCGGCGCCCCCCGCACGGTGATCCGGTAGGGTATGGATGACAGCGTCACCTCTTCTCCCGGCACATCGCGCCCGGTTCCGGCCAAGACCTCGGCCCACAACGTGCCAAGGACAGCCCAACTTTCGTCAAAGCCCCCTGCCCCGTCCGGCGCATTGACCTGCCCTTCCAGAACCAGCTTGCGTGTCAGATGCGGCGCGGTCATTGGCCAGCCCCGCCGCCCAGCACGCGCACCGTCCGCCAGCGTTCGATCAACGCCTGCACCGCATACGGCAGACCTGCCGCGCGCGCATCCAGGTCATGCCGCCGTTCGTAGAAATCTGCACACAGCAGCATCCAGGCCTGCAGCAGATCCTTCGGCACCACCGTCCAGTCCACGCCAAAGCCTGCGTCAAACACCACCTCGATCCGCCCGTCGGTCGGCACTGTCGGCAAGGCGGACCCCACCGCCGCAATCTTCGGCCGGTGCGTATCTTGCACCAGACGATACTGCGACGCCGCAACCACCGTCACAGCGTCCGCCGCATCAATCAGGCGCACCGCAACAATCCCCGACACCGGGGATACCGGCAGCGCCTGCTCACTGGCCCAGCGCCAGCATTCCAGCTTCCACAGAAATTGCCGCGCGATCAGAACCTTGCCGATCCGCCCTTCAATGACCGCAAGGGCCGCCCGCAAATAGCTTTCCACCAACTGGTCCTGCGTGCCGTCATCCGCAAATCCGGTGCCCACCCGCAGATGGTTCTTCATCTCCTGTACCGGCAACGCACCGACAGATACGCTGGTCTGCTCGATCAAAATCATGGTCTCGCTCCGTTTTCCCCGGATGCAACAGATGGACGCGCGCCCCGCACCACTCGGACAGAGGGGGGAGCAGCTAGACGGCACGGATCACACGGCGCGCGCCCATGACCCGGCCCGCATGGGGGCCGGGATCGCAATCGCCGGTGTCAGGACACCGCGAACTTCAACAGCTTGATCGCCGCAAAGTCGGTGATGTCACCACCCACGCGCTTGTTGGCATAGAACAGCACATGCGGCTTTGCGCTGAAGGGGTCGCGCAGCACGCGTACATCAGGACGTTCCGCAATCGTATAGGCCGATCCGAAATCGCCGAATGCGATGGCATAGGCGTTGGCTGCGATGTCCGGCATATCCTCGCAGATAAGCACCGCATAGCCCATCAGACGCGCGGGCTGTTCAGCGGCCAGACCGTCCGACCACATAAAGCGGCCATCTGCATCCTTCATCTTGCGCACGGCGCCTGCGGTCTTCGAATTCATCACGAAGGTCGCATTGGTGCGATAGTCCGCGCCCAGCGCATAGATCAGGTTGACGATGCTGTCCGCCGCATTGGTCGCCGGGAAATCCGCCGCCGCACCTGATGGCACATAGCCGATGTTGCCCCAGGTCCAGGTCCCGTTGGCAACCTTCGGCGGCAGCAGAATGCCCTTGGGCTTGTCGATCCCGTCGCCATTGATGAACGCGGCAGACTCCGCGCGGATGAACCGTGAGGCGATCTTGCCGGCCAGCCAGCCTTCAACATCAAATGCAGAATTGTCCAGCAACCGCTGGCTCGCCTTCGGCATGGCCGACAGTTCATGCAGGCGGATCGAAATGCGCTCGATCGTGGGTGTCGCGGTTTCCGTCTGCGGCCCGGCTTCCGTCGCCCAGCCCGACCCCACATCGCTGCGGTCGATCAGCACGTCAAAGCTCGACGCGTCCACCTGTCACCACATTGGCAATCGCCCGGATCGAACTGGTGGATACCAGCATCGACCGGATCGTGTCTGCCGTCTGCGGATCAATCAGATAGCCGCCATCGGCAGCCACCGCCGTCGACAGCGCCTTGCCTTCCAGAACAAGGCCACGCAGGCCATCATCATCACCCGACCGCAGATAGGCGTTGAACGCCTTCTTGTGGGGCACCTCAACTTCGGCATGCGCCGAAAGTGCCGGCCGCGTGTAAGTCATCTTTGTATTCAGCATGGTCAGCCGCTCTTCCTGTTGTTGCAACGCTTGTTTCACTTCACCCTGAAAGCCATTGAATTCTTTCAGAAACCCGGTCATTGCAGATGTCACATCCGCAGCCGCATCAGGGGCACGGGAAAAGTCTTCCCCGGCCCGAGCCTTCTTCTCGGTCATGTCATGTCCTTACTTTGATCGTGAATAGGGCCGCGCGGTCAGCGCCCGGCCAGGCTCTGTCGCGCCGCCTCAAGGGCCTGCGCCAATGCGCGCCAGTCCGCGTCAGGGGCATCGCCCTTGCCCGCAACCCGCGCTTCGGGAAGCATCGGGAACGTCACCAGCGACACCTCCCAAAGCTCCAGCTCGGCAAGCAGGCGCTGCCCCTTGCCGTCGCGTTCCGCCCGCAGCGTGCGATACCCGATGGACAGCCCATCAATCGCCCCCGCCGCCAGCAGGGCCGCCGCTTCGCGCCCCCGCTCCACATCCGCCAGAATGCGCCCCTTGACCCACAGGCCCGTCGCATCCTCGCGCACCTCGTCCCAGACGCCGATGGGCTGCGCCGGATCATGCTGCCACAGCATCTTGACCCGCCGCCCGCCCGCGCCCAGCGCCTTCAGGCTGGCCGCATAGGCACCCGTCCGCACCACATCGCCGCCCTGATCGCGCACTCCGAACAGGCTGGCATAGCCCTGCACCACCAGACCGTCCGTTACCACCAGCCCCGCTTCGGGGCGGTGAAACTTGCGCTCCGGCGCACCCCAGTTCGTCATCTCCATCGCTTTTACCTCGCCGCCGCCTGCATGATGGCCTCGGCCCCCTGCGCCAGCAGAAAGGCCGCAACCCCGTAAACCCCGACCCAGATCCGCTTTTCCAGCCGCTCCAGCGCCGCATCAATCTGCGCCAGCCGGAAATCCAGCGCCGACCAGCGTTCGTTCATCACCCGTTCATTCGCCTCGATCCGCGCCGATGCCACATCGAAACTGTCATACAGAAACCGCGATCCCGGCTCCTTTCGCGGCGTTGTCATGCCTCATCCAGCCCGCGCGGCAAGCCCAGCAGCGCACGCTTTTCGCCTTCCGTCAGGAATGTCGCGGCCCCCACCCGCGCCCATTGCAGATCACGCTCGGCTGACAGCGCAGGCACCTGATCCAGATCGACGCGCAACTCCGCCATCTCACCCGTGAACCCGGCAATCCAATGCGACAGGTCCGCCAGAACCTTCGCCGCCAGCGGCAACACGGTCAGCCGGTAAAACGCCCGGTTCGCCTCCTGATAATTCGCATAGGTCGCATCCCCGGTGATCCCCACCAGCATCGGCGGCACGCCAAAGGCGATGGCAATCTCGCGCGCCGCCGCCTCCTTGGTCTTCTGGAACTCCATGTCGCTGGGGCTGAACCCCATCGGCTTCCAGTCAAGCCCCCCTTCCAGCAGCATCGGCCGCCCCGCATTGCGCGCACCCTGATGATGCGTCTCCATCTCGCTCAACAGCCGGTCATATTGATCCGACGTCAGCGACGATTGCCCATCCGCGCCCTTGTAAACAATCGCCCCGCTTGGCCGTGCCGCATTGTCCAGCAGCGCCTTCGACCACGCACTCGCAGAATTGTGCAGATCCACCGCCACCGCCGCCGATTGCATGGGTGACAGCCCGTAATGGTCATCCTGCGGATGAAAGGTTTTCAGATGGCAGATCGGCTGCGTCTCGCCCGTCATGTCGAACCGGTGCTTGCGGCTGCCCACGGTGTATTCATAGGCCACAGGCCAGCCGTCCGCCCCCGGCACCACTGCCATCCGGTCTGATCGCAACACATGCAACTCGCCCGGCACGGCTGCCATCCCCGGCACCGCCTCAAGGTATGCGTTCCCCGTCAGCATCATGTAGCCGTAAACCGCCTCCAGAAACTCCGCCCGCCCTTGCGCCCCGTTGGGCCGCGCCAGCAGGCCCAGCACCGGATGCGTCTCATACCGCCGGGTCTCGTCCTGCAGCACCAGCGGCAGCGCCGCTGCGGCCTCGGCAATCAACTTGACGGCCCGGAACCCGATCGGATTGCCCTGAAACCCCGCCTTCGTCAGGCTGACCACATCGCGCGGGCTCCACGCCACACGTCCCGACGACGTGCCCCAGGCCACCACCCGCCCCGTCGCAGACGCCTTCGCTTCCGGCACCGCCTTGTCAGCGCGCCGCAGAAAATCGAACACCATGTCGTATCCTCTCTCGTCAGGCCACAAAGGGCCGAAACCGTCCGGCCAAACACCGCCCGCAATCCGTCATTTCCTTGGAAATCCGGGCTGCCTCTCTGCCCGAATATCCGCGCCGAAGGCCCGAAAACGCCTGCTGCACCCCGACCAGCCGCAGCCGGTCACGCGCCTCCCCTCCCCCCCGTGGGGAGGGGCCGGGGGTGGGGGGGGCCACAACCGCATGCATGTCACATCAACGACCGCACCCGTGGGTCGCGCCTGCTGCGGCTCGGCTCAAGGATCAACTCCGTCATCGCCCAGACCAGCGCATCCACCCGGTCGGGCGACCCCCGCCCCAGATAGCCCTGCGGCGTCATCCGCATCATCTGATCCTCAAGTGCGGCCAGCCCCGCCACATGCGCAACCCGCCCCTGCTCATACAGGGCCGCCACCGGCTCCGCCCGCGCGCCCTTGCCGTCGCTGGCATGCACCAGCTTCAGGGGCACCAGACTGTCCACCGTGCGGATCACGCTTTCCACCAGCCGCCCGCCCTGATTGGCCTCCGCGATCAGCTTATCAGCTTTCCACCGATCAACCGCCGCCACCGCCGCGCGGGCCCATTCGTCCGGCCCCGCCCCCTGCACCGTCGCATCCTCCAGCACCACCGCCCGCCAGTCGCGCGGCTCCCCTTCGGTCATCGCACCCACCACCATGATCCCGCAGGCATCTGCCCCTGGGCCTGCCGACACCGCCGGGTCCACCGCCACCACGATCCGGCTGAATGTGCCGGGCTGCTCTGCCCGCCCCGCCGCGTCAATCATGCCGCGCGACCACAGCGCACCATCCACCGCCTCCACCATCACCCCGTCCAGCTCCTGCCGCCCCAGCGTGGTCCCGCCATAGCGGCTTTCCACTTCTTCAAGGAACGACTTGGCCAGATAGGCCTTGTTCGCTTCTGTCGGCGCATGTGTGATCACCGTCGACGGGTTCTTCAGAATGGTCTTCAACACATCCACATTCCGCGGTGTCGTCGTCACCACCTGCCGTGGATTGCCCCCCAACCGCAGCGCAAACTGCAGCATCGCCCAGGCCTCATCCGCCTTCGGCCATTTCGCCAGCTCATCCACCCAGGCCGCATCGAACTGCGGCCCTCGCAGGCTTTCGGGGTTATGCGCCGACATCACTTGGGCAATCGCGCCATTCGCCCAGCTCAACTCCTTGCGGCTTGCGTTCCACACCGGTTTGCGGTCGGGCGGGCGACAAGCCATGATCCCGCTCTCGCCAAAGATCATCACGCTGATGACCTGTTCCACCGTTTCCCCCATCAACGCCACGCGCCGCGACCGGCCGGGGTGGTCGGGTGTGGGGCCTTCCACTTCGCCCCGCACCCATTCCGCCCCGGCCCGAGTCTTGCCAGCACCCCGCCCCCCCATGATGACCCAGGTTTTCCAGGCCCCTTCGGGTGGCAGCTGATGCGGCAATGCCCAAAACTCGAACAACCATGGCAGCGCCAGCAGCGCATTTTCGCCAAGGCCGCCCAGAAACGCATCCACCTGATCAGGCGTCGCGGAGGCAAGCCAACCTGCGCCCGATCTCAAGCCGCGCGGCGTCAAGGTCGAGGGTCCGTCCTCCGACAGTCCCGCAAACCCGTGACCGTAACTTTTCTGCACGGTTTCTTTCATCGTTGACCCAATCATATGTGCTTTTCAGCTCTTTCACCGCCGCCGAGGCTTCCTTCGCCCCCCGCACCGGATCACGCCGCAGCTTTTGCAATGCCAGAACCAGCTCTGCGGCTGTCTTCTGATACATCTCTTCCAATTCCGGCAGCATCGCGGCTTCCGGAATGCTCTCCTCATCGGAGACATTCATGTTCATGTCTGCTCAACCCGCTGTCATGCCGCTGCTTCCCCACCGCACGAGCGAAACAAAAAAGCGGCTTGTCCGGGTTCCCCCGCCAAACCGCTCGCCCATTTCTTCCAGCATGCCACAAGGTATACGTTGGATCGGACGCTGAGTCAATCCAAAAATTCAACGTTCCCAATGGCTTGGCGTGCGCATCGTTAACCGTTTGTTAACCTGCACACGCCCTGCCACATCACCGCTTGGCGTAAAGCCTGCGCAGCATTGGCACAAACCGCAGGCTGCGCCGCGCCTCTTCGCGTAACCGCGCCATGTCTGCCGCAACGCCTTCGGCGCGAACGGCCCTTGCCTGCGCCCGTATCGCCGTCACCTCCCCAACGCCCAGCAGCGGCGCGGGTGTCAGATCATGCAGTGCCGCCACCTGCGCCTCGGTCGCCATCCAGCGCCGTGGCGCAAAGCCATAATAGTGAAACCGCGCATCCCCCTGCGGCATCAGCGCAATATCCGGCCGCTGCGCCGGGTTGAAAAACCCCAGCAGCGGCATGTGCAGACTTTCCGCCTCCGAAAGCCACCCCGCCGCCCATGAAAACGTGCTGACGGACAACGCCAGATGCCGTGCCCGCCGCATCGCATCAAAATCGCCCATCACGCCTTGGCTTGGAATGAACCGCGCCTGCGGAAACGTCTCACGCAGCAGGCGTGAATAGCTGTCGTTCCCCAACTGCCCCATGAACACCGGCTTCAGCCCGGTCTCCTGCAGTACCGCTGTGTAGAACCCCAACGGGATCGGCCCATAATCCTTGTGCCGCGCCTTCAAAATCTCATCCGCGCGCACGTTCAGCAGAATTTCATCCGGCCCGGCGGTGTCCACCACCTGCCCCCCCAGCGCCAGCAACGCCCGAAACCGCGCCACTTCGGCCCATGCATCGGCCTGCATGATAATGCCCGACAAGCGCGCCAGCGGCATCTCGCCCGACCGCATCATATCCACAACTGCGGAAAGGTCGGTATCATTGACGGCGATCTTGGGCAAAAACCACTGCTTGCGCCGATACCCCCCCGCACGCAGTCCCCAAGGCGGCAACGCAAAATTATGCAATGTCAGCCCCGGCACCGCAAACGCCAGCGTCTGCCCTGTGATCCATTGCAGGATATGGTTGCCCAACCGCCCATGCGGCCGCAAAATCAGGCCGGGCGTCATGTCACCACCATGGTCGCGCAAAGCGGGCAGACCACCAGCGCCTCAGCCCTGTTCGAAATACCGCTCATCGCCAGACATTCGCGCCAATGGGCAACGCGTTGCAACCCGATTTCGATCAGGTCCGCAAACCAATTCACGTCGGCCCTTGCCAAGTTCGAGACAGCACACACCATCGTGGTCTTGGCGCGAGATCGGCGGCCCACCCCGATCACGCAATGTTTCAAAAGTGTTAACAGCGCCTGTGGATAACTTCCAATCTTCATTGATTTCATTGGATAAAGCTGAAAATTGACAGCCGTCAATTTCACTCCCCCTGCACCCCCGTCGCACCCTCTTCCCCCGCCTGCGCCTCAATCTCGCGCCAGCGGGCGACATTGGCGTTATGCTCTTCCAGTGTCTGCGCAAAGGCATGCCCGCCGGTGCCATCGGCCACGAAGAACAGAAAATCCGTGCTGTCAGGGTTCAGTGCGGCCCGGATCGCAGCCCGTCCCGGATTGGCAATCGGGGTGGGGGGAAGCCCGTCGATGACATAGGTGTTATACGGCGTCTCGCGGCGCAGCTCGCTTTGCCGCAAACCGCGCCCCAGCACACCCTCGCCGTTCGTAACACCATAAATCACTGTGGGGTCGGTCTGCAGCTTCATCCCCTGCTCCAGCCGGTTCACGAACACGGATGCCACCTGGCCGCGCTCATCGGGCACCCCGGTTTCCTTTTCCACGATGGATGCCATGATCAACGCCTCTTCCGGCGTCTCAAAAGGCACCCCCGCCGCCCGGTTTGCCCATTCCTCGGCCAGCACCACGCGTTGCCGCTCGGCCATCACGGCCACCAGCGCCGCCCGGTCCGCCGCGCGCTCTACCTCATAGCTATCAGGGGCAAGGCTGCCCTCCGCGGGCACATCCGGCACGGTGCCGCCAAGGAATTCGGCGCGCTTCAACGCGTCGATCACCTGCCAGCTTGTGACCCCTTCGGCAACCGTTACCCGCCAACGCACATCCGCCTCGCCCTCGGCTGCCGCAAACGCTTCCGGCACCGGGTCAATGCCGGGTTCAAACCGCGCAACCTCGACAAATGTCTGGCTGGCTGGGTCCAGTTCGCGCAGCAGCACGTCCGCCCGCGCAACGCCGATCCGGTAGTTCACTTCGCGCCCGCAGGTCGATTGCCCGCCCGCCGTCAGATCATCCAGCACTTGCGCCATCGATGCTTTCGCCTCGATCAGATAGCTGCCAAACCGCAGGTCATCACCGCGCCCCGCATAGTCCGTGCCGATCCGGAAGATCGCGGCGGAACTGACCACGCCCTGTGCGGCCAGTGCGTCACTGACGCCCGACAAGTTCGCCCCCCGCTCCACCCGAAAACAGATCGCGTCCGGCAATGGCCCCGCACCTGCAAATTCGCGCCGCCCCCAGGCAACAATCGCCGCACCCGCCAGCAGCACCAGCACAAACAGCGTCAGCGCGTTGGATGCAATGGATCGCCACATCAGCCTTTCACCCGCCCCATCACAAGACTGGCATTCGTGCCGCCAAACCCGAACGAATTCGACAACGCCACGTCGATCTTGCGCTTTACTGCCGCGTTGGCCGCAAGGTTCAGCGTCGGCATCACCGCCGGATTGTCCAGATTGATCGTCGGTGGCGCCACCTGATCGCGCAAGGCAAGAATGCAGAAAATCGCCTCCACCGCACCTGCGGCACCCAGCAAGTGCCCGATGCTCGATTTCGTCGAACTCATCACAGCACCCGCCGCCGCATCGCCCATCAGACGTTCTACTGCGCCCAACTCGATGGTGTCAGCCATCGTCGATGTGCCGTGCGCGTTGATGTAGTCTACATCCGCAGGCACCAGACCAGCTCGCTTCAATGCCGCCGCCATGCTGCGATAGCCGCCGTCACCATCCTCTGACGGGGCCGTGATGTGATAGGCGTCGCCCGAAAGGCCGTAGCCAAGCACCTCTGCATAGATCTTCGCGCCACGCGCACGCGCATGTTCGTATTCTTCAAGCACCACGCAGCCGGCGCCCTCGCCCATCACGAACCCGTCGCGGTCCGCGTCATAGGGGCGGCTGGCCTTCGTCGGATCATCGCTGCGTTTGGTGGACAGCGCCTTGCACGCGTTAAAGCCCGCAATCCCGATTTCCGAAATCGGGCTTTCCGCGCCCCCTGCGATCATCACATCCGCATCGCCCCACTGGATCAACCGTGCCGCGTCGCCAATCGCATGCGCGCCCGTTGAACAGGCCGTCACCACCGCATGGTTTGGTCCCTTATAGCCGAACCGGATGCTCACCTGCCCCGAAATCAGATTGATCAGCGCACCAGGAATAAAGAACGGCGACACCCGCTTTGGCCCGCGTTCCTTGATCAGCACGGCGGTTTCCGCAATTGACGAAAGCCCGCCAATGCCAGACCCGATCATCACGCCAGTGCGCAGCTTTTCGTCTTCCGAGATATCTTCCCAGCCCGCATCGCGCACCGCCTGCACCGCCGCCGCCATCCCGTAGATGATGAAATCATCGACCTTGCGCTGGTCCTTGGGTTCCATCCAGTCATCGGGATTGAACGTGCCATCCGACCCGTCGCCACGCGGCAATTCGCACGCATACTGCGTGACAACCTGTGACGGATCGAACCGCGTGATCGGCCCAGCGCCCGATTGCCCTGCGATCAGACGGCTCCAGGTTGCCTCGACCCCGCAGGCCAGCGGTGTCACCATTCCCAAACCCGTCACCACTACCCGCCGCATGCCGTGCCCCCGACTGACCGTTGATTGCTGCTGATACAAGGTCATCAGCGCGCGCGCAACCAAACCGCTATTCGGCAGGCGCCATCCGGAAAACTGCGTCGTTATTCACCGACAAAAACCAGATCGCGCCATCCGGGCCTTCCACCACCGCGCGCACCCGCGCTGTTTCAGGTGCGATGATCCGTTCTTCGGCAAAATCCTCATCGGCATCCAGCCGCCCGATATAATCAAACTTCAAACTGCCGACAAAGGCATCCCCGGCCCAATCGGGCACAGCGGCACCGGAATAGAACATCATCCCCGACGGCGCGATGGAAGGGTCCCAATACAGCACGGGCTGCTCCATCCCCGGCGTTTGCGTGCCAATGCCGATCTTGGCGCCATTGTAGTTTTCGCCATAGGAAATCACGGGCCAGCCATAGTTGCGCCCCGCTTCCACAAGGTTCAGCTCGTCCCCGCCCTTGGCGCCATGTTCGACCACCCACAATTGCCCATCGGCATCCATCGCCGCACCCTGTGGATTGCGATGACCCATGGAATAAACGCCCGGCAACATCCCGTCCTGCACCGTTGCCGGGCTGCCGTCACGGTTCAGGTGAATGACCTTGCCCTCTGCGCGCAGACCATCTTGCGCCGCCATCCCATCGGGGCCCGTGCCACGATCACCGATTGTCAGAAAGATCGTGCCATCCGCAGCTTCCACCAGCCGCGATCCGAAATGCCGCCCCCCACTGCCCCCCGGCGGAGACGCGAAGACAACCTCCAGCCCCTCCAGCCGCGTCCCATCTTCCGACAGACGCGCGCGCGCCGCAGCCGTGCCGGACCCCGCACCTTGCGGCTGCGCAAACGAAAGCCACACCTCGCGGGTGGTCGCAAAATCGCGCGGCACCATCACGTCAAGCAAGCCACCCTGCCCGTCCAGCGCCACCTCCGGCAGCCCGGCGACGGTGTTGCGGCCCGCCCCATCGGGGGCAAACAGCGTCAGCCGACCCTCGCGTTCCGTGACCAGAAACGCTCCGTCCGGCAGAAAGGCGATGCCCCAAGGCTCGATCAACCCGTCCGCGACCCGTTCGATCTGCATTGGCCCGGCAGAGGTGTCGACAATCGTCGCCTCTGCCGCAAACGGAACCATCAGGGCCAACGTCAGATAGCATGCGCGCATCATGTCCTCCGGTATGAGCCCTAACAGATAGGCATCACGCGGCTCGATACCAGTCACAATTCCGCGTATCGGCCCGAAAGCGCGCGCCCGCCTTCACCCGACGTCAGGCCGGATTGTTCCCAATATCCCGGCTTTTCTTTTGATGCGGGTGTCTTTAGGTTCACGCGCAGGACCATGAACCGATGGATCCATTCAGGGAGATGACGAATGAAAAAACTGCTTCTTGCAACCGCTGCCGCCGCACTGACAGCAGGCACAGCCAGCGCCGAAGAAATCAAACTCGGCGTGCTGATTGGCTTTACCGGCCCTATTGAATTGCTGACCCCGGCGATGGCTGCCGCCTCCGAACTCGCGGCCGCGGAAATCAACACCGCAGGCACACTGCTCGATGGCTCTACCATCACCATCCTGCGCGCCGACAGCACGTGCGTCGATGCTGCCGCCGCTACCGCTGCCGCTGAACGCCTTGTCACCGGCGATGGCGTCAAGGGCATCGTGGGGGCCGACTGCTCTGGTGTCACCGGTGCCGTGCTGCAGGGCGTTGCTCGCCCGAATGGCATGGTCATGATCTCGCCCTCCGCAACCTCGCCCGCGCTGACGACTGCCGAGGATGACGGCCTGTTTTTCCGCACGGCCCCGTCTGACGCCCGCGAAGGCGAAGTGATGGCGGCAACGCTGATCGAAAAGGGTATTACCTCCATCGCGCTGACCTACACCAACAACGACTACGGCAAGGGTCTGGCCGAGGCGATTGCCACCTCCTATACCGCGCTTGGTGGCACGGTTACGATCAACGCAGCCCACGAAGACGGCAAGGCCGACTACTCTGCCGAAGTGGCCGCTTTGGCTTCGGCCGGTGGCGACATTCTGGTTGTTGCAGGCTATCTTGATCAGGGTGGCAAGGGCATCATCCAAGCGTCGCTCGACAGCGGTGCGTTCAGCACGTTCGGCTTGCCAGGCGGAATGATCGGTGACTCGCTGCCCGCCGCAATCGGCGACGCGCTGAACGGCTCATGGGGCCAGATCGCAGGCTCCGATTCCGAAGGGGCTGCAAAGTTCGAAGAAATGGCCGCCGCCGCAGGCTTTGACGGCACATCGGCCTATTCGCCGGAATCTTACGATGCTGCAGCGCTGATTGCACTGGCGATGCAGGCCGCGAAGTCATCGAACCCGGCGGATTATGCCGCCAAGGTTCTGGATGTGGCCAACGCACCGGGTGAGAAAATCTATCCCGGCGAACTCGCCAAGGGGCTGGAACTGCTGGCCGCTGGCACCGACATCGACTTTGAAGGTGCCACCGCCGTCGAACTGATCGGTCCGGGCGAAAGTGCAGGCCGCTACCGCCAGATCGAGGTCAAGGCCGGCGTCAACGAAACTACGGGTTTCAAGTGATCGCTACGACGATCTGACAACACGGATGCGGCCCGGGCAACCACCCGGGCCGTTCCACACTGATCCGTACCCCCGGACACACGGGGGGCGTCCACAGGGGAAGACGGAATGATCGTCGTTGACGACCTTCACAAACATTTTGGCGGCTTTCATGCGGTCGACGGCGCAAGCCTCACCATCGAAACCGGCTCTATCACTGGCTTGATCGGCCCCAATGGTGCGGGCAAGACAACGCTGTTCAACGTCATCGCGGGCCGCCTGCCTCCCACATCAGGCCGTGTGCGGATGGATGGCGAGGACATCACCGGCTTGCCCCCGCACGATTTGTTCGCCAAGGGCCTGCTGCGCACCTTTCAGATCGCGCATGAATTCGGATCGATGACGGTGCGCGAAAACCTGATGATGGTGCCCGGCAATCAATCCGGCGAAAGCCTTTTGAACGCGTGGTTCCGCCGGGGTGCCGTTGCCGCCGAGGAACGCCGTATCCGCGACAAGGCAGATGAGGTGCTCGACTTCCTGACCATCGCGCATCTGGCCGATCAGAAGGCGAGCCAGATTTCCGGCGGGCAGAAGAAACTGCTCGAACTCGGCCGCACCATGATGGTCGATGCCAAGATCGTCTTTCTTGATGAGGTGGGTGCCGGGGTGAACCGCACCCTCCTGAACACCATCGGGGACGCGATCATCCGCCTGAACAAGGAACGCGGCTATACGTTCTGCGTGATCGAACATGACATGGATTTCATCAGCCGCCTGTGCAACCCGGTGATCGTCATGGCCGAAGGCCGCGTTTTGGCCACAGGCACAGCGGAGGCGGTCAAGAACGACGAACGCGTGATCGAGGCGTATCTGGGCACGGGGTTGAAGAACAAGGTTACAGCCCATGGCTGATCCCTACCTCATCGGCGATACCATGACCGGCGGCTATGGCGGGGCAGACATCCTGCATGGCTGTACCATCGCGGTTGAGAAGGGCGAGATTGCCGTCATCGTCGGCCCCAATGGTGCGGGCAAATCCACCGCGATGAAGGCCGTGTTCGGCATGCTCCCCCTTGCGCGAAGGCCACGTGCGGCTGGCGGGCGAAGATATCACCAAGCTGACCCCGCAGGCGCGCGTCGCCAAAGGGATGGCCTTTGTGCCGCAGACATCCAACATTTTCACGTCGATGACGGTTGAGGAAAACCTTGAAATGGGTGCCTTCCTGCGCCGCGACGACATTCAGGTCACCATCGCGCAGATCTACGACCTGTTCCCGATCCTGAAACAAAAACGCTATCAGCAGGCGGGTGAGTTATCCGGCGGTCAGCGCCAGCAGGTCGCCGTAGGGCCGCGCCCTGATGACCCAGCCAAAGGTGCTGATGCTGGACGAACCCACGGCGGGCGTGTCGCCCATCGTGATGGATGAACTTTTCGACCGCATCATCGAGATTGCCCGCAGCGGGATTTCCATCCTGATGGTCGAACAGAACGCAAGGCAGGCGCTGCAGATCGCCGACAAAGGCTATGTCCTCGTGCAGGGCCGCAACCGTTTCACCGACACCGGCAAGGCCCTGATGGCCGACCCCGAGGTCCGCCGCAGTTTCTTGGGGGGATGAGAGTGCAGATATCGCGCAAATTTGGCACTGTTGCTTGCTCTGACTCTGCCATGCCTTCAGTTGCGGACCTCCACTAAGTGGACTGCGTTCTTGTCGATGCACGGAATCCAATTGACCCATCGAACATCCGTAAAGACTTGCCATGACAGGGCGATTGCCGCACTATCGACGTGACGGTGGAATTCGCATGAACACACTCCGAATTCTTATCTTCGGAGCGAGACTAAGCATTGGCTAACTTTGCAACTGCTACTCGATGGGCGTGACAACATCCTGCATCGACTTCTC
Source organism: uncultured Alphaproteobacteria bacterium (assembly GCA_963783595.1). Lineage (GTDB taxonomy): Bacteria > Pseudomonadota > Alphaproteobacteria > Rhodobacterales > Rhodobacteraceae > JAAFHS01. The sequence continues at coordinate 25,208 of CAWAPA010000013.1, read as the reverse complement.
ACCGAAAGCGCCCACGATCGCGTGGTCTGACTCTTCGACGGCAACTTTGCAAGCAGCCGGTCGCCCAGTGACATGTGTCTGGTGGCAGCTCCCAACGACGACTCGCGACTACTGATCCGAAGGTCGACGTACATGCTTAACTGCGAAATGCGATCAGACCCACTAGATGGACATCCTCAACGCCCTCATCACCTTCCTCAACTTCGTCTTCGTCCCCGGCGTCGCTTATGGCGCGCAACTGGCCTTGGGTGCCCTCGGCATCACGCTGATCTATGCGATCCTGCGGTTCTCCAACTTTGCCCATGGCGACACCATGGCCTTTGGCACCATGATCACCATCTTTTTCACTTGGTGGTTCCAGTCGATGGGCATCTCGATCGACCCCCTGCCCACCGCCCTGCTGGCCCTGCCTCTTGGTATTGCTGCCACCGCCCTGCTGGTGCTGGGCACCGATTTTGCCGTTTACCGATTTTATCGCAAGCAACGTGCGAAACCCACGGTCTATGTCATCGTCTCGCTCGGCGTGATGTTCATCCTGAATGCCGTGGTCCGCTTTGGTATCGGCCCGGATGAGCAAAACTTTTTCGACGGTGAACGCTTTATCATCAGCGCAGGTGGCTTCAAGGAATCGACGGGCCTTGCCGAAGGTCTCGCGATCAAATCCACCCAAGGGCTGACCCTTGTCACCGCCCTGATCGTGATGGCCCTGCTGTTCTGGTTCCTGCAAAAGACCCGCACTGGCAAATCAATGCGGGCGTTTTCCGACAACGAGGATCTGGCCCTGCTGTCCGGTATCAACCCCGACCGTGTGGTTGCCGTGACATGGATCATCGCCGCTGCGCTCGCCACTATCGCGGGCGTGCTTTACGGGCTGGATAAATCCTTCAAACCCTTCACCTACTATCAGCTTTTGCTGCCAATGTTTGCCGCAGCCATCGTGGGGGGCTTGGGCTCGCCCATCGGGGCCATCGTCGGCGGGTTCCTGATTGCGTTCAGCGAGGTGATGGTCACCTACGCGTGGAAGAAGGTGATCACCTACGCGGTTCCCGACAGCTTGGCCCCCGACAACCTCGTGCAGCTTTTGTCCACAGACTATAAATTCGCAGTCAGCTTCACGATCCTGATTATTGTGCTGTTGTTCATGCCAACGGGCCTGTTCAAGGGGAAAACGATATGACTCGCCATCGCAATGCCCTTTTGTTTGCCGGGGTGGCTGTCCTGTTCGTTCTGGCGGCTCTGCTGAACAGTTGGAACTACGCGTTCAGCATTCTGAACATGTCGCTGATCTTTGCGGTGATGGCGTTGGGATTGAACATGCAATGGGGCTACGCCGGGCTGTTCAACACGGGCCTGATGGGATTTGCCGCCCTTGGCGGGCTTGCCGTCGTGCTGATCACCGCTGCACCCGTGTCGGCAGGCTGGGCTGCCGGGGGCCCAAGGCTGGTGTTGGCTCTGGTCTTTGGGCTGGCTGCCGTGTTCGCATCAGTATTTGTGTATCAACGCATGACCCCCGGACGGCCCCGGACGATAGCGCTGATCGGGGTGCTGGTCGGCGGCTTTGTCGCCTATCGCTGGCTGTTTGACGGTGCCGTCGCAGGGATCGAGGCGCATGATCCCGCCACATACGGCAATATCGGCGGTCTTGGTCTGCCAGCCCTGATTGCGTGGCCAGTGGGGGGCCTGATGGCGGCCGCCGCCGCGTGGGCCATCGGCAAGACCGCTCTTGGCCTGCGGTCCGACTACCTTGCCATTGCGACGCTTGGCATTGCCGAAATCATCGTGTCGGTGTTGAAGAACGAAGACTGGCTCGCGCGCGGCGTCAAGATGGTCAATGACCTGCCGCGCCCTTGGCCAGTGGAAGAAGAGGTCGTGCTGCAAAAGGCCACGTGGTTCACCGACCTTGCGGCAAGCTGGGGATTTGATCCTGTCACCGGGTCATCGATCTTGGTGAAACTGCAATATGCGATGCTGTTCACCGCTGTTCTTGCCGTGGTCATCTGGCTGACGGAACGTGCGCTGGCCTCACCCTGGGGCCGGATGATGCGCGCGATCCGCGACAACGAGGTATCGGCCGAGGCGATGGGCAAAGACGTGAAACGCCAGCACCTGCAGGTGTTCATTATCGGGTCGGCCATCGTCGGCGTCGCAGGCGCGATGATGACCAACATGCAAAGCATCCTGAACCCCGGCACCTATAACCCCTTGCAGTTCACTTTCCTGATCTGGGTCATGGTCATCGTCGGCGGGTCCGGCAACAATTGGGGTTCCGTGTTGGGCGGGCTGTTCATCGGATGGCTCTGGCTGGTCGCTGAAAATCTGGGGCCAAGCCTGATGTCCTATATCACCGCAGTTCTGCCTGAAGGATCGTTCAAAGCCAATCTGACCGAGAATGCCCAACATATGCGGCTGTTGTCACTGGGGGTGATCCTGCTGCTGGTGATCCGTTTCAGCCCGCGTGGCCTGATCCCGGAAAAATAGGGTCTCGCCATCAGCGACAATTTTTGTCGTGTCCTGACATGATCGGTCCCCGTGCAAAAGGCAAAACTGCGCGAAACCAGCAACGGAGACTCCCGATGAAAACCCATACCCGCGTGGTCGTGATCGGGGGCGGCGTCGTTGGCTGTTCGGTTCTGTATCACCTGACCAAACTCGGGTGGTCGGATGTGACGCTGATCGAACGCGTCTGAACTGACCTCCGGCTCCACATGGCATGCGGCGGGCGGGTTTCACACGCTGAACGGCGATACCAACATGGCCGCCCTGCAAGGCTACACGATCCGCCTGTACAAGGAACTTGAGGCGATCACCGGCATGTCCTGCGGCCTGCACCATGTCGGTGGAATAACTTTGGCCGACAATCAACAGCGGTTCGATCAGCTTAAGGCCGAACGCGCCAAGCACCGCTACATGGGTCTTGATACCGCCATCCTGTCACCTGCCGAGGTTGAGAAAATGACCGATGGCATGGTCAACACGGCAGGCATTATCGGTGCGCTGTACGATCCGCTGGATGGCCATCTTGATCCCTATGGCACCACGCACGCCTATGCCAAGGCCGCGAAAATGGGGGGGGCCGACATCATCCTGCACAACCGCGTGCTGGAAACCAACCCCACGAAAGACGGCTGGGAGGTTGTCACCGAAAAGGGCACGATTACCTGCGAACATCTGGTCAACGCAGGTGGCCTCTGGGCGCGCGAGGTGGGGGCGATGGCGGGCATTTATCTGCCGCTTTTGCCAATGGCGCACCAGTATCTTGTGACCGATGACATCCCCGAAATCGTCGCACGTGGCGGGCGTGAATTCCCGCATGTGATGGATCCGGGCGGCGAGTCTTACTTGCGGCAGGAAGGCCGCGGCTTCTGCATCGGGTTCTATGAAAAACCCTGCGAGGGCTGGTCGGTCGATGGCACCCCGTGGACATGGGGGCAAGAGCTGCTGCAGGAACAATTCGACAAGATCGCCGACAGCGTCGAATTCGCCTACAAACGCTTTCCCGCCCTTGAACGCGCGGGCGTCAAGCGGGTGATCCACGGCCCCTTCACCTTTGCGCCCGATGGCAACCCGTTGATCGGCCCGGTGCAGGGCCTGCGCAACTACTGGTCCGCCTGCGCCGTCATGGCGGGCTTTTCCCAAGGCGGCGGCATGGGTCTGGCGCTGGCGCAATGGATGATCGAAGGCGAGGTCGAACGCGACCCGCGCGGCTTTGACGTCAGCCGTTTTGGCAACTGGACGACTCCCGGCTACACCGTGCCCAAGGTGATCGAAAACTATCAGATGCGGTTTTCCGTCTCGTATCCCAACGAAGAACGCCCCGCCGCGCGCCCCTTCCGCACCACACCGATGTATGACACGTTCGATAGCATGAACGCTGTCTGGGGTCAGCAATACGGGCTGGAGGTGGTGAACTACCACGCCCTTCCCGGTGAGCCACGCTATGAAGATCCGACCTTCAAACGCTCCAACGCGTGGGAGGCGACACGTCAGGAAGTCATGGCTGTGCGTGAAGGCGTCGGCATCAACGAGGTGCAGAACTTCGGCAAATACAAGGTCACAGGCCCCAATGCCCGCAAGTGGCTGGACCGCATCATGGCAGGCCTGATCCCCAAGCCGGGCCGCCTGTCATTGACGCCCATGCTCGCCCATTCCGGCAAGATCATCGGCGATTTCACCGTGTCGTGCCTGTCGGACACCGAATTCCAACTGACGGCCAGCTACGGCGCGCAAGGCTGGCACCACCGCTGGTTCGAGGCGAACAAGATGGAAGGGTGCCATGTCGTCAACATCTCTGACGCGCGATCAGGGTTCCAGATTGCAGGGCCAATGGCGCGCGAACTGTTGTCGCGCGTTACCCGGTCGGATGTTGGCCCTAATGCGTTCAAATTCATGGACGTCAAACGCATGTCCATCGGTATGGCCAACTGCATCGTGCAGCGGGTCAGCTATACCGCCGATCTCGGATATGAAATCTACACCGACCACATGTCCGTCCGCCACCTGTGGGAGACACTGACCACCGCCGGGGCAGACCTTGGCCTTCGTCCCTTCGGGATGCGCGCGATGATGTCGCTGCGGCTCGACAAATGGTTCGGTTCATGGGGGCGCGAATTCAGCCCCGACTACACACCGGGCGAAACCGGCCTTGACCGTTTCATCCGCTGGAACAAGGACGTCGACTGGATTGGCAAGGCATCCGCCACCGCAGAAAAGGCGACTGGCCCAAAGCGCAAACTGGTCTCTTTCATCGTCGATGCCGATGATGCCGATGTCGTGGCGTGGGAGCCGATCTGGCTGGATGACGCCGTTGTGGGCTTCTGCACATCGGGGGGCTATTCCCACTTCACGCAGAAATCGCTTGCCATGGGGTTCTTGCCCGCAGACCGTGCCATCGACGGCCAAAAGGTCCAGATCGAAATCCTCGGCCAACGCCGCCCGGCCCAAGTGCATCTCGCGCCGCTCTTTGATGCCGATGGTGCACGCATGCGCGGCTGACCCCTTCCTTTCTGGAAAAATATTCTCGGGGGGTGAGGAACGCAGTGACGAGGGGGGCAGACAGCCCTCCTTTTCTTTGCCATCAACAGGCCATGACCCTCGCTATCCTGATCCTTGCAGCCGGATCATCCGCCCGCATGCGCGGCGCGGACAAACTGATGGAGCGCATCGACGGCACGCCCCAGATCGCCCGCATCGCCACAGCCGCTCTGGCCACCGGCTGCCCGACTTATGCCGCTCTGCCGACCGACCGCCCTCTTCGCGCACAGGCCCTCGCGGCCCTGTCCATTGCGCAAATCCCCATCCCCAATGCGTCCGAAGGTATGGGCGCATCGCTGCGCACCGCCGCTGCCCTGATCCCCGACGGTCCCCTGATGATCCTGCTCGCCGATCTGGTCGATCTGACGCCGGACGATCTGCAAACCATGATCGCGGCCCACAGGGCCGCTCCGAACGCCCTCTTGCGCGGTGCGGCGCAGGACGGAACGCCGGGTCATCCCGCCATCATTCCGGCCGATCTGCGCGCAGACCTGCAGTCGCTTACCGGCGACGCCGGGGCACGGACGCTGTTTCAGGCCCACCCCGCCCGGCTACGCATCGTCACCCTGCCGGGCACCCATGCCACGACGGATCTTGACACCCCCGAAGAGTGGGCCGCCTGGCGCGCCTCACGCGGCGCTTAGCACCCGCACCTCATGCGCGCGCAGCGTCAGGCGCGCGGCCGGGAACGACGGCCCGTCCACAAGCGCGGGGAACAGCGCCCGCAGTTCGTCCTGCTGCTCCGGTTCCATCCCGCCCAGCATCCGCATCGCCGGCTGAAAGCTTTCGGTCCAGGCGCCATCAGCCCGGATGATTTCATGGGCATCACACATCACATGCAGATAGCTGATCCCGCGCGTCAGAACCTGACAGATGCCCGGCCGCCGCGTCAGATGCAGCGCCGCCGCCAGCACCTGATCGGTGCCAAACCACATTTCCGGCCCCGCCCCTTCAATCAGCATCCGGTGTTGTGGCGATACCATCATGTCGCGCAGCGGCAGGCCGTCACCCAGCGCCCCCTTTGCAATCCGCACGGGCCGCAGCGCCGGGTTCACGATCAGATCGGCAAGGCCCAGATCACGCCGCCCAACCCAGCGGATCGCCTGCCAGCCGTTGTCGCGCGTCAGCACGCTGTCGCCGACTTTCAAGTGTTCGACCAGAACCTCTCCACGATCTGTGCTGATCCGGGTGCCGGGGGTAAAGCACGGAATGACATTCTCGATGTTCGAGAACGCCATCGATCCCACGACATTGCCCAGACCATCCAGAAACTCGACCACGCCGTTTTCAGGGTTGCCCGGATCGTAGATGATGTTGGTCAGCGCCTTGCCATAGGCCCGTAAATCCAGCGTGTCAAAGTCATCCCCGGTCTCGCTGCCGTCGATCACATCGCCCGCGCCGCCAAAGAACAGATCGCGCCCTGCCCCACCGATCAGCGTATCCGCCCCGGCATCACCCGTCAGCGTATCGTTGTCATCACCGCCATCCAGACGATCATCGCCATCGCCGCCGAACAGACTGTCATTGCCTGCACCGCCCTCAAGTTGATCGTTATCGGCACCACCGTAGAGCGTGTCATTGCCATCACCTCCAAGGATCGTGTCATTGCCTTCGTCACCGTTCAGCAGATCGTCGCCCGCATCGCCGGAAATCAGGTCTTCGCGCAATCCGCCACTGATGGTGTCATTGCCATCGCCACCATACAGCGTGTCATCGCTGGTGACGCACCGCCACTGTCGGTGATGAGATCATTGCCAGCACCGCCATAAACAGTGTCGGTGTTGTTGCCACCATCAATAGTGTCGTCGCCGTCACCACCAAAGATCGCATCGACCCCGTCCCCGCCGAACAGCACATCGGCCCCACCATCGCCGTTGAGCGTGTCATTCCCGTCGCCACCCAACAGGCTGTCGTTCCCATCACCGCCAAACAGGCTGTCGTTGCCGATGCCGCCATCCAGCGTATCCAGCCCATCGCCGCCGCGCAGGGTGTCGTCGCCCGCATCACCGCTCAGCGAGTCGTTGCCAATGCCACCGTCAAGACTGTCATTCTCGGTCCCGCCAAACAGCGTGTCGTTGCCGTCGCCGCCCAGCAGCGTGTCATTGCCAGCATCGCCAAACAGGCTGTCGTTGCCGATGCCGCCATCCAGCGTATCCAGCCCATCGCCGCCGCGCAGGGTGTCATCGCCCGCATCACCGCTCAGCGAGTCGTTGCCAATGCCACCGTCAAGACTGTCATTCTCGGTGCCGCCAAACAGCGTGTCGTTGCCGTCGCCACCCAGCAGCGTGTCATTGCCGGCATCGCCAAACAGGCTGTCGTTGCCGATGCCGCCATCCAGCGTATCCAGCCCATCGCCGCCGCGCAGGGTGTCATCGCCCGCATCACCGCTCGAGCGAGTCGTTGCCAATGCCACCGTCAAGGCTGTCATTCTCGGTGCCGCCAAACAGCGTGTCGTTGCCGTCGCCACCCAGCAGCGTGTCCAGACCCGCACCACCGAACAGGCTGTCATTGCCAGCGTCGCCCGACAGGCTGTCGTTGCCGTCCTCACCGTTCAACTGATCTGCGCCGTCGCCGCCGATCAGCGTGTCATTGCCAAGTCCGGCCCAGATCGTATCGTTGCCTGCACCACCGTCCAGCAGGTTGGCCCCAAGAAGGTTCGCCCCGCTGACATCGTCAATCAGATCATCGCCGTCACCGCCGTAGACGCTGTCATTCCCGGCACCGAAAAACAGCGTGTCGTTGCCAAGGCCGCCAAAGACCACATCGTTGCCGTCACCGGCGTTGATAATGTCATTTCCGGCATCGCCGTTGATCGTATCATCGCCCAACCCGCCGATCAGGCTGTCGTTGTCATTGCCACCGCTGATACTGTCATTGCCATCGCCACCATCGATCGTATCAAGTCCATCGCCGCCATCCAGTGTATCGAGCCCGAGACCGCCCGTGATGACGTCGTTGCCAAGGCCCCCGAAGACCCGGTCGTTGCCATCGTTGCCAGTCAGCGTGTCATTGCCCGCATCACCCAGCAGCGTGTCATCGCCCGTCCCGCCATCAAGCGAGTTGTCGCCGTCACCACCCGACAGGCTGTCATTTTCGGACCCACCGAACAGGGAATCGTTGCCTTGGCCACCAAACAGCGAGTTGACCCCGACCTCGCCAAACAGGGTATCGTCCCCTCCACCACCGGAAATACTATCATTGCCGTCGCCACCCAGCAGTGAATCGTTGTCCGACGGCAGCGCCTGAAAATGGATATCCGAAACCCAGATCAGCTGACCAGCAGTGCCAATGTTATCATAGTCGATCTCAAATCGTGCCACCGGACCCGCAATATCGATCCGCGCCGATCCTGCCGCGCTGGTCGCCGAATCGCTTGTCGGACCCGCCGTAATCGTATTGCCAGATACCGTGTCATTGCCCGCAGGCGTGATAACCACCGGAATCAGATTGCCAGCTGCATCATAGGCGCGGATTGTCACCACATCCTGCCAACCAGCCGTATCAATATCGTTCAGGCGGAACGAGACATTGGTAACGGTATTGCCGAACTCCTGCCCCGCAACGCCTGCAAAGTTGATGCGAACCGTTGACGTGTTGCCAGCACCCGCCCCACCAAGCACCAGCGATGAGGTCGGGTTGAATGGATCGCCCGCCGCTACGTAGGTGGTATCTGTCGACTCGACCGACCACTGGTTGCCATTGCCATCATTGGTAAAGCTGGCGCCCACATTGACGCCGCCGGTGTTCTGCGACACTCCGCCAAAGATATCCTGCTCATCCGCCCCCGTCTGGTTCCAGCGAAAAACCATGTCAACGGGTGCCAGGGTCGCCGGACCACCTTCGATCACGTCATCGCCGGTGCCACCGGACACGGTGTCATTCCCGGTCCCGCCGAAGATGCTGTCGTTGCCCGCATCCCCGCTCAGGCTATCGTTGCCTTGACCACCCAACAGGCTGTCGGTGCCATTGCCGCCGAACAGGCTGTCGTTGCTACCATCACCGCTCAGCGTGTCATTGTCATCGCCGCCGAAAAGCTGGTCGTTGTCATCGCCCCCGAACAGGGAATCGTTGCCCGCGTCGCCCACAAGGCTGTCTGCCCCGATACCGCCATACAGGACATCGAGTCCCAGGCCCCCGGACAGGGTGTCATTTCCCGCATCACCGAACAGCGTATCGTTGCCGTCGCCGCCGGAAAGCACATCGTTGTCATCGCCGCCATACAGCAGGTCATTGCCGGCATCACCCAGAAGACTGTCGGCCCCCGCATCGCCAAACAGCGTGTCGTTGTCCGCCCCGCCAAACAGGGTGTCATTGCCGTTGCCGCCAAACAGGCTGTCGTTGCCCGCGCCACCAAAGACGGAATCATTGCCGTTGCGCGCGGTAACGGTGTCGTTGCCGTTGCCGCCATAGATGTCGTCGACATTGTTCGTGCCGTTCAGACTATCGTTGAAGATCGTTCCGTTAATCGTCGCCACGGCAAGTCTCACCGAGGCTATTCCAGCCCCGGATATCGGGACAGGCTGAACACCCCTCTGGCGAAGTCATGCAGGAACATCCAGCCAACATTGCGCACCATTTCCGGCGGCCCTGTGATCTATTCTGGCTATTCCAAGGCAACGTATCTCAAGAAAACCGCCGTGATCGCCTATTGGTTGTGTGAGCTATGACAGCAGCAAGTCCGCCTCATGCCGTCGCAACGTGCGACGTGCTGCAGCAAAGCCCACCGCCTGCTGTTGCAAATTCGGGAAAATCTCATCCAATTCAAACCGCTGCGCCGCATCGAGCCCCGCCAGCGTCAGATCGCCCGGCTGAAAACTCTCGGTCCAGATGCCGTCGGACCAGATCACCTCATGGCGATCACACATGATGTGAATATAATCCGTCGGTCCGACCTCAGCCCGCGTGATGCCGGGATAGCCCACCAGATGCAGGGCGGGCACCAGCACTTCGGATTCACCAAACAACAGCTTGGTGCGCGGCCCCTGCGCCAAAAGCCGATGCTGGGGTGACACAAACATGTCGCGCAACGGCATGTCCGGTCCCAAGGCTCCACGCGCAATCCGCACCGGCAGCAGATGCGGCGCAGCGTCCAGATCGGCCTTGGTCAGTTGCCGTCGTCCGACCCAGCGTATCACCTGATACCCCCGGTCGCGGGTCAGCACCCGGTTGCCCGCAACAATGGACTCCACCGGCACCTCGCCCCGATCCGTCTGGATCATCGTGCCCGGCGTGAAACACGGGATCACCACGGTTTCGATATTGCGGAACGACAGCGTGCCCCCGTCTGCAAAGGTCACCACACCGTTTTCCGGCTGCAACTCTTCATATGTCACAGTCGACCCCCGCGCGACGATCAGCGTATCGTGATCATCCCCGCCCTCGCCGCCGTCAATTTCATCGCCCGCACCGCCGCGCAGCACATCAGCGTCATCCTCGCCAAACAGTGTGTCCGCACCCTCGCCGCCATCCAGCGTATCCGCCCCGGTCGACCCTTGCAGATAGTCGTCACCCCGACCGCCGAACACCTGATCGTCGCCATCGCTGCCGGTGATCGTATCATTGCCATCGCCACCATAAACAAAATCATTGCCGAACCCGCCATAGGCGCTGTCATCGCCATCGCCTGCATAGACCTCGTCGTTGTTGGCGCCGCCATAAACGGTATCGTTCCCGATACCGCCATAAACGCTGTCATCGCCGCTGTCGCCGCGCAGAAAGTCATTCCCCGCTTCGCCATACAACGTGTCATTGTCCTCATCGCCTTGCGCGTAGTCATTGCCGACCCCGGTTTCGATCAGATCCCGCCCGGTACCCCCATAGACATTGTCCACGCCCAGACCCGACCGGACCGTGTCGTTCCCGCCATTGGCAAAAATGTCATCATCATCCGGCTGCGCCCCGGCATAGACGGCATCGCCCGCATCCACCCGGTCGCCATTGCGGTCAACATAGGTCGCGTCGATCAATTCATCGGTCTCATCGCCCCAGATCAGGCCGTCGGGGCCGCCATTGAAGATCACCTGCTCGATGTTGGAAAACGCAACCGACGTGCCATCGGTGAACAGCACCGTGCCGTTTTCATCATTGTCGCGGTCATACCGGATCGTGCGCACATCGGACACGAACAGCGTGTCATTGTCGTCGCCGCCTTCGCCGCCATCGATCACATCACCGCGCCCGCCATACAGCGCATCCGCATCATCGCCACCAAACAGCGCATCCGCATCCTCGTCGCCGCGCAGCGTATCCGCACCCGCCCCGCCATACAGCGTATCGTTGCCAGTGCTGCCGACCAGATCGTCATTGCCCGCGCCGCCATCCAACAGATCGTCACCATCGACACCAAGCAGACTGTCATTTCCAGCCCCGCCCTTCAGGGTGTCCGCACCACCACCGCCAAACAGCGTGTCATCCTGATCGCCACTGTCGATCAGATCATCGCCATCTTCGCCATGCAGCACATCCGCGCCGGTGCCCCCGAAAATGTCGTCATCGCCCACGCCGGAAAACACGGTGTCATCACCGCCGCCCGCCAGCACAATGTCGTCATTGCCCGCCTCGCCCGGCAAGAGCGCGTCATTGCCGTCAATCGCATCACCACCCGCATCGACAAAGCCTGCGCCAATGACATCGCTCGCGGCTGTGCCATCAACAACGCCGTCACGCCCTCCTTCAAACAGGAAGTCTTCAAGGGATGTGAAAAACAAGGTGCTGTCGTCGATGAATGTCACAGTGCCCGACGCCGGGTCCATCGGATCAAACGCCACGCTACGCACATCCTGCACGATAAGCGTATCGCGGCCACTTCCACCCGATACCGTATCGCCACCCACCCCGCGCAGGGTATCGTCGCCATTCGTTCCCGAAACGGTCTGCCCCATTCACTCGCCTTTCGTTCAGCATGCGCGCAATGGCACGCAAGACGCAGCAGCCATTCGCCACAGTCTTCGCGGCGTTGCGTAAAATTGTGTTATTTTCAGGGGAATCCGGCACCAATTGATGGCAAAATCATGGCATTGTTGGCACAATCGCCGCAACGTCGCCTTGCCAGCACGATCATGTCAAATCAGGAAACCATCGAATAATCCCATTCGACAGGACAAGGGGCCCTCGTTTCCAAAGGCCCCTTTCCGTTTGTGCGAACCACGCATCCAGCACGGTCCACGCTGCATAACCATTTACCGCACCAAAAGCCGGGCTTCGTGCCGTTTTAGCGTCTTGCGCGCTGCGGTATAGCTTTCCAGCCCTTCCTTGGACTTCAGGTCCGGGAACAGCTCAAAGATTTCCGTGCGTTGCGCGTTGCCCATGCCGTTCAACGTATAGTCGCCGGGCTGGAAGCTTTCGGTCCACGCCCCGTTCGACAGCACAACCTCGTGCTGGTCGAACATGAAGTGGATATAGGTCGTCTGCATGCTTTCCACCGCATGCACGCCCGCACTGCCCACCAGATGCTTGGCCGAAACCAGCACCTCGTGTTCATCGAAATACAGCGCCGTGCGGTCATTCGCGACCAAAAGGCGGTGGTTCGGGCTGACCATCATGTCGCGCTCTGGCAGACCATTGCCAAGGCTGCCCTGCTTGACCAGCACGGGCCGCAGATATGGCGCTGCTGCCATATCCGTCCAGTTCAGGGCCTTCTGCCCCACCCAGCGGATTTCCTGCAACCCGTTGTCACGGGTAACGACTTTGTCGCCCGCGCGCAGGCTTTCTACCGCAACTTCACCACGCGGCGTCGCAATCAGCGTACCGGGCGTAAAGCAGGGGATGACGTTCTCGATGTTGACGAAATTCATCGTCCCCGTCGGGTTGCCAGCCGTGTCGCGGAACGTCACCGTCCCGTTTTCAGGATTATCATCGGCAAAGACAATGCTCAGCGGGCCCGCACCACGCAGATCGAGCGTGTCAAAATCATCGCCACTTTCGCTGCCGTCGATGAAATCATTCGCATTGGCCCCGATGAACACATCGCGGTCGGCACCACCCGTCAGGCTGTCAGCACCTTCACCACCAATGATGGTGTCATTGCCCAAACCACCGTCGACGGTATCATTGTCGACCCCGGCATCAATGCTGTCGTTGCCCACACCACCGAAAATCACATCGGCATCGTCCAGACCAAAGATCGTGTCGTTGCCTTGGCCGCCAAAGATCGTGTCGGCCCCGTTCAACGGCCGCAGATCGCCCGCCGCATCGGGAATGTTCACACTGTCGGGGAAAGCCGGGCTAAGTCCGCCATAGATCAGGTCGTCGCCTGTGCCGCCTTCAATGCTGTCAGACCCCTCGCCGCCGACGATCGTGTCGTTCCCTTGACCACCAAAGATCGTGTCGGCATCAATGCCACCATCAATATTGTCGTTGCCAAGGCCACCAAAGATCAGATCGGCATCATCGCCGGTTCGGATGGTGTCATTGCCCGCGCCGCCATACACAGTATCCAGATCGTTCAACGGCGTCGGGTCCGCCGGATAAAGCCCCGGATAATCAATGTCCGGCAAAGGACGACCGCTCCGCCCGCCGGTGTCGATCACATCGTTGCCATCATCGCCATAGACCAGATCGCTCCCGTCTTCACCGATCAGCGTGTCATCGCCTTGCCCGCCATACAGCGTATCTTCACCGTTCGATCCGTTCAGGCTGTCATTGCCATTCTGGCCACGCAGTAAATCATCGCCGTCGTTGCCGATCAGCGTGTCGTCGCCGCGCCCACCCGCAAGCGAGTCGTTGCCTTCGTTGCCACGCAGTTCGTCATTGCCATCGCCGCCACGCACAGAGTCATCGCCAAGACCAGCCCGAACAGTGTCATTTCCAGCTCCTGCATAAATCACGTCATCATTTGGTGCATCACCCGGCAAGATCGCATCTTCACGGTCCACAAAGTCGCCGTCATTATCACCAGTGTAGTTCACGTCGATCAGATCGTCGCCTGCCGTGCCAAACACGATCCCATCGCGCCCGCCACCCGTTGCGGGTGTCACAGTGATCGCAACAACCGCATCATCAGTGCCGCCATTGCCGTCCGTCACCGTGTAGGCAATCGACGCATCACCGGTAAAGCCTGCATTTGGCGTGAAGGTGATGGTGCCATCGCCGTTGACCACGATTGTCCCCTGATCCGAGGTCGGCAGGCCCTGAATGGTCAGCGTATCGCCATCCACATCACTGTCATTGGCCAGCACGGGAATGATGACTGCAGTGTTGATCGCCGTCGTTGCGGCATCATCTGTCGCCACGGGCGCATCGTTGACCGGCGTTACCGTCACAGCGACGGTCGATGTCGCGGTGTTTCCGTCCGGGTCCGTCACGCTGTAGGTAATGGTGTCTTCGCCGTTGAAATCGGGGTTCGGCGTATAGGTCACCGTGCCATCATCATTCAGGGTGACCGTGCCGTTTGGCGCGGTTGCCCCGGTGATGGTCAACGGCTGGCCGGTCGGGTCGGTGTCGTTTGCCAGAACCGGGATGATGACAGCGGTATCTTCCGCCGTGGTCGCGGTATCTGGATTTGCATCCGGCGTGCCGTCATTGTTGTTGTCGACCGTGTCCGAGATCGAGAAATATTCCACCGAACCATTAAAGTGCTGATCAATGTCGTTCAAAATATCCGGGTTTGACTGGGTTTGCCCGGCACCGATGATCCAAGGCTGATTGATATCGCCCTGATCCATTGACAGGCCAGCCGGGACCGGCGCGTCAAATGTTGTGCCTGCTGTCAGGTTTTCGATCACCAGCTGTCCGCCCGTGCCATCCGCATCCCACGAATAGCTCAGCTTGATTTCGTCACATGCGCCAAGAAACCCTGCCGGTGTCCCAAAGCTTTCGCTGCCGCCAGCCGTTTCATGCACGATCTGGATCGACCCGTTCGCCAGCACATCAATCCGGTAACCGCCGTCAGTTTGCCCGACGCTGTCTCGCGACAGAATGGTGTTCGGCCCGTTGCCAACATGTGCATTCTGCGTGAACTGGATTTCCAGTG
The DNA here is from genome assembly GCA_963783595.1 of uncultured Alphaproteobacteria bacterium. GTDB lineage: Bacteria > Pseudomonadota > Alphaproteobacteria > Rhodobacterales > Rhodobacteraceae > JAAFHS01. Next base: position 10,207 of record CAWAPA010000013.1, on the reverse strand, counting down.
TGCCGCGATCAAGCTGAAATGCGGGGTCCTGATAAATCTTCACCAGATCGTCGTAGCCATCCAATGTGGCCCGACCAGCGACCGGGGTCGCGCCGTTGATATACTTGCCATCCTGCGCCCCGTTGTCGAGCGCAGTGTCGCGCACGGGCGAATTTGACTCGTCAAAATTATAAAGCGCAAATACCGGCATTCTCGCATCCTCACTGTAACATTGGCCCCGTCCACCGGGCGCCACCGACATTCAGTTACGGACGCACCCACTGCTGGCCGCCCGTTCGGCGCATAGGCAAAGTGAAAACCACTTCTTGCCCATGCCACGTCGGCCGCCTGCGAAGCTGAGATAAAAAGACACTGTCCCGCCAAAAGCTTGGCAAGCGACCACACACTATCGGCATGGCGAACTAAAATGAATTAGTCGGCAGCTTTCCTTCATACTCACCGTGTCAAATCGACACGAACCAATCACAGACCGCCCCCACGGCCATCTGTCTCAAACCCTGAGACCCTCTCTGCTTAAATCGCCTAAACTTTTCAGAAAAGTGGAAAATGCCACCCGATACCCGACAACCACCACTTTACAATTACTGGTTGTTTTTGTTCTTTTTAACTCGCGCCACTCTGGGTTGAGGCCGCGCGCTTTGGCGCAACAATTCAATGGCAGTATACGCGCGAACATTCTGTTTTAAAACGATATTACGCGGGCGTTGTCACCAAGATCGGCCGAACTGTTTCGAATTTCGCTGTAACGCCGAAAAAACCCATCTGCATAAACTTTCACCACAATTTTGCCGTGATTGCGGCGACACGGTGTCAAACTGGCTGCAATTGGCAGCACAATCACCCCATTTCGCCGGCATTGTCCGCGACATGGAAACAACCTCGGTCATTTCACCGAATCGTCTGCCACAATTTCTGCTGAAAGGATGGTGCCCGAGGCGAGACTCGAACTCGCACACCTTGCGGCGGAGGATTTTGAATCCTCTGCGTCTACCATTCCGCCACTCGGGCCATCCGGCGCGGGGTGTAGCCGCCCGCGACGGCGGCGTCAATCACAACTGATCAGTATTGAACGTATCGCAATCCGCGATGTCACCTGATTGGAACCCGGTCGCAAACCAGCGCGCGCGCTGTTCAGACGTCCCATGGGTAAATGTGTGTGGCATCGGCCGTTGCCCGGCACTGGCCTGCAGCGTGTCATCACCGATCTTGCGCGCCGCATTGATCGCCTCTTCCAGATCGGCGCGGTCCGGCTGGTTCAGATTTGCCGCAGCCCGCGCCCAAACCCCGGAAAAGCAGTCGGCCTGCAATTCGATCTGCACCGAGATATAGTTGCTCTCCTGTTGCGACACCCGTGCGCGTTCCTGATTGGCGCGGCCCAGAAAACCCAGCTGGTCCTGCACACCATGTGCGACTTCATGCGCCACGACATAGGCCGCCGCGAAATCACCTGCCGCCCCCAGACGCCGCTCCAGCGTCACAAAGAAATCCGTGTCCAGATAAACCTGCTTGTCGCCGGGGCAGTAGAAAGGCCCGGTCGCCCCACTGGCCCCGCCACAGGCCGATTGGGTTGACCCGCTGAACAGCACCAGAGTCGGGGCCTGATAGGCGCGGCCCAACTGGTCGCGGAAGATGCCCGCCCAGACCTCTTCAGTATCGGCCAGCGTCACCGACACGAATTGCCCCATTTCTTCGTCCTGCGCGGTCAGTGTCGCCTGCCCACCGCCTTGCGCATTCGGATCGCTCAGCAGGCCGGACACATCGACGTTAAAGAACCAGCCCAGCAGCAGCACGATGATGATACCCGCGCCACCGACACCCCCGGCCCGCGCGCCGCCACCGCCGGCGCGCCTGCGATCGTCGATGTTGTTGCTGCCCCTGCGTCCGCGCCATTGCATGATATTACCCCCAACCGTGACAATCGGAGCCTAGCCATTGCGATCGGACTTCCCAAGCGGTTTTCGCGGTCTTGCCTTTCCCTTGCGCGGATCCACAGTTATGAAACCGACATGACCCAAAGCCGTCTCATCGCCCTTGCCACGTTCGGATCGGCCGCCCTGTTGGCGGGTGCGTTTGCGTTTCAGTATATCGGCGGTCTGGCACCCTGCCATCTTTGCCTGCAACAACGCTGGCCCCATGCGGCGGCAATTGTCATCGGGCTTCTGGCATTGGTGCTGGCAAAGGGAGGCCTTGTGCGCCTGCTGGCGGCCTGTGGCGCCATTGCGGCGGCGGCAACGGCAGGGCTTGGGGTCTATCATACCGGGGCTGAACGCGGCTGGTGGCCCGGCCCTGATACCTGCAGCGCAGGCGGCAATATCGCGGACCTCAGCGGTGAGGACCTTTTGAACCAGATCCTTGCAGCCCCCGTGATCCGCTGCACCGATGTGGCGTGGGAGATGTTGGGGCTGTCGATGGCATCCTGGAACGCGGTGATCTCTGGCGCACTGGTGCTGATCTGGATCATGGCCGCGCTGCGGAAATAGGCCCGTCAGCCCAGCAACCGCGCGTGTTCCTGCAAGGCAAACCGGTCGGTCATCCCGGCCACATAATCGGCCACGATCCGCGCCAAGGCGGTATCACCATCCACCGCTGCGATATCCTGCTGCCATTCGGCGGGCAACAGGCCGGGATCGGCCATGAACAGCGGGAACAACCCGTTCACCACGTCCGTAACCCGCGCGCGTTCAATCATCACCGACGGCGCGCGGTACATCCGGTGAAACAGGAACGACCGGATCGCCTTCAACTCCTGATACAGCGGCTTGGAAAACCGGATGATCGTCTGCTCCATCGCCCTGATCTCGTCCACCGACTGGGGCTGCGCCGCATCCAGCCGCCCTTGGGCCACCGCAATCACATCCTCCACCATCCGCCCGAACACCCGCCGCAGCGCCTCGTGCCGCCGCCGCATCGGATCAAGGCCGGGATAAAGGCCATCCACCTCGGCAAAGGCCGGGCCGGTGACGGGCAGCGCCATCAGATCATCTTCGGTAAACAACCCCGACCGCAGCCCGTCATGCAGATCATGGTGGCTATAGGCCACATCATCGGCAATCGCCGCCACCTGTGCCTCGGCGCTGGCGAATGTGCCCAGCCCCAGATCCCATTCGGCATTTACCGCCGCCAGTGCATAGGGCAGATCGCCCGCATGCTTGGCATCGGCAAAGGGGCCGATCACCGGCCCATTGTGTTTGGCAATGCCTTCCAGGCTTTCCCATGTCAGGTTCAGCCCGTCGAAATCCGCGTAGTGACGCTCCAGCCGGGTGACGATCCGCAAGGCTTGCGCATTATGGTCAAACCCGCCGTAGGGGGCCATCAAGGCCGACAGCGCATCCTCGCCCGTATGCCCGAACGGCGTATGTCCCAGATCATGCGCAAGTGCGATACATTCGGCCAGATCGGTATTCAGCCCCAGCACCCCCGCGATCGTGCGCGCGACCTGCGCCACCTCGATGCTATGTGTCAGCCGGGTACGATAATAGTCGCCCTCGTGTTCCACAAAAACCTGCGTCTTGTGCTTCAGCCGCCGAAACGCCGATGAATGAATGATCCTGGTCCCGGTCACGCTGATAAGGTGACCGGAACGATGACATCCGTTCGGCGTGAAGACGTCCGTGCGACGCGTCAGGCTGGCAGGCGTAGGGGGCAAACATAAAGCATCCGCTGGTGGCCAAGTGCCATGACTATAGGATGCATCCTGCCCCGCGAACACCCCGCCAATCAGATCACTGACAACAGATCGTCAACCATTTCCTGCGCCTGCGATACCGAAAGCCCGCCCTTGACCAGCACACGCAACCCCACATAGCCACCATGCAGATGCAGCGCACGCCGCATCAACAACGCATCATCTGCTGCGTATTTCGCATCAACCCGCAACGCGGTTACAAACACCTGCGTCATCTGATCGGCCATGTTGCGCAACAAGACTTTCGTCTCATGATCGTCTGCCGCAATTTCCCCCGTTGCATTGCACAGAAAACAGCCCCGCAGGTCACCCGCGCCCGCTGTTTCGGCAATCGTGTCGCCAAACAGCGCCGCCAACCGTGCCCGCGCGTCCCCCGGCGTCTCTTGCACGAATGTCGCCCCCGCGGCGACCTCGCAAGCGGCATAGGACTGCAGTGCCGCGCGGTACATGCCGCGCTTGTCACCGTACAGCCGATACAGGCTTTGCTTGGCAAGCCCGGTCGCAGCCTCAATATCCTGCATCGACGTCGCCTCGAACCCGCGCGCCCAGAACACCGCCTTCAATGCTGTCACCGCATCGGTCGGATCAAATCCCAAAGGCCGCGCCATCGCTGCTCTCCTTTTTGTTACCAATCGGTCCTGAATAATTATTTACTGACCAGTCCGAAACTGTTTATACCAAATGCAGGCAGGTGGAAAGGCCCCTGCACCACGCCTTGAAAGGAAGTCCTATGCCCCGCATCCCCGCGCTCACCGACGCCACCGCAACGCCCGACGTGCAGGCCATCTTCGCTGCGATCAAGGGCCAGATCGGCATGGTGCCCAACCTTTACCGCACAACAGCGCACAGCCCGTCCACGCTTACCGCCCTTCTTGGCCTTGGCGATGCGCTTGGCAAAGGCAAACTGACGGCCAAGGACCGCGAGGCGATTGCCCTTACCGTGGCGGGGGTCAATGCCTGCAACTATTGTGCCTCGGCGCACAGCGCGATTTCCAGCAGCATGAATGTAACTCCGGACCAGATTTCCGCACATCTGCGCGGCCGTTCCACCACGCCGCGTCTGGCCGCGTTGCTGGCGCTTGCGCGCACCGTCACGGAAAAACGCGGCAAGCTGGGCGATGGCGATCTGGCTGTCGCGCGCCACGCCGATCTGACGGACGCGGACATCATCGAGGTGATCGGCGTCGTCGTTGCCAACATCTTCACCAACTACCTGAACCACGCCTTTGAAACCGAGATCGACTTCCCCGTCATCAACAGCGCGGTCGCCTGACACCTGACAAAAAGACCGGTCCTGTTCGCGCAGGGCCGGTCACGGCTTGATTCCCGACCCGGAAAGCGCCACATCTGAAAAAGCGCCGTTCCCGGTATGAGGCCCGCCATGACCCTGACCCTTCCCCCCCGCGTCACCGACCGCGCCTTTGCGCGGCTCGCCGAAATCGCGGAACAGACCGGTGCCGCCCGCGCCCTGCGCGTCGCCGTCGAAGGCGGTGGCTGTTCCGGCTTTCAATACGACATCCGGCTCGACGATCCGGCAGGCGACGATCTCGTGCTGGAAAAGAACGGGCAAATGGTGCTGGTGGATGCGATCTCGCTCCCCTTCCTGCAAAACGCCGTCATCGACTTTACGGAAGAGCTGATCGGCGCCCGCTTTGTGATCGAGAACCCCAACGCCAGCAGCTCATGCGGCTGCGGCACCAGCTTTTCCATGTGATCGGCGCTGTCATCCTTGGGCAGCACCTGCCTGATATCCGCCGTGCGCGACGAAGGGCCTTTCGTGTTGGAATGGGTGGCCCATCACTTGGTGTTGGGCTTTGACCGCATTGTCATCGCCTCGAACGACAGCACCGACGGCACCCACCAACTGCTTGATGCGATGGCCAGAGCGGGCATCATTACCCATCACGCGCATCAGGTCCCCGTCGGAAAATCCCCCCAGACCGAGGCTTACAGACATCTGCGCGCCACCTGCGGAATCGACGCTGCCGAATGGCTGATGGTGCTGGATGTTGATGAGTTTCTGAATGTGCATACCGGGGATCATTCGCTGGGCGCATTGCTGCAAGCCACGCCTGCGGCGGCTGACATCATCACCCTCAATGCGGCAAACTTCGGGGCGCGTGGACAAGGTCGTTGGCGCGCAGCGCCTGTCACAGGCCAATTCCTCTGGCGGATGCCCACGGCGCACGTAACGTCCTGCCCGGTGAAATCGCTGACGCGAAATCCTGCGCGGTTCCGCGAAATCCACAACCATTCGCTGGTCGGCTACACGGGCCAGAAGCGCCCTCTGACCTATATGCGCGCGGATGGCACGCTGCATGATCTGGATCTCGCGCTGCCGTTGTGGCGCCAGTTGCGCAACTTTCGCCCCAAGGATTGTCGGCACGACCTTGCCCAATACAACCACTACGCGGTCAAGACCTATGACACCTACCTTGCCCGTCGCGACCGCGGCCGTGGTGCAGGCATCATGGGGGCGACGAATGATCGCCACACCGACGATTACTACCGCGACCGCGCTGAAGGCATCATTCAGGATGCCACGATCACGCGTTACGCATCAGCCGTAAAGGCACGTATCGCCGATCTGCTGGCCGATCCCGGCATCGCGGCCTGGCAGCAGAAATGCGAACGTCGGTTTCGACGCAAGATGCGTGTATTTTGGGCCATGATGGAGTCTGGCGCGGTCACCGCGCCGGGATCGCAGAGGTAATATTGCGAAATCTGCCCCCTGACACTCGCCCTTCGCCAAAGCAGGACTAAGTGCCCGTCAGATGCAGGAAAACGGCAGAGGCACGACATGCGCACGATATTGATTCTGGGTTCCAGCCCACGCGTGACCGTCGCCCGCGACTGGCCACGCGCGCCGTTTGATCACATCATCGCAATCAACAATGCCCATGCCGTCCGGGACGATTGGGATACGCTGATCCATCCGCATGACTTTCCCGCCGACCGGGTTCCACTGCCCGCGCCGCATCAGACGATCGTCACCGAAGACGCGTTTGTTCCGGCGCAGAACGCCTATGGCGGCTTTGTCTACGCCGGGGCCACGATGGCGTTCACGGCGTCCTACTGGGCCTTGCATGCCCATCGACCAAAGGTGCTGGCGCTCTGCGGCTGTGATATGGTGTATCCAGCCAAGGGCGCGACACATTTTTATGGCAAGGGCTCGCCCGATCCCCTGCGCCCCGACATCACGTTGCAATCGCTCGAGGCGAAATCGGCCCGACTGATGATCCTTGCCGCAATGCAGGGGTGCGCCATGGTCAACCTGTCATGCGGGCCAAGTCGCCTGCTCTTTCCGCGGGCGACAGCTTCCACGCTGGCACATGTGACGCCGCCCGCGTTTGACGCAGACATCGCCGCACAGGCCCTGCAAGCCGAAGCTGCCTTGGGTTACGACACACCGGACGGCCGCTATTGGGAACACCTGTCGCGCTACGACGCCGCCGCGCTCCGCGCACTTGACGCCCTCTGGCGCGCCGCCGCCCGCCCAAGCCTGCAACTGTCGGCATAACGGCGACGGCGGCGATTGCGGGCGGAGCGGACAGTGATACTTCGCCAAGATTTAGACGAAAATCGTTGGCGCCCGCGTGGGCCAACTTAGAGGCACGCGCCTCCTGTTTCGCGTCCAGATATTGCCTGACACGCAGGTAGCCCAGAGAATCGTCCAGCCATCTTGGCAATTCCGGTGATCCGAAGAACCACGCAGCATGACCATGACTGGTATTCATGCCAGTCGCCTTAAGCCTTGGAAACATGCTGGCACAAAGAAAATTCAGCCGCAGAGTTGAAACCGCCAAAACCACACCCATGTAACGCCAGCGGCCCGGGCCCCTCTGACGATATTTATCGTGATGTCGGACCGCATCGGAAACTTCACCCGATGTCTGGCCCGGCCTTCCTGCCATTTCTGGCTGACCTCTCGGCGTGCAACAATGTGAGAGGTCTGGGGAATGGAATTCCTGCTACTGTTGTTCTTGGGCAAGCCCGTCTGGATGTGGCTGTTCTTCATCGCCATCGTCATCGCCCTTCTGGTCTTTGACCTTGGCGTTCTGCACAAGGAAGACCATGAGATTGGCATTGCCGAAAGCCTGAAGCTTTCCGCCATGTACATCACCCTTGGCGTCAGCTTCGCGGGCTTTGTCTGGTGGCAGATCGGGGCTGAGGAATCGAAGCTTTATCTGACCGCCTTCGTGGTGGAAAAGACGCTGGCCATGGACAACGTCTTTGTTATCGCGCTGATTTTCACCTACTTCGCCATCCCTCGGATATATCAGCACCGGGTTCTGTTCTGGGGCATTCTGGGCGTGATTGTTCTGCGCGGCATCATGATCGGGCTCGGTGCCACGCTGGTGGCGCAGTACTCTTGGCTCCTTTACATCTTCGCAGCCTTCCTGATCCTGACCGGCGTCAAGATGCTGTTCATGGGCGACAAGCCGATGGATATCAGCCAGAATCCAGTGCTGAAACTGATCAAGCGCCGGATGAAAGTGACCGAGGATCTGCACGGGCACGACTTCTTCGTGAAAAAGCCCGACCCCAAGACCGGCAAGATGGTGCGATTTGCCACGCCTCTCTTCGTGGCGCTGATCATGGTAGAGATCGTCGATCTGATCTTTGCCGTGGATTCGGTACCTGCCGTATTTGCAATCACCACTGACCCGTTCATCGTCTACACATCGAACATCTTCGCGATCCTTGGGCTACGTGCGCTCTATTTCGCTCTGGCCGCAGTGATCCACCGGTTCCACTACCTGAAGTATGCACTGTCGCTTTTGCTGGTGTTCATCGGGTCAAAGATCTTTGTGGCTGACCTGATGGGGTGGGAGAAGTTTCCCGCCGACTGGTCGCTAGGCATGACCTTCGCGATCCTGGCGGCTGGGGTCATCTTCTCGCTCTGGAAAACGCGGGGCGGAGATCAGGGCACCAAGGTTGCCGAGTAACTGACGCCGGGGCCGGAATTATCCGGTCCCTCTTGCGCCATGACCAAAGCCCGGCATTTGCGGATGCCGGGCTTTGCCTTATCCTCGGCCTTACCTTGGGCCGCTGCCGATTTTTGGCACCAGCCGGCCAAGATACAGCGATTCAAACCGGTCGATCCCGGATCTTTTCAATGTTTCCCTTGCAAGCAACGGCGCTTGGCGGGTTTTGCATCATTGGTGCTGGTGCGCAGGTGGGCTTTGATACTGTGGAACTGGCTCCGGCCGCTGAACGTGATCGCGCCCTCAAGTACGGCCGTCATGACTTTTATGCCGAGGCGACCGGCCCTGCAGGCCGAGTACCGATCGACGACCGGGGCCTAGCCCACGGCGGTCGCACGGCCGTTTCGCCGACAACAGTCGGGCCTTACTTCACGGCAATTGCCCGGTTGGATGCAATTCGCGGGTCTTGCTGGAATGGGTGGCTCAATACGGGCGGCGGCAATCCACAATGCAGGGTAGGACTTTGCCTAACGTCCACTTCAGGCTGAAAGCAGTCACCAACTCGTCGACACGCGGTTCATGCAGGTCCGGTCCGTATGGAACCAAGCCAAGCGCCGGTCAGACGTCAATGCACTTCCTTCACGGCTCCCTGCACCATCCCGCGCCGGCGCACACCGCGCCTCCTGACCCTTTTGGACAAAGGTCAGGGATGGGGGCAGTCCACCATTTCCGATCACGCAATGTTTCAAAAGTGTTAACGCGCCCTGTGGATAAAACCACAAGTCACTGATATAAAAACAAATACCTGAAAATTGACAGCCGTCAATTTTCGCCGTGCAGCACCATACCGCGCACCGCAAACACACCGTACCCCTCCAGGCTGGCCCGGATCGCCTGGGCCTCCTCGAGCGTCTTGACCTCGCGGGAGACCCTGGCTGCACGGATCGAGGCGACCTGCTTCTCGCCGCCCCGGGTCCAGGCCACGGCCAGCCCGCGAGGCACCAGGTAGTTGCGGCCGTAGCCGTCCTTGACCTCGACCACGTCGCCCGGGGTGCCGAGGCCGGTGACCTCCTGGGTGAGGATGAGCTTCATCTCGCGACTCCTTCCGGTCCGAGGCCCCGGCTGGAACGGGCCGAGCTGGAGTAGGGCAGCAGCGCCATCTCACGCGCGTTCTTGACCGCCTTGGCGATCTCGCGCTGCTGCTGCACCGTGACCCCGGTCACTCGGCGGGCCCGGATCTTGCCGCGGTCGGAGATGAACTTGCGCAGGACGTTGGCGTCCTTGTAGTCGACCCGCTCGCGCGTTGGGACCTGGCCAGCGCCTGAGCGCAGACACCTCAACTCATGGTGAATTGGTAGTCGCTGCCCTGCCTTGGCGCTTGGCCATGTCAGGCCGTAGCAGCACGCCATGTTCCATTTTGGCGTTGGGGAGTCCGACTGCTGATCTCTTCCGGCAGCGAGAAGCTGCGCGAGAAGCGCGACAGCGAACGTTCACGGTAAAGCACCCGCTCGCCGTCCTTCTGCTCGGCGTCCTGACGCTGCTCGGCGTCCACATTGACCTGGCGGCCGTCAATCGTGATCTTGACCGCGTCCTT
>CAWAPA010000012.1:0-113230 GCA_963783595.1 uncultured Alphaproteobacteria bacterium | reverse complement strand
CAGGATCGTGACCGCACTGGCACTGCCCTTGCGGCTGAGCGCTGCGCGGCCAGCAGTGGATGTGAAATAGGCGACAAGCGCCGGCCCACCACCGTTCAGCACGCCGCCTGACGTGGCGGGGCCGATGGCTGTGGTCAGCACCGCGGGGGCCGCGTCGACATCGGTGCGGCAGCGGCCCATCACAACGATGGCGGTATCAGCCGTTTCACGCCCCGCCGCACGATCAATGCAATAGCCGCGCGGCAGGCCGACCATGACCGCGCCGTCGAGCACGGGCGATGTGCGCGTCGACGAGAACGCGGTGGTGCCGGGCACACAGGCCCCCAGCATCAGCACAAGGATCAACGCAACTGCGACCGGAGCCTTACTGGTCCATGTAGACATGGCGTTCCGTCTTGGCCCCCGGATGTGTGACAGCCCCGTTGCGCGCGCCGCCCACCAGTTTGGCGTATTTCCACAAGGCCCCCGTGGCATACTGCGTTTCGCGCGGACCCTTCCATTGCGCCTTGCGGGTGGCAAGTTCGGCATCCGTCAGCGCCACCGAAATCTCGCCCGTCAGCGCATTCAGCGTGATGATGTCGCCCGTTTGCAGCAAGGCAATCGGGCCGCCGTGCGCCGCCTCGGGGCCAACATGGCCGACGCAGAAACCGCGGGTTGCGCCCGAAAAGCGGCCGTCGGTGATCAGCGCGACCTTCTTGCCCATGCCCTGCCCGGACAGCGCGGCAGTGGTGGACAGCATCTCGCGCATGCCGGGGCCGCCAGCGGGGCCTTCGTTGCGGATCACGATAACCTCGCCTTCCTTGTAGGCGCGGGTCTTCACGGCCTCGAATGCGTCTTCCTCGCATTCGAAGACGCGGGCGGGGCCGGTAGAAGACCTGTTCTTCTTCGGTCATGCCTGCGACCTTCACGATCGCGCCTTCGGGGGCAAGGTTGCCGCGCAGGCCGACAACGCCGCCGGTTTTGGTGATGGGGGTGGCGATGGAATAGATCACGCGGCCATCCGCCTCGCCCTTCGATCAGGTCAAGTTCTTCGCCGATGGTGCGGCCCGATGCGGTGATGCAGTCGTCGTGCATGAGGCCCGCTTTCATCAGTTCCTTCATCACCACGGGCACGCCGCCGACCTCATACAGGTCTTTGGCCACGTATTTGCCGCCGGGTCGCAGATCGACGAAATAGGGCGTGTCGCGCATGATGTCGGCCACATCGAACAGATCAAAGTCGATCCCGGCCTCATGCGCGATGGCGGGCAGGTGCAGCGCGCCGTTGGTGGACCCGCCGGTGCAGGCCACGACGCGGGCGGCGTTTTCAAGGGATTTGCGGGTGACGATGTCGCGGGCGCGGATGTTTTTCTCGATCAGGTGCATGACGGCGACGCCCGACGCCTCGCCATACTGATCGCGCGATTCGTAAGGGGCAGGTGCGCCCGATGAATTCAGCAGGGCAAGGCCGATCGCCTCGGACACGCAGGCCATGGTGTTGGCGGTGTATTGCGCGCCGCATGCGCCTGACGATGGGCAGGCCACGCGTTCAAGGATCGCCAGTTCCGCCTCGGACATATGTGCCGGCCTGATATTTGCCGACCGCCTCGAACACGTCCTGCACGGTCGACATCCTGGCCATTCAGGCGGCCCGGCAGGATCGATCCGCCATAGATGAACACCGATGGCACGTTCAGGCGCACCATGGCCATCATCATGCCGGGCAGGGATTTGTCGCATCCGGCAAGCCCGACAAGCGCGTCATAGCAATGCCCGCGCATCGTCAGTTCCACCGTATCGGCAATCGCATCGCGCGATGCCAGCGATGACCGCATGCCTTCGTGGCCCATGGCGATGCCATCGGTGACGGTGATGGTGGTGAATTCGCGCGGCGTGCCGCCTGCCTTTTTGACGCCGTGCTTGACGATCTGCGCCTGCCGGTTCAGCGAGATGTTGCAGGGGGCTGCCTCGTTCCAGCAGGTGGCGACGCCGACCCAAGGTTGATGAATTTCTTCCTCGGTGATGCCCATGGCGTAGAAATAGCTGCGATGGGGCGCGCGGGCGGGGCCTTCGGTCACATGGCGGCTGGGAAGTTTGGATTTGTCGAAACGGGCGTTGGTCATGGCGTGCTCCCTCGCGGCTTGGCGTTGCTGTCACGGATAAAGCGCTGTGTGCGCAGGGGCAAGGCGGATTGCGGGGGATGGGTTTTCATTCACGGGCAGATCGTTAGGGTGCGGGTCAGCACAGCAAGGGCGGGCAGATGGTCAAGGCGCACAAGGCAGGACGGATTGCGGCGCTTGATCTTGCGCGCACGGCGGCGATCGTTGGCATGGTCGCGTTCCATTTCACCTTTGATCTTGAAATGTTTGGCTATGTGGCCCCCGGCACCACGCAACTGCCGTTCTTTTACTATATGGCGCGGATGGTTGCGGGCAGTTTTCTGTTTCTGGTGGGGTTCAGCCTGTGGTTGGCGCATGGGCGGCGCATTCGCTGGCCTGCGTTCTGGCGACGCTTTGCAATCGTATTGGCAGCGGCGGTGGCGATTTCGGTCGCGAGTTTCTATTTGCCGACGGGCAAGATCCTGTTCGGCATCCTGCACATGATCGCCTTTGGCAGTCTGATCGGGCTCGCGTTCCTGCGCGTTCCTGTGGTGGTGACGCTGGCAGCGGCGGCAGTGGTGTTTGTGTTGCCGGACTTTGCGCGGCATGCGGTGTTTGATCCGGTCTGGATGGTGTGGCTGGGTCTGGCTGAGACGCGCATTTTCATGGCTGATTACGTGCCGCTGTTGCCGTGGCTTGCGCCCCTGCTGATGGGGATTGCCGTGGCCCGGATTGCCGATGCACAAGGCTGGCTTGCGGGACTACGGCCGCGGACCTTGCCGCGTGTGTTGGTGTGGCCGGGGCAGCATAGTCTGGTGATCTATCTGGTGCATCAACCCCTGATGATCGGGGCTTTTGCGGCCATTCAATACCTGCGCGCATCATCTTGAAAGGGTCGCAATGCTGAACGCCGCACAATTGAACGGGGCTATGAACCTGTATGCCGCTTTGCGCGCGGTTGCGCCCACCACCGACCAAGACCTTGCGGGCATCATTGCGGCCTGCGATGCGCCGACCGCCGCGCGGTTGCGTGGGCTGGATCAGGGCTTGCTTGCCGCGGTTCTGCGCAAAGGGCGGGGTGAGGCGGCAGTGCCGCAGGCGGAGGCCATTCGCGCCCATCTGGCAAGCCTGTCGCCTGCGCCGCTGTTTCAGCCCGATGTGGCGTCCGGCCCCAGCATCGCCTTGTTGACGGCTGGACAGCGGCCCGACATGCCCGCCTTTTCCGACCGCGCCTTTGATGCGTGGTTCGCAGCCCAAGGCGTGCCTTACGGCCTTGGCGCCTACGCCGAGGACAGGCGGGTCTATACATCGGCGCAGTTTGCCGATGCGGGCGGGCCAGAGCGGCGCAGCGTGCATACCGGTATCGACGTGTTCGCCCCCGCAATGACGCCGGTGCATGCGCCGATCGCAGGAAAGGTGCTGTATGTGACGTATAACGCCGATCCGCTGGACTATGGCCATACCCTGATCTTGCAGCACGCGACGGGCGATGTGCCGTTCTACACGCTTTATGGCCATCTTGCAGGCACGCTGCCGGGCCTGTTGGCGGTGGGGGATGCCGTGGTGCCCGGTCAGGTGATTGCCCATCTGGGCGATTGGCACGAAAACGGGGGCTGGGCCCCGCATATCCATTTCCAGATCATGACCGACATGCTGGGCCGGACCGATGGCAACTTTGTCGGCGCGGGCCACCCCGGCCTGTGGGACGTCTGGCGCGACATCTGCCTTGACCCCGATCTGCTGATGCGGCTGGGGGAACAGAGGTTTGTCGTTACGCCAGACTAAGGCCCTGTAGCCGACCTTCCATCATCCCCGTGATACGCGTCCGGATGATCTGGCCTTCGGGTTGGTCGGTGTCAAACATCACCTCGGCAAAGCCTTCGGTGCGGCCCATGCGGGGGCCTTCGGTCAGAACGCTGTGGGTTTTGCCGATTTGGGCCGAAAGATGCGCTTGCAGGGCCACATCCCCTTTGGCGCGCAGGCGGGCGGCGCGGGCCTTGATTTCAGGGCCTTGCAGTTGTGGCATCCGGGCGGCGGGGGTTCCCTTGCGCGGGCTGAACGGGAACACATGCAGGAAGGTCAGGCCGCAATCATCGACCAGTTTCAGTGAATTTTCGAACATCTGTTCCGTTTCGGTCGGAAACCCCGCGATGATGTCGGCGCCAAAGACCATGTCGGGGCGCAGTTTGCGCGCGTCTTCGCAAAACCGGATCGCATCATCGCGCAGATGGCGGCGTTTCATGCGTTTCAGGATCATGTCGTCGCCCGCCTGCAAGGACAGGTGAAGATGCGGCATCAGGCGGGGTTCGGTGGCGATGGCCTGCATCAAGGCATCGTCCACCTCGATACTGTCAATCGAACTGATGCGCAGGCGGGGCAGGTCTGGCACCAGCCGCAGGATGCGCATCACCAGATCGCCAAGGCGCGGTTGCGCGGGCAGGTCCGCACCCCATGATGTCAGATCGACACCGGTGAGGACGACCTCATTGAACCCCTTGTCGACAAGACGTTGAATCTGTTCAACAACAATGCCGGCGGGCACAGAACGCGAATTGCCGCGACCGTAAGGGATGATACAGAACGTACAGCGATGATCGCAGCCGTTTTGCACCTGCACATAGGCCCGGTGCCGCCCGAAACCGTCGATCAGATGGCCAGCCGTTTCACGCACCGACATGATGTCGTCGACCTGCACCCGTTCTGTGACGCCGATGAAATCGGTGCCCATCGCGCGCCATGTTGCGGCCTGCATCTTTTCGGTATTGCCGATCACGCGGGTCACTTCGGGCATTGCGGCAAAGGTTGCGGGTTCGGTTTGCGCGGCACAGCCCGTCACGATCACCGCCGCACCGGGGTTTTCGCGGGCCAGACGGCGGATATCCTGTTTGGCTTTGCGCACCGCCTCGGCTGTGACGGCACAGGTATTCACGATCACCGCGTTGCCGACCCCGGCCGCCGCTGCCAGTTCCTTCATCGCCTCGGTTTCATAGGCGTTCAGGCGGCAGCCAAGTGTTGCGAAAACCGGCGCGTTCATGGGTGGGCGGCGATGAATGCGGGCGATAGCCAGCCGTCGAAAACATGGGCGACAGGCCCGGTCAGCCAAACGCCATCCTCGCGCCAGTCGACCTCAAGCACACCGCCGTCCATCTGAACGATCACACGCGGGCCTGTAAGGCCGCGCAGATGTGCGGCGACGACCGTGGCGCAGGCCCCTGAACCGCAGGCAAGTGTGGTACCTGCGCCGCGTTCCCATACCCGCAGGCGCAGGGTGTCGGGGGCCAAAACGGATGCAAATTCGACATTGGTGCGCTGTGGGAACAGGGGGTCATGTTCAATCTTTGGTCCAGACGCGGCGGGATCAACCGCTTCGGCATCATCGACGAAGAACACGCAATGCGGATTGCCCATGCCCACGGCCACCGGATCGCCCGGCAGCGGCAGGTGCATCAGGTCCACCGCCTGGGCCAGCGGAATGCTTTCCCATGTGCGTTGCGGGATGCCCATGTTCACCGATGCGCGCCCATCGGCCAGCCGCACGGCTGACAGGTCGCCGCGTTCGGTGACAATCGTCAGTTTTGTCAAATTTGTCTCGGCCATCACCAGATCGGCGACGCAGCGCGTGGCGTTGCCGCAGGCACCGGCACGGCTGCCGTCACTGTTCCAGAAATCAAGGATAATTCCCGCGCCATCGCCATCACGGATTTCGGCGAGTTGGTCAAACCCGATGCCCCTGTGCCGGTCCCCCACAGCGCGCGCCAATGCCGCCGTCGTGACCGCTCCGCGCCCGCGTGAGTCGATCACCACGAAATCATTGCCCGCCCCGTGCATTTTCATGAACGGCAGGCCAACGGTGGGGCGGGTCTTTTCCATGCCGTGCCATATACGCCGGGCCTGCCGAATTTGCCAGAGCGTGGTGCTTTAGCCCTTGACCCCATGCCGGAACGTTTCTAATCACCACGCCTGCATCCGGGATGGTGCGGGCGGGTAGCTCAGTTGGTTAGAGCACGTGACTTTTAATCATGGGGTCGGGGGTTCGAATCCCCCCCCGCTCACCAATCCCGGACGTTGCTGATCGCCCGCCACATGAATCCGCGTGTTCCAGCCCCGGCAGGACAGTGCCAGTGCGTCGGGCAGCGGATGGTCGGTAAACACGGCGTCGAGTTCTGATAGTGATGCCAGGCGCACGGGTGCCGGACGATCCATTTTAGAGGCATCGGTCACCAGAAACCGGGTGCGCGATTGGCGGATGATCGCCTTGGACACGCGCACCTCGGCCATGTCGAAATCCAGAAGGTCGCCGTCACGGTCCAGTGCGGAACAGCCGATGATGGCGTAGTCCACCTTGAACTGTTCGATGAATTGCGTGGTCAATTCGCCGACCAGACCGCCGTCTGACCGTCGCAAGCCGCCGCCCGCCACCATGATTTCACAGCTTTCATTGGCGACAAGGATGTTGGCGACGTTCATGTTGTTGGTCACGACCGTGATGTTGCGATGGGTCAGCAGGGCGCGGGCCACAGCCTCGGTCGTGGTGCCAAGGTTCAGGATCATGCTGCAATTGTCGGGGATGGCTTGGGCGCAGGCGCGGGCAATCGCGGCCTTGGCGCCTTCGTTCATGCGTCTGCGTTCTTCGTAGCCGATATTGCTTACGCCTGTGCGCATCACGGCCCCGCCATGCACGCGGTCCAGAAGCCCGGCATCAGCCAAGTCCGTCAGATCGCGCCGGATGGTCTGGAGGGTGACCGCGAACCGTTCGGCCAGCGCCTCGACCACGACGCGGCCTTCGTTGCGGGCGATTTCCAGAATTTCCGTCTGCCGAAAGCTAAGCGCCACGGATGCCCCCCGTTGTTGCCATGATACGGATCATAGCGCGCTTTTGTTGGCGTTAGGAAGCGTGGTGTATACTGCGCGTATATGTTCGTATTTTGCAAAAGCGCGCACAAACGAATATTTCCATTGACGCGGTGGCGCAAATTGTCTCACATAGTGGAAACGGGATCAGCGGGTGGGAGGCCGGCATGAACCAACGCGCGGACACACCGCTCGATCTTTTTGTGATCGGGGGCGGCATAAATGGGTGTGGCATCGCGCGGGATGCCACCGGGCGCGGGTTAACGGTTGCATTGGCCGAACAAGGCGATCTGGCGCAGGCCACATCAAGTGCATCGACAAAGCTGTTTCATGGCGGATTGCGGTATCTGGAGTATTTCGAGTTTCGCCTGGTACGCGAGGCATTGGAAGAACGCGAAACCCTGCTGGTTGCCATGCCCCACATCAGTTGGCCCATGCGGTTTGTGCTGCCGTATCATGCGGATATGCGGTTTGAATCTGATACGCCGACGTCGCGGCTGTTGTCGCGCGTGATGCCGTGGATGAGGGGGCGCAGGCCTGCCTGGCTGATCCGGCTGGGATTGCTGATGTATGATACAATGGGGGGGCGCAAGATCCTGCCGCCAGCGCGGACTCTGGATTTGCGGACCGATCCGGCGGGCGTTCCGCTGAACCCGAAGTTCCAGAAAGCCTATGAGTATTCCGACTGCTGGGTTGAGGATTCGCGGCTTGTCGTGCTGAATGCCCGTGATGCCGAGGCGCGGGGCGCGCAGATCATGACCCGCACACGCGTTGTCAGCGCAACCCGCACGGCGGATTTATGGGAGGTGGTCACTGAAGGGGCGCTGGGCCGTCAGACCCATCTTGCCCGCGCGATCGTCAATGCCGGTGGGCCCTACGTCGAAGATATCATCCGCAACGTCGCCCGCATCAATTCGACCGAAGGCGTGCGGCTGGTGCGTGGCAGCCATATCGTGACCAAGCGGTTGTTCGACCATGACCGCTGCTATTTCTTTCAGGGGACGGATGGGCGCATCATTTTCGCGATTCCATATGAGCGGGATTTTACGCTGATTGGCACGACGGACCAGGATCACAAGGGCGCGCCGAAAGATGCCGTCTGCACCCCTGAGGAGCAGGACTATCTGTGCAACTTTGCCACCCAGTATTTCAAGAAGCCAGTCAGCCGCGCCGACATCGTCTGGACCTATTCGGGCGTGCGGCCACTGTATAACGACGGGGCGAAATCGGCCACGGCGGCAACGCGGGACTATGTGCTGAGCCTTGATACCAATGGCCCGCCGTTGTTGAATGTGTTTGGCGGCAAGATTACCACATACCGGCGTTTGGCGGAAAGTGCGCTGGCAAAGCTCGCGCCTTATTTTCCGCAGGCCACGGGGGCGTGGACGGCACGGGTGGCGATGCCGGGTGGGAACTTTCCGCATGATGGTGTGGCTATTCTGATCCGTGAGCTAAAGACGCGCTATGCGTTTCTGTCGGACTACCACGCGGGCCGTCTGATCCGCGCCTATGGGACCGAGGCTGTTGATGTTCTGGGTCAGGCCACAAGTGCTGCTGATCTGGGGCGTGATTTTGGTGGTACGCTGACAGAGGCCGAGGTGAACTGGCTGATGACGCGCGAATATGCGCATGTGGCTGCAGATGTGGTGTGGCGGCGCACCAAGTTGGGTTTGCGGATGACGAAAGAACAGATTGCAGCGCTGGATGCCTTTATGGGGCAACATGCGCAGGCCGCGGAATAGGGGGGCGAAGGTGCTGGAATTCAAAGGCGTTTCACGGTCGGTCGAAGGGCGGGTGCAAATCCACGCGACCAATCTGACCCTGCAGAAAGGCACGATGAATGTGCTGCTGGGGCCGACCTCATCTGGGAAAACGTCGTTGATGCGGCTGATGGCGGGGTTGGACAAGCCGTCGACGGGCAGCATTCATTGGGACGGGCGCGATGTAACGGGGATGCGCGTGCAGGATCGCCGCGTGGCGATGGTATACCAGCAGTTCATCAACTATCCCGCGATGAGCGTGTATGACAATATCGCAAGCCCGATGCGCCTGATGGGCATATCGGCGGCCGATATTGACCGGGCGGTGAAGAGCACGGCGGACATGTTGAAACTGACGCCGTTCCTGCAGCGTAAGCCGCTGGAGTTGTCGGGCGGGCAGCAACAGCGTTGTGCGCTTGCGCGGGCCCTGGTCAAGGGGGCAGGGCTTGTGCTGCTGGATGAGCCGCTGGCCAATCTGGACTACAAACTGCGCGAGGAACTGCGCGCCGAGATCCCGAAAATATTCGAGGAATCGGGCGCCATCTTTGTCTATGCGACGACCGAACCGGAAGAGGCGTTGCTGCTGGGCGGCAATACCGCGACCCTGTGGGAGGGCCGGGTGACGCAATTCGGCCCGACGCCGGATGTGTATCGCAGCCCCGCCGATGCCACCACGGCGCGGGTGTTCAGCGACCCGCCGATGAATTTTGTGACTGCGGTCAAGTCAGGTGCGCAGATTACGCTGGGGGATGTAAAAGCCCCTGTGATGGGTGCGATGGCGGCCCTGCCCGACGGCACCTATCGCGCGGGATTTCGGGCCAATCATCTGACGCTGGACCGTGAAAGCGCATCTGCGGTGGCGTTCCCGTCCACGATCATCGTGACCGAAATCACGGGATCGGAATCTTTCCTGCATCTGCATCATGGCGCGGATCGTTGGGTTGGCCTTGTGCACGGGGTACAGGATCTGGCACCCGGTGCAGAGGTGAATGTCTGGCTTGATCCGGCCTATGTTTATCTTTTTGGGCAGGACGGTCGCCTTGTCGCCCCCGCCCCTTATGCGATGGCGGCTTAGAATGGCCCAGATCACCCTGAAGAACCTTGCGCACAGCTACAATCCGGCCCCCACGTCGGATGCTGATTATGCGCTGAAGGAAATGGATCATGTCTGGCAGGATGGCGGGGCCTATGCGCTGCTTGGCGCATCGGGCTGCGGGAAGACGACCCTTCTCAACATCATCTCGGGGCTGGTGCATCCCAGTCATGGGCGTGTGTTGTTTGGCGAAACGGATGTGACGGATGCGCCAACAGCCGAACGCAACATTGCGCAGGTGTTTCAGTTTCCGGTCGTCTACGACACCATGACGGTGCGCGACAACCTTGCCTTTCCGCTGCGCAATCGCGGCATGGATGCGAGCTATATCGCAGGGCGCGTCGGCCAGATCGCGAAGATGATCGGCATGGAGGACAAACTGGACCGCAAGGCGCGCGGCCTGACAGCGGATGCCAAGCAGAAGATCAGCCTTGGCCGTGGCATGGTGCGGCAGGACGTGAACGCCATTCTGTTCGATGAACCCCTGACGGTGATCGACCCCCACATGAAGTGGGAGTTGCGCACGCAGCTCAAGGCGCTGCACCGTGAGCTGGGCCATACGATGATCTATGTCACACATGACCAGACCGAAGCGCTGACATTTGCCGACAAGGTTGTGGTGATGCACGAAGGGCGCGTCGTGCAGATGGGCACGCCGGAAGAGTTGTTTGAAACCCCGGCGCATACGTTCGTGGGGTATTTCATCGGCTCGCCGGGGATGAACCTGCTCGATGCGAAAATTGACGGCGCCACGGCCCATATCGCGGGCCATGCTGTGCCGCTTGGGGCCAGCTATACGGCCACGGGGCGCACGCAAATCGGCATCCGCCCGGAATTCGTACGCCTGACGCAGGGCGAGGGGCTGCCGTTCACGTTGCGCCGGATCGAGGATGTGGGTCGCCACCGCATTGTGCGCGGTGAGGCGGCAGGCACGCCGATCAACATCATCGCAGGTGAAAGTGACAGCGTGGGTGCGGACATGACTCATGTCACGTTTGATGCCGCCAAAATCAATGTCTACGCCGATGACTGGCGCATAAGTGGGGCCACCTGATGGACAAGACACAGAACAACAAGGCGTGGTTTCTGGTGTTGCCGGTGCTGGTTCTGGTGGCGTTTTCCGCCGTCATTCCGTTGATGACGGTGGTCAACTACGCGACGCAGGATACGCTCGGCAACAACCAGTTCTTCTGGTATGGGTTTGAGTGGTTCGAGTACTGGATCAGTTCGGAACGACTGCATGACTCGCTGCTGCGGCAAGTGCTGTTTTCTGCCATCATTCTGGCGATTGAAGTGCCCTTGGGGATTTTCATCGCCCTGAACATGCCAAAGAAAGGCTTCTGGGCCAGTCTTGTACTGGTGCTGATGGCGCTGCCACTGCTGATCCCTTTCAACGTGGTTGGCACGATCTGGCAGATATTCGGGCGTGTCGACATCGGTCTGTTGGGCCATAGCCTTGCGGCCCTTGGCATCGACTACAACTATACCAACGATTCCCTCGATGCGTGGATTACCATCATCGTTATGGATGTCTGGCACTGGACGTCGCTGGTGGCCCTGCTGGCCTATGCCGGGCTGCAGTCCATCCCGCAGGCCTATTATCAGGCGGCCAAGATTGATCAGGCCGGCAGGTGGAGCGTGTTTCGCTATATCGAACTGCCAAAGATGCAGGGTGTGCTGCTGATCGCGATCCTTCTGCGGTTCATGGACAGTTTCATGATTTACACCGAACCTTTCGTCGTCACCGGCGGTGGCCCCGGCAATTCGACAACGATGTTGTCCATTGATCTTGTAAAGGAAACCTTGTCGATGAACCTTGGCCCGGCTGCCGCGTTCTCGATCATGTATTTCCTTGTGATCCTGTTGGTGTCTTGGGTGTTTTACACCGTGATGACCAACCTTGATAAGCAGGAGTCGTTCTGATGCGGATCAAATCCCCTGCCATCGTGATGACGATCTACCTGCTGTTCCTGCTGATCCCGATCTATTGGCTGGTGAACATGAGCCTGAAGACCAACCAGGAAATCACGTCTACCTTCACGCTGTTTCCGCGAAACCTGACATTGCAGAACTACGTGACCATCCTGACCGACCCAAGCTGGTACAACGGCTATATCAACTCGATCATCTATGTGACGATGAACGTGGTCATCTCATTGGCCGTGGCGCTGCCTGCGGCCTATGCCTTCAGCCGTTATAATTTCATGGGCGACAAGCATCTGTTCTTTTGGCTGCTGACCAATCGGATGGCACCGCCTGCGGTGTTCGCGCTGCCGTTCTTTCAGTTGTATTCATCGGTGGGCCTGTTTGACACGCATATCGCGATTGCCCTTGCGCACTGCCTGTTCAACGTGCCGTTGGCGGTTTGGATCCTCGAAGGATTCATGCGTGGCGTGCCAAAAGAGATTGATGAGACAGCCTACATCGACGGCTATTCCTTCGGGCGCTTTTTCATCAAGATCTTCCTGCCGCTGATTGCGTCGGGTGTGGGCGTGGCCGCTTTCTTCTGTTTCATGTTTTCATGGGTGGAACTGCTGCTGTCGCGCACCCTTGCCACGGTGAATGCCAAATCCATCGCCGCCACCATGACGCGCACGGTATCGGCATCCGGCATGGACTGGGGCGTTCTGGCCGCTGCGGGCGTGCTGACGATCGTGCCGGGTGCCTTGGTGATCTACTTTGTTCGCAACTACATCGCCAAGGGCTTTGCCCTGGGGAGGGTGTAATGGCCTTGCACTGCATATCCCATCCCTTCGGTTCCGTCCCCACGCCGGGGATGGCAGCCTCTTGCCGCGACGCTGATCGCCTGTCCGCCCCCGCATGGGGTCGGAAACCTGGCGCCGCTGCCATAGAAAGTGAGTATTTGCCATGACACGGCCCATCACCGCCCCCATTCTTGGCACGATCATCGCGGTCATGGTCGCGATCCTTGGTGCACTGATCTGGGCCGCCCCAGCGGGCAAGGAGGGCGGTATCGCCTGGACTGACCCGATGATCCGGGGCGGCTGGATGGCGTGGACGCTGGCGACGGCGCTGTTTTTCTACATCATCGCCTGCCTGCTGGTCACGATGACGGTGCTGGCGATCAACTATCCCGAAACCCCGCGCCGTGGTATCCTGCGGATCGACACAACGCGCGGCGACCGGCTGTTCATCAGCCTGCTGGGGTCGGGTTTCATCTGTATTGCGTATCTTGGCATCATGGGCCCGCCCCTTTGGGGCGCGCTGGTGATCTGCCTGATCTATGCCGCAGCGGTGTTCCGCTGGGTTTAGCCGACCCGGGGGCTCACCCCGGCATATTGACCACTCATCACTCTGGGAGGAAACACATGAGACTGCGTCACACAACATCTGCCATGGCGCTTGCGTTGATGGCATTTGGAACGGCCCCCGCCTGGGCCGACATCGAGGCGGCGAAGGCCTTTCTCGATGCCGAAATCGGCGATATGTCGGTGCTTGACCGCGCCGGTCAGGAAGCCGAAATGCAATGGTTCATCGATGCCGCTGCCCCGTTCCAGGGTATGGAAATCAAGGTCGTGTCCGAAACCATCGGCACCCATGAATACGAGGCACAAGTGCTCGCCCCTGCATTCGAGGCGATCACGGGCATCAAGGTCACCCATGACCTGATCGGCGAAGGCGACGTTGTTGAAAAGCTGCAAACGCAAATGCAGACGGGCGAGAACATCTATGACGCCTATATCAACGACAGTGACCTGATCGGCACCCACTGGCGCTATCAGCAGGCCCGCAACCTGACCGACTGGATGGCTGGCGACGGCGCGTCCGTGACCAACCCCGGTCTTGATCTGGCCGATTTCATCGGTGTGGGCTTTACGACGGGCCCGGATGGCAAACTGTACCAACTGCCCGACCAGCAGTTCGCCAACCTTTACTGGTTCCGCTACGACTGGTTCAACGATCAGAAGACCAAGGATGATTTCAAGGCGGCCTATGGCTATGACCTTGGCGTTCCGGTCAACTGGTCGGCTTATGAAGATATCGCCGAGTTCTTTACCGGACGCGATATGTCATACATGGGTGGTCCTGCGACGGGCGTCTATGGCAACATGGACTACGGCAAGAAAGACCCCTCGCTTGGCTGGCGTTACACCGATGCGTGGATGTCGATGGCCGGAATGGGCGATGTGGGCGAACCGAACGGCCTGCCGGTTGACGAATGGGGCATCCGCGTCAATGAAAACTCGCAGCCGGTTGGTTCGTGCACATCGCGCGGCGGATCGACCAACGATGCGGCGGCCGTCTATGCCGTGACCAAGGCCATCGAATGGCTGCAAAAGTACTCGCCACCCGAAGCCGCAGGTATGACCTTTGGTGAGGCTGGGCCGGTTCCTGCACAGGGTGCGATTGCCCAGCAGATGTTCTGGTACACGGCGTTTACAGCAGCATCCGTTGTTGAAGGCACCCCCGTGATGAACGAGGACGGCACGCCCAAGTGGCGCATGGCCCCATCCCCGCACGGCGCCTATTGGCAGGATGGCCAGAAGATCGGCTATCAGGACGCAGGTTCGTGGACCCTGATGGAAAGCACCCCCGTCGACCGCGCACAGGCCGCATGGCTTTATGCGCAGTTTGTCACCTCGAAGACCGTGGACGTGAAGAAAAGCCATGTTGGCCTGACCTTCATCCGCGAAAGCACCATCCAGCATGCGTCCTTTACCGAACGCGCGCCGAAACTGGGTGGCCTGATCGAGTTCTATCGTTCACCTGCACGGGTTCAGTGGTCGCCAACCGGCACCAACATCCCCGACTATCCGAAGCTGGCACAACTGTGGTGGCAGAACATCGGTGACGCCATGTCTGGGGCCAAGACCCCGCAAGAGGCGCTGGATGCCCTGTGTGAAGAGCAGGAAAAAGTGCTGGAGCGGATCGAGCGTTCGGGCGTGCAGGGGGATATCGGCCCGCTGCTGAACGAACCGCAGGATCCGCAGGTCTGGCTCGATGCCCCCGGCGCGCCGGTGGCCAAACTGGAGAACGAAGATCCGCAGGGCGAAACCATCGCCTATGACGAGCTGATCAAGTCCTGGCAGTAGTCTGAAAGGATGGGGGCGGTGCTGACTGGCGTCGCCCCCATTTTCTGTCTTCAAATATTCCCACCGATGGCTCTGGCGGCGATGCGGGGTGCCTCTGGCGGGGATATTTGAAGACAGAAGGTGCAAACGGGAACCGAGGGGACGATGCGGCACATTCTTGCCATTGATCAAGGCACGACCTCCAGTCGCGCGATCATCTTTGATGCGGGCTTGCGCGTGATCGCCAGCGCGCAGGAAGAATTTCCACAGCACTATCCGCAATCGGGTTGGGTGGAGCATGATCCATCTGATCTGTGGTCCACTGTGGCGGGCACAGCGCGGGCCGCGATCGAAAAGGCGGGCATCCGGGCGACCGATATCGGGGCCATTGGCATCACAAACCAGCGTGAAACGACACTTCTGTGGGACCGTGCCACGGGCCAGCCCCTGCACCGCGCGATTGTCTGGCAAGACCGGCGCACGGCTGATACCTGTGCTGCCCTCAAGGATGCGGGGCATGAGGCGATGGTCACCGCCCGCACCGGGCTGCTGCTCGACCCCTACTTTTCGGCGACGAAACTGAAATGGCTGCTCGATCATATCCCCGGTGCGCGGGCGCGGGCGGCCAAGGGTGAACTGGCCTTCGGCACGGTCGACAGCTATCTGATCTGGAACCTGACTGGGGGCCGGGTGCATGCCACCGATGCCACCAACGCTGCGCGCACGATGCTGTACAACATCCGTGACGGCAAATGGGATGCCGAGATTTGCGCGCTTCTGGACATTCCGATGCAGCTATTGCCGGAAGTGCGTGATTGCGCTGCCGACTTCGGGCATACCCGCGCCGATCTTTTCGGCCATGAAATCCCGATCACCGGGGTGGCGGGCGATCAGCAGGCCGCAACCGTGGGACAGGCCTGCTTTGCCCCCGGCATGATGAAATCAACCTATGGCACGGGCTGCTTTGCGCTCCTGAATACCGGTGCCGACATGGTGCCATCGAAGAACCGTTTGCTGACCACCATCGCCTATCAGCTTGATGGCAAGCCAACCTATGCGCTGGAAGGGTCGATCTTCATCGCGGGGGCGGTGGTGCAGTGGCTGCGTGACGGGCTGAAGATGATCCGTGAGGCAAAGGAAACCCAGCCCCTTGCGATGGCGGCCGATCCTTCGCAGGACGTCGTATTGGTGCCCGCCTTCGTCGGCCTTGGCGCGCCATATTGGCGGCCCGATTGCCGGGGCGCGATCTTTGGCATGACCCGCAACTCCGGCCCCGCCGAATTCGCCCGCGCGGCGCTGGAAAGCGTCGGTTACCAGACCCGCGACCTGCTGGAGGCGATGCGT
The DNA here is from genome assembly GCA_963783595.1 of uncultured Alphaproteobacteria bacterium. Classification (GTDB taxonomy): domain Bacteria; phylum Pseudomonadota; class Alphaproteobacteria; order Rhodobacterales; family Rhodobacteraceae; genus JAAFHS01. The sequence continues at coordinate 97,071 of CAWAPA010000012.1, read as the reverse complement.
GCCGATTGGGGGGCTGCGGCGGATGGTGTGCTGCGTGTGGATGGCGGCATGACGGCGAGTGACTGGACGATGCAATTTCTGTCCGACATCATCGGTGCGCCTGTGGACCGGCCAAAGGTTACCGAGACCACCGCCATGGGGGCAGCTTTCCTTGCGGGCATGCAGGCGGGTATCTGTGGCGGGCAGGATGAGTTTGCAAAGAACTGGGCGCTTGATCGCCGGTTTGAATCCGCGATGGATGCCAGCGTACGCGATGCGAAATACGCGCGCTGGCGCCGCGCCGTTACAGCAACGATGAGCGTATGATATTTTCCATCATCGCGCCGCCGCGTATCCTTTTTGGCCGAGGCGAGGTGTCGAAGGCACCTGATATCGCATTATCGTTCGGCACGCGCGGCGTGATCGTGCATGGCGCGGGCGTGACCCGCGCTGCCCCTTTGTTTGGGGTATTGGACGCAATCGGCGTGTCCTGTGCGCAGGAACCGACACTGGACATGCTGGAGGCCGCAGTGACGGCCACCCGCGCGCATCGTCCCGACTGGGTGCTTGCCATCGGTGGCGGGGCGGTACTTGACATGGGAAAGGCGCTCGCTGCGATGATCCCGTCACCGACGCCGGTCATCGACCATCTGGAAGGGGTGGGGCCTGCGCATGGCTTGTCTGCGGCTCCGCTGCCCTTCATCGCGATACCTACCACTTCCGGCACCGGGGCGGAGGTGACAAAGAACGCCGTTATCGGCGTGCCGCAACTGGGCCGCAAAGTATCGTTGAGGGATGATCGCATGATCGCGCGGGTGGCGATCATCGACCCGGCATTGACCGACCATTGCCCTAAAGGCATCACGCTTGCGTCGGGCCTTGATGCCATCACGCAAGTGATTGAACCCTATGTGTCGATCAAGGCCACGCCCTATACGGATGCCATCACGCAGCCTGCGATTGCGAGGGGCCTTGCTGCGCTGATGCGGTTGATGGAGGGCGAAGACGCCGCTGCCCGCGATGCGATGGCGTTTGTCAGCCTGACAGGTGGCCTTGCGCTGGCGAACGCGGGGTTGGGCGCCGTGCATGGCTTTGCGGGCGTGATCGGGGGGATGACGGGGGCCGCACATGGCGCGATCTGTGGCGCGCTGCTGCCGCATGTGATTGCGATGAACCGTGCGCGGGTTGCGGACCCTGCCCGTCTGGATGCCGTGTGCCAGATGATTGGCGCGGCGCTTGGCACCGCATCCGATGACGCGACGGACGCCCTTGCGCGGTGGAGCCGGATGCAAGGTCTGCCAATGCTGTCTGACATGGGCCTGTCGGTTGCGGATCACCGGATCGTGGCCGAAACGGCGCAAACCGCCTCCTCGATGAAGGGCAATCCCGTCAGCCTGTCGGTGAGTGATCTTGATGGCGATCCTGGTCGCCGCATCGTGACGCGGGTCTCTACGCAATGAAGATCGAATGAAGACGGATTGAAGACGCCTGATTTCGTGCCGGTTAGGTCGTTTTCACACCATCCGGATCACATCCTTGCCGACTGCCAGCACGTAGCCGCGCCTTGCGATCGTCTTGACCAAAAGCTCGCTCACCAGTTGGTTGCCCAGCGTGTCGCGCAGGCGTTTGATGCGTGTGGCCCCTGCGGCCTCGTCGCAGTCCGCCTCGTTTCGGCCACTGATCACGGCTTCGATTTGCGCACCTGTCAGCACGTCATCATCCATCCGCGCCTCGGCCAGCACGGCGAGCGTTTCCAGCGCCGCTTCGGTCAGGGCAAATTCCATGTCGTTGATATAGACCGCGCGGCCTTCCCGGCTGATCAAGAGTGACGCGACCTGAATGCCTGACCGTTGAATGGCAGAAATCCGACGGTTCAGGGCCACGATCGTGACCAGAAACACCAGTGCGGCCAGCAGCAAGGCTGTTGCGAAAATCAGCAGAACAAAGATCACGACGCGATAGCTTTGCAGTACTTCGGAAAAAGAAGTCCCTGATTGTGCAAGGATTTCCAACAGGCGCAGCTCGGAGAACCCGCGCACGTCATTGTCGACAAAGATCTGGGTCACCTTGGCATTGAACGCGTTCGCATCCGGCAGGTTCACAAACAGGAAAACCGCCGCGCCAAGCAAAATGCAAACAATCGCAACGATCCCAAATGCGACAACGCGGTTGCCCGCCCGCAATGAATCAGTAGCGGAGGAAGTGGTCTCCGGCACTCGCTTCCCTTTCTCCAAGGCCTTCGGGTCCGAAGGTCGACAATATAGCAAGCAGTGTCCAGCCCGCTGATGCAAGGCGCGGCGCGAGTTCATTCGCGGCACTGCCGGGGTTGCAATTGCCATCTGATACCTGCGCCACGCCGTAAGCCAGTCGCAAGGGATTATCCTGTTTGGCTTTGTAGTCGGCAAAGCATTGTGCCGACGCGGGCAGTGCAACCATCAGCATGGCAAGGAAAACAAAGATTCGGGCCATTCGGGCCTCCTGACGCTCGATCCCGTCAATTTGCGCAGGAAGCCGCTGATATTCAATATCCAAAGGGTCTGGGTCGCGTTGTTATCGCATAGCACGGCGGTGTTATTGCCTGACTTTGCATCGGCCCCCAAGGATTTGTCACGCAGCGCCGTCAAAAGCAAAGTCGCGCCAAACAAGAAGGAGACCGCCATGAAACAGTCCCATCACATTCCGCCGCTTCGCACCCCGATTGAGGTTGTGAATCCCACCCTGCGCCGCACATCGGTGACCAAGCGGTGGCGTGTTGCCAACATTTTGACCTGTGCCGCAGCCTTGCTGGCAGCGGTGTTGTCAGTGTCCTTGTCATCGGCCGCGACAGGCACGATTTGCGCGATGCCACTCGACCATTTGCCTATGACCACCTGCAAATAGATGTTCCCGGCGCAGACCGATGTCCCCGGTGCTGTGCCGAAACAGAGGGTGGGGGGGTGAGCAGCCCCCACCCTCAACCGTAAATCCCTTTGCGATACAGCCTTTTCTATCCAGCGGTCTTTCACCGCGCGCCCCGGTCTTCTTTCCCTTGAAGGCCGGGGCGTTTTTCAACCCTTCCCTGCCTGCATCAGATGGCTTAGGCCAGAACCATGCCCCGCACCGTGCCAGACTTTGCCCTTGAAACCAGCGCATTTGCCCAAGGCGCGCTCTATCTGGCGGGCGTGGATGAGGTGGGGCGCGGGCCACTTGCCGGTCCGGTCACGGCGGCGGCAGTCCGACTGGACCCGACCGCGATCCCAGAAGGTCTGAACAATTCCAAGAAACTGACTGCAACCCGCCGCGCAAGTCTTGCCACGATGCTTTGGCAGTCGGCAGATGTTTGTGTGGCCCATGCAAGCGTGGCGGAAATAGACGATCTTAACATTCTTCGCGCCAGTCATCTTGCGATGGTGCGGGCGGTTGCGGGTCTGAAACGGGGGCCTGACTACCTGCTGATTGATGGAAACCAGATGCCACGTGGCCTGACATGTGCGGCACAAACCGTGATCTCGGGTGACGCGCGCAGTCTTTCGATTGCTGCGGCGTCGATTGTGGCCAAAGTCACGCGCGATCAGATCATGGTGGATTTGGCGCAACAGCACCCCGGCTACGGCTGGGAAACCAATGCAGGTTACGGAACGGCCGCACATCTGAAAGCGCTGCTAAATCTTGGTGTGACCCCACATCATAGACGCAGCTTCGCCCCCATCCACAACATCTTGTATCAAGATAAATCTATAAGTCGTTGATTTAATAAAGAATTTGACGGCGAATCGGGGATGAATCATCTTAGGCCTCAATCAGCGGCACCACCAAGATGCCGGGGCAGAGGCGTAACATGACGAAAACGAAGACCGACGTTGCGGCGCACGACCTGCCGTTGAACCAGATCCTTGATGGCGATTGCATTGATGTGATGAACGCCCTTCCCGCCGGAAGCGTGGATCTGATCTTTGCTGACCCCCCCTATAACCTGCAACTGAAGGGCGAGCTTTTGCGGCCTGACAACAGCCTTGTGGATGCGGTGGATGACCATTGGGACCAGTTTACCAGCTTTGCCGCCTATGACCATTTCACGCGGCAATGGCTGGCGGCGGCGAAGCGGTTGCTGAAACCGAATGGTGCGATCTGGGTGATCGGCAGTTATCACAATGTGTTCCGGCTGGGGACGATCCTGCAGGATCAGGGGTTCTGGCTGTTGAATGATGTGGTGTGGCGCAAGTCGAATCCGATGCCGAATTTCAAGGGCAAGCGCCTGACCAACGCGCATGAGACGCTGATCTGGGCATCCCGCGACGAGGCGGCGAAGTACACGTTCAATTATGAGGCGCTGAAGGCGCTGAATGACGGAATTCAGATGCGGTCGGATTGGGTGCTGCCGATCTGCACCGGGCATGAACGGATCAAGGATGCAGCAGGCGACAAGGCCCATCCAACGCAAAAGCCGGAAAGTTTGCTGCACCGGGTGTTGATCGCCACCACCAATCCCGGCGATGTGGTACTGGACCCGTTCTTTGGCACCGGGACGACGGGGGCGGTGGCAAAGATGCTGGGCCGCGATTTCATCGGGATCGAACGCGAAGAGGCGTATCGCAAGGTCGCGTCGGAACGGATCGCCCGCGTGCGCAAGTTTGATGCGTCGGCACTGGAAATCACCGGATCGAAACGCAGCGAGCCGCGCGTGCCGTTCGGGCAAGTTGTGGAACGCGGCATGTTGCGGCCGGGGGAAGAGCTGTTTTCCATCGGACAACGCTACAAGGCAAAGGTGCGGGCCGATGGCACCTTGATCGGCAATGACGTGAAGGGGTCGATCCATCAGGTTGGCGCTGCACTTGAGGGTGCGCCATCCTGCAACGGCTGGACCTATTGGCACTACAAGCGCGACGGCAAGATGATCCCGATCGACATTCTGCGCCAGCAGATACGCGCCGAGATGGACGCTGATCAGGTGCGCCCGAACTAAGGTTTCCTACGCCTGTGCCATGGTCCGCCTGTGGCACCGACTGCCCCGCCGGGAAACTCTGGCGGGGCCTTTTCCATTGGTTTCGCACAGATTGAACCTGCAGCAACCCGACCGGGACCGCGAGAGATGAAGCGTGGCTGTATCGTCTGATCCGGATTTTCAAGCCGATCAGACGGAAATTGACGGCTGTCAATTTCAGAGATTATTCAATGAAATCAAATGTATAATAGAGTAGTCGACGGGATGTATTAAGACTTTTGAAACATTACGTGATCGCGCCGGCTCGCGGGGATAGCCCGGCTGATATGGGCTTTCCCCGCTGTCGTGCGCCGTTTATCAGAACCGCAGGTTATATGACGCACGCACGGCAAAGATGTGGGTCTGGTCGCTGGCCAATGATGCGTTGGCCGACAGGTTCAATGTGGCGTTGTTGTCAAACGCGATGTCAGTGCCAATGGCGATGCGGGGGGCCACATAGTTGATCGTGCCTGATCCCAGATTGTCACTGTAGTTGCCGAAATCCAGTTCCAGCCGGGCATAGTTCTGCTGCCATCCGGTGGCAAAACGTCTGTCTTCGGACCGCAGGCTGCCACCCAGCGTCAGGATGGTGGCATCAATCCGGGTGGCGGCTGTCGGCTCTTCACGTTTGGCTGACACGGATGCAAAAAGCAGATAGTCCAGCGTATTGCCCTGCACAGCTTTTGACAGGGTGATCGAACCCATCACGCTTTGACCCTGTGAGGGCACGGCGGCAACGGTGTAGTCCGGTTCACCAAACAGCAGATAGCCGTCGAGAAAAAACCCGTTGCCAAGATCGCTGCCGATATAGGGGCCGAACAGAATCTCACGCCGGGTCACGCGCGGCGATCCGGGGGCCGTGACCTCTGATCGTCCGAATTGCAGCATCAGGCCGACAAAGGTGCCGCCCGACAGCGTGCGGTCAGCGCCCAGCACGAGGGCTTGCAGGTTGCCTGAAAAATTGCCGCCCGTGACTTGTGCCCCGCCCGTGACCATCCCGGTATAGGGGTTGTCAGTGCCGCTGGTTGACGCCGTGACCGTGCTTTCGCCGCGGCTGGCCCCGTGGTGACGGCTGAGCAGGATATCACGCAACAGGGCGGCCTGACCGCCAAACTCCAAAGCGGTCGGGCAAAGATAGGGGTTGGACGTGGACAGCGTGCCATCGCAGAGTTCGTCCAGATCATTGGCCATGACCGGTGGGGCAAATCCCAAGACAGCGGCGACGAGAAAGGTGATTGCAATAAGTTTTTTCATGCTGGGTTACCCCCGTTGAAAAATGAATGTTGCGAATGCGTTCGTTCGTGAATGTGTCGATCAGGGTTGTCTGATGGACAGTGACATACGAGGTGGCGTGTCTGTCGTGGATCGCCTGCCACCAGAGCCAACGCGGTCCGCCGATGATGCTGCGCCTCATGTGACTTTACGTCAAGTTTTGATTTCATGATGCGGCTGTGTGGCTTGCCCCCCACCCCAACCCTCCCCCACGGAGGGGGGAGGGAGGCGTGTTTTTCGGGCGGCAATCACCACGCCGTGCCGTGGTTCAGGTAGCGTTCGGCGAGGGTCACGGTGCCTTGGGTGTAGTTCTGCAGGCCGATGTCTGCGGCCGTGTCGCTGTCGGCGCGGGTGCCGAGCCATGCGGTCAGCAAGACGCGCCGCAGCATGATGAGGCTGGGGATGATGGCGCGGTCTTCGGGCGTGAGCGTGCCTGTGCGCGCGTAGCCATCGCACCATGCGGCGATAAGGGTGGGCAGACGGGGGTCGGTTTCAATGAACGACAGGGCGGCGGCAAGGTCATACATCCACCAGCCAAAGCCGCAATCGTCAAAGTCGATGGCGACAAGGCCCGCGTCGTCGATCATCAGGTTGGTCAGGCGCAGATCGGCGTGGATCAGGCCGAAACGGTGCGGCCCGGTGCCATAGGCGGCAAGGCGGGCGCGCAGGGTATCGGCCAGACGCGTGAGGATTTGGCGCCATCTTCCGTCAGGCCCGGGGCATCCTGCCAGCGGCCCCAATGCGGGGTAGCGCCAAGGATCGTCTCGCAATCCCAGCGTTTGCGGGTGAAATCTGGTGGGGGTTGCCAGCCCCGCGCATGGGCATGCAGGCGGGCGCTGATATCGCCCAGTTCAGCGAACCAGCGGGGCAGATCGTCGGTGGCCGCGACCTCGCGCCCGTTGATGGGGGCGAAGGCGACGATGGTCTGGCCGCCTGCGTGTTGCAGCAGGGAGCCCGTGCTGTCGGGAACAGGTTGCACGCAACGCAGGCCGGGGACGGATTGCAGGGCGGTCAGCCACGCGAGTTCGGACACGATTTCCGCATCGGTATGATAGCCCTTCCGGTGAACCCGCAGGATCAGGGCATCGCCCGCGATCCAGGTGGCGTTTTCGGACCGGTTCAGCAGGCGGATGGGCGTATCCGCGGGCAGGCCATAGCGGGGCAGCAGGGCGTCAAGCATCGGTGCCCCGGCGGAGCAGGTAGATGTCCATGATCCAGCCATGTTGGGCCCGCAGGTCGGCGCGGGTGGCGATGATCTGTTGGGCGACCTCGGCCAGCGGTCCCGCGATCAGCGTCTGTTGCGGCATCCCGACATAGGCGCCCCACCAGATATGTAGATCCGCAGGATCAAGGCTGGCGAAGGCCCCGCCTGCATCAAGCATGACGGCAAGGGTGATGGCGCCTTGCGGCCAGCCGTGGTCGCGCAACTGCCGCCCGGTGGTGATGGTGACGGGGGCGGCGAGGGTGTTGAGCGGAATGGCATGGGCGGCGGTCAGCACCGACAGGCTGGTGATACCGGGGATGACCTTGGTCGTCAGGCCGGGCAGGCGGGCGGCGATGCGCAGGGTGCTGTCATACAGCGACGGATCGCCCCAGACGAGCAGGGCGACATGGCCGCCTTGGGGCAGGTGGGTGGTGATTTCGGTGGTCCAGACGGCGGCGATGGCATCGTGCCAGTCGTTCACGGCACCGATGTAATCGGACTGGTTGGCACGGGTAGGCAAATCGAACTCCACCACCTTGGCGGGGGCGGTCAGCACCTTGACGAGGATGTCACGGCGCAGATCGGCGAGATCGGCCTTGGCGTCACCCTTGCGCGGGATCAGGATCAGATCGGCGGTGTTGATGGCGCGCACGGCCTGATGGGTCAGATGATCCGGGTTGCCGGTGCCGATGCCGATCAGGTGCAGGGTGGTCATGGTGCGCTTTCATGGGGTGCGGCCCAACCGGGTGGGCCGCACCTGTGTTACGTCAATCAGGCGGGATTGTCAGCGCCCTTTGCCCAGACAAAGCCCGCCACCCAGCCCATCAGCGCCCAGACCGCCAGCCCCACACCCAAGACGCGGGCGGCAAACATCGCGGCAACTTCGGGTGGGGCGACGCCGCTGAAACCGTCCAGTTCGGGTGCGCCGATGACATGCGGGGCGGCCAGCAGCAGGACGGCCGCCAGTGCTGCCAGCGCGCCCCGGCCATAGGCCAGCAGGCCAAGCGCGCCTGCGGTTGCAAGCACCGTGCCCCACCACCAGACCTGCCGCGCGCCAAGATCGGCGGCCATCGTGCCGGGCAGTTCGGGGGCAAGACCCATGGCCGGGCTGAGTTGAAACGCAGCAAAGCCTGCAATGCCCCACAGCAGACCTTCGCGTGCCGTGATGACGTGGCCATAGATGCGGGCAAGTCCGAACCCCGCGACAAGGATCAGCGCATAGGCGACGTAGACGAGCATGGAGAATGCGACCGTCCATGCGTTGCGGGTAAAGTTTGACGGAGCGGTGCCATGGTCATGGGTGCTGTGGTCGTGATCGGCGGCGGCATCGTGGCTGTGGCCATCGGAGCCGTGATCATCGGTCTGGGGGGTGACGCCTGCGAAATGCACGGCGGCCCCGGATTCATATTCTTCGCCCAGAAGAATGAACTTCTGCACGAATGCGAAATGCAGCAGGGCCGCAAGCAGGCCTGCCACAACACCAGCGAACAACGCGCTGGTCAGCATTTTTGGGATCATGGGATCAGTGGCAGGGGAAGCCGGTCGCGTGACGCACATCGTGGGCGGCATCATGCAGGGTGGCCGATTGCGCATGGCCCGCGGCAAACAGGATCACGCCACCAAGCACGGCCATGAACAGCACGGAGATCAGGGCAGTGGTCTTTTCGGTGGTCTGGATCGCAGAGGTTGTCTTGGTCGTATTCATCTTATGCTCCTTACCGTCACACCCGACGGCGGTTGTTTCGCCTTTGCATGGCCGGTCTCCTGACTCGCGGGTCACAGCTGCTTTCCGCCTTCCCGGTTCCGGGGAACCAGTGGCTGTTGGAAAGCCGCTCGCCGCATACAGTCGCGGGGGCGGTTGGGGTTTTGGGCGCCGTGATCGGTCCGCCTTTCCCCATTCCCGTTTCAGTCCGAACGCTTTGCGTCTGATCGGACACCATGCCCGTTCATGTGCCCGCGTTGCCGACCCGTGGTCAAGTGGAATTGCGCCGGAATGAGGTGCATCCCCGACCTTTATGCGGGAATGCGTGCGATGGCCTTGTGGCGCAGGGCACCAAGGACGCGCGCGTCGGGCAGATTGCCATCTGGGGAGGCGGCGTAGTGGTCGGCGAAGGTCACAAGATCGGGCAGATCGGCGGCAGTGAGATCGCCGAACAGATAGGCGGTTTTGCCGGGCGCTCGAAAGGCGCAGGTCGAGGCGCGGTTGCAGCCGGACATGCAGTCGGTTGAGGTGATGTTGGCAGGAATTTGTGCGGTATCAAGCGCGGCTTGCAGGGTGGTCGCAAAGCCGCCTTGGCCGAGGGAACAAGAGGCGCAGAGGGTGATGTTCATGGTGCGTCCTCGGCCAGCGGGCCAAACAGGATCAGGCCGGGCTGGGGGCTGCGGTCGTTGGCGAGCAGAGTGGCGAGGGCCGCTATGGTGGTGCGGTGCAGGGTTTGTTCAGGCTGGCTGACCGCCTCGGCCAGCAGGGCAGGGGTGGTTTCGGGTAGGCCATGGGCGATCAGGGCGGCGGCAAGCGCGGGGAAGGTGCGCTTGCCCATGAAGACGACGGTGGTGGCGTTCGGGTCTGCGAGTGCGGGCAGGTTGAGCCCCGGCGGCAGGTTGCCCGATGTGTCGGCGGCAGTGATGAACTGCACCCGCTGCGCCGCGTTGCGGCGGGTGAGCGGAATGCCAGCGGCGGCGGCTGCGGCCGATGCCGATGTGACGCCGGGGATGATCTCGCATCCGATGCCTGCGGCGCGGACGGCGATCAGTTCCTCCTCCAGCCGCCCGAAAATGCCCGCATCGCCGGATTTCAGGCGCACCACCTGTGCCCCGGTCATAGCGTAGTCAACGAGCAGACGGCTGACGTGATCCTGTTTCGGCGAGGCGCGGCCAGCGCGTTTGCCCACCCCGACCAGATCGGCACCGGGGCGGGCGAGGGCCAGGATCGGGCCGGAGGACAGGTCATCAAACAGGATTGCATCGGCAGTGGCGATGCGGCTGGCAGCCTTGACCGTCAGCAGATCAGGGTCGCCGGGTCCGGCAGAGACAAAAGAAACAAATCCGGTCATGGGGCAATCGCAATCAGGTGAAAATAGGTGCCAGTGGATACGCCACCCCCGGATTGGTGGCGATGCGACCCGGTTTCGGGCACGGGCGCGCCGGTGGCGTCGATGACATGGGCAAGGGGCGCGTCCGGCTGGGTGACGATGGTCGAATAGTGGAATTCGTGCCCGCGCAAAAGGGTGCCCGGCGCATGGCCGGGGATGGCCGCCTGCAGGGTCGCATGACGGTAACCGAGGTGCATCTTGCGGGCGGCATACGACGTGACAAGGCCCAGAAGCCCCGCCATCTGGTGCGATGTGCCGTCCTTATCGATCAGGGCGGCCCCCATCACCATGTAGCCGCCGCATTCGCCATGGACGGGCTTCACATCGGCGAAGGATTGCAGGCCAGCGCGGAAGGTGCGTGGCGGCGGCAAGCGCGCCTGCATGGAGTTCGGGATAGCCGCCGGGCAGCCAGCAGGTAGTCGGCGGATGGATCGGGGGATTGGTCGGCGAGCGGCGAGAAGGGCAGGATTTCGGCCCCCGCTGCGCGCCATGCGGTGCATCAGATGTGGGTAGATGAATGAAAACGCGGCATCGCGGGCAAGGGCGATGCGCTGACCGGGGGGTGGCAGGCGCAGCGGCGCCCCCCCATCCCCTCCCCGCGAGGGGGAGGAAGGGTGCCTGCGGGGTCATCGCGCGCCTCTTTCGGCGTTGAAACAGGCGCTGAACGTTGGCGAAGCGTGCTTCCCCTCCCCCCGGTGGGTAGGGGATGGGGGTGGGGGGCCGCTGCAAGAACCATCGCGTCAAGATCAAGCCGTTCAGTCACCAAGGCGGCGGCTTGGGCAATAAGCGTCTCTAATCCGGCGTTTTCCTGTGCTTGCACAAGGCCAAGATGGCGTTCCGGCACCGCGATATTCGCCTGTTTCGGCAGCGCGCCAAAGACGGTGATCCCCGCCTGTGCCATGCCATCACGCACCAGCGCCTCGTGCCGGGGGCTGGCCACGCGGTTCAGCACAACCCCTGCAACCTTGACATCCGGGCGGAAATTCGCAAGGCCAAGAGCCACCGCAGCGGCGGTTTGCGCCTGCCCCGACACGTCGATGACCAGCACCACAGGCCAGCCCATGCGTGCTGCAATATCGGCGCTGGCGCCGTTGCCTGCCGCACCGGGGGTGGCCACGCCGTCAAACAGCCCCATCGACCCTTCGGCCAACACGAAATCAGCACCATCCGCTTGCGCGGTGATGCCTGCGATCATCGCGGGGTGCATGGCCCAGCTATCAAGGTTGAAACTGTCGCGCCCGCTGGCGGCGGTATGAAAGGCAGGGTCGATGTAATCCGGCCCGCTTTTGAACGGCTGCACGGCAAGGCCCCGGTCGCGCAAGGCGCGCAGCAGGCCCAGCATCAGGGTCGTTTTTCCCGTACCCGACGCGGGGGCGGATATCAGCAGTCCTGGCGTCATGTGCCTGTTCCCGGAAAGCGTGGATCGGTGCCGACGGGGCGATAGCGGCGGTCGTAATCGCCTGCATAGAGCCTGCTTTCGGCAAACCCGTCGGCGCCAAGCGCTGGGCCGATCAGGATCAGGGCGGTGCGGTCAACTTCTGCCGGGATGGCGGTTGCGAGGGTGCCAAGGGTGGCACGGATGATCCGCTGATCGGGCCAGCTTGCCCGCCAGACAACGGCCACCGGGCAATCAAGGCCATAGTGCGGGGCCAGATCAGTGACGATCTTTTCGGTCAGATGGATCGACAGATGCAGCGCCAGCGTTGCCCCGGTTGCCCCGAACGCGGCCAGCGTTTCGCGCGGGGGCATTGGCGTGGCGCGGCCTTCCGTCCGGGTCAGGACAACCGATTGCGCAAGGCCCGGCAGGGTGAGTTCGGCCCCGATGGCGGCGGCGGCGGCGGCAAAGGAAGGCACGCCGGGCGTGACATCGTAGGGAATGCCCGCCTCGCGCAGGCGACGCAACTGTTCACCCATCGCCGACCAGACCGACAGATCGCCCGAATGCAGGCGGGCGACGTCATGGCCTGCGGCATGGGCGGCGGCGATTTCGGCGATGATCTCGTCCAGGCTCAGGGGGGCGGTGTTCACCATGCGGCAGCCGGGCGGGCAATGGGCAAGGATGGCCTTGGGGATCAGCGATCCGGCATAAAGGCAAACCGGGGAGGCGGCGATCAGGTCGCGGCCCCGCAACGTAAGAAGGTCTGGCGCGCCGGGGCCTGCACCAATGAAATGCACCGTCATGGGGTGGTCCTTTCGGCGATGGCGGCGGTGGCGGTGCCATCGGTGGATTGCGCGCGGGGGGCGAGCAGGCACGCGCCGGGGCCAGCGGCGGCAAGGGCGGCGGCCTCGGCCAGCGATCCTGTGCCATAAAGCACATGAACGCGGGATGATCGGGTTGGGGTGCTTTGCGCCGCCAGTGCATCTGGCGCGATGGCCAGAACCGGCAGGTTCAGCGCTGTCGGCCAGCGCACCAAGACCGCTGGCCTTGTCATCCGCCGTGGCCAGCGCCGTCAGACCCTGCGCGCCACCCGCGCGGGCGAGTGCCTCTTGCAATGCGGCAAGGGTGGCACCCTTGCGAAAGCCAAAACCGGCAACCCTCATCTGGCCACACTCCATTGCACGATCGGCAGGGCGGCCCGCCAGCCGCGTTTGTGGCCGATGGGCGTGGCTTCGGCGATGTCGATGCGCAAAAGGGTGCCGCCATGCGTGGCAGACCAATGGCCAAGCAGCGATTCCGTTTCCAGCGTGACAGCGTTGGCAACAAGGCGGGAGCCGTGCGGGATCAGATCCCAAAGCCGGGTCAGCAGTGCATCGGATGCGCCGCCGCCGATGAACACGGCATCGGGCGGGGGCAGAGTTTCCAGCCCCTCAGGCGCGCGGTGGTCATGCAGGGTATAGCGGTGGGTCAGGCCAAAGTCTTCAGCGTTGGTACGGGCACGGGTCGCACGGGCCGCGTCGGCCTCTACGGCATGGCATTGCGCGCCGCCTGCCAGAAGCCATTCGATGCCGATGGAACCAGAACCCGCGCCGATGTCCCACAAGGTTTCACCATGACGGGGGGCCAATGCAGACAATGTCAGCGCACGAATTGGGCGTTTGGTGATCTGGCCGTCATGGGCGAACAACTCATCCGGCAGGCCCGATGCGCGCGGGATGCCGGGTCCGTTGGCCGCGATGGCAACGGCGACCGGGGCGGAAATATCTGCTGAAGGACATGTCATTGGCGCGGGTTGTGCGGATGCGGGCACGCGGGCCGCCGAGCGATTCCAGAACTGTCAGATCGGATGCGCCATGACCGTTGTCGCACAGCCATTGCGCCAGATCACAGACGGCAGATGCGTCACGAACAAGGCAGATTGCACGGATTCCGCGCCCCAGAACGGGCTTCAGGCGTGACAAGGGGGCTGCGTGCAGGCCAAGGCAATGCACCTCTTCCAACCGCCAGCCAAGCGCGTTTGCGGCAAGGGCAAAGGTCGATGGCGCGGGATGCGACATCCATTCACCGGGTTGCAGATGCGGGATCAGCGATCCGCCAGCGCCAAACCAGAACGGATCGCCCGAAGCCAGCACCACTGTCGGGCGACCCCGACACGCCAGCACCGGGGCGATATCGAAGGGCACAGGCCAGGGCTGGCCCTTGACCCCGGCGAGGGCCAGATGACGCGGCCCGCCGAACACCGTTTCGGCCCGCGCAAGCGCATCGCGGCTTGCGGGCGGCAGGCCGATATGGCCATCCTCGCCCAGACCGATGATGGTAAGCCAAGGATCAATCATGACACGCATCCTGTTGCTGGGCGGCACGACCGAGGCAGGGCTTCTGGCCCGTGCCATCGCCGATGCAAAGCTCGATGGCATCTATTCCTATGCCGGTCGTACCGACGCGCCGATGGGCCAGCCGATGCAGATGCGGGTAGGCGGGTTTGGCGGAATTGAAGGCCTGATTGCCTATATCGGCGCTGAAAACATCACGCATGTGATTGACGCCACGCATCCCTTCGCCGCCCAGATGAGCACGAACGCCGTCGCTGCCTGCAGGGCGGCAGGTGTGCCGCTGGTGGCATTGGAGCGCGCGCCGTGGGTCGCGGATGCAGCCGATCAGTGGACGCATGTGCCTGATCTTGCCGCCGCCGCCGGTGCGCTTGGCCCCATTCCGCGCCGGGTGTTTCTGGCCATCGGGCGGCAACATCTGGACGCTTTTGCAGGCCAGCCCCAGCATCATTACCTTGTGCGGCTGGTCGATGCGCCGAACGGCGATCTGCCCTTGCCAAAGGCGCGCTTGATTGTTGCGCGGGGGCCTTTTACCGTGGCGGGTGACCGGGGGCTGATGCGCGATCATGGCACGCAGGTGGTGGTCGCCAAGAACGCAGGCGGCAAGGGGGCTGTGGCCAAAATCGCCGCCGCGCGCGCCCTTGGCCTGCCCGTGGTGATGATCGACCGGCCCGCGATCCCTGCGCGCGCAGTGGTCCGCACCGTGGCGGGCGTGATGGACTGGCTGCATCATCCGGCCCGCCTTGGCGTATAGACCCAAGGGCCGACCCTGCGCGTTGCGCTGTTGCCCACAATGACGACAGTGCGCATGTCGGCCATTTCAGGCGTGGCTGCGCCCAACGGGACCGTCACAATCGCCTCATCCGGGGTCGAGACCGCGCGCGCAAAAGTGATCAGCCGATCCAGCCCGCATTCATCGCGCAGCACACCCAGCGTCTTGGCAAATGTGTCAGGGCGGCTGGCTGAACGCGGGTTATAAAACGCCATCGCGAAATCGGCGCGGGTGGCATGGCGCAGGCGGGTTTCGATCACGCTCCAAGGTTTGAGGTTGTCTGACAAGTTGATGCAGCAGAAATCATGCCCCAACGGCGCGCCCGCCCGCGCGGCGGCGGCCAGCATTGCAGTAATGCCGGGTAGCACGCGGATATCAAGGCCGTGCCAGTGTGGTGCATCCTCCAGCGCCTCGAACACTGCACTTGCCATGGCAAACACCCCCGGATCGCCGGACGACACGATGACAACGCGGCGCCCGGCAGCGGCCATTTCCAATGCCGCACGGGCGCGGTCCATTTCCACCCGGTTGTCCGAGGGATGCAGGGTCAGGCCATCGCGCGGCGCGATGCGGGCGACATAGGGGATATAGCCCACGATATCGGTCGCGGCCGCAATGACGGCGGTGACTTCGGGCGTCACCTGAGCGTCTGCCCCCGGACCAAGGCCCGCGATCACAAGACTGCCGGTCATGTGACATACCCCCGCGCATTCGGCTTCAAGTCTTCCTCTCTGCAAAAATATCCCACGGGGGTGCGAGGGTGTGAAACCCCCGCTTCTGTCAGCAAACACGCACGATGCGGGTTCATTCCGGCACCTCTGGCCGACGGCCATGGCCATGCACCAGAACGATCGCAAAGTACGGGCAATCGGTGGCATCCACATCCACCAGCCGTGCAATGCGCTGGTTGGGCATGGTGCCGCGTTCCACCAGCCATGCGGCGTCCAGCCGCCCGGCCTGCGCAAGCGCGCGCCGGACTTTCGGCAGATTGCGCCCGGTTTTCATCACCACCAGCGCATCGGCAGAGGCCATGTGGCGCACCAGATCATCCTCGGGCAGTGTGCCCATCAGCACAGTCAGGACATCATCACCCCAGGTGATCGGCGTGTCTGTCGCCGTCCAACAGCCCGTCATGCCGGTAATGCCGGGGATCACCTCTACCACCACACGGCCCTGAAGGCGGGAATGCAGATGCATGAAACTGCCGTAAAAGAACGGATCGCCCTCACACAGCACCAGCACATCGGTGGTCTGGCACAGGGTTTCCAGCTGGCGCGCCCAATCGTCGTAGAACGTCGCCAGCGCCATGCCGTATTCTGGGCTGTCGAAAGGCAGTTCGGTCGTGACCGGGTATTCCATCGCAAGTTCTGTGACGCCGGGGGCCAGCATCCCTTCGACGATCCGCCTTGCCTGACCGGGGCGGCCTGCCTTGCGGAAATAGGCGACATGGGTCGCCACCGCGATGGCGCGGGCGGCGCGCAGGCTCATCAGATCGGGATCACCCGGACCAAGGCCTGCGCAGATCACCCTGCCTTTCATCGGGCCCATTGTCATTCCTTCCGGCTGGCAAGTGCGTTGATCGCGGCCACGGTGATGGCAGAACCACCAAGGCGGCCTTGCACGATCAAGCTCGGGACCGGGGGCGCGGCAATCAACGCATCCTTGGATTCGGCGGCCCCGACAAAGCCGACCGGGCAACCGATGATCGCTGCGGGGCGCGGGCAGGCGGGGTCTTCCAGCATGTTCAGCAGATGGAACAGCGCGGTGGGGGCGTTGCCGATGGCCACGACAGCACCTTGCAGATAGGGCCGCCACAGTTCCACTGCCGCAGCAGAGCGTGTGTTGTTCATCGACGCTGCAAGGGTGGGCACGGCGGCATCCTGCAGGGTGCAGATCACGGCATTATCGGCTGGCAGGCGTTTGCGTGTGATCCCCTCGCTGACCATGCGCACATCGCACAGGATCGGCGCGCCGTCTTCCAGTGCGGCACGGGCCGCAATGGCCATGTCGGGGCTGAACCGGATATGGGGCGCAAGATCGACCATCCCTGCGGCGTGGATCATGCGGACAGCGACGATTTCCTCTTCCGGCGTAAAGCGGGCAAGATCTGCCTCGGCCCGGATCATGGCAAATGACTGGACGTAGATTGCAGCGCCATCGGTTTCATAGATGTGGGGCATCGGTGTCTTTCAGCGCATCGGCAAGCAAATGGGGTGGCAGGTCGGTCTGATGCGGGGCATCCGACGCTGTGCCGTTTCGGATCAGGTCATAGCCCATGGATCTGGCCACCAGTGTCACATCGGCGGGGCGTGGGTGGGCGCAGCCCTTGGTGCAACCCGAAACATGCAGGTGATGCCTGACAAGTGGGGCGAGGCTCCCAGCAATCTCGCGTGTGCGGCCAAGGGCCTGCGCGCAGCCGGGGGCACCAGTGCAGGCGGTGACCCGCAGCAGAGGATCATCGGCGCGCGTGATGAGATCGGGCAGATCGGGGGCGACTAATGCGCCCGCGATCAGGATCATGCGCCACGGTGTCAGGCGCAGATCATTGCCAAGGTCGGCGAGCCTAAGCAAAGTGCCCGCGTGCATCTGGCCAAAGGCCAAGGCGACCAGCATGCCTTGCGGGCTGGCACCGGGCCGGGGGTGCGGCAACGGCGCGGCAGGCGGAATGTCAAAGCCATTCGGCAGATCATGCCGCCCGACATGCGCCGCCATTCGCCCGCGCCCATCTGTCATGCCACCCGTCTCAAGGAACCAGTTCAGCAGTGTCAGAGCCGCTTTTGGCGCAGAGTTGATGGTCACAGGCTGCCCAAATGGGTGGCCGTCAGGACGCAGGATCAGCCCGCCGGTTGCATCACGCTCAACCCGGATATCTGCGGGCGTGTCGGTCAGCACGGGATGCGGCCCGGTATCCAGGGCAAAACCGAACTTGCCGGGAAAGGCGGGTGCATTTCGCAGCAGGGTCGTCAAGTGTGTCGCGAGGGTATGCGTGTCATCGCCTGCCACCCAAAACGGCGTCATGGTGATGTTTCGTGCCTGTTCGGTGCCGATATCGGGGTCGATCAGGCCAAGCGCGCGCAGGTCGCCGATCAGGGCGTGATGCGCTTCGGGGCGCACGCCGCGCAGTTGCAGATTGGCGCGTTGGGACAGATCGAGAATGCCGTTGCCGTGCGCGACCGATGCCTTGGCGATGCCCTTGGCCTGCGCCGATGTCAGCATCCCGCACGGCGGGCGGATGCGCACCAGCCAGCCATCGCCGGACTCCATCGGGCGCAGGGCGCCGGGGCACCAACCTTTGACCAGCGGCGCAGTCATGCCCGTGCCTCCAGCGTGGCGGCAATCGAATTGCGGCGGGTGATCCACAGACCCGCATCGCGCAGGCGTTGAAAGATATCCTCCATCGCAGCCAGTGCGGCGGGGTTTTCGCGGGCCAGAAAGGCGCGCAGGTCGTCGCGGCCAAGCGTGGCCTCGTGGTAAAGATCGAACAGATGCGGCGGCACGACCTGCGCCAGATGCGCGAACGCAGCCATATGATCCAGCGTGGCGGCAATTTCTGCTGCCCCCCGATAGCCGTGGTGCATCATGCCATCCGCCCAATCGGGGTTGGCTGCACGGGCGCGGACGACGCGCGCGATCTCCTCGGTCAGGGTGCGGGCGCGGGGGGTATCGGGGCGGGTGGCGTCAAGATGATAAAGCGTGGGGGCCTGCCCGCCAAGCCGGGCGACGGCGGCAGCAAAGCCTGCCTCGTGGGCGGCATAATCGGCGGCCATCAGCACATCGGTTTCGGGCAAATCCTGCGGGTGCACGAAGGTATCGGCGGCCAGCACCCGTGCCTCCAGCCCAGCACGATTTTCAGTGGATTGCCCGTCGACGCCGATGGCCCAGCTGGACGACTGCAGCCATGCCTCGCCCGCGTCATGGCGCGCATCGTCGGTGAATGTGTCTGCGGCGGTGCCCATGCCAAGGCCGTATTGGCCCGGTTTGGGGCCAAACACGCGCGCGGCCCTGGCGACGTAGGGGTTGTCTTCGGCGGCCTCATCCCGCGCGGCCAACGCCTCGGCCCCAGCCTCGAACAGTTGGGCCAACCCCGGAAAAACGTCACGAAACAGGCCGGAAACGCGCAACGTGACGTCGATCCGGGGCCGACCCAGCAGGGCAAGGGGGATCACCTCGAATCCCGATACGCGGGCGGACCCTTCGTCCCAATTCGGGGCAAGCCCGGCAAGATGCAGGGCCATCGCAAACTCCTCGCCCGCCGTGCGCATGGTGGCCGACCCCCACAGGTCCACCACCAGCCCGCGTGGGTAATCACCGTGGTCTTGCAGGTGGCGGCGGATCAGTTCTTCGGCCAGTTTCACGCCTTGGGCATGGGCATTGCGCGATGGCACAGCGCGGGGATCGACGCTGTAAAGGTTGCGGCCCGTGGGCAGCACATCACTGCGGCCCCGGTAGGGCGAGCCCGCAGGGCCGGGGGCAACGCGTCGGCCATTCAGAGCGGCACGCAGGCCGTCACGTTCACCGGCGCCCATGCCAAAGATGTGCAGGCCGTGGCCAAACTGGCTTTCCTTGATGTCGCAGACGAAACGATCAATCCGGGTGATCGCCTCGGCGGGCGTGGCATCGGGCGGCAGGCCAAGGTCGGCGGCGACACCTGACGCCTGCGCCTCGTCCCGGATAGACGCAATCAGGCGGTTGCGGCGGGCAGGATCAAGGCCATCGGCGGTGGAATATTCGTCCAGCAGGCGTTCAAGGCTGGTCGAGGCCTTGCGGCAGGGTTGAGGCCAGCATCGGCGGCGGCAGATGGCCAAGCGTAACGGCCCCGATCCGGCGTTTGGCCTGCGCCGCCTCACCCGGATCATTGACGATGAAGGGGTAGATGACGGGGGTCGCGCCGATCAGCGCGTCGGGCCAGCAAGCAGCCGACAGCGCCACGGATTTGCCGGGCAACCATTCCAGCGTGCCATGCGCACCCATGTGGATCAGGGCATGGGGGGCTTGGGCACGGAGCCAAAGGTAAAAGGCGACATAGGCATGGCGCGGGGTGCGGGCGAGGTCGTGATAGTCAGCATCGCGGGTGTTGAGATCGCCCCGTTCGGGCTGAAGGGCGATCAGCGCGCGGCCTTGACGAATGGCGGCAAAATGGAAGGCACCGTCGCGGCAGGCGGGGTCATCTTCCGGCGCGCCCCAGACGGAAAGGGCGTCTTGCAGCAGTTGCGGCAGGGTTTGCAACGCAGCACGATAGTCTGAAATCGGCCATGTCAGAGACTGTTTTGCCAGCATGTCCGGCAAATCTGCACCGGTTGTCACGGAATAACCTTCGGCGGCCAGATCGACCAGCAGCGCGTTGGTCGAGGCGATGGCATCAAGGCCCACGGCATGGGCCATCTGGTGGCTGCGACCGGGATAGGTTGACAGGATGATCGCAATGTCACGGTTTGCAGCAGGGATTGTCGCAAGGTGGTGCCACGCGGTGATGCGCGCCACGACGGCGGCAATGCGGGCCTCATCCGCGCGGTGGGCAAAGCGCGAAAACTGAAGATCGGGGTCGCGTTTTCCGGGCGATTTGAAACTGACAAGGCCCGCAAACAGCCGACCGTCCACCTCTGGCAGGACCACGTGCATCGCGAGGTCTGCGGGCGACAGGCCCCTGTCGGATGCCGCCCAGTCCCGTTTGCGTGCGGTGGACAAGGCCACCTGAAAGGCCGGGCAATCGGCACCATCAAAGGGCGTGGTGCCATCCGCACCTTGGGCGGAAAACGCGGTCGCGTTGATGATGGCGACGGGGGGGCGGTCTGCGATGTGGGAGGCGAGCCACGATCCCACGCCGGGGGCCTTGAGACTGGGGGCAAACGCGCCGTAGGCGGTGAAGCCCCCCCGCCGCAAGGCATGGATCAGCGCGTCGATGGGTGCTGTATCGGCGGCGGTCAGGTAGGAGCGGTAAAACGTCACTAATACGGCCTTTTCGCCCGGTGGCGGCTTGGCGATAACGCCCCGATCAGGGTCATAAAATCCCATGTCAGGCACTGTTTTGTCGCCCGCCACAGGCCCCGCATAAAGCCCAGCCGCCAACGCGAGTTGCGCGAGTGCTGCCTGTGCCGCGACTGCACCGCCCGCATCACACAGGGCCTGCAATCGGCGCAAGGTGGAAACGGGGAGCGTGGAGAGTGCATCCAGCCGCGCATCGGGGCGGCCATCGGCGGGCAGAACGGCCAGTGCCATACCCCGGCGGCGCGCGAGGTCTTGCAGGGTGGCAAGGCCGTAAGGCCAATACGCCTCGCCCCCAATGACCCGGACGAGAATGGCCTTGGCCCCCGCAAGGGTCTTTTCGACGTAGGTATCAACCGACAGAGGATGTTTCAGGGCAATCAGATTGCCCAGTCTTGCTGAAGGCAGGCTCGCCCGCCCCCGTTCCCACCCCGCCGCGAACGCGCCAAGATCACTGTCGGAAAACGACAGCACCACCAGATCGGCCGGGTCCTGACCCAGATCGAACGGGGTCTCGGTTTCCTCCAGCCCGTGGCTTTCGCGGAAGACGACATGCATGGGTCAGGCCCCCAGAACCTTGCGGATGGCGGCGTCGTCAATATCGGCATGTTCGGCAATGACCACCAGTTGCGACAGGCGGGGTGCTGTACCCCATGGCCGGTCAAACTGACTGCGCACGCGGGTGCCGACAGCCTGCACCAACAAGCGCATTGGTTTCCCTGTGACTGCAACATGGCCCTTCACGCGCAGGATTTTTTGTTCGGTGGCCAGCCGGATGATCGCGGCTGTCAGCGCATCAGGGTCCGCCACCTCTGGCAGGTCGATGACGATGGAATTGAAATCGTCATGTTCGTGGTCATCTTCGCCGTCGTGGTGCGACGGGCGCGCGGCGATGTCATCTTCGGCGGCGGCATTCAGGCCAAGGATCACGCGCGGGTCGATCACGCCTTCGGTCATCGCCAGCATCGGAACGCTGCGTGTCATTTCGGCCGCAATCACCGCGCGCGCTGCCGTCAGGCCAGCCTCACCCGCGAGATCAGCCTTGGACAGAAGGATCAGGTCTGCGCACAGGATCTGATCCTCGAACACTTCGGACAACGGGGTTTCATGATCAATCGACGGATCAGCGGCGCGCTGGGCATCCACCGCCGCCACATCTGGGGCGAAACGACCCGCCGCCACCGCCTCGGCATCCGCCAGCGCAATCACGCCGTCAACGGTGATGCGCGACCGGATGGCGGGCCAGTCGAACGCCTTGAGAAGTGGTTTCGGCAGGGCGAGGCCAGACGTTTCAATGATGATGTGATCGGGCCGGGTGGGCAGCGCCATCAGCGCCTCGATCGTGGGGATGAAATCATCGGCGACGGTGCAGCAGATGCATCCATTGGCCAGTTCGACAATGTTTTCCACCGGGCAATTGTCGTCCGCGCAGGATTTCAGGATATCGCCGTCCACCCCCACCGTGCCAAATTCGTTCACCAGAATCGCCAGCCGCTTGCCCTGCGGATTGGCCATCAGATGCCGGATCAGCGTGGTTTTGCCAGCCCCCAGAAAGCCGGTGATGACGGTAACGGGGATTTTCGACAGATCGTTCATTCGGCAGCCTCTTGTGATGGAATTTGGGGCGGGATACGGGCGATGCTTTGTTTGCGAAAGATCACGGGGCGGTCGCGCCATGTAACGAGGCCATCAGAGGTGGCTGCGTATTTCGCGGCCCCGTCAAGGATATCGGGCGCATCAGCGGGCGTCAGGCGGCCGTAGACGTAAGACCACGCACCCGGCATCGTGAGTGATATTGCGCAACCCGTGTTGCAGGCCGATAGGCATTCAACCCCGATGATGCGCACGTCTGCCGGGGCACCCTGCGCCAGTAGGGCCGCAAGCAACTGCGCGCCGGGTGCGGCTGCGCCCTCGGCGACGGGTTCGCCCATCTTGCAGGTGGTGCAGACATAAAGCGTGGCAGGCATGCCGGGTCCTCGGGCTTTGACGGCGGGGAAATGGGCCGACGAGGGGTGCCAGCGCACCCGTCTGCCGGTCGCGGAACACCCCGTCCGCCGGTTCAGTCACATGTGCTGGCAGGTCTCCCGGCTTGCGGATCAAGGGTTTCCCCAACGGTTCCTTGCCTTCCCGTGCGGCTGCACAGTGGCATCAGGGACCTTTCCGGTCACGGTCGCGGGGGCGGCTGCGCTTTGGGGTGCCTTGACCCTGTCGCATTCCCTCTTCGCCTGTCATAAACAGGAACCAACACGTCGCCACCTGATGCATGACACCCCTGCTTGTCAAGGACACCGAACGACCATGCCCGATACCGAACCGACCATCGCCACGACACCGGAGGCTGAGCTTGCCCGCCATGCCAGCAAGATGGCCAAGAAAAAAGCCGCGCGGGACAAGATCATGGCGGGCAAGGCGGGTGAAAAGGGCCTGATCATCGTCCATACCGGGGCGGGGAAGGGCAAATCATCGTCGGGGTTCGGGATGATTCTGCGCTGCATTGCGCATGAGATGCCTTGTGCAGTGGTGCAGTTCATCAAGGGCGCGTGGGACACGGGCGAGCGGCGGCTGCTGACGACCAATTTCGCCGATATGTGCCAGTTTCACGCAATGGGCGAAGGTTTCACCTGGGAGACGCAGGACAAGACGCGCGATATTGCGGCGGCGCGGGCGGGGTGGGAGAAGGCGAAGGAATTGATCCGGGACCCGTCGATCCGGCTGGTACTGCTGGATGAGATCAACATCGCGCTGCGGTATGATTATCTGGATGTGAATGAAGTCCTTGCGTTCCTCGCGGCCGAAAAACCACCCCTGACGCATGTGGTGCTGACCGGACGGAACGCCAGCGAGGCGCTGATTGCGGCGGCGGATCTGGTGACGGAGATGACGTTGGTGAAGCACCCGTTCCGGGCGGGGATCAAGGCGCAGGCGGGGGTGGAGTTCTGATCCGTGACGGGGAGCCGTCCTCAGGGGCATCGAGCCCCTTCGGACGGCGCTGCCGCGGGATGGTTTTGAACCAATGCGTCGGCTGACATCTGTTGAACTGGGGGTGGAAAACCTCCGGTCGCGCGTGGCAAATGGGACCGTCTTCAGGTGTTTTGCGCAACTGCCAGCAGCCCTGCGCAATCAAGATGCGCCTCCAGGTGGTCGGCCAACGCATCTAGTGTGGCATCGACCGTTGCGTCATAGCTTTCGTTTCCGGTGGTGGCGCCAAGCGTGGCGAGGAACGCCCGCCGGAAGGCATCGGCGCTGAACATGCCGTGCAGATAGCTGCCCATCACCTGGCCTGACAGGCTCATCGCGCCTTCTGGTGCGCCTGCGACATCGAACAGGGGGCGGGCGCAGTCGGGGCCGGTGGTGCGGCCGATGTGGATTTCGTAGCCGCACAGATGTGTCGCCGAGGCGATGTGGCTGGCACTCGTTTCGGTCACGCGTTTGTCGGGTGTCATGGTCGTTTCGACATCCAGCAGGCCAAGGCCCGCAACTGCGCCGGGCGCGCCCTCGATCCCATCGGGGTCGGCGACGGTGGCGCCCAGCATCTGATAACCTCCACACAGGCCTAGCACATGTGCGCCCCGGCGCAGGGCTGCAGCGAGGTCAACATCCCAGCCTTGGGCGCGGAAATAGGCAAGGTCGGCGATCGTGGCCTTGCTGCCGGGGATGATGATGAGGTCAGCTTCCACTGGCAAGGGAGTTCCGGGCGCAACCATCTGCACGGTCACGCCCGGTTCTTGTGCGAGCGGATCAAGGTCATCGAAATTCGCGATGCGCGACAGGTGCGGCACCGCAATCAGGAAATCGCCCTTGCCCCGCGATCCGCGCAGATCGGCGGCGTCTTCGGCGGGCAGGCGGTGGGCGTCTGCAAACCACGGCAGCACGCCGAAACCGCGCCAGCCAGTGCGGGTTTTCACGAAATCATAGCCATCATCGAACAGCCGCACATCGCCGCGGAACTTGTTGACAAGGAAGCCCCGGATCATCGCAGCATCGCCCGGATCAATCACCGCCTGCGTGCCCACCAGTTGCGCGATCACGCCGCCCCGGTCGATATCGCCCACCAGCACCACGGGCACGTTTGCCGCGCGGGCAAAGCCCATGTTGGCAATGTCATTCGCGCGCAGATTGACTTCGGCAGGGCTGCCCGCCCCCTCGACGATCACAAGGTCCGCCTCGGCACATAGACGCGCGAAACTGTCCAGAACGGGGGCCATCAGATCGGGCTTCAACGCGGCATAGTCGTGGGCGCGGAGCGTGGTCAGGCGTTGCCCCTGCACGATCACCTGCGCGCCGGTTTCCGATTCGGGCTTCAGCAGCACGGGGTTCATGTGGACAGTCGGCACCACACCGCAGGCGCGCGCCTGCAGGGCTTGGGCGCGGCCAATCTCGCCGCCCAAGGCCACGGCTGCATTGTTTGACATGTTCTGCGGTTTGAACGGGCGTACTTGCAGGCCCTGGCGCGCGAACACGCGGCACAAGCCCGCCACCAGCATGGATTTGCCGACATTGGAGCCGGCGCCCTGAATCATCAATCTTGCGGTCATCTCTCGTGACCTAGCAGGCCACGGGCGCGCCGTCACGCCCCGCCGGGCGCGGGGTTCAAGCCCTTGTTATACGGATGCCAGTCGGTGATGTCTGGGTAATAGGCCTTGCGCCATGCCTTTACCCGGTGGTTCATCACGCGCCTCCACAAGGGTGGCACCATCGCGACCATGGTCATGATCGGATAGCCATAGGGCAGTTGCGGGGCCTGATCGGGGCCATAGGTTTGCAACAAGGGAAAACGGCGGTCGGGTTTGTAGTGATGATCCGAATGGCGCTGCAGGTTGATCAGCAGCCAGTTCGATGCGCGGTGTGCGGCGTTCCAGGAATGGCGCGGCAGGACGTGTTCATACTTGCCATCCCCCAGATGGCGGCGGGTCAGGCCGTAGTGTTCGATGTAATTTACCAGCTCCAACTGCCAGATCGCAACCAACGCCTGCAGAATGAACAGCACCGGCCCCATCGCCCCGCCCACCAGCGCCGCGATTGCCAGCATGCCCAATTGCAGCACCGCGTAACGCCAGAACGGGTTGCTGCGGTGCCAGACGGGCAGGCCACGCCGGGCCAGCATCGCCGCCTCGGCCCGCCATGACGATGCGAAGGATTCGCCCAGCACCCGCGGGAAAAACCGATGGAAGCCTTCGTTATACCGCGCTGTCACCGTGTCGCGCGATGTGCCGACATAAAGATGATGAACCCGCAGATGTTCGGACCGGAAATGGCCATACAGCACTGACGCCAGCAGCAGATCGCCCAGCCAACGTTCCAGCGAGGATTTCTGATGCATGAGTTCGTGGCTGTAGTTGATGCCAATGGTGCCGGAAATCACACCCATGCCGAAGAACAGGCCGAACATCTCGATAGGGCGCAGATGCACGGCGGTGGGCACATACCATAACAGCCACAGCAGCAGCATGAACTGCACGGGAAACCAGATCAGGGTAATCAGGCGATACCAGAACAGGTCCGCCTCGGGGGTTTGCAGATCGGCGTTGTCTTCGTTCAGCCCGCGCAGCGCATCCAGTACCGAAAACAGCCCCCATGAATACAGTGGCAGCAGGATCACCGTCCACCCGCCCACCAACGCACCAAGCACGGCGATAGGCACCATCCCCAGCGATAGCCAGAATGGCAGGACGTTTTGCCAGCGGACGAGGTCGGAGGCGGGAATTGTGGTCATCGGCTCTCTCAGGGTTGCCGGACAGTTGCACGGCGTTCGGTCATCAAGTCAACGCGGCGCATCGCCGCCAGACGCAAGGTCATAGGCCTTGCGCATGACGGTGGGCAGATCGGCCGGACGAAACTGTTCGCGCGGCAAGAAGGCCCCGCGCAAGGGCATGGCATCCGGCCCGACATCCGCCACCATCAGCGTCAGATACAAATGGAAATGGGTGAAAGTGTGACGCACTTCGCCCGCCATGGACCAGTCGGCATCCAGCGGGGCATCACCGCCCATCCCGTCCCAATCAGTGCCAGGCCAGCCGAGCATACCGCCCAGCAGACCCCTGTCGGCGCGGCGTTCCAGCAGATAGGCACCATCGTCGCGGCGCACGATCCAGAGAGTGCCATGCCGGATGGGCGTAGCGGCTTTCGGTGTTTTGCGGGGCAGGCTGGCCTGGATCCCTTGGGCGCGGGCGTCGCAGTGGTGCATCCATGGGCAAATGCCACAGGCGGGGTTGCGCGGGGTGCAGATCGTGGCGCCAAGGTCCATCACGGCCTGCGCATAATCGCCGGGGCGGCGGTTGGGCGTCAGGGTGGCGGCAAGGGCGGTCAGTTCGGTCTTGGCGACGGGCATGGGCGTTTGCACGGCAAACATTCGCGCCATCACGCGTTCGACGTTGCCGTCGACCACCACGGCCGCCTCATCGTAGGCAATCGCGGCGATGGCGGATGCGGTATAGGGGCCGATGCCGGGCAGGGTCAGCAAACCATCGCGGGTTACGGGAAATACCGCGTTGTGGTCCCTGACCACAGCGCGGGCGCATTTCAGCAGATTGCGCGCACGGGCGTAATAGCCAAGCCCGGCCCATTCGCCCATCACATCGGCATCATCCGCGCCCGCCAGATCGCGCACCGTTGGCCAGCGCGCGGTGAAACGGTGAAAGTAGTCGCGCACGGCGGCCACGGTGGTTTGTTGCAACATCACCTCTGACAGCCAGACGCGGTAGGGATCGGGGCGCACGCCAGCCCTGCGGTCGGCAGGTGCTGTCCGCCACGGCATGACGCGGGCATGGGTGTCGTACCAGCGCAGCAGCATATCCGGCAGTGCCGCGTTCATCACCCCATCGGCCAAGTTTCGCCCCCCATCTGCACAGCGCTACTGGTGCTGCACCCCTCATCGCGTAAGATAGCGGGATTCCCGGCAGGATAAAGATGGCCCGCAAACCGCTTCCTCCCCCCAGCCCCACGCGCCGTATGCGCGGGTTCGAAGCCGCCGCTGGTTTCGTCAAGGATCCGGTGCGTGCCGTTGGGGAATCGCGTGGTTTTGCCGTGGCACGCCTGCTGACACATTGGGCCGAAATTGTGGGCGAGGAACTGGCGCGGACCACGCGGCCCGTCAAGGTGGGCTATGGGCGCGAAGGCATGGGGGGCACGCTGACGGTGCTGACGACATCGGCGCAGGCCCCGATGGTGCAGATGGCGCTGCCGCGCATCAAGGAAAAGGTCAACGCTTGCTATGGCTACGCGGCGATTGCGCGCATTCATGTGACCCAGACCGCCCCCACGGGCTTTGCAGAAGGGCAGGTCGAATTTTCCCCGGCGCCAAAGGTGGCAAAAGCGGTCGATCCTGCGATTATGGCGGCTGCTGCGGAAACAGCAGATGGCGTGCAGGACACAACCTTGCGAGCGGCGCTTGAAAATCTGGCCCGGAACGTTCTATCTCGGCGCAAAGCATAGCACAGAAGGCAGTGATCCCATGACATTCCGTTTCAACGCGATTCTTACCGGCACTGGCGATGACGATCGGCTTGCTGTCGACCGCAACCGCACAAGAGGCCACGACCGAGGCCGCCGTGACCCCTGCACTGAGCTATATGGCGATTGGCCCGGCTGATGCCAAAGTCACGATCATCGAATACGCGTCCTTTACCTGCCCGCATTGCGCGAACTTCCACGAGGCCGTGTTCAAGCCGCTGAAGGCCGATTACATCGACACCGGCAAGGTGCGCTTTGAATTCCGCGAGGTTTATTTTGACCGCTATGGCCTGTGGGCCGCAATGACAGCGCGCTGTGGTGGCGATCTACGGTTTTTCGGGATTACCGATATTCTG
The DNA here is from genome assembly GCA_963783595.1 of uncultured Alphaproteobacteria bacterium. GTDB lineage: Bacteria > Pseudomonadota > Alphaproteobacteria > Rhodobacterales > Rhodobacteraceae > JAAFHS01. The sequence goes on along the minus strand of CAWAPA010000012.1, from coordinate 68,297 downwards.
TATACCACGCAGCAGGAATGGGCGGGGACCGATGATGCGGGCACGGTGGTTGAAAACCTGAAACGCATCGGGCGCACGGTGGGTATGGATGACGCGGCGCTTGACGTCTGCCTGAATGACGCAGGCATGGCGCAGGCGTTGGTCGAGCAATATCAGACCAATGCCACCGCAGACGGGGTCGAAGGCACGCCAACGATCTTTATCAACGGCGAAAAGCATTCGAACATGTCCTACGCCGACCTGAAGGCCATCATCGACCCGCTACTGGCCGAATGAACCCGTTAAGGCGTTTTGCTTTTGATCTCGGTCACCCGATCAACAGCAAAACGCAATATCGCGGACGGCTTTTGTCTTGATTTGCAATCAACTCGGTTCACATGCCTTGCAGACCGCTGCAGCGGTCCAGATGGCGGAATTCGTAGCGGCTTCAATTGCGAGAATAGGAATGCCCCGATTTGATCGTTTCTGCGATGTGCACAGGGTCATATTGAAAGCCTGCTGCGGGAATGGCCGCGTCAACACTTGTGTGCCCAAATGACACGGGCCATGAGGTCGATAGGCCGACGGGTTAGGATTCCAGCCAAGCAATAGGTCATAACGACCTTGAAGCGTTTTTTATAAAAGGAATATGGCAGATTGCCCGCTGGCAGTTGTTTTGCAAACGCGTCTATGCCACCAACGCCTCGGCCTTTTTCAGATCGACGCTGACCAACTGGCTGACGCCTTGTTCGGCCATCGTCACGCCAAACAGCCGGTCCATCCGCGCCATTGTCACGGCGTGGTGCGTGATGATCAGGAACCGGGTTTCCGTCCGCCGGGTCATTTCATCCAGCAGATCGCAGAACCGCGTGACGTTGGCATCGTCCAAGGGCGCGTCAACCTCGTCCAGCACGCAGATCGGCGCGGGGTTGGCCAGGAACACGCCAAAGATCAGCGCCAGCGCCGTCAGCGTCTGCTCTCCCCCCGAAAGCAGCGACAGGGTGGCCAGTTTTTTACCGGGCGGTTGGCACATGATTTCCAGCCCCGCCTCCAGCGGATCGTCTGATTCCACCAGCACCAACCGCGCCTCGCCCCCACCGAACAGATGGGTGAACAGCGTCGCAAAGTTGGCGTTCACCTGTTCGAACGCCGTCAACAGCCGTTCGCGCCCTTCGCGGTTCAGACCCGCAATCCCGGCACGCAGCTTTTTGACCGCTTCGTCCAGATCAGTCTTTTCGCCAAGCAGGATATCGTGTTCCGTCTGCACCGCCGCCGCATCCTCTTCGGCGCGCAGGTTCACCGCACCCAGCGCCTCGCGTTGGCGTTTCAGGCGGTTCACATCGGTTTCCAGCGACTCGGCCCCCGGCATCGTTTCGGGATCGGCCGCAAGCGTTTCCAGCAGTTGCTGCGGTGACATGGCCATCTCATCGGCGATCCGGTTAGCAGCCGCTGTCAGGATTTCGGTCGCGGCCTCGGCGCGGGCTTCGGCGCGCGCGCGCGCTTCACGCGCCTCGCCCGCCGCCCGTTCCGCCTCACGTTCGGCCTCTTGCGCGGTGCGCAGGTCAGATTCGGCCAACGCGAGCGCATCAGCGGCGACGCGACGGCGCATCTCCGCTGTGTCCATTGCCGCCATCAGATCATCGCGTCGGGCAGCAATTTCTTCGGGTGCGGCAAGCGCATCTTCCAGTTCCGCCTCGCTGTCGACCTTGCGGTCTGCCAATTCGGCGATCCGGCGTTCGGCGGTTTCAAGGCGATGCTTCCAGCCCGACAACTCTTTGACCGCCTCTTGCCGACGCCGCACCCGCGCCTCGCCCTCACGGCGCAGTTCATCATGCGCAGATCGCCGGGTCAGCATCGTCAGCCGCGCGGCCTCGACCGTCATCCGACTGTCCTCGACCGTCGCGCGAGCGGCATCGAGATCGGGCAGATCGGCCACGCCCGCCTCGGCCTCGCGCAGGCGGGCACGGGCTGCCATCGCCTCGTCAGCATAGCGCGTCACGGCCAGCTTTGCCGCCTCCAACTTGCCTGCCGCGATGGATGCATCGGCCTCGGCCCGGGCGGCTGCACGGTTGGCATCGGTCACGCGCCCATCGGCCGCACGGCGGGCATCGCGGGCCAGTTGATCGGCGCGGGCAAGATCGGCCAGACGTGTCTGCAGGGAGTCGTGCGCGCGCGATGCCCCGTCCGCACGGGCTGCGACCTCTTCAAGATCGCGTTTCAGTTGCACCAGACGGTTCAACTGTTGCAGGCGCAGGGCTGCCGCAGATGGGGCATCCTCGGCCCCGGCGCGGAACCCGTCCCACCGCCACAGATCGCCCTCAACGCTGACAAGGCGCTGACCGGGCTGCAAATCGGCCTGCATTGCATGGCCCTGATCGCGGTCCACAAGCCCGATTTGCCCCAAGCGACGGGCCAGAACGGCAGGGGCCACAACATGGGCCGACAGGGGTTGTGCCCCCCGTGGCAGGGATTGCGGCGCGGCGTAATCCACCAGCCGCGCCCAGCCGGATTTCGTGGCTCCATCAATTTCGGGCGCACGCAGATCGTCCGCCAGGGCCGCGCCCAGCGCCTTTTCATAGCCGGGTGTCACCTGCAAACGATCCAGCAGTTGCGATCCCGCCTGCGCCTCGCGGTCGACCAGACGGGCAAGGGCGGCAACTTCGGCCCGCAAGGCATTCGCCTCTCCCTCGGCAGATGACCTTGCGGCGCGGGCCTCGGCCTCGCGGACTTGTGCCTCGGCCCTTGCGGCCTCGGTCTGCAACAAGGCGTCCTCGGCCGCCTCGGCCAGGGCTGCCGCAGAATTCCTGTCCTTCCTCGGCGGCATCGTAGGCGTCTCTGGCCGTGGCAAGGGCCGCGTCAGCAACACTGACGGCCTCGGTCGCACGCGCGGCCTCTGCCTCGGCCCGGTCCAGCGTCGTGCGGGTATCGGCCAGCAAACGCTGGGCCGACTGATGGCGGGCGGCAAGGCGGGCGGCATCCTCAGTCGCCTGCGACTGCAGGCTTTCGCGGTCCGACAACAGACCTGCTGCCACGCGCGCAGCCTCGGCTGCCTCGGCCAGTTTGTCATCATGGCCATCATGGGCGCGGGCAAGCTGGTCAATCTCCCAATCCAGCCGTGCAATCGTCTCGCCCGCGTCATGGTTCAGACCAGCTTCGCGGTCCATGTCGCGCGTCAACTGGTCAATCCGTGCGCGCAGCGTGTCGATGGTGGCGTGCGCGCGCGCGTCCTGATCGGCAAGCGTGTCACGTTCAAGGGTCAGGCGTTGCAGCACGGCAGCCGCAATTGCCTCTTCCTCGCGCCGGGGGGGCAGGGCCGCATCACTGGCATCACGCGCGGTGGTGGCGGCCCGTGCCGCCGTCTCGGCCTGCGATGCGGCAATCAGACGCGCGCGCAGCACCTCGGTGGCGTCAAGCCGCGCCTGATCGGCTTCGCGCCAGCGCAGGAACAACAGCATGCCTTCGGCGCGGCGCAATTCCTCGCCAATCTCGCGATAGCGCGCGGCCTGACGGGCCTGCCGTGCAAGGCTGGCAAGCTGTGCCGCCAGTTGTTCCAGCACATCGTCGACGCGGGACAGGTTCTGCTCGGTTGCCGACAGGCGTAATTCGGCCTCGTGCCGCCGTTGGTAAAGCCCTGAAATCCCTGCAGCCTCTTCCAGAATGCGGCGGCGCGCCTTGGGCTTGGCGTTGATCAGTTCGCTGATCTGGCCCTGCCGTACAAGTGCGGGCGAATGCGACCCGGTTGAGGCATCGGCAAACAGCATCTGCACATCGCGTGCGCGCACCTCTTTCGCGTTGGCCCGGTAGGCCGAGCCCGCGTCGCGCGTGATACGGCGGATGATTTCGATCTGGTCCTGATCGTTGAAACCGGATGGCGCAAGTCGGTCCGTATTGTCGATGAACAGGCCCACTTCGGCAAAATGGCGGGCGGGGCGGGTTGCGGCCCCGGCAAAAATCACATCCTCCATCCCGCCGCCGCGCATCGCTGTCGGGCGGTTTTCACCCATCACCCAGCGCAGCGCCTCCAGCAGATTGGATTTGCCGCAACCATTCGGCCCGACCACGCCTGTCAGCCCCTCATGGATCACCAGATCCGTGGGGTCGACAAAGCTTTTGAAGCCATTCAGGCGCAGGCGGGTCAGACGCAAGAGCGAGTATCCCATGATTCCATCGGGTGACCATCGTCGGGCCAGACGGGGCATGAGTCAACCAAGATGCCCTGCATATGGCGGTGAAGGGCCAGTTGTCCCCAAGATATTGCGAAATTTGATACGGTCCGTCAGAATGACCCGATGACCCCTTACCGCGCCACCGACCCTTGCGACTGGGCAGCGATCCTGGCCCTGATCCACCGCGCCTTTGCCGGCATGGAGGGGCGGATCAACCCGCCGTCGTCGTTGCACAGCCTGACGGTGGACGGGTTGCGCCATGGTGGCGAGGTCTGGGTGATCGGTACGCCTCCGATCGCCTGCGTGACCCTTTCGCGGCGGGCAGAGGCGCTGTATCTGGGCAAACTGGCAGTGGAGCCTGCGATGCAGGGCAAAGGCCTGGGGCGGCGACTGGTTGCGGTGGCCGAAATACGTGCACGACAGATGGGATTACCCGCGCTGATGCTGCAGACCCGCGTGGAACTGGCGGAAAATCATCGGGCCTTTGCCGCCATGGGGTTTCAAAAGACCGCCGAGACGGCCCACCCCGGTTTTGCGCGGGCGACGTCGTTCACCTTCGTCAAGGCACTGTAAGGGGGCGGTCTGACCCCAATCCGCACATTGCATGTGCAGCCGCCTAGAGAAGGAGACGTCGTGACCGAAAATGGTCAAAGTGCCGAAGCGCGAAAGGCGTCGGGGATCGTATCCCTGCCATCCAGCACAAGATCGGCCATCACCTCGGCAATTTTCGGGGCCATGCCAAAGCCGATCTTGAAGCCGCCATTGGCGATGAAATGGCCGGGGCGGCCGGGCCATGCCCCCAGTACCGGTGCGCGGGATCGTGCGCGAGGGCGCAGTGCGGCCCAGCGATCAACGATGGGCGCATGCGCAAGGGCGGGCAGGGTGGCAATGGCGGCGGCGTAAAGGGCGTCAAGCTGCGCGTCCGTTGTCGTGGGATCATCCCAGCGGTTTTCGCTGGTCGATCCGACGGCGACCGTGCCGTCCGCATGGGGGATGATATGCAAGCCGTCGCTGAACAGTTGTGGCATGTGATTGGCATCAAACCGCAGGGAAAGCGCCTGTCCCTTGACCGCACCACCGACGTTGCGGCCCAAATGGTCTGACAGCACCGTCAGGCCATGGGTGCCTGTGGCATGGACGATCTGCCCCTGATCATCGGCGTCTAACGCCACTTCGCCCCCTTGGCCGCGGATGGCTGCCACAAGGGCGGCCAGCGCCATGCGCGGATGAATGCGCGCGCTCAGTGTATCGTGGATCAGCAGGCCTGTCGGGCTGTGGGGTTCCCAAGCGACCCCTGTCGCCGGGACCACCGTCCAGGTCGCTTGTCCTTGCCACAAGGTCGCAGCCTCAATCTCCCTTGCGCGCGCGGCCTCCACGGCACGTGCATCGGCCAAGGGTTGCAGCCGCCCGGTGCGTGCATATCCGGGGTCCGCGCCACCGATGCGGGCGACGGTTGCCCACCAGTCTGCCGCCATCAGCAGGCTGTCCAGTTGAAACGCCTTTTTTACATTCCACTGTTCAGGCACATGCGGCGCCAGCGCGCCGACGATGCCACCGCTTGCCCCGGCGCCGATGCCGAAAGGGTCAATCACGCGGACGCACGCGCCGCGCCGTGCGCAGGCATGGGCAACCGACAGGCCAAAAATGCCCGCGCCCCGCACTGTGACGTCGACCCTTGCCATTCCGTCTGCCCCTGTCCATGGTCCGCGCCAGACGGGCATAGGGCAAATGATACACGGCTTCCAGCATCCTGATCTTGACTGGCGCGACGGGGTAATCCCGGTTTCAACCCGGTTTGACGACCCGTATTTCAGCATCGCAGGCGGGCTGGAGGAGGCGCGGCATGTGTTTCTGGCAGGCAATGATCTGCCCGCACGGTTCGCGCCCGGTTTTCACATCGCGGAACTTGGGTTTGGCACAGGGCTGAACATGCTGGGCGCACTTTTGGCGTGGCGCGGCGCGGGGGTTGCAGGCCCGTTGCGCTATACCGGATTTGAGGCGTTTCCGATGACGGCGGAACAGACCCGCCGCGCCTTGGCCGCGTTTCCAGCGGCGCTGGCCGTGGCAGAGCCGCTGTTTGCGCAGTGGGACAGTGGTGTGATCCGTGCGGATGATCTGCACGCCACGATCCTGCTGGGCGATGCCCGCGATACCCTGCCCGCATGGACGGATCGCGCCGATGCGTGGTTTCTGGATGGCTTTTCACCCGCCAAGAACCCGGAGCTATGGGCGGCCGATCTGATGGCCGCCGTGGCCGCGCACACCGCACCGGGCGGCAGTTTTGCGACCTATACAGCAGCCGGGCATGTGCGGCGCGCGCTGGCAGAAGCGGGTTTCACGGTGGAACGGCGACCCGGTTTCGGCACCAAGCGGCACATGTCGGCAGGAGTTCTGGCGTGAAGACGAATACCCGTGCCGGTATCTGGCTGATGATCCTGGCCGTCACGATCTTTGCCGCACAGGACGGGTTTTCACGTCATCTGGCGGAAACCTACAACGTGCTGATGGTGGTGATGATCCGCTATTGGGGTTTTGCCGCGTTTGTTGTGATCTGGGCCTCGCGCCAGCCCGGTGGCCTGCGGTCGGTCACCACCACACAGCCCTTGCTGCATCTGGCGCGGGCCTGTCTGTTGATTGCCGAGGTGTGCGTCATCATCTGGGGTTATACCCTGATCGGGCTGATCGAAAGCCATGCGGTATTTGCCGTCTGCCCGCTACTGGTGGCGGCAATGTCAGGGCCTATTCTGGGCGAGCGGTTGGGCTGGGGCGGCTGGGCGGCGATTGTGGCGGGCATGATCGGGGTGATCGTGATCCTGCAACCGGGGACAGGGGTGTTTTCCTTGGCAGCCCTGTTGCCTCTGGCCGCTGCCAGCATGTTTGCGCTGTATTCCGTGCTGACGCGGATGGCGTCGCGCAAGGACACGTCGTTCACCAGCCTGTTCTGGTCTGGGGCCATTGGCGCAGTTCTGATGACGTTGGTGGGCCTGCCGCGATGGGAGTCGATGGCGGGCTATGACTGGGTGCTGATGGGGGCTTATGCGCTGCTGGCGCTGCTGGGGAATTATGTGCTGATCAAATGCTATGAGATGGCCGAGGCGAGCGTGGTGCAGCCCTTTGCCTATCTGCAGATCGTGCTGGTCAGCCTGATTGGTGTCATCGTCTATGACGAAGCGCTGGAGCGCCATGTCGTTGTGGGGGCGGCCATCGTGATCGTTGCGGGATTGGTGACGCTGGCGATGACACGGCGGGCGAAACCAACATGACCGTACAGAACATCCGCGCAGGCATCGGTTTCATGGTGCTGGCGACGATCATCTTTTCGGTGCAGGACGCGTTGTCGCGGTATCTGGCAGAGCAATACAACGTGCTGATGGTGGTGATGATCCGCTATTGGTTTTTCGCGGCCTTTGTCATGCTGATCGCGTCGCGCACGCAGGGCGGGATCAGGGCGGCGTTCGGCGCGCACTTTCGTAAATTGCAGATGTTGCGGGGCGTGCTGCTGGCGTTGCAGATCTGTGTGCTTGTCGTCGCGTTCACGATGATCGGGTTGGTGGGCACGCATGCGATTTTTGCCTGCTATACGCTGGTGATCGCTGCCCTGTCATGGCCCGTGCTGAAAGAGCGCGTGGGCTGGCGGCGGTGGACGGCGATTGCAGCGGGGTTCGTGGGGATTCTGGTGATCCTGCAACCGGGGGCTGACGCGTTCACACCGGGGGCGGGGGTGGCATTGCTGGCTGCGGTGATGTTTGCGGTCTACGGGGTGCTGACGCGGTATGTGGCGCGCAAGGATGCGGCATTGGTCAGCTTTTTCTGGACCGGGATCATGGGGGCGGTGACCATGACCGCACTTGGCATCTGGTCGTGGCAGCCGATGGCGGGCGGCGATCTGTGGCTGATGGCGGCGCTGTGCGTGACGGGCGCGTCGGGGCACTACTGCCTGATCAAGGCTTACGCGCTGGCCGAGGCGAGTGCGGTACAGCCGTTCGCCTATCTGCAACTGGTATTCGCGTCCGGCCTTGGCATCGTGATCTTTGACGAGGTGCTGACGCCGCATGTTGCGATTGGCGCGTTGATTGTGGTGGCGGCGGGGCTGTTCACGCTGTGGCGGCAACGGGTGCGGGGGCAGCAGGGCGGGGCAAATTGACGGCTGTCAATTTTCAGGATTATTCAATTAAATCAATATGAAGACAAAGTTATCCACAGGGCGCGTTAAGACTTTTGAAACATTGCGTGATCGGATGGGGGGCGCAAGCACACCGCCCTACCCCCGCAGTTCCGCCGTTACCCTGACCGGCCCGACAGCACCTTTCAGTTTGGCGCGGTAGATCACGAGGCTTTCGACCACGCGCATCACGTAGGTGCGGGTTTCGGTGAAGGGGATGGTTTCCACCCAGTCGATCACATCTACGCCCGGATCGCGGGGATCGCCGAATTCGGTGACCCAGCGGCGGGGGCGGCCGGGGCCTGCGTTATAGCCCGATGCGACCAGCGCCACCGAAGGCCCGAATTCATCGACCAGCACCCGCAGATAGGCGGAGCCAAGCGAGACGTTGAAGGCGGGGTCCGATGTCAGGCGGCTGAGGGCAAAATCCTGTCCGGTTTCCTTTGCCATGCGTTCGGCGGTGGCGGGCATCAGTTGCATCAGCCCGCGCGCGCCTGCACTGCTGCCGACAACAGGGTCAAATTCGCTTTCCCGCCGGGCGATGGACAGGGCCAGCGCACGGCTGACGGGCAGGCCATCGGGCACCATCGCCGTCACCGGGAAATAGGCGCGCGGCAGGATGATGCCGCGTTCGGCGGCGGCCTTGGCGATGGCGAGCGACAGATGGGGTTCATCCATCGCAAGGGTCATGTCGGACAACTGATCCAACTCGGTCGCATTCAGGCTTTCGGCCAGATGCAGAAGGAAACGCTTCGCCCCGGCGCGGTCACCTGCAGCCAGCATCAGGCGGGCGGCAACCAGCACGGAATCGCCCGCAAAGGCCGATTGCTGCCAACCGGGCGGGCGGGCATCGGCGATCAGCGCAGCATCGAGCGGCAGGCCAAGGCGTTCTGCGGCAAGCAGGCCATAGTAGGCGGTGGCATAGCTTGCGGCGGCGCGATACGCCTGTTCGGCATCGGCATCATTGCCCGCATCCTCCATCGCGCGGCCCTGCCAATACAGCGCGCGCGACACGCTGATCGGGGTGACGACGGCGGATTTCAGGTTGGTGAAATGTTGCAGCGCCGTGGCCGGATCGCCCAGTTTGCGCAGCGCGATGAAGCCTGCGAGAAATTCCAGATCGGCGTAATCCGCGCCAGCCGTCAACTGATGCCGCGCGGCGACGCGGTAGGCCTCTTGCGGGCGGTTTTCGCGCGCAAGCAGCCGGGCAAGCCCCGCCCGGCGGTCGGCCCATGCGGCAGGATCGCCAAGGCCAGCGGCGGTTTCAGACCGTTCAAGGATGAGGGCCAGCGCATCATCCGTGCGATCCTTGCGCATGCGCCAGACGAACCGGTCATAGGCAAGACCTGCGTCATTCGCGACCGATGTGGGGATGGATTCCACCAGCGCCGACGCATTCGCGGCCTCGGTGCGCAGGGCGATCCGGGCGGCGGCCAGTTTCTGCCAATCGGGCGAGACAAGCGGCAGCATGCGGGTGATTTCCCCGGTGCGGCCATCATCCCACAGCAGGCGATCAAGGCGCACCTCATGTGCGACGGCAAGGGCACCGCCGAATTGATCCAGAAGATAGGTCTGATCCGCCGCATCAAAGGGCAGTTCGGTCCAGGCGCGAAAAGCCTCGGCCTCGGCCTCGGCGGTGCGGCCTTGGGCGATCAGCGCGCGGATCAGCGCAAGCGCGCCTGTTGCAGTGCGGGGTTTTTCTGTGCCGAACCAAGCGATAACGCGGGCGGGGTCGGTGGAGCGGGCGACGGCGACCTCACCTTCCGACCGCAACAGGGCTAGGCCGGGCCAGTCGGGGCGGCGGGCAAGGAACGCCTCATAGTCGCCCAGGCGCCCTTCGCCGGCGCGCAGGCGGTGCCATTCCACGATGTCGCGTGCAATGTCGCCAGACACTGTGGCCGCCGCCGCAGACCAGTCATCGGCCGCGACATAGCGCAGGGCGGCGCGCAGATCATCCGCGTCATCGCCAAGGGCGGGCGTGGTCAGGGCGAGGGTGAGGGCAAGGAACGCGGTTTTCATGAGGACATATTTGGCGCATGGGGCGGCGGGCTTCAAGCAACGAAGCTGTCATCGGCGAACTTGGCAATCTGCGCGCGGGGCGCTAACAGGGCGATTGAATCAGCCGGGAGGCCATACCCCGGACAACCAGAGGAGACGCGTGCCATGATCAAAGGGTCCATTCCAGCCCTGGTGACGCCGTTCAAGGACGGCCAACTTGATCTGGACACGCTGAAAAAACTGGTCGAGTGGCACATCGCCGAAGGATCGAATGCAATTGCCCCGGTGGGGACCACAGGCGAAAGCCCGACGCTAAGCCATACCGAACATCAGACGGTGGTGGAAACGGTGGTCAAGGCGGTGGCGGGCCGGGTGCCGGTGATTGCGGGGGCGGGGTCGAACAACACCGCCGAGGCAATCAGCCTGATGCGCCATGCGCATGCCGTGGGCGCGGATGCCGCACTGGTGGTGACGCCCTATTACAACAAGCCGACGCAGGCCGGGCTGATCGCGCATTACACGGCCCTGCATGACTGCTGCGACCTGCCGATCATCATCTACAACATCCCGCCGCGGTCGGTGATCGACATGACGCCGGACACGATGGGTGCGCTTTCCCGGTTGCCGCGCATCATCGGGGTCAAGGATGCGACGGGCAAGATTGAACGGGTGTCGATGCAGCGGGCGACCTGTGGCGCGAACTTCATCCAGTTGTCGGGCGAGGATGCCACGGCCATGGGGTTCAACGCGCATGGCGGGGTGGGTGCCATCAGCGTGACGGCGAACGTGGCCCCGCGGTTGTGCGCCGAGTTTCAGGCGGCGACGCTGGCGGGGGATTTCGCAAAGGCGCTGGCCTATCAGGATCGGCTGATGCCGCTGCACGAGGCGATTTTCATCGAGCCGGGGCTGGTGGGGGCGAAATACGCGCTGTCGGTGCTGGGGAAGTGTTCGGACGAGGTGCGCCTGCCGCTGGTGGGGCTGACCGATGGCACGAAAGACCGCATCAAGGCCGCCATGCGGCATGCCGGCATTCTGAATTGACCGCAGCCTTTGGCCGCGACGCCAACCTGCGCGGCAGTCTTTACATGATCGCCGCGATGGCGGGGTTCGCGGTTGAGGATATGTTGCTGAAATCCGCGTCCCGTCTGATGCCGGTGGGCGAGGTGATTACGCTGTTCGGTCTTGGCGGGATGGCAATTTTTGCCGCGCTGACGCTGGCGCGGGGCGAGGCGGTGTTTCCGGCTGCATTGCTGTCACGCCCGATGCTGCTGCGGTCGGGGTTCGAGATCACAGGTCGGCTGTTTTATGCGCTGGCGATCACGCTGACGCCGCTGTCGGTGGCATCGGCGATACTTCAGGCGACGCCTTTGGTGGTGGTGGCGGGGGCTGCGGTGATCTTTGGCGAGGTGGTGGGGTGGCGCCGCTGGGCTGCGATCATCGCGGGCTTTGTGGGCGTGTTGTTGATTATCCGGCCGGGATTGGAAGGGTTTGACGCACTGTCGATCCTGACGGTGATCGGGTTGATCGGGTTTGCCGGACGCGATCTGGCCACGCGCGCCTCGCCGCCTGCGCTGTCGAACATGCAGCTGGGTGTGGTGGGGTTCATGATGCTGGTCATCGCGGGGATCATCATTCTGCTGGTGAACGGTGAGTTTGCGGTGCCACCTGCCAAGGCGCTGATGCTTGTTGCGGGCGCGACGATCGTTGGCGTTGGTGCCTACACCGCGCTGACGGGGGCGATGCGCACGGGCGAGGTCTCGGCGGTGACGCCGTTCCGCTATATGCGGTTGCTGTTCGCGCTGATCCTGGGGTTTGTGGTGTTTGACGAGGTGCCGGACACATTCACAATCATCGGCAGCGCCATCGTGGTGGCCAGCGGCATCTATGTCCTGACCCAGAGCCGCCGGACGCGGTGATTCGGACACCGACCACAAAGCGCTGATTTTTAATCAATAAATGGTTAACCTGCGGTGAACGCGGATACATTATGGCGACACCGGGCGATCATGGCGGCGCGGTGTTTCCGTTGCCTCATCAGTGCCACATCGGTGCCATTTTCAAGACCAAAAAACGGCGAAATTCGGGTGCCGATTGGGCACAAGGTTCAGATGACCGCCACACAGATTAACACCGAAAGGATACGCCATGTTCCAGAATGATTTTTCCCGCATTGCCGCAACCCCGGTTACCCCGGCCAACCGCACCAACCTGCCTTTGGGCAGCGGACTGCTGGCATCAACGATGATCGAAACGCAATCGGGCTGGCAGGCCGCAGGGGCGCTGCGGATTGGCAGCAGCGTCTACACGGTGGATGGCGGGCTTGGCCCCGGTGCTGGGGCTGGATCGGCAATGGATCGCGCCGCAGCCCGATGTGCATCTGGTGCATGTGCCGGGAGGCACCATCGACAATGACGCGGACCTGCATCTGCTGTCGGGTCAGCATGTGCTGCTGGACACGATGGGCGATGCGATGTTGCCGGATGCAGCACTGGTGCTGATCCCGGCGACAGCCCTTGTGGGCTGGCGCGGGGCGCGGCGGGTGGCGATGACGGATGACGTGGAAATCATCACGCCGCTGTTCGCGTCTGAGGAGATTGTCTATGCCAATGCAGGCGCGATGCTGCGCTGCCCCGGTATTCTGGAAGGCGCGCATGCCACGATGACGACAGACTTTACCAGGCTTGACCTGCGCAGCGCATGGGCCTTGCTGGCGCGGCTGGACGGCGGGCCAGCGGGAGGGGCTGCAGTGCGGCTGGCGGCCTGACCATCCCCCCTGCCCCCTCCCCACAAGGGGGGGAGGGGAGGCGCAAGGATTTCAAAGGCCGTGCGTGGATCAGTCGCGCGTCTTGCGGCGGCGGTGTTCGACCTGCCCCAGACGGACATGGCGCAACGCCTCGACCAGAAGTGCGGTCAGCAGGCCAAAGTTCAACAGGCCGTTGGCCGCCGCCATCCCCGCGAGTAGCCGCCATTCCACAGGCAACAACACATCGCCAAACCCCAGCGTCGTATAGCTGACGATGGCGAAATAGACCGCCTCTTCCAGGTTCGGAAAAATGCCCAAGGCATAGAACGCCCCGGCCCAGACCCAGACCCCCGCCGTAATGATGCCCAGCACCCAGAGCGACACACCCACCATCAGCACCATCAGTTTCGGGCGATGCGGTTCGCGCATCAACCAGCCATGGCCGTGCTGAAACAGGACTTCCATTACCCAGGCACTGATCGCGGCAATCAGGATCGAGGCCAGCAACAGCCCCGTGCCGATGGCAATCTGGATGAACATGGCAGTCATTTCCCCACTGATCTGGACTAAACGTCCGACGTCGCCTATCTCGGCCCCATCATGGTGAAACACTCCGACCCCAATTCCAAGCTGATTGCCGAGAATCGCCGCGCGCGGTTCGACTATCATATCGAAGAGGATATCGAGGCGGGTATCATGCTGCTGGGGTCCGAGGTGAAATCCCTGCGCATTGGCGGGTCAAACATCGCGGAAAGCTATGCGAGCGTGGAGGGGGGCGAGTTGTGGTTGATCAACGGCTATATCGCGCCCTATCTGCAGGCCAAGACATTCGGCCATGAAGAACGGCGGCGGCGCAAACTGCTGGTATCGAAGAAACAATTGTCGCGGCTCTGGGCGGCTGTGGGCCGCGAAGGCATGACCATCGTGCCGATGAAGATGTATTTCAACGACCGTGGCATCGTGAAATTGAAGATCGGTGTCGCCAAGGGCAAGAAGCAGGCCGACAAACGCGCGACCGAAGCGGCGCGCGACTGGAACCGGCAAAAGCAGCGGTTGATGAAACAGGGCGCGCGCACGGACTGACGCAGCCCGGCCACGATGCCTGTCATGTCATCAAACGCCATAAAACAAAGCGATTGTTGCCGAATTTGATACAGTCTGTCACAATCCCGTGACTGGCCGGCGTGCATGCACGTCAGAGGATCAGCAATATGTGCCGGGAAATCCGGAACGAGACCCGGACCGAGGGAGTGACAAGTATGGAACAGATTATCATCCAACTGATTTCGGGTGCCGTTGGCGGCAACGTCATTGGCAAGATCATGAAGAACCTTGATCTGGGCGTTCTGGGCAACTCCATTGCCGGGATTGTCGGCGGCGGGGTTGGTGGCGCGCTGCTGTCCCAGTTGGGAATGGCCCCGGATGCGGCGGCAGGACTGGATCTTTCGTCCATCCTGACAAACGTCGCGGGCGGCGGCGCAGGCGGCGGGATCGTGATGGTGATCGTGGGTATCGTAAAGAACATGATGGCCAAGAAATAACAGCGGGGCCGGGTGCCAAGGTGCCCGGCCCGTCACTTTGGCTTGCCTGCAAGGCGGCACAAGGCTAAGTGCGGGTGACCCCAAAGTGGAGCCCGCCATGGCCACCCAAAACCCCGATGATCCCAAAACGCTGGTATCCACCGCATGGTTGGCCGCCCATCTGCGCGACCCCGATCTGCGGGTGCTGGATGCGTCATGGTATCTGCCGGACGCGGGGCGGGATGCGAAGGCCGAATATGCCGCGAGCCACATTCCCGGCGCGCGGTTTTTCGACATTGATGATCTGAGCGACCATCGGTCGGACCTGCCGCACATGGCCCCGCCGCCCGAAAAGTTCATCAGCAGGATGCGGGCGATGGGCGTAGGCGACGGGCATCAGGTGGTGATCTATGATGGCACGGGCCTGTTTTCCGCCGCGCGTGTGTGGTGGCTGTTCCGTTTGATGGGCAAGACGGATGTGGCGGTGCTGGACGGCGGCTTTCCCAAATGGCAGGCCGAGGGACGCGAGGTCGAAGACATGCCCCCCGTGATCCGCGACCGGCACATGACGGTGCAGCGGCAGGCGGGGCTGGTCAAGGATGTAACCCAAGTGGCGAACGCGTCCAAGCTGGGCCATGCGCAGATCATTGATGCCCGCGCCGCGCCGCGCTTTGCAGGCGCGGCACCGGAACCCCGCGCGGGGCTGCGGGCCGGGCATATTCCGGGGGCACGGTCGGTGCCCTATGGCAGTCTGCTGAACCCCGATGGCACGATGAAACCGCTGGCCGCGTTGCGCGATGTGTTCACGGCGGCCGGGGTTGATCTGGCAAAGCCCGCGATCACGACCTGCGGGTCAGGGGTGACGGCGGCGGTGCTGTCCCTGGCGCTGGAACGGCTGGGCCACAAGAACCACGGCCTCTATGACGGGTCATGGGCCGAATGGGGCATGTATGACGATCTGCCGATTGAAAAGGGGCCGGCTGCGTAGGCCGGGAATGACATGCTCGAAACACTGAACCCGCAGCCTGCCGACAAGATCCTTGCCCTGATCCAGATGTTCAAGGACGATCCCCGCGATGGGAAGATCGACCTTGGCGTCGGCGTCTACAAGGATGCGACGGGCCTGACGCCGGTGATGCGCGCGGTGAAGGCCGCCGAGAAAAAGCTGTGGGAGGTGCAGACGACCAAGACCTATACCGGGCTGGCCGGCGATCCGGCCTTCAACGCGGCGATGGTGGGGATGATCCTTGGCGATGGATATGCCGACCGCGCGGCGAGTGTCGCCACGCCGGGCGGCACGGGGGCGATCCGGCAGGCGCTGGAACTGATCCGGCTGGCCTCGCCCAAGGCGCGGGTCTGGATCAGCAACCCGACATGGCCGAACCATCCGTCGATCATCAAGTATCTGGGCATGCCGATGGCCGAATACCGCTATTTCGATGCGGTTACGCGCGGCGTGGATTTCGACGGGCTGATGGCCGATCTTGCTGGCGTGGCGGCAGGCGATGTCGTGCTGCTGCATGGCTGCTGCCACAACCCGACGGGGGCCAATCTGGATGCGGGCCAATGGGCGGCGGTGGCCGATCTGCTGGCGGCAAAAGGGGCCATCCCGTTCATCGACATTGCCTATCAGGGCTTTGGCGATGGGCTGGAGGAAGACGCGGCTGCCACCCGGATGATTGCCGCGCGGTTTCCCGAAGTGCTGATTGCGGCGTCGTGTTCCAAGAACTTCGGCATCTACCGCGAACGAACCGGGGTTCTGATTGCACTGGGCGTGGGCACGCGGCGGGCGGTCACGCAAGGCAACCTGAACTACCTGAACCGCCAGAACTACAGTTTTCCGCCCGATCACGGCGCGCGGGTCGTGACGATGATCCTTGAAGATGCGGCCCTGACCGCCGACTGGAAGGCCGAACTGGAAGAGGTACGGCTGAACATGCTGACCCTGCGCCAGACGCTGGCCGATGCGCTGCGCCGCGCCGACCAATTCCGACCGGTTCGATTTCGTCGCAGGCCATCGCGGCATGTTCAGCCGATTGGGGCTGACAGAGGCACAGGTGGAAACGCTGCGGGTGGATCATGGCATCTACATGGTCAGCGACAGCCGCATCAACATTGCCGGGCTGAACGCGCGTACTGTGCCGATCCTTGCGGCGGCGATTGCGAAGGTGGCGGCATAGCCATGCATCTGGAAGGGTCATGCCATTGCCGCGCGGTGACGTTCAGCGTGCAAAGCCATGCGCCCTATCCCTACATGCACTGCTATTGCACGATCTGCCGCAAAACGGCGGGCGGGGGCGGCTATGCGATCAACCTTGGCGCGGATTTCGCGACATTGCAGGTGACGGGCCGCGAGAACGTCCGCATCTATCGCGGCTATGCCACCGCTGATGCCGCCCGCGTCGGCACCGCAGAGCGGCACTTTTGCGGCACCTGCGGATCGGCGCTGTGGGTGTGGGATGCACGTTGGCCGGACCTCGTGCATCCGCATGCGTCGGCGATTGATACCCCGCTGCCCACCCCGCCCGAAAACGTGCATATCATGCTGCCGTTCAAGGCGGGTTGGGTTGTGCCCCACGTCCGCCCCGGTGATGCGCAGTTCGACGGCTACCCTGACGCGAGCCTTGCCGATTGGCACGCGGCGCACGGGTTGGTGACATGAAATGTCAGCAATAAAGTCAGTGTTCGGCGCATAAGGCCGCTGTTTCCAAATTTCGAAACTTCTGAACTCACCGCGCTTTTGGGGGGTTACTGAACCATGGGTTGCATCACGGCTGCGTGTTCGCGCGGTGCGGCGACACGGCAACGCATGAAATCGGAGGCCCTGATTCAACGGGGCAACAGAGGGGAGAATGCAATGTCCAACCAATATATCGTGGCCTATGATGGCAGTCCGGCGGCCCAAAGGGCCGTGGACTATGCTGTCGAACGGTCGAAAACCAGCGGTGCGTCGATCCTGATCGCGCATGTGCTGGAATGGTCGCCCTACAGTTTTCTGACGCAGGAAGAACTGGCCGAACGGCACAAGCGGCGCGGCGAGGAACTGGCCCGCGCGAAATCAGCCATCGTCGATCCGATCATGGACCAGATGAAGACGGCCGGTATCAAGGCAACGTCGGAAATGCGCTATGGCAATGTGCCCGACACGCTGGTGGCCATCGCGCAAGAGGCGGGTGCCGCGCAGATCATCATCGGGCGCACCGGGCAATCGACGCTTGTCGCACGGCTGTTCGGATCGGTTGCCGGCACATTGGCGCAGATGTCGCCGGTGCCCGTGACGATCGTGCCGTAATGTTCAAGAAAAACACCAACGACAGGGAAACCATCATGTCCATTCTGACCAAAGCGCGGCTGGCGCTGTTCACGGCATTTGCGATGATGGCCGCGCAGGCCGCCCATGCGCAGACCGAAGCCGCCATGACCCTTGACCAACAGGTGAACGCGGCCTTTGCCTCGGCCACCGGCTGGTTCGTGAATTTCATCTTTGCACCGATCCCCGGCACGAATTTCGCGTGGATCGTGATGTGGCTGGTTGTCGGCGCAACAATCTTTACCGTGTATTTCGGGTTCATCCAGTTCCGGGTGATCCGGCATTCCCTGCATCTGGTTGCGGGCAAGTATTCCGATCCCCATGACGCGGGCGAGGTCAGCCACTTTCAGGCGCTGGCAACGGCGCTGTCGGGCACCGTTGGCCTTGGCAATATCGCAGGCGTTGCGGTGGCCGTGGGCATTGGCGGCGCAGGCGCGACGTTCTGGATGATCCTCGCGGGCCTTCTGGGCATGGCGTCGAAATTCACCGAATGCACGCTGGGTGTGAAATACCGCAACGAATATCCCGATGGCACGGTTTCGGGCGGCCCGATGTATTACATCACCAAGGGCTTTGCCGAACGTGGCATTCCGGGCGGCAAGGTGATGGCGATCCTGTTCTCGATCTTTTGCGTGCTGGGCGCACTGGGCGGGGGCAACATGTTTCAGGCCAATCAGGCGCATCAGCAACTGGCGGGCGTGTTTGGCGACTATCCGGGCTGGATCACCGGGGTGATCTTTGCGGCCATCGTGTTTGCGGTGATCGTGGGCGGGATCAAATCCATCGCGCAGGTCACCGAAAAGATCGTGCCGTTCATGGGCATCCTTTACGTCGGGTCGGCGCTGCTGATCCTGATCCTGAACGCGCAGCATATTGGTTTGGCCTTCAGCCAGATTTTCGATGGCGCGTTCACCGGCAACGGCATTGTCGGCGGGGCCATCGGCGCGCTGATCCAAGGGTTCCGGCGGGCGGCGTTTTCGAACGAGGCAGGTGTGGGTTCGGCGGCCATCGCCCATTCGGCGGTGCGCACCAAAGAGCCGATCACCGAAGGCTTTGTGTCGCTGCTGGAGCCGTTCATCGACACCGTGGTGATCTGCACCATGACCGCCCTTGTCATCGTGATTTCGGGTGAGTTGATGACCGACCCCGCCACCGGGCAATACCTGATGGTCGAAGGTGGCAACACGATCCAGACGGTCAGCGGTGCATCGGGCGTTGGCCTGACGTCGGCGGCATTCGGGGATACGCACTGGCTGTTTCCCTATGCGCTGGTGGTTGCGGTGATCCTGTTCGCGTTCTCCACCATGATCAGCTGGTCCTACTATGGCTTGAAGGCATGGACCTACATGTTCGGCGAGGGCCGCACGCAAGAGCTGTCGTTCAAGCTGATCTTCTGTCTTTTCATCGTGATCGGGGCTGCAGCCAATCTTGGCCCGGTGATCGACTTTTCGGATGCGGCGATCTTTGCGATGGCGGTGGTCAATATCACGGCGCTCTATTGCCTGATGCCGATCGTGAAGCGTGAGTTGAACAGCTATCTTGACCGTCTGAACAGCGGCCAGTTCAAACGCTACAAGTAAAGCGGGCAAACTTTATCGGGGCGGCAGGGATTATTTCGCTGCCGCCCCCGTCATTCCCCACAGGTGCGGCAAGAACTGCCGCCCGTTTGACAAGGGAGTGACACCATGAACCGCATGACAACCGCGACATTTGCGCTGCTGCTGGCCACCGGCCAGGCAATGGCCGCCCCCGCCATGACCGCCGAGTTCGCTGGTGGGCCGATCCTCGTGACCGAAGGCGGCATGACGCTGTATACCTTTGACAAGGACAGCGAGGGCGTTTCCGCCTGCGAGGGCGACTGCGTGGCGAAATGGCCGATCCTTGCCGCAACCGAAGCCGATGTAGCGACTGGTGACTGGGGCGTGATCGAACGCAGCGACGGCACCTATCAGTGGACCTACAAGGGCATGCCGCTTTATACCTTTGTCACCGATGTTGCCGCCGGGGATATCACCGGCGACGGCAAGGGTGATGTCTGGCATGTGGCCAAGCCCTGACATAAAGGCCGCAAATGACGGTTCTGGACGAGATCGAGGCTGCCATCCCCGCGCTGCGCCGGTATGCGCATGCGCTGGTGCGGGATCGGGCACGCGCCGATGATCTGGTGCAGGATTGTCTGGAACGGGCCGTTGCCAAACGCCATGCGTGGCGCGGTGATGGCCCGGTTCAGGCCTGGCTGTTCCGCATCATGCTGAACCGGTACCGCGATCTTGTCCGCGCGGCACCACGGCCCGGCCATCTGATTGCGGTTGATGATTTGCCGCACGAACCGGCGCGCACAGGTGGGCAAGAGGCGCATCTTGATCTGGTCGAAGTGCATGCCGCCATGGGCCGTTTGCCGGACGACCAGCGCGCCGCCCTGCTGATGGTGGCACTGGAAGGCCGGACATTTGATGAGGCGGCCACAATCCTTGCCATTCCAAAAGGCACGCTGATGTCGCGCATCGCGCGGGCACGGGCCAGTTTGCGTGCGCTTACCGGACGCGGGGCCGACGATCCCAAGGGCAGCCGCTCTGGGCAGAAAGAAGCAACGACATGACGCAAGACCCACACCTGACAGACGAAGACCTGCTGGCCTTTCAGATGGGCACCCTGCCCCCCGATGCCGCCCTTGCCATGGCTGCGCGCGTGGCTGCTGATCCTGCCGCACAGGCCATGCTGGCCGACTGGGCGGCGCAGGATGCGGCCCTTGGCGCACTTTACGCCCCGATTGCCGATGAACCCGTCCCCGCCCGCATGACCGATATCATTCGCCGCACCGAAGCAGCCCCGCCGCCCCGCCGTCCCCTGTGGCAGGTTGCCGCCGCCGTCGCCGTGATGGCGCTTGGCATCGGGGCGGGTTGGTTTGCGCGTGATCTGGCGGGGGTGACACCGCAGATGCAAAGCCTGCACTTGGCCGCGTTGCAGGCGCATGAAACCTTTGTCGCCGAAGTGCGCCACCCGGTCGAAGTGCCTGCATCCGATAGCGAACATCTGAAAACATGGATGTCCAAACGCATGGGCCGCGACATGCAGCCCCCCGATTTTACCGCCACGGGCTTTGCCTTGCTGGGCGGACGGATCGTGCCATCGGCGCAGGGGCCGGCGGCGTTCTACATGTATGAAGATGCCAGCGGCGCGCGCGTCACGCTGTACATCCTGCCGCGTGGTGATCGGCAAAGCACCGCCTTCCAGTTTGCGCAGGACGATGGGGCGCAGACGTTCTTCTGGATGGACGAAGGGCTAAGCTGCGCCGTGGTGGGTGACATCCCGCGCGCGTTGTTGAACACGATTGCGGTCGCCGCCTACGACCAGTTGATCTGACAATTCAACAGATCTGCCCGACATTCGCCCGACCCGCGCCACAATTCAGGTCAGGTTCTATGGCAGTCTGCATTGGTTTTCGGGAGTTTTGCATCAATTGCGGGCCATTTTCGAATGTGCGCGCTTGGAGGGATGGGCCGATGCCAACAACATTCACGGTGTTTTCGCTCGGTAATGTGGCCGATATCGACACCACCGAAGGGAATACCACGGCGGAAAATGCGTCCGCGTTGGTGGGGTCGACGTTTGGCGGCCCCAATAATGCGCTGCTGAACAACGCACAGACGTTTTCGCCCGGTTCCACCGGTTTTGCGGGCGGAACGGCCACGGCCTACGATCAGGATAACTCCCCGGCTGAGAATTTTCGGATCAATGGCGGTGCGAACCAGACGTTCGATTCCTCCGCGATCTATAACGCGACAATCACCTATACCGACGGCACGACCGCCTCGATCACCGCTGTGATCTTTCAGGATACGGCCGGGAATGCCTATTGGGCGCCAGAATTCGCGGCAAATGCCGATCAGGTTGCGATGAACGCGGGGCCGATCCGGTCACTCACCTTGAACAGTCTGAACGGGAACGTCTTTTCCGGCCTGACAGCCGATCGTCAGACATGGAACGCCGTGACCTGCTTTGCGCGTGGCACGCGTATTCTGACCGCGGGCGGGAATCGCCCGGTTGAATGCTTGCGCGCGGGCGATCTTGTCATCACGCGCGACAATGGTGCGCAACCGATCCGCTGGATCGGGTCCAGCGCCTGCCTTGCGACGGGAACACTCGCGCCCGTGCGGATCGTCAAGGAAGCGCTTGGCCACGGCCTGCCTGAACGCGATCTTTATGTGTCGCGGCAGCACCGGATGCTGGTGCAGTCAAAGGTGGCGGAACGGATGTTCGGCGCACGCGAGGTGCTTGTGCCCGCGATCAAACTGACATCGCTGACGGGGATCGAAAAGGCGCGTCATCCCGGCCCGATCACCTATTTCCATCTGCTGCTGGACCAGCATGAAATCATCTTTGCCGAAGGTGCGCCGTCCGAAACGCTGTTGACCGGCCCACAGGCGCGCCGTGCCATGGGCGCGGATGCGGTCGCAGAGTTAGAGGCGCTGTTCCCCGGTCGTTTGGATGCCACGCTGACCCCCGCACGGCCAATCCTGCAGAATGCCCGCCTGTCGCAATTGTGCGCACGGCATGAAAAGAACGCCATCGCACTGGTCGATTGATCCCAGCGGGCAATACAAGAAACGGCCCGCAGGGGGAGGACCTGCGGGCCGTCTGAGTTTACCCAAAGGGGGAGAGTCCCGTGGGCAAGTCTTTGGGGCCAGACGGATCCGGCCCCCGCCGTGGTTTACCCGTGATAGGCTGCTTCACCGTGTGAAGTCTGGTCAAGCCCCATCCGTTCGCTGTCATCATCAACGCGCAGACCCACGATCAGATCGACCACCTTGAAGCCGACAAAGGCGACGACTGCCGTCCAGATCACGGTGATCCCCACCGCTTTGATCTGCGCCATCACCTGTGCGCCCATGGTCCCCGCCTCGACCAGAAACCCGGTGCCGCCCAGCGACGGTGCGCACAGGATACCCGTGCCGATGGCACCGATGATGCCGCCGACGCCGTGGATGCCGAAGACGTCCAGACTGTCGTCATACTTCAGCTTGTTCTTGACCACCGTCACAAAGAAGTAGCAGCCCGCCGCCGCCACGATACCAAGCACGATCGCGCCCATCGGGCCCGTCGTGCCACAGGCGGGGGTGATCGCCACAAGGCCGGTCACCATGCCCGAGGCCGCACCCAGCATCGACGCCTTGCCACGCTGGATCGCTTCAAATGCGCACCAGGCCACGACAGCGGCTGCGGTGGCAACAAAGGTGTTGATCATCGCCAGTGTCGCGCCGCCATTCGCCTCAAGGTTCGAACCGACGTTAAAGCCAAACCAGCCAACCCACAGCATGGATGCGCCGATCATCGTCATGACCATCGAATGCGGGGCCATGTTGTCCTTGCCGTAACCCATCCGCTTGCCGATCACGAGGCAACCGACAAGGGCTGCAACGCCCGCGTTGATGTGCACCACCGTGCCGCCGGCAAAGTCGATCGCGCTCATGTTATAGATCAGGCCTGCCGCATCCCAGACCATATGGGCCACGGGGAAATAGGCGAATGTCACCCAGATCGCCGAAAACAGCAGAACGGCGCTGAATTTGACGCGCTCCGCAAAGGCCCCGATGATCAGTGCAGGCGTGATGGCCGCGAAGGTCATCTGAAACACAATGAACAGATATTCCGGGATCACGTATTCCGCACTGAATGTCGCCGACATGCTGTCGGTCGTGACACCCGCGAGGAACAGCTTGCCGAACCCACCCCAGTAGGGGCTGGTGCCGCCGCCGAAGGCCATCGAATAGCCATATGTCACCCAGATGATCATGACCACGCAGGCGATCAGCGTGGTCTGCATCAGCACTGAAAGCATGTTCTTGCTGCGCACAAGCCCGCCGTAAAACAATGCCAGACCCGGCAGCGTCATGAACAGCACCAGCACGGTGGAAATCATCATCCAGGACACATCGCCCTTGTCCATCACGGGCACGACTTCTTCCGCCACTTCCGCCACGGCCTCAACCGTTTCGGTGGTGGCCTCCTGCGCCCATGCGGGCAGGCTTGCAAAGGCCGTGGCCGCCAGCGCCCCCAGACCGGAATATTTCAACAGATTATTCATTTGCTTGGTTTCCCCTTACCGGCCGCGATTACAGCGCGTCGTCGTTGAGTTCGCCGGTACGCACACGCACAGCGTGTTCGACATCCAGCACGAAAATCTTGCCGTCCCCGATCTTGTCGGTCTTGGCGGTCTTGGCGATGGTATCGACCACGCTGTCAGCCAGCGCATCGGCCACGACGATCTCCAGCCGGACCTTCGGCACAAAGTTCACCGCGTATTCCGCGCCCCGATAGATCTCGGTATGGCCTGACTGCGACCCGAATCCCTTGATTTCGGTCACCATCATGCCGCGCACGCCAATTGTGGTCAGCGCCTCGCGGACCTCTTCAAGCTTGAACGGTTTGATTGCTGCAATGATGAGTTTCACGTTGCTCCCCTTTTCATCGGCAGACGCCCATGGTCGGACGCTTGGGGTGCATGAAGGCGGCGTTCACGCGGTGGTGACAAGAAAGGGACGCCTTGCTGGACCGAAAAATGCGACTCAACTGCACAATTTTTGCACAGATTGTCTGATACGCACTTTTTTTAATCGCAACGCAAACGCGAATCGTTGCAACGCCCGCTCTACATTTCCGCTTCACTTGGGTATGGTTTGCGCGCAAAAGACGTAAAACACGCAAAGGCGCAGGCATGGCAGCATCGGGCAAAGGGCAAGGTCGCCTTGTGGCGGACAGGCGGTATCAGGCGCGCGGCGCAACGCCGCCCAATCCGCCGGCAAAGCCCCCGTCACCGCCGCGCAAACCGCGTGCGACACGGTCACGCGGGCCACGGCGCGGCGGAATTTCCGGGTTTATCCTTGGCATCTTCAGCCTGATCTGGCGCATCATCTGGGGCTTTACCTGGCGTGTCGGTGCCGTGACCGCGATTGGGCTGGCGGGATGGATTTTCGTGATCTATTCCAGCCTGCCGCCGCTCGACAATCTGATCGACGGGCGGGCGCGCGGGTCTGTGACGCTGCTTGACGTCAACGAACGCACCTTTGCCTACCGGGGCGAGACGTTCGGCGCAGCCTCTGCCGGGTCGGTATCGCCGTTCCTGCACGACGCCGTTGTCGCGACCGAAGACAAGCGGTTTTACCGCCACCTTGGCATCAGCCCACGCGGCATCGCATCGGCCATCCGCATCAATCTGTCCGAAGGACGCGGGCCGCTGTCGGGCAACGGCGGGTCCACCATCACGCAGCAGGTGGCAAAGCTGCTGTGCCTTGGCGTGACCTATGATGCGACAATATGGGAAAACGAGGCGGCCTATGAGGCTGACTGTCGCCAAGGCGGGATCTGGCGCAAGATCAAGGAAATCCCGTTCGCGATGGCGATGGAATTCAAGTATTCCAAGGAAGACATCCTGACGATCTATTTCAACCGCGCCTATCTGGGTGCCGGTGCGCGCGGCTTTGGTGCGGCGTCCGAGCGCTACTTTGGCAAGACCGCCGCCGAACTGACCGCGGCCGAGGCGGCGATGCTGGCGGGCCTGTTGAAAGCGCCTTCGCTTTATGCCCCCACCAACAACCTGCAACGCGCCCAGGACCGCGCCGCCGTCGTCATCAAACTGATGGAAGAGCAGGGCTATCTGACCGCTTCGCAGGCCGAAGACGCCCGCGCCAATCCGGCGCGGTTATCATCACAGGCGGTCACGCAATCAGGCGGTTTCTTTGCCGATTGGGTGATGGACACGACACCCGAATTTCTGTCAGGCCAGACGACCGAAGATATCGTGATGCGCACCACACTTGACCCGCGCCTGCAGACGGCGGCGGAAGATGCGCTGGAATGGGTGTTTGAAAACAAGGTCAGCGCGGGCAGCAACGCACAGGCCGCAATCGTCGTGATGTCTGCCGATGGGGCCGTGCGCGCCATGGTCGGCGGGCGGCAGACCGAGGCGGCGGGGTCGTTCAACCGTGCCACACAGGCCATGCGCCAGACCGGATCGTCATTCAAACCCTTTGTCTATGCCGCCGCCCTTGATCTGGGGTGGCATCCGCTGGACTACGTCGATGACAGTCCGTACTGCATTTACACCCCCGGTTCGGGCGATTGGTGCCCATCCAATTATGACCGCGAGTTCAAGGGCCAGATCACGCTGCTGCAGGCGCTGGAAGAAAGCCGCAATATTCCAGCCGTCCGCCTGTCTGAATCCGTGGGGCGCGACATCGTGCGCACTGTGGCATCGCAATTCGGCATTCAAAGTGATCTTGCCGCAGGGCCGGCACTGGCGCTTGGTGCGTCGGAATCAACCTTGCTGGAAATGACCGGGGCCTACGCAGGCATCCTGAATGGCGGATCGGCCGTGGCCCCTTACGGGTTGGTCGAATTGCGGATCAAGGGCGATGATGAGCCGCTGTTCGGGGCTACGGGCGGTATCAAGGAACGGGTGATTTCAGAACAGGCGGCGCGTGCGTTGACCTACATGATGGCGCAGGTCATCAATTCCGGCACCGGCGGGCGCGCCCGGCTTGACCGCGAGGCGGCAGGCAAGACCGGCACCACCAATTCGGCGCGCGATGCCTGGTTCGTGGGCTTTACCGCCGATTATGTTGTGGGCGTCTGGATGGGGTATGACGACAACAGCCCGCTGACCGGGGTCACGGGCGGCGGCCTGCCCGCCGAAATCTGGCACGAGGTGATGGTGCGCGCCAACGAAGGCGTGCCTGCAACGCCGCTGCCGATGGCACTGCCGCCCGAACCGCAGGGGCAATATCTGCCCGACGCACAGATCGTGCAGCCGGGCATGACCGAACAGGATATCAACGAACAGATCCTGCGCGACGTGCTGGAAAGTCTTGGAAACTGACGCTGTCCCGATAGCCGCGCCGGTCATCCGCCGCAACCGCACCCTGTGATCGCACGGCGCGGCTCCTCCGCCCCGCCGAAAGGGGATGGGGGGTGCCTCGCCCGATCACGCAATGTTTCAAGAGTTCTTAACGCGGCCCTTGCGAAAAATGTTATGCTATTGATTTACATCAATAAAGTTGGAAATTGACAGCCGTCAATTTACGCCGATGCCAGCGCCTGCACCAGCCGGTCGATATCGCCGCCGTTGCGATCCAGCAGCGCGCCAATCTCGGTCCGCTCCGACGCCAGCATGTTCACGCCTTCGATGATGATATTGAAGAACAGGTTCTGCCCCGATTTGTCCGACACATGCCAACGCAGATCAAACGGGGATTCGCCCTGCAGATAAGCGACCGAGATCACCTCGAAATAGCTTTTGATCGGGCGCGCATCCGTCACCTCGATCCGCCCGCCGATGAATTCGCGGAACCGGCGGCCATACTTGCGGCTGATATAACCCTGAAACGCTTGGGTGAAATCGCGCATCTGCCCGTTCGACGCCGACCGCGCCGCAGGCCCCAGCGCCGACCGCGCAATCGTCGGCACATCGGCATAGCGCGCGAAAAGGCGTTCAAACTTGCCAAACATCGCCGATTCCGACTGTCCGGAATTGATGATGTCATTCACATCGGAAACCGCCCGCCCGATCAGATCACGCGCCTGATCCACGGTCAGGGCCAGCGCCGAACGTGGAAGGAACGCGCCCGCAGCCAGCACAACACCGCCACCCAGAACGGCGCGGCGCGAAATTGATATGTCATTGTTCGGCATAGGGGTCCTCATACGGATCGACAAAACTGTCATCGGCGGCCTCTTGGCCCAGTTCGAAACGGCGGTTCTGCAAGTACAACAACCGTGCCTGCGCATAGCTGTCTGCACTGTCATATAGGACAGAATCAAAGGTTTCGCCAAAGGTGTAGCGATCACCAATTGTTGCAGCCGTATCGGCGATCAACGCTTTGTCCGTGATCGACGCCTCGTCCACATAGGTCAACGGGTTCAGGAACAGGTCCACAACCGCCCCGGCAGAATCGCGCGCGGTTGACGGCCCGGTCAGGGGCAGTTCGACATAGTTGCCTTCGGCGACGCCCCAGCGATGGAGGGTTTCGCCGAAATCGGTGGTTGCCTCGGGCATGCCAAGCCAGCTTGCCGCATCCATCAACCCGCCCACCCCTGCGGTCGTATTGACCGCAAAGCGCAACACGTTCTGTGCCGCCAGATCAATCCGGCCTTGCAGCAGATGGTTTACGAAATCGCCCGGTTCGTCCAGATTTTCGGAAAAGTTGCTGATGCCCTTGCGCACTGGGCGTGGCACGACCGCGCCATAGACCTGCGAGGCCGGACGCAGCAATGTGCGGTCAACGCCGGTGTTGAAGGCATGCACAGATCGGTTTGCGCTTTCGTTCGGGTCTTGTATGCCTTGCGGCGTTGGTGCCGCAGCACAACCTGCCGTTAACCCGGCCACGAGTAAAAGGGTGCCATAGTTTCGCCAAATGTTTCCAATAAGGAAACGATCACCGGAATCCGAGCAGGCCATGTTTGTATTTTCAATCACAGCGCACCCCACGCCCGTTAGCCCAGTCATTGCAATGCAAGGCATAGGGCGGCAAGGTGCCAAAGACAACCTGTGCAGGCATCAAACCCTTGCGACCTTGCGGCTTTCTGGCAGACCCTGTGGCAATCCCAACCCGATGAGGCCGTGATGGCACGCAATGACAACGCCCGCGGATTGGCGGAGATTCGCGCCGCAAGGGCCAACAGCAACGGCACTTTGATGGCGGTTCTGGTGTTCAGTATCTTTGTGAACCTGCTGTTGCTGACCGGACCTTTATATATGCTGCAGGTCTATGATCGCGTTCTGGGCAGCCAGTCCGAGGCAACGCTGGTGGCGTTGTCGGTGCTGGTGGCGTTTCTGTTTCTGGCGATGGGCTTTCTGGACCATGCGCGCGGGCGCATCATGGCGCGGATCGGTGCGCGCATTCAGGTTGCGCTGGACCGGCGGGTCTTTTCTGCATCTGTGCGGCGGCTGACGGCGGCGCCCGGTGATCAGGCGGCACTGGCTGCGCAGCGCGATCTGGAATCGATCCAGCGGCTATGGGGATCACCGGTGTTGCTGGCGATTTTCGATATTCCGTGGACGCCGCTGTTTATCGGCGCGATCTTCATCTTTCATCCCTGGATGGGCTGGCTGGCGGTCGCGGGCGGTATCCTGCTGATCGGCGTGACGCTGCTGAACCAAGGCATGACCGAACAACCCTTGGGCCGCGCGAATGCAGCCACGATGCAGGCCGAACGCTATGCCGAAAACCTGAAGGCCGAATCGGAAATCGTGACCGCCCTTGGCATGTCGGGCAACGGGTTTGACCGCTGGCAAAAGGCCCGCGGGCTTGCCCTTGGACAATCCATCGCGGCGGCCGATCTGGGCGGGGTGTTCAGCAACATCACCAAGACTTTCCGGATGTTTCTGCAATCGGCAATGCTCGGTCTTGGGGCATGGTTGGTGCTGCGGGGGGAATTGACCGCAGGCGCGATGATCGCCGGGTCAATCCTGATGGGCCGCGCGCTGGCGCCAATTGAACAATCTATCGGGCAATGGGCGCTGGTGACCCGCGCGCGTGAAGGCCGCGACCGGTTGGCCGAATTGCTGACGCGGATGCCGGAAGAGCCTGTGCGAACGGCCCTGCCCCGCCCCCGCGCCATTCTTGAGGCGCAAAACCTTACGGTGTTGCCGCCGGGCGAACAACAGGCCGTGCTGCGCATGGTCAGCTTTCGTCTGGAGCCGGGGCAGGCGCTTGGTGTGATCGGGCCTTCGGGTTCGGGGAAGTCGTCGCTTGCACGCGCATTGATTGGCGTGTGGCGCGCGGCGGGGGGGAAGGTGCGGCTGGATGGCGCGACGCTGGATCAATATGACCCTGACACGTTGGGCAGCTATATCGGCTATCTGCCGCAACGGGTGTCGCTGTTTGATGGCACGATCGCCGAAAACATCGCCCGCCTGTCGACAACGCCCGATCCCGAAAAGGTGGTGGAGGCCGCGAAAAAGGCCGCCGCGCATGACATGATCGTCAAACTGCCTGATGGCTATGATACCCGCGTCGCCACCATCGGCGGGCGGTTGTCGGGCGGGCAGGTGCAGCGCATCGGCCTTGCCCGCGCCCTTTATGGCGACCCGGTCATTCTGGTGCTGGATGAGCCGAATTCCAATCTGGACAACGATGGATCAACCGCTTTGAACCTTGCCATCCGCCAGATGAAAGACGCGGGACGCGCCATCCTGATCATGGCGCACCGGCCCGCGGCGATTCAGGAATGTGATCTGCTGATGGTGATGGAAGATGGCGCGCGCAAGGCCTTTGGTCCACGCGATCAGGTTCTGCGGGACATGGTCAAGAACCATACCGAAATTGTGCGGTCTACCGGACCGGGAGGTGTGACATGACAGAGATACCCGCATGGTCCGCGCGGCGGCCGCTGTGGATTGGCTGGCTCACGATGCTGGTGCTTGTCGGCGGCTTCGGTGCGTGGAGTATGACGACCAAGATTGCCGGGGCTGTGGTCACATCAGGCCAGATCGAGGTCGATCAGCAACGTCAGGTGGTGCAGCACCCCGATGGTGGCGTGGTCGAAGAAATTGCCGTCAAGGACGGGCAAGTCGTGGCGGCAGGAGACATTCTGTTGCGATTGGACGGGTCTGTCCTGC
Source organism: uncultured Alphaproteobacteria bacterium (assembly GCA_963783595.1). Classification (GTDB taxonomy): domain Bacteria; phylum Pseudomonadota; class Alphaproteobacteria; order Rhodobacterales; family Rhodobacteraceae; genus JAAFHS01. The sequence goes on along the minus strand of CAWAPA010000012.1, from coordinate 37,803 downwards.
GGTCAGAACTGGCCATTGTCGAGGGGCAGTTGTTCGAAGGGTTGGCGCAACGCGCCCGGCTTGAGGCGGAACGCGATGATGCCGCCAGCCTGACGTTTCAGGGTGAATTGCACGATCTGGCCGCAACGCGCCCGGACGTCGCAGCCCTGTTGCAAGGCCAGCAGAACCTGTTTGCCGCCCGCGTCGAAAACATGGCCAGACAGGCCGAACAACTGGCCAAGCGGATCAATCAGATTGAGGCGCAGGTCACCGGTATTGATGCACAACTGGCCGCGCTTGGCACACAGCAGACATTGATCATCCGCGAACTGGCGGATCAGCAATCCTTGCTGGACAAGGGTCTGGCACAGGCCAGCCGGGTACTGGCACTGGAACGCGAGGCGGCGAACCTTGAAGGGCAGTTGGGCGAACTGACCTCGACCCGTGCCCAAGCCGATGGCCGCAAGACCGAGGTGGAGCTAGAGATCTTGCGGCTGGGCACCGCGCGACGCGAGGATGCGAACGCGCAGTTGCGTGATATTGGCGGGCGGATTCTGGAACTCGCGGAACGGCGCGGGGCACTGTCCGAACGGATCATGCGGCTGGATGTGCGCGCGCCGGTATCGGGTATCGTGCTGGGTATGCAGGTGACGACGCCGCGCGCAGTGCTGCGCCCGGCCGACCCAGTGCTGTACCTTATCCCGCAGGACCGCCCCTTGGTGATCGTGGCGCAGGTATCGCCGATACATGTTGATGAAATTCGCGTCGGTCAGGATGCAAAGCTGCTGTTCCCGGCGTTTTCATCGCGCACCACGCCCGAACTGCAAGGCAAGGTCGCCATCATTTCGGCGGATGCGCTGACAGATCAACGCACGCAACAGACCTTTTACCGCGCCGAAATCGTGCTGAATGAAGGCGAACGGGAAAAGCTGGGCAATGTCACCCTGTTGCCGGGCATGCCGGTAGAGGCGTTCATCCAGACCGATCTGCGCACGCCGATGGCCTATCTGATCAAGCCGTTCACCGATTACTTTGTGCGGGCATTTCGCGAAACCTGATCTTGTGGCGGGCGGCAGGCCCCGATAGCGTTCCCGACAACCACGGAGGACGCCATGACCATCGAATCCCGCCTGACCGAAATGGGCATCACCCTGCCGGATGCCGCCGCACCGCTGGCCAATTATGTGCCGTTCGTGGTGGTCGGCAATATTGTGCATGTGTCTGGCCAGATCAGCCAGAATGCAGGCGGCCAGATCAAGGGCCGCATCGGCGAGGATATGGATGTGGCGCAAGGTGCCGAGGCCGCAAAATGGTGTGCCGTCAGCCTGCTTGCGCAGGCGAAAAAGGCCTGCGGTGGTGATTTGTCGCGGCTGGTGCGATTGGTGAAACTGGTGGGATTTGTGAATTCCACCCCCGATTTCACCGATCAGCCCAAGGTTATCAACGGCGCGTCTGATTTCATGGTCGCCGTGTTGGGTGATGCGGGGCGGCACGCACGCTCTGCTGTCAGCGCCGCGTCGCTGCCGTTCGGGGTGGCCGTAGAAATTGAAGGCATATTCGAGATCCGCTGATGCGCGTGGCCCTTCCCCCTTCGCTGATCCGGATTCCCGTCGCACATCGCGCGTTGCATGATCGTGCCCAAGGCGTGATCGAAAATTCGCCCGCCGCAATCCGGGCGGCGGTCGCTGCGGGATATGCCATCGAAATCGACGTGCAATTGTCGGCTGACGGGCAGGCCATGGTGTTTCACGATGATCAACTTGACCGGCTGACCGCCACAACGGGATTGGTGCGCGATCATACGGCAAAGGCCCTTGGCCAGATGGTGCTGACTGGCGGGACAGATACCATTCCGACGCTGCCCGCCGTGCTGGGGATGATCGCAGGCCGGGTGCCGCTGCTGATCGAGATCAAGGATCAGTCGCTGACGATGACGGACACCGACGGGCGGCTTGAGGCAGCGGTTGCCGAGGCGCTGCGTGACTACAAAGGCGATGTGGCGGTGATGTCGTTCAACCCGCATAGCATGGCACATATGGCGCGGCTGGCCCCGCATGTGGCGCGCGGGATCACCACATCGGCCTATGATCCGCAGGATTGGGCCCCGTTGCCACCCGCACAGTGCGACGCCTTGCGCGATATCCCCGATTATGACCGCGTGGGGGCCAGTTTCATCAGCCATGAAGGGCGCGATCTGGCGCGCCCGCGCGTCGCGCAGTTGAAGGCGGCAGGGGCGGCGATCCTGTGCTGGACAATCCGTTCGCCCGAAGATGAGGCAAAGGCCCGCACCGTCGCGCAGAATGTGACCTTTGAACGCTATCATGCGGTCATTCCCGCTTGACCCACGCGATCGCCGGATCACCTTGCAGACCATGTGAAACCAAAGTGCGGGCATGACCGACCTTCGACTTTTGAACAGCATGGCCGATGTTGCGGCGGCGGACTGGGACGGTCTTTCCGACAATACGGGCAGGCCGCTCGATCCGTTCACGACGCATCGGTTTCTGGCGGCGCTGGAGGCATCTGGCAGCACCGGCAAGGGCACGGGCTGGCAAGCGCGGCCTTTGACGCTGCGGGACGGGGATCGGTTGGTCGGGGCCACGCCGATATACGTCAAGGGCCACAGTCAGGGCGAATACATCTTTGACCACGCCTGGGCGCAGGGTTTTGAACGGGCAGGCGGGCGCTATTATCCGAAACTGCAAATCGCCGTGCCGTTTACGCCCGCCACAGGGCCCCGCTTTCTGGGCACGGGGCGCGCGGCGCTGGCCGAAGGTGCGATCGCGATTGCCGAACAGAACGGGCTGTCATCCTTGCACATCACATTTTGCACGGAAGATGAGGCCGAGGCGTTGGATGGCCAGTTCGGCCTGATGAAACGCACGACGCAGCAATTTCACTGGGTGAACAACGGCTATGCCACGTTCGATGATTTTCTGGCCGATCTGTCGTCGCGCAAACGCAAGAACATCCGCAAGGAACGCGAAACGGCGCAGGCGGCAGTTGAGATCCGATGCCTGACGGGTGATGAGATCACGCCAGCGCATTGGGATGCGTTCTGGGTGTTTTATCAGGATACCGGCAGCCGCAAATGGGGCACACCCTACCTGACCCGTAAGGCGTTCACCGCATTCCACGACACGATGCGCGACGATATCCTGATGATCCTTGCCTTTCGCGAGGGGCGCGCCGTCGCGGGCGCGCTGAACTTTATCGGACGCGACACGTTGTATGGCCGCTATTGGGGCTGCACTGAGGATCATCCGTGTTTGCATTTCGAGTTGTGCTACTACCGCGCCATTGAATGGGCGATCGTGCATGGATTGCAGCGGGTCGAGGCAGGCGCGCAGGGCGAACACAAACTGGCGCGCGGCTATCTGCCGACGCCCGTTTATTCGCTGCACTGGATTGCAGACCCCGGATTCCGCCGCGCCGTGGCGCAATATCTTGACCAGGAACGACAGGCGGTGAATGAAGAGATCGAGGTGCTGACGGCCTATGGGCCATTCCGGCGCGTGACATCTGAGGATTGAGCGATGGCAACCCTGCTGAATACCGATGACCGCAACCGCCTGCTGCCCCCGCTTGGCACAACGGGGTGGGGTGCGGTAGAGGGGCGCGATGCGCTGCGCAAGGTCTGGACGTTCAAGAATTTCTCGGAAGCATGGGGGTTCATGACCCGCGTCGCGATGGCGGCGGAAGTGATGAACCACCACCCCGAATGGCGCAATGTCTATAACACCGTTGATGTCACGCTGACGACACATGATTGCCATGGGCTGTCTGATCTGGATGTGCGGATGGCGCACCGGATGGACAAACTGGCTGGGTCTGCCGCATACCAACGCGACCTGACCCAGCCTGTGCAGAGCCTGTGTGAGATCAAGGCACAGGGATAGCCGCGTCAGATCGCGGCGAGCAGCGCCTCGCCGCCAGATGCCTCGCACACGCCGGGGCTTTCTTCCATGTGCAGGACTTTGACCACACCATCAACCGCGTGCAGCGCATACCGCTTGGACCGGCTGAACAGACCCACGGGCGGCGCCGTGAAATCGACACCCATTGCGGTGGTCAGCCCGGCATCGGCATCGCCCAGCATCGCAATTCCAGCGGCCGTGGCCCCTGTGGAGTCGCCCCAGGCACCCATGACGAAGGGGTCGTTGACGGAAACACAGATGATTTCATCGACACCTTTGGCCGCGAATTTGTCCTTTGTGCGAATGAAGGAGGGCACATGTGCTGTGGTACAGGTGCCGGTAAAGGCCCCCGGCAGACCGAAAATCACAACGCTGCGACCGTTCAGCTTTGTGTGCAACGACACGGTTTCGGGGCCGTTTGCGCCCATGGTCAGCAGTGTGGCTTCAGGCAGTTTATCGCCAACAGAAATCGACATTGTGCATCCTTCATGTGGTTTGCGTCCCCAATGACTGCGATATAGGGTGCGGCGCGAGGCGGGGCCAGAGGGAAGAACGATGTCGGATGTGGTTGTGATCGGCGCAGGACAGGCAGGCGCGGCCCTGGTGGCGAAATTGCGCGCATCCGGCCATGCAGGCACCATCACACTGATTGGTGCAGAGCCAAGCCCACCTTATCAGCGCCCACCACTGTCAAAGGGCTATCTGATGGGTGAGATGGCGGCCGAGCGGCTGTGGCTGCGGTCAGCCGAATTTTACGCCGAGCAGAACATCACCCTGAGGCTGGGCGAGCCGGTGACGGCGATAGACCGGGCAGCTCAGACGGTGACGGTGGGCGATGATGTGCTGCACTATGATCATCTGGCGCTGACCACGGGGTCGATCCCGCGGCGCCTGCCTGCGGCGATCGGGGGCGATCTGGGCGGTATCTACACGGTACGGACGCTGGCCGACGTCGATGCGATGCGGAATGAATTTGTGGCCGGGCGACGGGTCGTTGTGATCGGCGGCGGCTATATCGGGCTGGAGGCGGCGGCGGTGGCGGCAAAGCTGGGGTTGCAGGTGGCGGTTGTGGAAATGGCCCCGCGCATCCTGCAGCGGGTCGCGTCGCCCGAAACCTCGGACTACATGCGCGCGCTGCATGTGGACCACGGGGTAGAGATCATTGAAAGCGTGGGGTTGGAGCGGTTGATCGGCAATGGCGGCGTGCGGGCTGCGCGGCTGACCGACGGGCGGGAGTTGGCCTGCGACTTTGTGATTGTGGGCGTGGGGATCGTGCCTGCCACTGCGCTGGCAGAAGCTGCAGGCGTGGTGATTGAAAACGGCATCCGCACGGATGCGCACGGCACCACGTCGGACCCGCATATCTGGGCGGCGGGGGATTGCGCGTCATTCCCGCATGCGCTTGGCCAGATCCGGCTGGAATCGGTGCAGAACGCGATTGATCAGGCGGAACTGGTGGCGGAAAACATCATGGGGGCGGGGCGGGATTATGTGCCCATGCCATGGTTCTGGTCGGATCAGTATGACTGCAAGCTACAGATCGCGGGGCTGAACACCGGATATGACGGTATCGTCACGCGCGGACCCGACGGGGATGCGGTGTCGTTCTGGTATTACAAGGGCGATACGCTGCTGTCGGTCGACGCGATGAACGACCCACGCGCCTATATGGTGGGCAAGCGGCTGATCGAGATGGGGCGGTCGCCTGACAAGGCGGCGATTGCCGATCCTGGCACGGTGCTGAAGGCGCTGTTGAAGTGAGGATCATCGGCGGTCGGGCGCGGGGATTGCGTCTGGCGGAAGTTGGGGATGGCGATTTGGCGGCGCATTTGCGCCCCACGTCAGACCGGGTGCGCGAGGCGATTTTCAACCTGCTGGTGAATGGTGGCTATGGCGACCCGGTGACAGGCGCGCGGGTTCTGGACCTGTTTGCAGGAACCGGGGCACTGGGGCTGGAGGCGGTGTCGCGCGGGGCGGCATCCGCGATGCTGGTGGATGACGGGGCGGTGGCACGGGGGTTGATCCGGCGGAACGTGGACCTGATGCGGGCGGGGGATCAAGTGACGTATCTGCGGCGGGATGCGACGCGGCTGGGGGCGGCGGCGGGTGCGTTCGACCTTGTGTTTCTGGACCCACCCTATGGCAAGGGCATGGGCGAGGCGGGGCTGGCATCGGCGGTGGCGGGTGGCTGGTTGGCACCCGAGGCGTTGGTGGTGTGGGAGGAAAGCGTGGTGCCCGTGGTGCCCGGCGGGTTTGCGCAACTGGATCAGCGCCGCTATGGCGACACGCTGGTCACTATCCTGCGCCATGATTGAACGGGCGTTCCAGAAAGGTGATGCGGCGAGCGTCGCGGTCTATTCTGACTGCGAGCGGTATCGGTATCTGCTGACGCGGGAATGGGGGGTGGGGCCACGGGCGTTGTTCGTGATGCTGAACCCGTCAACCGCGACGGAATTTCAGAATGATCCGACGGTGGAGCGGTGCGAGCGGCGGGCGCGGGCACTGGGGTTCGGGGCGTTTCGGGTGACGAACATCTTTGCCTTTCGCGCGACGGACCCGAAGGTGATGCGGGCGCAGGACGATCCGGTGGGGTCGGGGAACGATGCGGCGATTGCGGGGTCAGTCGATTGGGCCGACCGGGTTATCTGCGCATGGGGCAGCCATGGCGCGCATCTGGGGCGGGGAGAGGCGGTGGCAGGGCTGTTGCGGGCAACGGGCGCGCCGCTGTGGCATCTGGGGTTGACGCAGGCGGGGGCGCCGAAACATCCGTTGTATATTGGATATGACGTGCAGCCGATGCGGTGGGATGAAAATTGACGGCTGTCAATTTCAGACTTTAGTGTTTTATATCAATAGCTTGACTTTTTATGGCGGGATTTCGTTAACCCTTTTGAAACATTGCGTGATCGGATTGGGTGGTGGCGTCACGCACGATCACCTTTGATTTTCACAGGAGCGTCAGGCCGCCAGCAGTTCGATATCGTCCCACGCGAGGCCCGCAGCGCCTTGGACAATGGCAATCTGAATGCCGTCGAGCAGCACCGACACGTCTTCAGTGCCTTCGATGGATTCGGTTTGCACCATTGGTTCGGGGTGCAGATCCGGGTCATACATCAGCACGATACGGTCCTCACCCGGAGTATAGTCGGCGATCACGGCAGGCGGGTCATCCGGGCCATAATCGGACAGCGTGAAGGCATCGTCGCCAGCGTCGCCCCATGCGGTGTCACCCGCACCGACCTGCACGGTATCGTCACCTTCGCCACCATGAAGATGATCGGCGGCATCGTCACCCGCGCCTGTCAATGCGTCATCGCCCGCGCCACCATGCAGCGTATCGGACCCGGCTCCGCCGTCGAGCGTATCAGCCCCGCCTGCCCCGTCGATCCAGTCAGCATCAGCGGTGCCCATGATGAATTCATCAGCGTCCGCGCCAACGATCGTCGCACCGGATGGCGGATCCTGTGGCAACGGCGCGTCTTCGGCGGGATCGGTGTCGCCTTCGGGAAAGACCGGATCGCGACCGCCATCATTGATGTCGATGGTAGCTGATTTGGGCGCGGCCGCGTCATCGGACAGCATGTCGGGTTCGCCGGAGGGTGTTTCGGCATCTGCGTCGGGCGCGTCATCGTCATCATCCTTGCCAACGACCGACATCAGCGCATCACCCACAACGCCCGCCATCAGCGCACCCAACAGCCCGATCAACCCCAGCATTGCCCAGCCCCTTTGCCGCTAACCCGCCGCGTTAACAAAGGTTAATGCAAGCCATTGACCCGTAACGAAACAATTCACATTCAATACCATCAAAGCCCGCATCGCCAAAGCAGTTGTCTGTGCAAAATCGTTGCAAATACAAAGGATGGCACGCGACTTTTGCGCCCTTGGGCCATGTTCTTGCCATGCTTGGCCGCGGCCGTCGCCTTTACCGCGCATTGGCCGGGCACGGCGGTTTGCCCCATTGGAAATGATGCGCGCGTGCCGCCGGAATTGCCGCTTTTCTTTTGGCAGGAATGACCCTATACGCGCGCATCCGCTGTGATGGCGGAAACACCTCCAAGGGCCCTGCTGGACGACATCCCGGCTTGTGCCATCACATTCAACCAAGGAGACCCCGATGTCGATTACCGTTGAAGAAAAGACCCGTCTGATCAAGGAATACGCGACCGCAGAGAACGACACGGGTTCGCCCGAAGTTCAGGTTGCGATCCTGTCAAGCCGGATTGCCACGCTGACCGAACACTTCAAAGGCCACAAAAAGGATAACCATTCCCGCCGTGGCCTGCTGATGATGGTGGCACAGCGCCGCAAGCTCTTGGACTATCTCAAGGGCAAGAACGCAGAACGCTATACCACGCTGATCGGGCGTCTGGGCCTGCGCCGCTAAGGCCGGACACAGATTTCATGGAACGCCCGTAGCGACAAGCTGCGGGCGTTTTGCTTTTGGGATTGGCAGGGACGCGGCCCGCCTTAGGTCAACTTTCCCGTCACGCAGAATACTTCCACCGGTTCGCGGATGCCCTTGAAGGTGATCTCGCCGCGCGATTCCACGGTGAAATCATCCTCCACCGCCGTGCGGGTGCGCGGGCTGATGAGGATTTCGCCGTCCTGCGCCTCGTCGCACAGGCGCGAGGCGAGGTTGATTGCGGTGCCCGATGCAGTGTAGTCAAACCGCCCGCCGGAGCCGACCATGCCGACCGTGGCATAGCCGAGCGATACGCCAAGGCCGAAGCCCAGCTTGTGGCCCATCCGCTTCCATCCCTTGCACAATTCGGCCATCCGTTCGCGCATCGCCATGGCAAGGCGCACGGCATCGCCCGCCGGGTCGTCGCAAGGCAGGGGATCGTTGAACAACACCATGATGCCATCGCCCATCCGGTGATCGACGCCCGCACCGTGGGCGTTGATGAGGCGGCCCATTTCCTCGTGATAGGTTTGCAGGACTTCGATGGTTTCCTCAGGCTCTGCCGTCTCGCAGAAGGCGGTGAATCCCCGGATGTCGCAGAACAGCACGCCCAGCAGCGCCCGGTGGCTGGACAGCAGCTTTTCCGACCCAGATGTGACCACCGCATCGGCCACGGCGGCGGGCAGGAACCGCTTTAGTCGCCCCATGCGTTCAATCTCGCCCACCTGTGCCGCGACCCGGTCGCCAAGTTCGGCATTCAACGCCTCCAGTGCGTTGAACTGGCGCACGTTTTCGATGGCGATGACGGCGTGCGAGGCGAAGGTCTCAATCAAGGCGATCTGATCGGCGGTGAAGGGCGCGACCTCTTTCTTCCACAGGATGAAGCAGCCGATGCCGCCATCCGGGCCCACCAGCGGGACGAAAAGGTTGGTGCGCAGGCCCTGATGGTCAACCACCAAGCGGAACCGCTCGTGCCCTGCGCGATACTGGTCGGTATCGGCCATGTCCGGCACATGAATGGTGCATCCTTCAAGAATGGCGCGGGCAGCGATGGAATCCTTGGGGTCCATCGGTACCTTGCCTTCGCGGAAAACGGCCAGCGTCTCGTCCGTCGCCGCGCGATGGGCGACCATTCTTTGCGACGCATCCCCTTTGCGCCCCAGAACGAGCGAGGCGTATTGCGTGCCGCAGAGCTGCGTGGCGCTGTTGAGGATCGCTTCAAACGTCGGCTGTTCGTCGTGGGGGGATTCCGAAATGACGCGGAGGATGTTTCTGGTCGCCGCCTCGCGTTCCAGCCGTTCCTGCAATTGGCGGAACTGGCGGACGTTCTCGATGGCGATGACGGCCTGGGCGGCGAAGGTTTCGACGAGTTGGATTTCAGGCAGCGTAAAGGGCCGCACAACCCGGCGGCTGAGCGAAATGCACCCGATGGCGATGCCGTTCTGCAAAAGCGGAACGTTCAGTCGTGTCCGGACCCCTTCGGTTTCAACCAGACCGACGGCAATCGGATCGCGGTCCCTGTAGGCGTCGGACTGCGCGTAGTCCTCAATGTGAACCACCTTCGCGGTGCGTATCGTCGGCACGATGGAAAGCGGCAGGTCAAGCGAGAATTCACTGCCCGGTTCGCTATGCCGTGCGGGCATGTCCCCAATCGGCCATCAGACGAACGTGGGTTCGGGCTTCGGTGACGATAATGAGGCTGCCCTGATCGGCATCGCACAGGACGGCCGCTTTCTCGACGATAAGGTCAAAGACCTGTGTTTCATCTTCGCGGCTTTGGCTGATGACCCGCAGGATGTCGGAGGTCGCTTCCTGCTTTTCCAGCGCGTCTTGCAACTCGCGGAACTGGCGGACGTTCTCGATGGCGATGACGGCCTGGGCGGCGAAGGTTTCGACAAGGGCGATCTCGTCGGCGTGTGAAGGGCCTGACCTCGCGCCGATCAGATCGTGATGCACCTGACCGTCTGGCCGCCGCTCAACAGGGGCACCGCGAGCAACGTCCGGATGCCCTCGTCACTCGACCAGCCTGACCCGGATCGGGTCGCCTGACCGGTAGAGGTCGGTGTCGCGCCAGGTCGTGGATATGCACGATCCGGCCTTCGCGGATGCATTTCGACGGCGCATGCTCCGACGTCCATGGGCCAGACCGTCGCGCCGACTGGACGCAGGTCCGAGACGTGATCGCCCCATTCCGCCACCAGCACGGCGTGGCTGCGGTCCTCGCTGACGATGTTGAGACCGGCCATTGACGCATTGCAAAGTTCGCGCCGCCTTGCGCAGGACCACGTCGAACACCGGGCGGTCGTCGTCACGGCTCTGGCTGATGACCTCCAGGATTTCCCGCGTCGCCGCCTCGCGCGCCAGCCGCGTCTGCAACTCGCGGAACTGGCGGACGTTCTCGATGGCGATGACGGCCTGGGCGGCGAAGGTTTCGACAAGGGCGATCTCGTCGGCTGTGAAGGGCCGCACCTCGGGCCGGAAAACCTCAATGCAGCCGACCGTCCTGCCACCGCTGAAAAGGGGCACTGCCAGGAACGTCCGGATGCCTTCCTGGTCCACTGCCGCGACTCTGCTTGGGTCTCCGGATCGGTAAAGGTCGGTGTCGGCCATATCATGGATATGCACGATCCGGCCTTCACGCATGCAGGTCGAGGGCGCATTGCCAGCCTCCATCGGCCTGACCGTCATTCCGACGGGCAGCAGATCCGCGGTGACTTCACCCCAATGCGCCACCAAAACTGCGTGGCTGCGGTCTTCGCTGATGATGTCGAGACTGGCCATCGGTGCATGACAAAGTTCGGCCGAATTGCGCAGGACCACGTCGAACACTGGCCGCTCGTCATCGCGGCTTTGGCTGATCACCTCCAGGATTTCCCGCGTCGCCGCCTTCTCCCGCTCCAGCCGCATCTGCAACTCGCGGAACTGGCGGACGTTCTCGATGGCGATGACGGCCTGGGCGGCGAAGGACTGGATCAGCGCGATCTCGTCGTCGCTGAACAGCCGCACCTCGCGGCGGTGCAGGTTGATCGCCCCGAGCGTGCCTTGCGCATCGAACAACGGCACGCTCAGAATCGTGCGGATGCCTTGTTCGTCGACCATGATCCGGAAGGTCCGCTCGCCCGACAGATAGCCGTCGGTTTGCGCAACATCGGCAATATGCACGACATGCGCCGCCGCAGATCGCCTGCGCCGAGACATGCAGCGCGGGGTCCATCTGCATCGGAACCCGGTTGATCTCGGCAATGAAGGCGTCCCGTCTCGGACGCCGACATGCCCTCCGGTTCCTGCAAGGCCGCCAGCGTCAGTCGCGCGCCGTCGGGCCGCCCCAGCAGCAGCCCCGCCGAATCTGCCCCGCACAGCCGCGTCGGCATTGTGCAGAAGAGCGTCGAACACCGGGCGGTCGTCGTCGCGGCTCTGGCTGATGACCTCCAGAATCTCCCGCGTCGCCGCCTCACGCGCCAGCCGCGTCTGCAACTCGCGGAACTGGCGGACGTTCTCGATGGCGATGACGGCTTGTGCTGCGAAGGTTTCGACAAGGGCGATCTGGTCGGGGGTAAAGGGAGCGACCTCGCGCCGGGTCAGCAGAATTGCTCCGATGCCGACACCGCCGCTGACCAGCGGAACCGACAGGCGCGAACGGATGCCCTCGACGTCCACCAGCATGCGCATGTCCCCGATGTTGTTCAGGTAATGCGTGCTTTGTGCAAGGTCTTCTTCCGACACCGTCTGCGCCCCAAAGATCGCGCGTCCAACCCCGGTGATGGTGTCGGGGTCAGTGGGGAGTTCAAATAGGTCGCCCAATTCGATCTGTCGGCGGCTGAGGCCATGATAGCCCGCGATCTTGAATGTGCGTGGCGCAGGCACGGCCAGCATCAGCCATGCCATCGGAGCATCGCAAAGCCTTGCCGCATTCCGGACGATCACGTCAAATACCGGGCCGTCATCGTCGCGGCTTTGGCTGATGACTTCGAGGATTTCGCGCGTTGCCGCCTCGCGTCTGCGGGCCGCTTCAAGGGCGTCGGGAGCCGTGTTTGCGGGGCTGGGATGCAATGCGGGCTCCGATGCGTCACTTGCTGTTGCACTATATGCGCAGCGCTGCAAAACCAAAGCTGTTTTACGCAAGGGCAAGGGACCGCCACCGCCCGCGACACAAGGCTTTCCCTTTGCGCGCTTTTGCTGTATTCGCCCGCAATCTGCGACGTGAGGCCATGCCCCGGCCACATGCAATCAGGATAGGGGCGGCGGCAATGGGGCCGCCAGATATGTGGAACGACAGGCCAGGGGGCCGGTTCCTGAGGAAACAAGATGTTCAATGTAACGAAGAAATCAATCCAGTGGGGCGAAGAAACGCTGACACTGGAATCGGGCAAGGTTGCCCGTCAGGCCGATGGATCGGTGATCGCCACGCTGGGTGATACCTCTGTCATGGCCAACGTAACCTATGCCCGCACGCAAAAGCCGGGGCAGGACTTTTTCCCGCTGACCGTGCATTACCAAGAGAAATACTATGCCGCAGGGAAAATTCCCGGCGGCTTTTTCAAACGTGAAGCACGGCCTTCCGAAAAGGAAACGCTGACCTCGCGGTCTGATCGACCGTCCGTGCCGCCCGCTGTTTGTGGACGGGTTCAAGAACGAAGTGCTGGTGATGGCAACCGTGCTGTCGCACGATCTGCACAACGAACCCGACATCGTCGCGATGATCGCCGTTTCGGCGGCGCTGACGATTTCGGGCGTGCCGTTCATGGGGCCGATTGGCGCTGCGCGCGTGGGCTTTTCGGGTGGCAACTATGTGCTGAACCCGGCTGTGGACGATATGCAGAACCTGCGCAACAACCCCGATCAGCGGTTGGATCTGGTCATCGCGGGCACGAAAGACGCCGTGATGATGGTTGAATCCGAAGCCTACGAGCTGACGGAAGAAGAAATGCTGGGGGCCGTGAAGTTTGGCCATGCAGCGATGCAGCCCGTGATCGACATGATCATGGACTTTGCCGAAGACTGCGCGAAAGAGCCGTTCGATTTTACCGCGCCGGACTATTCCAAGCTGTATGCGAAGGTCAAGAAAGCGGGCGAAAAGCAGATGCGCGCGGCCTTTGCCATTCGTGACAAGCAGGAACGCACGACGGCCATCGAGGCGGCTGTGGATGCGATCAAGGCGGCGATGAGCGATGAAGACAAGGCCGACGGCAACCTGTATCCGGCGATCAAAAAGCTGGAAATGGCGATCCTGCGCGGTGATGTCGTGAAAACCGGGCTGCGGATCGACGGGCGCGACACCAAGACCGTGCGCCCGATCGTCTGCGAAACCGGCATCCTGCCGCGCACGCATGGATCGGCGCTGTTCACGCGCGGTGAAACGCAGGGCTTGGTTGTGACCACGCTGGGCACGGGCGAGGATGAGCAGATCATCGACGCGCTGCATGGCAACTCACGCTCGAACTTCCTGCTGCACTACAACTTCCCCCCCTATTCGGTGGGCGAAGTTGGCCGTGTGGGCTCGCCCGGCCGTCGTGAGATCGGTCATGGAAAGCTGGCATGGCGCGCGTTGCAGGCGGTTCTGCCTGCGCCGACCGATTTCCCCTACACCATTCGTCTGGTGTCGGAGATCACGGAGTCCAACGGGTCATCCTCGATGGCGTCGGTTTGCGGTGGCAGCCTGTCGATGATGGATGCGGGCGTGCCGCTGAAATCACCGGTGGCCGGTGTGGCGATGGGTCTGATCCTGGAAGACGATGGCAAGTATGCGATCCTGACGGACATTCTGGGTGACGAAGATCACCTTGGCGATATGGACTTCAAGGTTGCGGGCACGGCGAACGGGATCACCAGCCTGCAGATGGACATCAAGATTGCGGGCATCACGCCCGAAATCATGGAGCAGGCTTTGGCGCAGGCCAAAGACGGCCGGATGCACATTCTGGGCGAGATGAACAAGGCGCTGTCGGCCCCGCAAGGCTTTAGCGAATATGCACCCAAGATCGAAACGCTGCAGATCCCGACCGACAAGATCCGTGAAGTCATCGGATCGGGCGGCAAGGTCATCCGCGAGATCGTGGAAACCTCTGGCGCCAAGGTCGATATCAATGACGACGGGATCATCAAGATCGCCTCGTCTGATGCCGCCGCCATCAAGCGCGCCTATGACATGATCTGGTCGATCGTGGCCGAGCCGGAAGAAGGCAAGGTCTATACCGGCCGTGTCGTGAAACTGGTCGATTTCGGGGCGTTCGTGAACTTCTTCGGCAAGCGTGACGGTCTGGTGCATGTGTCCCAGATTGCTGCCAAGCGGCTGAACCACCCGAACGAGCATCTGAAGGAAGGTCAGGAAGTGAAAGTCAAGCTTCTGGGCTTTGACGACCGCGGCAAGGTGCGGTTGGGCATGAAGATGGTCGATCAGGAAACCGGCGCGGAAATCGCGGAAGTTGCTGAGGCGTAAGCGGATAGACGTTTTTGAACGGAAGGCCCCGGTGGAAACACCGGGGCCTTTTGCTTTGTGGGGTTGCGGGTCCGGATGCCTCCGGTTTATGTTATAGTATAACATAAACCGGAGGCATCTATGCAAGACACACGCCTGCCCGTCACCGTCCTGTCCGGCTTTCTTGGGGCCGGAAAGACCACTCTGTTGAACCACGTCCTGAACAACCGCGAGGGCCGCCGCGTCGCGGTGATCGTCAATGACATGTCGGAGGTGAATATCGACGCCGACTTGATCCGCGACGGGGTTGATCTTTCGCGGTCAGAGGAAAAGCTGGTGGAAATGACCAACGGCTGCATCTGCTGCACGCTGCGCGACGATCTGCTGGCAGAAGTGCGGCGGCTGGCGGCGGAGGGCCGGTTTGACTATCTGATGATCGAGTTGACCGGAATTGCGGAACCCCTGCCGGTGGCCGCGACCTTTGATTTTCGCGATGAAGATGGGGAAAGCCTGTCGGATGTGGCGCGGCTGGATACGATGGTCACGGTCGTGGATGCGATCAACCTTTTGCGTGATTTCTCCAGCCATGACTTCCTGTCGGACCGGGGCGAATCGCTGGGTGAAGGCGATGACGCGGACACTGGTCAACCTGCTGACCGAACAGATCGAATTTGCCGATGTGGTGATCCTGAACAAGACGCGGGATGCGGGACCTGCAGCAACAGATGCGGCGCGCAAGATCATCAAGGCGCTGAATCCGGATGCGCGGCTGATCGAGACGGATCATTCGGTGGTGGCCCCGGATGCGATCTTTGACACCGGCCTGTTCGATTTTGATCGGGCGAGCGAGCATCCCCTCTGGGCCAAGGAGCTTTACGGGTTTGCCCATCACACGCCGGAAACCGAGGAATACGGGATATCCTCTTTTGTCTATCGCGCCCGCCAGCCGTTTCACCCAAGCCGTATTCATCGCTGTGCTGAACGGTGATCTGCCGGGCGTGATCCGCGCCAAGGGGCATTTCTGGCTTGCCTCGCGGCCCAACTGGGTGGCGGAGTTCTCGCTGGCAGGGGCGGTGTCATCGGTCGCGCCCTTGGGTGGTTGGTGGGCAAGCGTGCCGCGCGAACGCTGGCCGACGCATCCCGACGCGCTGGCCGAAGTGGCGGGCAAATGGGCAGAACCCTGGGGCGACCGGCGGCAGGAAATCGTCTTCATCGGGCACGGCATGGATGAGGCTGCGTTGCGCGCGACGTTGGACAACGCGCTGGTAGCTGCGGCGGATTTCACCCCGGATGCCTGGCGCCGATCTGCCGGACCCGTTTCCGGAATGGCGCGGAAAGCAGGCGGCATGACGAACCTTTCATCATCACGGGCCAGATGGCGGCGCGGGTAACCCGATGGCCGCGCATGACCGCTTGCCCCCCGATCTGAGGCGCTGGATGATCCATGCGGCCCTGCCATGGAGCGCGGAATCGGCTCTGCGACTGTGGACGCGAGCTTTGCGTGAAACCGGGTGCAGGCAGGCAGCGCTGGCCCGGCTGGAGGCGGCAGAGCGGCGCAGTCTGGCGCAAGACCGGGCCTCTGTAATCTTCGATGAAAATTCGATTGCTTCGCAGAAAGTTGCGCCAAAAATTCGCAACAAAGAGATTACCTGCGCGTAAAGGCAGACAAGCGCCCTTCTTTGCCAAATCCTTTCTCGGCACCTGTGGCATGATGCAGTCACCAGTAGCACAGGGGTTTGCGATGCGGATTGTGATTTTGGGCGCAGGCGTGATCGGCGTCACCTCGGCGTGGTACTTGTCGCAGGCGGGCCATGAGGTCACGGTGATTGACCGCCAGCCGGGGGCTGCACTGGAAACCAGCTTTGCCAATGCCGGCGAAATCAGCCCCGGCTATGCGTCGCCCTGGGCTGGGCCGGGTATTCCGATGAAGGCCGCGAAGTGGCTGCTGATGAACCATCCGCCGCTGATCATCAACGCGCGGCCTGATCTGGCCAAGATCGAATGGGTGGCGCGGATGCTGATGAACTGCACGAGCAAGGCCTATGGCGTGAACAAAAGCCGGATGGTGCGGCTGGCCGAATATTCGCGCGATTGTCTGATGCAGCTGCGCGCGGCGACTGGCATCAGCTATGACGAACGCACGCAAGGCACGCTGCAACTGTTCCGCACACAAAAACAGGTGGATGCAGCATACAAGGATATCAAGGTGTTGCAGGCCGACGGTGTGCCGTTTGAGGTGCTGGACGGCGATGCCTGTGTGGCGGCAGAACCGGGGCTTGCGCCGAGCCGGGGCAAATTCGTCGGCGGTTTGCGTCTGCCGGGGGATGAGACGGGCGACTGTTTCAAGTTCACCAACCGGCTTGCCGAGATGGCGGCAGCGGCGGGCGTGACCTTTCGCTATGGCGTGGGGATTGATCGGCTGGAGCGGCAGGGCGACCGGATTGTCGCCGTACAGACCAGCGCGGGTCGGGTTGTGGCGGATGGGTTCGTGCTGGCACTGGGGGCGTTTTCACCGGCAATGGCGCGCGAATTCGGGATGCGGTTGCCGGTCTATCCGGTCAAGGGTTATTCGATCACGGTGCCGATTGTGGATGCGGCGCGCGCGCCGGTGTCCACGATCATGGACGAATCCTACAAGATCGCGATCACCCGGCTGGGGGATCGGATCCGCGTGGGCGGGATGGCCGAAATTTCGGGGTTCAACAACACCTTGCACGAACGGCGCAAGGCGACGTTGCAGTTTTCGGTGGAAGATCTGTTTGGCGGTGCTGCGGACCAGTCAAAGGCGACATTCTGGAGCGGGCTGCGCCCGATGACGCCGGATGGCACGCCGATTCTGGGGGCATCGACGGTGTCAAACCTGTGGTTGAACACCGGGCACGGCACGCTGGGCTGGACCATGGCGGCAGGGTCGGGCCGGGTCTTGGCGGACCTTGTATCGGGGCGCGCGCCCGAGATTGAGACGGGCGATCTGTGCTATGCGCGGTATCAGCGCGGCGGCATAAAACGCGCCGCGCCGAAGGTCGCTTCGGCGGCAGCCTGAGCTACTTGGGCGCCTTTGGCGAACCGCAGGTAGGGCAGTTTGATGTCCAGCGGGCCAAACTTCTCGGTCGCCTGATCGTTGTTCAGGGACAGGGCCACAATCACATCCTGCCCCGGCTGCCAGTTGGCGGGCGTCGCAATCGGCACGCCGTCAGTGGCCTGCACCGCATCAAGAGCGCGAAGGATTTCGGCGAAGTTGCGGCCGACGGACATCGGATAGGTCATGGTCAGGCGGACCTTTTTATCCGGCCCCACGATGTAGACGGTGCGCACGGTGGCGGTATTGGCGGGCGTGCGGCCTTCGGCTGGCAGGTAATAGTCTGCGGGCAGCATGTCGTAGGCCTTGGCCACCGTCAGGGACGTATCGTCGATGATCGGGAAATCGGCGGCCGCGCCACCGAACGCCTCAATGTCGCGCTTCCATTTGTCATGATCGGCCTTGCCGTCAACGGAGACGCCAATGACGCGGGTCTTTCGTTTGGCCCATTCGGCGGCCAGTTGCGCAACGGCGGCAAATTCAGTGGTGCAGACCGGGGTAAAATCGCGCGGGTGGCTGAAGATGATCCCGTAGTGGCCATCAAGCCAATCGTGGAAATGGATCGTGCCTGCGGTGCTGTCGGCAGTGAAGTCGGGGGCAATGTCGTTGATGCGGATGGACATGGTGATATCCTTTCAAAGGCGGGATGGGTTACAACCGAGATAAGCCTATCGGGACGATGTTTCATCCCCTTGCGGTCACACTGCTGCAAAAGAGGCGATTCTTCTGCAAGGTTTGCGACGGATGGGGGATTATTCCTGTTTGTCGCCGCCCGATGAGACGCGATTTTCGTGGGCGTTCCACCAATTCAGGGCCAAGCGATCCTCCACCGCGTCGGCCTCGATGGCCGCGACCTTGCGCATGACGCGGCGCAGATGGTCGGCGTCGGGGGTCGTCAAGTTGGGGCCGCGGGCGATCTTGGCCTGCAGTTCGGCATCGGAGCGGGTGTAGTAGTGATTCAACTGGATGTGGTCGGCGGCATAGAAGGCGCGGGTTTCGCGGGCCTGCAGGGTGAAACGGGTGCCCCGGTCGTTGCATGTGTCGGATGAGCCATCGACATCAATCTCATGCACTTTGAGGGCTGTGACATGGCAGGGGTCCACGATCATCTTGAAATTGCGCAGGCCCTTTGCATCGCTCATCGGGTCGGGGTTGCGGTGTGTGTAGTTGGGGATGATGCCGCCTGCTGGCGGGGTCTTGTGGCCTGCGCGGCCAAACATGTGCCATGGCAGGCTGATGCTGCGGCAATCCTGCAGATGGGCAAGGGCGGCGGTCAGGTCGGTATGGCCCTTGGGGACAAGGAATTCGTCAACGTCGATATAGGTCATCCAGCGGTAACAGCCGCCATGATTGCGGGTGGCATGGGCGTAAGCGAGGACCTGGTTGTGGATCTCATGCCCCCGGCGGGCGTCGCGGAATTTCTGGTGCCACGGCGTGACGGTAACGCGGTCGCCCGCAGCGGTGCGCAGACAGGCGATGGTCTGGTCGGTCGAACCATCATCATAGGCATAGATATGCGCGGCCCCGGCCATCAGGTGAAAGCGCGCCCATTCGGCGATATGGGTTTCTTCGTTCCGCACGATCAGCACGATGGCAAGGCCCGCCCGGCCCGGCTGGGCCTTTGGCGGATCAATGGCGATCTTCGTGATGCTGCGCGCGCGTTTGAGGAAACCGAACATGGCCCCGCATAGCATTGATCCTGTCGGCAAAGGAAGCACCCTGCCCGATCTGTGACCTTGCAGGCATCGGCGTAGGGTGCGAGTTTGGGTGTAACAAATGGAGGATGCCATGATCGACAAGCGCCAGTTCTATATCAACGGGAAATGGGTCAATCCGGCAGTTGCCCGCGATTGCATGGTGATTGATCCGTCAAGTGAAGACCCGTGTGCAGTGATCTCGTTGGGATCAACCGCCGACACGGACGCGGCAGTGGCGGCGGCCAAGGCGGCGTTTCCGGCATGGGCCGCAACGCCACCGGCGAAACGGGCGGAATATGTCCGCGGCATCCTTGCGCAGTTCGAAAAACGCGATGCCGAAATGGCGCAGGCGATTGCGATGGAAATGGGCGCGCCGATTGACATGGCGCTGAACGATCAGGCGGCGTGCTTGCCGTGGCATCTGAAGAATTTCCTTGCCGCGTTCGAAGGCATGGAATTCATCCGCCCGCATGGCACAACGCCGGGCGCAATGATCGCGCTGGAGCCGATTGGGGTGGTGGGCCTTATCACGCCGTGGAACTGGCCGATGAACCAGGTGACGCTGAAGGTGATCCCCGCACTGCTGGCAGGGTGCCCGTGCGTGCTGAAACCAAGCGAGGAATCGCCGCTGTCATCCATGCTGTTTGCCGAGTTCTGCCATGATGCGGGCCTGCCTGCGGGTGTGTTCAATCTGGTGAACGGTGACGGGGTGGGGGTTGGTGCGCGACTGTCGGCGCACCCGGATATCGAGATGATCTCGTTCACCGGGTCGACGCGGGCGGGACGGGCGATCACGCTGGCTGCTGCGGAAACCTTGAAGCGCGTGACGCTGGAACTGGGTGGCAAGGGGGCCAATCTGGTGTTTGCCGATTGCGACGCGAACGCCGTGCGGCGCGGGGTGAAGCATATGTTCAACAATTCGGGCCAGTCCTGCAACGCGCCCAGCCGGATGCTGGTCGAGCGCAGCTACTATGACGAGGCCGTGGAAATTGCACGGCAGGTGGCGGAAGACACCAAGGTCGGCCCCGCGATGCAGCCCGGTGGCCATATGGGCCCGGTGGTGAACAAGCGGCAGTGGGAGCAGATTCAAGGCTACATCCAGAAGGGCATTGATGAGGGCGCGCGGCTGGTGGCAGGTGGGCCGGGGCTGCCCGAAGGGTTCAACCGGGGGTTCTATGTGAAGCCCACGATCTTTGCCGATGTGGTGCCGGGGATGACGATTGAACGCGAAGAAATCTTTGGCCCCGTGCTGGCGATGATTCCGTTTGATACCGAGGAAGAGGCCGTGCGGATCGCAAACGATACGCCATACGGGCTGACGAACTATGTGCAAACGCAGGATGGCCCCCGGCGCAATCGCCTTGCCCGCGCGCTGCGGGCGGGGATGGTCGAGATGAACGGCAAGTCGCGCGGCGCGGGTGCGCCGTTCGGCGGGGTGAAATCATCGGGCCGCGCGCGGGAAGGCGGGCACTGGGGGATTGAAGAGTTCCTCGAGGTGAAGTCGATCTCGGGGTATGACGCGGGCATAGCGGCAGAGTGAGGCTGGCGGCTCTTGCCGACATTCACGGCAACGCGGATGCGCTGGCCGCTGTTTTGGCAGATGTGAAGGCATTTGCACCCGATGCCATCGTCAATCTGGGTGATTGTTTTTCCGGGCCGCTGGATGCGGGCCGGACTGCGGAATTGCTGGACGGCGCTGGGATTGCGGTGACGGTGTGCGGGAACCATGACCGGCAGTTGCTGGACGTGGGCGACATGGGTGATTGGGAAGCCGCAGCCCTGCCACATCTGTCAGCCGCGACGTTGAGCTGGGTGCGCAGCCTGCCGGCGACGGCGGTGCTGGGTGACGTGTTTCTGTGCCATGCCACGCCGCAGGACGACCTGACCTATTGGCTGGAGACAACGGCCCCCGACGCAACGCGGCGGATGGCAGGACTTGCACATATTTTGGCGCGGGCGGAAGGCATTTCGCAAAGCCTGATGCTGTGCGGACATACGCATATCGCGCGGGCGGTGCGCCTGCCGGATGGGCGGATGGTGGTGAACCCCGGATCGGTGGGCTGCCCCGGATTTCATGACCCGACGCCGCCGATGCCGCACAGCGTTTTCACCGGTTGCCCCTTTGCATCCTATGCCGTGCTGGATCAGGTTGGCGGCGGTTGGGCTGTGACACAGCGAATGGTGCCCTATGACACGGCCCCCGCCGTTGCGCGGGCGCGGGCGACCGGGTGGGATGACTGGGCTGCCGTACTGTCATCGGGGTGGCTGTGACGTGACCTGACATTCAGGGGTCGGGTTTTGGTAACCGCCCTGTGCAGGCCGGGGTAGCCTTGGGCCAAAGATGGAGGCCCCGATGACCCAGCACCCGCGCCTGATGCAGCCGTTGCAACTGCGGGGCCACACCCTGCGTAACCGGATCGTGTTTGGCGCGCATACGGCGAATATGGGCAAGAACGGCCTGCCGGACGCGCAATATGCGGCGTACTTGCGCGAACGGGCGCTGGGCGGGGCGGCGATGATTGTGGCGGAGCCTGTGCCGGTGCACCGCACCGGTGTTCTGACGCGGGGGAATTTCCGGCATTCCAGCGATGATGTCATCGCGCCCTTTCGGGCGGTGACGGACGGGGTGCGCGATGCGGGGGCGGTGATCCTGCAGCAGTTGTATCACATCGGGGCACACGGGGATTCCGATCTGTCGTTCGCGCCGCACTGGTCGCCATCGGGGCATGCCAGCTATCACGATTCGGACGGGTCGCACCGGGTGACGGAGACGGAAATCTGGGAGTTGATCAACGCGCATGTGGCGGCGGCGGTGCGCTGTCAGAAGGCAGGATTTCAGGGGGTGGAGGTCTGGGCGGCCTATCATTCGCTGCTGGACCAATTCTGGACGCCGTGGAGCAATACGCGGGATGATCAATGGGGCGGGAGCCTTGAAAACCGGACGCGGTTTTCGCGGACCATCATCGAGCGGATCAGGGCGGCCTGTGGCGAGGATTTCATTGTGGGATTGGCGGTCAGCACGTCGGATGCCAGCGATGTTTTGCTATCGGTGGAGGCGTTGAGCGAGATCGTGGCGCTGCATGATGCGACGGGGCATATCGACTATGTGACCTGCGGCCATGGCGGGTATCTGGATTTTGAACGGCTGATGCCGACGTTCCTGTTTGGCGAAAAGCTGACGGCACCGGTGACGGAGGTGCTGAAAGGCGTGGTGAAACACGCGGTCATCACGTCCGAGGCGCATGTGCGGACGCCCGACAATGCCGAGAGCGTGATTGCATCGGGGCAGGCGGACCTTGTGTCGATCGTGCGGGGGCAGATTGCAGACCCGCATCTGGCGCGAAAGGCAGCAGAAGGGCGGGCGGAGGATGTACGGGGGTGCATTTCCTGCAACCAGATGTGCTGGGGGCGGAGGAGCCGGGATTACTGGATTTCCTGCCTGATAAATCCGTCGGCGGGGCGGGAATGGGAATGGGGCGGCGATCGGTTTGTGGCGGCAGAGATGCCGCGCGATGTGCTGGTGGTGGGGGCGGGGCCTGCGGGGCTGGAGGCGGCGCGGGTGGCGGCGGAACGCGGGCACCGGGTGGAGGTGGTGGAGGCCTTGCCACAGATCGGCGGGCAGTTCCGGCTGGCGGGGATGCAACCACGGCGGGGGCAAATTCTGGAATTGCTGGACTGGTACGAGGCGCAGTTGGGCAAGCTGGGGGTGCGTTTGCGGCTGAATACGTATCTTGATGCGGATGAGGTGGCAGCGCACGGCGCGGAGGTGGTTGTGGTGGCCACGGGGTCGCTGCCCGATGGGGATGCGCGGCAACGGTGGTTGCCGGGGGTGGGGCGGCTGCCGGGGATGGATGCGGGGGGCGTTTGGTCGCCGGAGGATGTGATGGCGCGCGCGGCACGGCTGGGGGATGCGGTGATCGTTTATGACGAGGGCGGCAACTGGCGCGGGGCGGGGACGGCCTGGCATCTGGCGGAGGCGGGGCATCAGGTTATCGTCGTGACGCCGGATGCGTTTGTCGGCAAGGAGATTGCCCGCACGTCTGCCGACGGCCCGCTGCGCGGGCGGCTGGCGCGGGCGGGGGCGCAGTTTTTTACTGAGCATGTGATTGTGCGCTGGCATGGGAATGGCGCGACGTTGCGCAGCCTGCTGACAGGGGCAGAGCAGGTGGTGGCGGCATCGGGGCTGGTGATGGCGACGACGAATGTGGCGTTTGATCCGTTTCCCGAAGGGATTGCGGGCAAGGCGCTGCACCGGATCGGCGACTGCGCGGCGCCACGACAGGCACCATATGCGTTCCATGAAGGGCGGAAACTGGGGTTGATGTTGTAGATTTGCGGAAAATTGACGGCTGTCAATTTTCAACTTTATTCATATTTAACAGATACATAGATTTTCAAGACGAGTCCACGTTAAGACTTTTGAAACATTGCGTGATCGGGGCAAAGCGTCAGGATGACCCCTGACCCGCCCCGACCCTCGCCACAAGGGAGAGGGGGAGCGTCCTTTTCGACAGGCAGGAGCGGGGGCCGGTCTGAGAGGCAAGCGGCACGCTATACCGACCGATCCACCACATCATCCACTGGCACGAAGGACCGTTCGGCAACCCGTTGCAGCCGCGCCCAGACGGCAGCGAAGGACGTGCTGTCATTGGCCAGCAGGCACAGATGTGCGTCGAGCGCGATCTGCGCGAGGCTGACCAGACCCATGTTTTCCGACAACCGCTGCAAACGGCGCAGATTGCGCGGCAGGGGGGCCAGATCGCGAAGGCGCACCTGTTCTGCCACCTCGGTCATCACATGGGCCAGTTCGGCCAAGGCGCGCGCCACGACCTGTTCGGCGGCCTGCACCCCCAGATTGCGATAGATGGCCGCAATCGGTTCGGCGTCTTGTCGCAAGCGTTCATTTGGCACCAAGGCCATCACGTTATTCATAGGCACACCCCGCGCCGTTGTTTCACTACCCAAGGGCCACATTGACGGGCCATGCTGAAGAATTCGTTGCACCTGGCGCAAGAAAAGGGTCGAATTGTCGGCAACTTGCGCCTAAGCAGCACAGGCACGATGAAGGAGCGACGATGGAGCATGCCCGCCCCCTGCCAGCCTATCTGATCCAGCGCTTTCAGGGCTGGAAGGCGACGGCGTACCTTGAAAACCGTGCGTGGTATCGCAGGCTTGCGGCATCGGGGCAGCATCCGCGCGCCATGGTGATTTCATGCTGTGACAGCCGGGTGCATGTGACGTCGATCTTTGGCGCAGATGAGGGCGAGTTCT
Source organism: uncultured Alphaproteobacteria bacterium (assembly GCA_963783595.1). Lineage (GTDB taxonomy): Bacteria > Pseudomonadota > Alphaproteobacteria > Rhodobacterales > Rhodobacteraceae > JAAFHS01. The sequence goes on along the minus strand of CAWAPA010000012.1, from coordinate 13,040 downwards.
TTATCCATCGCAATGTCGCCAATCTGGTGCCGCCCTATAATCCGGACGGCGAATATCACGGCACATCCGCGGCGGTGGAATACGGGGTAACGGCGCTTGGCGTGGCGCATCTGGTGGTGCTGGGGCATTCGTCTTGTGGCGGCGTGAAAGGTTGCCATGACATGTGCAGCGGCTTGGCACCCGAACTGGAGGCAAAGTCGAGCTTTGTGGGCCGCTGGATGGATATTCTGCGCCCCGGATTTGCCCGTGTGGCGCATCTGCCCGAGGAGGCGCGGTTGCAGGCGCTGGAAAAAGAGGCGGTGCTGGTCAGTCTGGAAAATCTGATGACATTCCCGTTCGTGAAGGCGGCAGTGGAGGATGAAGCACTGACCATTCACGGGTTGTGGAATGACACCGGCGAGGGCCTGCTGGAACATTACGATCCGGCGCGCGCCGGGTTTTTCCCGGTGTAGATGCCGCATGGGCGACATGCTTTCCCTAGCGGCGGATAACCTGCTGTCACCGATGATCCTGTGTTTTGCCCTGGGGCTGTTTGCGGCCCTTGCGCGGTCGGAACTGACGGTGCCAGAGGCGGCGGCGAAGGCGCTGTCGATCTACCTTTTGTTTGCCATCGGGTTCAAGGGCGGGGTCGCGGTGGCGGATCATGGCCTTGACGGGCGGCTGATTGCGGCGCTGCTGGGGGGCATCGTTCTGTCATTCGGGTTGCCGTTTGTGGCGTTTGGCATGCTGCGGGCGATCACGGGGCTGTCGCGGCTGGATGCGGCGGCGGTGGCGGCGCATTACGGGTCAATCTCGATCGTGACGTTCGTGACGGCGGTGTCGGTGCTGAATGGTCGCGGGATTGAATCCGAAGGGTACATGGTGGCGGTTGCGGCGGCGATGGAGGCCCCGGCGATCATCGCGGCATTGTGGCTTGTGACGCGCGGCGGCGGGGAAAGCCGGATGGATGCAGAGCTGTGGCGCGAGATCTTGTTGAACGGGTCCATCGTGTTGCTGGTCGGGTCATTCGTGATTGGGGTGGTGACAGGGGCAGACGGGATGGCGCGGATCGAAAGTTTCATCGTGTCGCCGTTTCAGGGGGTGTTGTGCCTGTTCCTGCTGGATATGGGGCTGGTTGCCGGGCGCGGATTGCGCGGGGCGCGGGGCGTTCTGGGTGTGGGGGCCGTGGTCTTTGGGTTTGCAATGCCGGTTGCGGGGGCGGCCTGCGGGCTGGCGATGGCGCTGGTGTTGGGACTGTCGACGGGGGGCGTTGCGTTGATGATGACGCTGGCGGCGTCGGCGAGTTATATTGCGGTGCCTGCGGCGATGCGGGTGGCGCTGCCCGAGGCGAACCCGTCGGTGTATCTGACGCTGTCGCTGGGGGTGACGTTTCCGTTCAACCTGACGATCGGCATCCCGGCCTATGTTGCCGTGGCGCAGGCAATGGGAGGATAAGATGGACATGCATGCCGCCAAGCGGGTGGAGATCATCATCGAGGCCCCGATGGAGGGACGGCTGACCGATGCACTGGTGCGGGTTGGCGTCACGGGCTTTACCGTGCTGCCTGTTCTGGGTGGATCGGGACGGTCGGGGCAATGGACGCGCGAAGGCCAGGTCGGGCGCGGCGGGATGGTGGCGGTGGTCTGCCTGATCCGGCCAGAGCGGCTGGACGGGTTGCTGGAGGCGGCGTTTGCGGTGGTGGAGCGCCACATCGGGGTTGTCAGCGTGAGCGATACACACGTCCTGCGTGTAGAGCGGTTCTGATCCCCCCGCCGATTGTTGCCTGAGCGACGAAAACGATGCGAAATTTGCTACATCTTTTGATTAAAGTGTGGCGGATTCCTGCCTATGCTTTGAAAAATCAGCATTTGTGTGTATTGCAGCGGCGACCGCGTATGGAGTTTTGAGATGCCTGCATTGGCGCGCACCGTGATTGTAACCCCGACCCGCGCACGATTACTGCGCACGACATCCATCGCGGCAGCGGCGGCGTTTCTGGCGATGACGTCGGGTGCCGTGGCGCAGGATCTGACGTGGGATACGGGTAATGGTCCGGGATTTCAGGGCGGCAACGGAAACTGGAATGTGACGGATAGCAACTGGTCCCTGTCAGCGGGGGCCGGAGATTCCGATCTGGCTTTTGTGAATGGCCGGAACGTGACGTTCGGGCCGGACAACACTGCCAATGTGACAATCAATGCAGGCCCGGTCAGCCCGGCGTCAATCATTTTCAGTGGCAACGGTTATGTCATTGTCGGGGCCGGGGCGAACAGCCTTGATGTTACCGGATCGTTGAACATCACGGTAACGGACGCGGGTGATACGGCGCAGATCAGCGCACCGCTTACGATGGCAACGGGCGAGACGATTACATTTACCGCTGCGTCAAACGGCGAATTGCGCATCAGTGGCGGCATCAATCCGGGTGCTGCGGTTGGCGGCACATTCACCGCCGCGGGTGAAACGCTGACGATTGACAACGACGCAGCCATCAATGCCGATATGGTCAACAGCGGATCGACCACAACAAGCGGCGGCGACATTGGCGGCAACCTGAGCGTTTCGGGCGGGACATTTACACATAACACGGCGGGCAGCGTCACTGGCACCACAACGGTAAGCGGGGGCACATTGACCGCTGCTGGCGGCGATTTCGGCGCGACCGGCGTGGTGCTGAACACGGGAAATCTAACCTATACGGGCGATTCCACGGGGAATGTGGCCGGCAATGGCGGAACGCTGACGGTGAACGCGGCGGGGGTTCTGCGGGGTAACCTGACGAATGACGGGACAGCGACGACCAATAACGGGCAGATCACGGGGAATGTGGACGTAATCTCCGGTGCTGTGACGAACACGGGCGACATTGGCGGAACACTCACGGTCGGCGGCGGTACATTTGCGCACAATGGTGGTGGTGCAGATATCACCGGGTTGACCACGATCAACGGTGGTACAGTCACCGCCGGGGGTGGTGATTTCAACGGCAACGTGGTCCTGAATACGGGTGGCACACTCACCTATGTTGGCAGTGCGACCGACAATAACTCGGACGGCAACGTCACCGCAAATGGCGGGAACCTGAATATCACCGACCCGGCGGGGACAGGGCGCGGCGTCCTGAACGGCAATCTTGTGAATGCCGGAGCGACCACAGTAATTTCGGGTGGGCGCATCAGTGGCACAGTTTCGATGACCAGCGGCACATTGTCCAATCAGGCCGGCGGCGATATCGACGGACTGACCACGATTGATGGCGGCATCGTGACTGCTGCGGGCGGTGACTTCAACGGCAATGTCGTGCTGAATACTGGCGGGACGTTGAACTATGTGGGTAGCGCGACCGACAATAACTCGGACGGCAATGTTACTGCGAATGGTGGCAACCTCAATATCACCGACCCGGCGGGGGTTGGGCGCGGCGTGCTGAATGGCAATCTTGTGAACGCAGGGGCGACAACGGAAATCAATGGTGGGCGGATTAGCGGGACCACGTTGATTACAAGCGGGACGGTCGACAACGAAAACAACGGCGATATTGACGGCTTGACCACCGTCAATGGTGGCACCCTGAACGCGAACGGCGGAAATTTTGGAGGCAACATTGCGCTGACAAGCGGAACAGTAAACTACAACGGTACGTCTGATGGCAATTTGACCGCAACCGGCGGGGCCTTGAACGTCAACGCCAGTGGGGTTTTGAACGGGACACTGAACCAGTCAGGCCTGACTACGACAATAGTTGCTGCCAACGGGCAGGTCACGGGCAATACCACCGTCGGCGGTGGCACGCTGGACAACGATGGCACGATTGGCGGCACTGCGCTGGTCAATGGGACGGGCACGCTGAACAACAACGGCGTGGGCGTGATCACCGGATTGACCACGGTCAACGCGGCTGGTGCGACGCTGAATGCCAATGGCGGTGATTTTACCGGTGGCGTGACGCTGACGCTGGGCGATGTGAACTATACGGGCGATTCATCGGGCAACGTTGCTGCGAACGGTGGCACACTGGATATTTCCGGAACGGGTGTGCTGCGTGGCAACCTGAACAACGCAGGGGCCACGACGGTCATCCTTTCGGGTGGGCAGGTGACGGGCAACACCACGATCAGCAGTGGTTCTGTCAGCAATGACGGCACGCTTGGTGATGCGACGACTGATACGGTCGCGGTATCGGGCACGGGCACATTGACCAACACGGGGTCGGTGACGGGCGCTGTGTCGATTGCGGGCACAGGCATCGTGAACAACAATGCGACGGGTGATATCGCGGGTTTGGTCACGGTGAACGGCGGCACGTTGAACGCGAACAGCGGGACATTCCTGCAGGCCGGCAACGGCATCGTCAACGCGGGTGGCGCGGTGAACATCCTTGCGGCAACGGATGTGGACATCAGCAATACCAGCGGGACCACGACCATCACGGCGGCCTTGACCGGCAATGTCTCGCAATCGGGCGGCACGGTCACGAACGATGGCGGAATCACCGGCAACGTCACGAAATCGGGAGGCACGTTCGACAACAACAACACGATCAGCGGCACGCTGACCACTTCGGGGGCCGGGGCGTTCAACAACGGCCCGCTTGGGGCGGTCGGGGGTTTGACGACGGTCAACGGCGGGATCGTGAACGCCAATGGCGGCACATTCGCGGGGATTACGACGACAGGCGGCACGGTGAACGTGAACGCGAACACATCGACGGACATCACCAACGGGGGGGCCACGGTCAGCATCGACACGACGATCACGCTGACGGGGAATATCAATCAGTCCAGCGGATCGACGGACAATCAGGGCATTGTCAGCGGCAATGTCACGGTCAGCGGCGGATCGTTTGAAAACGACGGAACGGCGGTTGCACCGGCATCGGTGACGGGCACGGTGACCATAACCAACGGCAGCTTTGACAACGAAACGGATGCATCGGTCGGCGGACAGGTCGCTGTCAGCGGGACAGGTATCCTGAACATGAACGGCGGGACGTTCACGACGCCGACGGTGACGAACGGTGGCGGCACGATCAACGTGAATGCGGGCACCATCGCGAATGTGACCAATACCAGTGGCACGCTGAGCATTGATGCGGGCGTCACGCTGACGGGGAACGTGACAAGCGATGGTCTTGTCACGCTGAACGGCGTTGTGGGTGGTACGCTGACGAATACCGGCGTTGTGGATGCGGCGGGCGGATCGCAGGTCACGGGCACGGTCAACAACAATGCGACGGGCGCGTTGAACGTGGCCACCATGTCGGTGAAGCCGGGGCGTTTGCCCTGCACGTCACCTTCGGTGGCCTGCTTGTAGAGCGAGTAGATCTTCAGCAGCGTCATGTTGTCGGGCTTTTCCGGCAGCTGCTTGCTGGCGGCAACGGCGGCTTCGAAGGTGGCTTTGAGGTCGGCCATGGCAGGGGGCTCCGTGGGTGAAAATCCTTGATTGACGGGGCGGATGTTACCCAGCATCGTGCGCCGCTCTGGCGCGCTGCGCCTACCTCTTGCAGGAGTTCTCTTTCGATGTCCCATGCCGCCGAGGCGCATGTCGCGGGTCGATACCGCCTGGCTGCGCATGGACAACGAGGTGAACCTGATGATGATCGTCGGCGTGTGGCTGCTCACGCCGGCCCTCACGCTGGAAGCGCTGCGCGAACGCATCGAGAGCAAGCTGCTGAAGTACGAGCGTTTCCGCCACAAGGCCGTGGCCGATGCGATGGGCGCCACCTGGGTGCCCGACGAGCACTTCGACATCACGCAGCACGTGGTGCCCGCCACGCTGACGCGCCAGCCCGGTGAGAGACGAGCGCCACGCGCTGCAGCGCCTGTGTGACACTGACCCTGCTGGCGGGCTGGATGGCAGGTCGGTGGCCCCTGGAAGGCCTGAAGGGCTGGCTCCTGCGTCTGGGGGCCCTGAGTGTGGTCCATGCCCTGGCCATCCACGGCGCGGTGCGCCTGGCCGCCGGGCCCGATCCGTGGGGTTGGGATGGGCTGCTGGCGGTGCTGACCGTGCCGATCTGGGGCTGGATCAGCTGGCGGTTGCTCCACGCGGCCTCCGGATCCGGGCGGCGGTGACCTGGTCCCACGCACGCAGCCTCCTCCGCCGTCGGCTCGGGGTGTTCAAGGTCCTCGCCTGGGGCCAGGTGGCGGTGCTGGTCCTCATCTACGCCTGGCTGCAGCTGGTGCGGCACGGCGACTACCTGCAGCAGGCCCTCCAGCAGGCCGTGAAGGTGCGTCCCATCCCGGCCCCCCGGGGGCTGGTGCTGGATCGCAACGGGAACCGTCTGGTGGACAACCGCCGGGCCCTGCACCTGGTCATCCAGCGGGAGGATCTGCCCACGGCCCCTGACGTGGTGGCCCATCTGGCGGAGGCCCTGGAGGTGGATGCAACGGCCCTGTCCCGCAAAATCCAGAGCTACCGGCAGGCGGGCAAGGGCCGGCCCCTGGTGCTGAAGGACAACCTCGACGAGATGGGCATCGCCCTGGCCGAGCGGGTGCGGGCCCGGTTCCCGTTCCTTAGCGTGGAAGTGGCGCCCCGACGGGTCTACCTGGGCGATGAGCTGGCGGGCCACGTGTTGGGCTACGTGGGCGAGGTGGACGAGCCGCTGATGAAGGCCAACCCCGGTGAATACCGCCTGGGCGAGACCATCAGGGCGGAAGGCGGGCTTCGAGGCCAGCGGCAACGACAAGCTGCGGGGCGTGGATGGCCAGAAGCGCATCCTGGTGGACCAGCTGGGCACCGAGGCGACAGGTTGCGTGTGAGTTCGGCGAGCAGGTGCAGCACCGTCGCGCCCAGCAGCGGCCCCCACAGCGTGCCCATGCCGCCGACGATCGCGGCGACCAGCGCCTCGACCGAAGTCGTCGGGCCGAAGGCGAGGCCCGGGTCGATGTACTGGAACACCTGCACGTAGAAGGCGCCGCCCGCGCCCATGAACGCGGCCGACAGCACGATCGCGCCCAGCTTCACCGACCACGGGTCGATGCCGACGGCGCGGGCCGCGTCTTCGTTGTCGCGCACGGCCTGCAGGCGCGCGCCGAAGCGCGAGTGCCGCAGCCATGACGTGACCAGCATCGCCGCCACCACGAAGCCCAGCACCAGCGCGATGTAACCCCGGCGTGAAGCGAACTGCAGGTTGCCGACCGACTCGCGCAGCGGCAGCATCAGCCCCACGCCACCGCCGGTGAAGTCGACCGACACCGCGAGGATGCGGAACACCTCGGCGAACGCCAGCGTCACCAGCGCGAAGTACGAGCCCTTGAGCCCGTAGCGAAAGGTCAGCGCGCCGACGAAGGCCGCCACGCCGGCCGCGGCCGCCACCGCCGCCGCGAGCGCGAGCCAGGCATTCCAGCCCCCGCTCAACTGGGCCATGGCCTGCACGTAGGCACCGGTGCCGAAGAACAAGGCATGCCCGAACGAGAACTGCCCGCCGTAGCCGCCCAGCATGTTCCACGACTGCGCGAGCAGCGAGGCATACAGCGCCATCATGATGAAGGTGAGCCACACGCCCGAGTCGAGGCCCAGCGTCAGCCCGCCGACCACGGCGGCGAACGCGGCGATGGCGGCCAGGTCTTTCATGCCTTGGCCCCGAACAGGCCCTGCGGCCTGAACAGCAAGACCGCGATGAAGACCGCGAAGATGCCGATCTGGCCGAGCGATTCACCCAGGAACAGCCCGCCGAGCGACTCGACCACGCCGATCAGCAGCCCGCCCAGCAGCGCCCCGCCGAAGCTGCCCATGCCGCCCAGCACCACGACCGTGAAGGCCACCGGCACGAAGCCCGCGCCGACCTGCGGGTTGACGTAGTAGGCCGGCAGCAGGAAACACGCCGCCGCGCCCAGGCACGCCAGGCCGATGCCGAAGCACATGGCATACACGTGGTCGACGTCGATGCCCATCAGCTTGGCGCCATGTTTTTCCTTGGCCACCGCGCGGATCGCGCGGCCCAGGTCGGTGCGGGTCAGAACCAGCAGCAGCAGCGCCGAAGTCGCCAGCGCGCCGGCGAACGCGACCAGCTTGGGCAGCGCGATCATCGCCGGGCCGATGGCCACCGTGGTCAGCGTGTAGGCCGTCTCGATGCTGCGCGTGTCGCTCTTGAACACCAGCAGCGCCAGGTTCTCGAGCACGATCGAGATGCCGAGCGTGACCAGCAGGATGTTCTCGTCCTTGCCGTGGCCGGCGCGGTTGATGATCGCGCGCTGCAGCCCGTAGCCCAGCGCGAACATGCCGGGCACGACGATCGGCAGCGCCAGGTAGGGGTCGATGCCGAGGTGCGTCTTCAGCAGGTAGACGGCGTACAGCGCCACCATCAGCGCCGCGCCGTGCGCGAAGTTGATGATGTGCAGCACGCCGTAGATCAGCGTCAGCCCGAGCGCGATCAGCGCGTAGACCGCGCCGGTCGTGACGCCGTTCAGGACCGACGAGAAGAGGATGCCGAAGTCGTACAAGGCGACGTGCGTTCTCAGGCCTTCAGCGGGAAGACCGGGTCGATCTCGCGGTAGTCGCGCGGCACGATCACGCGGATGTCACCCTTGATCACCTGCGTCATCAGCGGCTGCGCGCCCAGGTTCTGGCCGTTCTGGAACTTGGTCGCGCCGTAGGGCATGAAGTGGTTGCTGAAAGTGCTGCTCGCCAGCGCGTCGGTGATGGCGGCCCGGTCGGTGCTCTTGGCGCGCTCGATCGCGTCGGCCAGCAGCTGCACCGCCGTGTAGGTGTTGAAGAGCTCGTAGGTGAAATACAGGCCCTTGGCCTCGACACGCTTGCGCAGCTCGAGGGCACGCTTGTCCTTCGGGTTGAACCAGTGGTTGCAGTCGATGATGCCGTTGGCTGCGTCCGGGAATTCCTTCAGGAACTTGTAGCTCGACGCCGCGCCGCCCAGCACCGAGTAGATCGCCTTCGGCGCCACCTTCTGCTGCTGCATGGTGCGCACCAGCAGCGCGTACTCGTTGTAGTAGTTGGCGGGGATCACGATGTCCGGGTTCACCGCCTTCATGCGCAGCACGATGTTGTTGAAGTCACGCGTCGGGTTGGCGTGCTTGATGACTTCCTTGACCTCGAAGCCGAAGCCCGGCAGCTCGCGCGCCAGCAGCGCGGCGGTGCCGGTGCCGAACAGGCTTTCTTCGTGGATGATCATCACCGTCTTGGCGGGCTTGCCTGCCAGCGTGTTGAGCACGTGCAGGTTGCTGACCGCCACCTGCGCGCAGGTGCGGTAACCCGGCCCGAAACGGAAGGTGTTCTTCAAGCCACGCTCGACGATCTGGTCGGCCACGCCGACGTCCACCACGTGCGGCAGGTTGTACTTGGCCGCCGCCTGCGTGGTGGCCAGGCAGATGGCCGACGCGAACGCGCCGACCACGGCCGAACAGCGCGGCCTCGTTCATCTTCTCGATCTCGGCCGCGCCGGCCTGCGGCGCGCTCTGCGCGTCGCCGAGCAGCGCCTCGATCTTCGCGCCGCCGAGCGACTTGATGCCGGTCTTGTTGATGTCCTCGATCGCCATCAACGCGCCTTCGCGGCACTGCTGGCCCGAGTACGCGAGCGCGCCCGTCACCGGGTGCAGGATGCCCACCTTCACGGCCTTGGGCTGCGCCCCGCCGACGAGCGGGAAAGCCAGGGCGGTGGCGGCAGCGGTCGATTGCCGAATGAATGCGCGACGGTTCGTCATGGAGCTTCTCCTGCGGTTACGGATGGAAGATGGGTCAGTGGAACTGGGCGGACAGGTCTTCGCTGACCCACAGCTTGGCGTCGATGCCGCCGACCCGCGACAACTGCATTTCGTACTGGTAACGATCGGGTCGGTACAGGCCCTGAAGCCACTGCACCGGCCGCTCGTTCACGTCGAACACGAGGCGCTGCACGGCGAGCAGGGCAGAGCCGACGTCCACGCCCAGCAGCTTCGCCACGGCCACGTCGGCCAGCTTGGCCGAGATGCTCTGGCGCGCCCGCCCGATCTGCACGCCCGACTCTTCGAGCAGCATCAGGATCGGCTTCTTGCCCAGCTCGCGCCGGCCGAAGCCGCTCGCGATCGTCTGCGGCACATGCGTCGTGATGTGCGACAGCGGCCCGTCGCGCGTGGAGCGCACACGCACCGCTTTCTGGACCATGGTGTCGCGCGCCACGTCGAGCTGCCGGGCGACCTGCTCCGACGCGGGCAGCACCTCGAACTGCACCACCTTGACGGCGGTGCGCAGGCCCATGTTGACGATGTTTTCCAGCAGCCCGGTGAGCTCGGCGCGTTGCCGCACCGGCGCCCCGCCCGCGGCAGGGCTCGTGGCCCGAGCGAGTGCCACCGTGCCACGACCGGGCGAACGCTCGATCAGCCCGTCGGCCACCAGTTGCCCCAGCGCCCGGCGCACCGTCACGCGGGCCACGCCGAATTCCTTCACCAGGTCCATCTCGGCCGGCACCCGGGCCGCGAAGCGCCCGTCCTCCAGCCGCTCGCGCAGCACGAGGTAGATCTGGTGGTACTTGGGCAGCGGCAACGGCTGGGTCATGGCGTTGCAGTGTGCATTCGTTCTATTGTCCTGGCAATAGGACAATAGACGTCATCGACAGAAGCCTTGGCCGCAAGCCCCGCTACCAGGGCGTCGTTCGGTAGTCCTTCAGGAACTGCCCCCACACGTGCTCGCCGGTGTTGATGCCGCTGATGATGGGGTCGAGGATGCGGGCCGCGCCGTCGACGATGTCGAGCGGCGGGTGGAAGCGGTGCTCGGCGGTCTTGCGCGCGGCGATGTCGACCGGGACCTCCGCTGCTTTCCACAGGCTTGTTGATGATCGGATCGCCTGCAAAAGGTCGCCTTGCGCCGAACTGCGTTACGTTCCCTGCAGCCCTGCTGCGTGACGCAAGTCGGCGCAAACGAGGCACGGTCTCCGGCGGCTGATGCCACTGCTGAACCTCAGACGACGAGGAAATGAACATGAGCTTCCCAACGCCCAACCACGACGAATCGCAAGTGGCACCGGACCACCCGTACATCGGCAACTTCCACAAGACCCTGCCACACAACGACTATGGCGAAGTTGAGCCCGTGGCCTACCGCCGCTTCAAGGGCACCTGCCTTGAGATCGCAGCCGGTGCACCCGTCAACTTCGAGCAGGTGCCGCCCGGTCCATTGAGCCCGCCCTTTGCGGCCGGTGCCGATGCCACCGCCACGCAGAGGGGTGCAGCCTTCACGAGCCCCATGGCCGGTGCGGCCAGCGAAAGTCATCGACCCGATCCCAAGGATCTGGAGATGGCGCCGGCACCCGGCGTCCTGTCGGCCAGCACCGCAGCAGAAATGACCGAGCTGTACTGGATGGCCCTTTTGCGGGATGTGCCGCTGCTGGCCTTCGAACCCGCCTCTGTCGCGTCGCCTTGCAGCACGGTGAACGCGGCCGATCGCGCCCTGGTGGCGGCCGCCGAGACCGAGTTGCGGCAGGTCTTCGGCCAGGCGCTGACCGCTGACGCTGCCATGGAGGGTGGTCTCCGGCTGCGCCAGGACCTGCCCCGAAGGCCGTACAGAGAATGGATGTGCGTGTGGCACGCGACTGAACCTGAACCGTCCACACTGTTCCGATGTGGCCTGCATGACGAGGAGTACGGCCCGATCATAAGCCAGTTCTTCCTTCAGCAGATCCCCTACGGAACGCAAACCATCCACCAGAGCAAGACGCCCTACATCATGGGCAAGAACTTCCTTACCAGTCACGACGACTGGCTGCGCGCGCAGAACACTGGCAAGGACCGCTTCGGTCGCAGCTACGGCGTCTGCAACTTCTACGGCGACCAGCTGGCCGGGCGCGACATCTACTACCCGAATGTCAGGCGCCACCTCTCCACGATGCGCGATCTGGCGCGCTTCGTGAACCGCGACGCCCTGCATCAAGCCTATTTTAACGCGGCACTTTTCCTCGCTGCCATCGGCGCCCCGCTCGACGGCGGCAATCCCTACAGGGCAACCTTACACCCGCGAAGGCGGCTTTCGCCTCGCTCGGCGGACCCGACCTGCTGACGGTGGTGTCGGAGGTGGCCAGCCGGGCGCTGAAGGTGGTGTGGCGGCAGAAGTGGCTGGTGCACCGCCGCTGCCGGCCGGAGGTCTTCGGCGGCCTGCTGCAGATGGAGCGCAACGGCGACGCAACTACGGCACCGACAGCCGATCTATGGCCTGCCGGACTTCCAGACGGCCGTGAACGACACCCTCGCCGCGGTGAGCGCACAACGCCGCCCTGCCGGGCGGCGCCGCCACCCTGTTCCTGCCGATGGCGTTCTCGGCCGGCTCCCCGGCCATCCGGCCTACGGCGCGGGCCATGCCACCGTGGCCGGGGCCTGCGTCACGGTGCTCAAGGCCTGGTTCGACGAGGACGCCCCGGCTGCTGTCATCTACAGGGACCGGCCAACAACCGACGAAGGACCCCGGAGACTCGCGGGGCTTCTGCAGCCGGGCGCCCGCACGGCAGGCGAGGACTTCTGCGATCCGCAACCCTATGCCGGAGTCGTCATGGACCAGATGACTGTCGGCGGCGAACTGAACAAGATCGCCAGCAACGTGGCCATGGGTCGCTCCATGGGCGGCGTGCACTGGCGCAGCGACAACACTCGCAGCCTGCGGCTGGGCGAGGAGGTGGCGATCGAGATCCTGCGTAAGCGCACGCTCGAATACGCCGAGCGGCCGGTCTCGTTCACGCTGCGCAGCTTTGATCGGCAGATGCTGCGCATTGCCCAAGGCCAGGTGATGCCGCTGTGAAGCACGGTGCTGCTTGGCGTCAGCCGGGCGGCCCAAGCCCCGCGAGCACGCGGGGCGGGCGCGCTTCGTTCCGGGGCTGAAAACGGGTTCAGCCCCTGCGTCCATCGCCGCTGGGCGGCTCGAAGTAGCCGGGACTGCGACCTCGCCCCGTGTCTCGAGGGCCGCGGCTCGATGTGGCGGAGGCTGAACGACCCGTCTTCGAAGCAGCGACCCGTCCATCTCGACCGGTTGCCGCCGGTGAGTGAAGGTAGGGGCACCGGGGGGGCCCGGCATCTTCAACGACCGAGCGTCAGTTTCCCCGCGTCACCTTCTTCGAGCGTCTTGAATTTCACTACCAGGGCGTGGT
>CAWAPA010000011.1:0-10298 GCA_963783595.1 uncultured Alphaproteobacteria bacterium | reverse complement strand
GATCGGCCTCCGGCCAGCCCACGCAAAGATACCCGATGAACCCCCATTCGGGCGGCACATCAAGATCGGCGCACAGCCGCCCGGGGTCAAGGATCGACACCCAGCCCACGCCCAACCCTTCGGCCCGCGCCGCAAGCCAGAACAGCGTGATCGCCCCCACCACGGAATAGGCCCGCGCCTCGGGCATCGTGGCCGCACCCAGACCCGATCCCTTGGCCGTCGCATCATCGCAGAACACCGCCAGATGCACCGGTGCCTCGCGCATTCCCGACAGTTTCAGCCCCGCGTAAAGCCGGGCCTTGTCATCGGCGTAACCGCCAAGGGCATCGGCATTCGCCGCCTCGTAATTCGCGACAACAGCGGCACGCGCAACCGGGCTTTCCACCCGGATCAACCGCCATGGCTCGGACAGGCCCACCGACGGGGCCAGCCCGAATGCGCAAAGGCAGCGGTCCAGCACCGCTGCCTCGACAGGATCGGTCCGGAACCGCCGCACATCGCGGCGCCAGCGCATCAGATCGGTCAGCTCATCCCGAAAGCCTTGGGAAAACTGACCGGTCATGTCAGGCCTTACTCTTCTGCCGGGGCGGCCGCACGCGCGGCTTTCTTGGCGGCCATTTCGGTCATGCGCTTGCCCGGAACGGCAGCTTTGGGGTTCGAACGCACGGCCTTCGGACGTGCGCCTGCGGCTTCCAGAAAACGCGCCACGCGGTCGGTCGGCTGCGCGCCATGGCTCAGCCAATGGTTCACGCGGTCCATGTCCATTTTCACGCGGTTCTCGTCGTCCTTGGCCAAGAGCGGGTTATAGGTGCCCAGCTTTTCCAGAAAGCGGCCATCGCGCGGCATGCGGCTGTCGGTTGCCACGATCGAATAGTACGGGCGCTTTTTGCTGCCACCACGGGCCAGACGGATTTTCATCGACATAACGGTAGTCTCCTTGGGTAGGGTGTGCTTCAGCGCACCATTGGGTTTGGTTATTTCTGCAGTTTCTCGTGATGCCTGATGACTTCGGATATGATGAAGGTCAGGAATTTCTTGGCCAGATCCGGGTCCAGATCAGCCTCTTTCGACAACTGGTCCAGCCGCGCCATCTGGCGTGCCTCGCGCGCGGGGTCAGACGGCGGCAGGTTGTGCTCGGCCTTCAGCCGCCCCACGGCTTGGGTCTGCTTGAACCGCTCGGCCAGCGTGTAGACAAGGATCGCATCCAGCCGGTCGATGCTTTCGCGATGTTCGCGCAACAGCGCCTCGGCGCGGGTCGTGGCATCGGTCATGCGGGTTCTCCCTTGCCGGAATGGCGATAGATCTGAAGGTCGGGCTCGCCGCGCGCCAACTCTGCCGCCACATCGCGCACGGCACCGAGCTTCACGGCCAGCCGCACGGATGCATCGTTTCCGGCGTCGATATAGCTGACAAACCCGCCGGCACCATACAACGCCACCGCATGCGGCAACACCGCAACAGCCGCCTCATGCGCAAAGCCCTGCCCTTCGGCAGCGCCCGTCAGAACCCAGCCAAGCTCCGGCTCCGGGTCGCCCATTTCCTGCCAGAGGTACAGCCAGCCCAAGGGCGCATCGTCGCCTGCAAGCGTGATCGTCCACATACCCGCGCCCCGCAGCGTCCAGCCCGCGATGCCCTGACAGAAATCGGCGAACGCCTCATCATCGGTGAACGGCCCGCCCATGAACCGCGCCCGGTCCGACAGGAACACATCGCGGTAGGCCGGATAATCCCCGATCAGCGGCGCGCGAAGGCGCAGGCGCGCGGTCGTAATGACCGGCACTGCCGCCACCACAGCAGCCGCAAGCGCCGCAGCCTTGCCCCTCGGGGCCTGCAACCAGCCTTCGGTCATTGCACGGACCCCGCTGCCGGATGCCGCCAGATTTGCATCGCGCCGAATTGTGGATGTTCATAGTCGCGCTCGAACACGCAGCCGAGCCGGTTTGCCAGCGCCACAGACCGCAGATTGGCCGCATCAATCAAGCTGATCGCCGTCGTCCAGCCAAGCATACCGTAGGCATAGTCCCGCGCCGCTGTCGCTGCCTCGAAGGCCAGCCCCTTGCCCTCAATGCCCGCATCCCAGACCGTCCAGCCGATTTCCTGTTCCGGCCAGCCTTCGGGAAACCACGGCCCGGTCATGCCATAAGGCGCGTCCGTGGCCGCGTCGGCAAAGACAAACATGCCATAGCCGCGCATCATCCAGTGCCCGCCCAGATGGCAGAACGACCGCCATGCCAGATGCCGCTCCACCGGTCCGCCGATGAAGGCAGACCGATCAGACGCCATGCATTCGGCCCATGCGTCAAAGTCCGATGCTTTGGGCAAGCGCAGGGTCAGGCGTTCGGTCTGCAGCGTTGGCGCGCCCTGAAGGGTCATCATGCCAGCCCCCGCAAATCATGCCGGATCACCACATCCGTCGCATCCTGCCCCGACAGGCTCGTGTCGATGACCCCGCCCAGCCGCAGGCCCAATGCGATGGACCGTGCATTGCCCGGATCAATGTAATTCACCAGCCGGTCCCAACCAAAGGTCTTGCGCGCCCAAACCATCACCGCCCGCGCGCCTTCCGCCGCGACCCCGCGCCCTTCGGCATCGGGCACCACGAACCAGCCCAGTTCCGGTTCCGGGTAATCAGACGGATGGTAAATCCCGACCTCGCCCACATAGGCCCCGTCCATCTCCATCGAAAACGGCCCATAGCCCATAAGCGGCCATTGCCCGACCTCGGATGCGAACACCCGCCAGGCCGCCGCCCGGTTCATCGGGCCACCTTCCCAGACCGACCGGTCCGAGGCCGCAAAATCCGCACGCGGCTCGAAATCGGCCAGAACCGGCATCCGCAGCGTCAGGCGTTCGGTGTGCAGCGTCGGCGCAATCATGCTGCGGCCCCCGCTGAAAAGCCGTAAACCACGCCATCGTCAAACCACGCCGGACGCCGTCCTGCGATCACCGCACCGCCCAAACGCTGCGCAATCGCATGTGATGCCGCATTGTCGGCATGCACCGCCGCAATCGCCGCGCGCAGGCCAAGGGTGCGAAACACCCAGTCGTTCATCGCCGCAGCACCCTCGGTCGCAAGCCCCTGGCCTTCCGCATCCGCCGTCCACAGCGACCATGTCAGTTCGACCTCGCCGTCGTCTTCCCACTGCATCGGGCCGAAATGTCCGATGGGCGCACCTGTGCTGCGGTCCTCGGCGATCAACCGCCCGAAACCACGCATCACCCAATGGCCAAAGAACGACGCAAACTGTTCCGCCGCCTGATGCGGCTTTTTCGGCCCGCCGGTATAGGCCGTCCGCACCGATGACCGATAGTCGCGAAACACCGGCCAATCCGCAGGTTGCGGCCCACGCAGGATCAGCCGTGCTGTTTCCAGAACGGGCAAACCGGTCAGTTGCGGGCGCGCAGCAGCAATCATTTCTTCTTCATCAACCCCGAAAGCCCCGCAGGCAGGGTCAGCCCCTTCGGCATCCCCATGCCCGGCATCCCGCCCTGCATGGCCTTGGCGGCCTCTTCCAGTTGCGCGGGCGACATCTTTGACGGGTCAGGCAAGCCGCCCTTGCCCATCATCGCCTTCATCGCCTGTTTCATCATGCCGCCCTTGCCCATGGACTTCATCATGTCGGCCATCTGGCGGTGCTGTTTCAGCAGTTTGTTCAGGTCCGACACATCCAGACCAGCCCCCGCCGCCACCCGCTTTTTCCGGCTTGCGGCCAGCAGATCGGGGTTTGCGCGTTCCTTCTTGGTCATCGAATTGACCAGCGCGATCTGCCGCTTGATCATGCGGTCATCAAACCCCGCATCGGCGGCAGCCTTCTGCATCTTGCCCATGCCCGGCATCATCCCCATGACGCCCTGCATGCCGCCCATCTTCAGCATCTGTTCCATCTGCGCCTTCAGATCGTTCATGTTGAACAGACCCCTTGGCGAAACGCTTGGCCATGCGTTCGGCCTGTTCGGCCTCGAACGTCTCGCGCGCCTTTTCCACCAGCGCCACGATATCGCCCATGCCAAGGATGCGGCCCGCCACGCGTTCGGCCTCGAACGTCTCCAGCGCGTCCATCTTTTCGCCGAGCCCGACAAAGCGGATCGGCTTGCCCGTCACCGCCCGCATGGAAAGGGCCGCACCGCCACGCCCGTCGCCATCCATCCGCGTCAGCACGACGCCCGTGATGCCCACCTTGCCGTCAAATTCGGTGGCGACATTCACCGCGTCTTGGCCCGTCAGGCCATCCACCACCAGCAGCGTCTCGCGCGGGCCCGCAATATCGCGCACCGCCTGAATTTCGTCCATCAGCACTTCGTCAATGTGCAAACGCCCGGCTGTATCCAGAAACAGCACGTCATAGCCACCAAGCGCGGCCTGCGTCTTGGCCCGCTTTGCGATCTGCACCGCCGTCTCGCCCTTGACGATCGGCAGGCTGTCAACACCGACCTGCCCCGCGAGGATCTGCAACTGCTCCATCGCCGCCGGGCGATTGGTGTCCAGCGATGCCAGCAGCACCCGCTTGCCATTGCGCTCCTTCAGCCGCTTGGCCAGCTTTGCCGTCGTCGTGGTTTTCCCCGACCCCTGCAAACCCACCATCAGGATCGCTGCCGGCGGATTGTCGATCTTCATCGCATCCGGCTCGCCGTCTCCCGCCAGCACCGCAATCAACTCGTCATGCACGATCTTGACGACCTGTTGCCCCGGCGTGACCGACTTGGTCACCGCCTGCCCCATCGCCTTTGCCTTGACCGCCTTCACGAAATCGCGTGCAACGGGCAGGCTGACATCGGCCTCCAGCAGCGCCACCCGCACTTCACGCAGGGCCGTATCGACATCCGCCTCGGACAAAGCGCCCTGTTTCGTCAGGCGATCAAATACACCACCAAGGCGTTCTGACAGGCTTTCAAACATGGCGCTCTCCATTCGGGTTTCACTGGCATATGGGCACCAGCAGCGGATAAACCAAAGCAGAACGGCACCCGTGGGCGCAACGCGCTGACGGATGGCGATCCCCGCAATGGCGACGGGACCGAAGGCATGGACCTTCGGGGAATTGCCGGCGGATTACGCCTGCATGCAGCGTAAGTCAAGCATCGGCATCAGCCACGCCGGTCGCCAAACGTCCCGTCACAGGTCGTCAGCTGATTGCCACAGACCCCCCGGACCCACCCGGTCACCGACCCTGTGACGACACGTTGACCACCAGACATCTGGATGGCATCGAACCGGATCAGCGCCCATGCGCCATCGCAATCCAGCAGCCCTTGGGCAAAGGGCCATTGTTCACCCGCCCAAACGACATCAGCGGCCGCATCCGGTGCGGCAAACGCCACCTCGGTCTGCGCCTCGAACGCGATATGCCGCCCGTCGATCCAACCGTCGGGGCCGGTTGCGGTCCCGTCAACACTCACCACATCCGCGATCCTGGCCCAGCCATTCTGCATCTCGGTCACGCGAAACCCGGTTCCGAACGCGGCATAGTCGCTGCCCGGTGTTTCGACCGGCGCAAGGCCCAGCACATCGGTCGTAGCCGACGGCCCCGCATGAATGGGAATACCGGCCCGATCGTCCAACGCGGTGTAGGCATCAAATGTGCAGGCGCCATCGGCCAACGCGGGCATGGCCAGAACGACGATCCATCCCAGAACGAGCCGTACCATCGCCACCTCCTGCCGCGTTCCTTTATGCTGGTTAGGCCGCAAGACCCCTGTGCAACAAGGCCGGAACCCCACACCACACGCAAAAATCCTTGCACCAGCGCTCATGCCATGCCCACACTGTGCACATACGCACCAAAAGGACCCCCGATGGAAAACTGGGATGAAATCCGCACCGCGTTTCAGGTCGCCCGCATGGGCACCGTGTCGGGGGCCGCCGAAGTGCTGGGCGTGCACCATGCCACCGTCATCCGCCATATCGACGCGCTGGAAACCCGGCTGGGCACCAAGCTCTTTCAACGCCACGCGCGCGGCTATACGCCCACCGAATCCGGGCGTGACCTGCTGACCATCGCCCAGACCACCGAGGATCAGTTCAGCCAGCTTGCCAGCCGCATCAAGGGGCAGGGTGACAGCGTATCGGGTGAACTTGTCGTCACGACCCTGTCGGGCCTGTCACGCTTGCTGGTGCCCACGCTCGCCAGCTTTCAGACCGCACATGCCGCCGTTCGGGTGCGGTTCCTGACCGACCAGCGCGTATTCCGGCTTGACTACGGCGAGGCGCATGTGGCGATCCGTGCGGGCAACGCGCCGCAGGAACCCGACAACGTCGTGCAGCCTCTGATCCGGATGCGCACCGGGCTGTTTGCCGCGAAAAGCTATGTCCGCGACCATGGCAAACCCGCGCATGAAGATGATTTTGCCGGCCACCGCTTTGTGTCAACCGACAACGAAAATTCGCGCGCACCGTTCTACGCATGGCTGCATGGCAAACTGCCCGCCGATCAGATCGTGTTCCGCGCGGGCGAATCGGCCGCGTTGAACGACGCCGTGATCATGGGGGCAGGCATCGGCTTTGTCTCGATGTTCGAGGCAGACGGCAACGCCGATCTTGTCGAAATCCTGCCCCCCGGCCCGAATGGGACGCGCCGTTGTGGCTGGTGACCCATGTTGATCTGCATCGCACCCGCAAGGTGCAGGCCTTCCTGTCCCACCTGAAAGAGGCCGCGAAGGGCTGGAGCAATGTCTGATGTCCCCGTTGCCAGACGCGCGGCGTTCGGTCAGTATCCGGCGCGAAGGGGATCATGAATGCGCAAGTTTCTGGTTGTGCTGGACGATACACGCGAATGTCTGAATGCCATGCGGTTTGCCGCCCTGCGTGCGGCCCATACCGGGGGGGGCGTGCAAATCCTGTCGATCATCCCGCCCGAAGAATACCAGCACTGGATGGGCGTCGCCGACCTGATGCGCGCCGAGGCCCGCGAACGGATCGAGGCGCATTTCGAAGTGTTCGCCAAATGGATGCGGGACAAGCAAGGCATCAATCCCGAACTTGTGATCCGCGAAGGCGACCCCGTCGTGGAAATTCTTGCGCAGGTGAAAGATGATCCCTCCGTTGGCGTGCTGGTGCTGGGGGCGGGCAGCGACAAGTCCGGTCCCGGCCCGCTGGTCACGCAGATGAGCCGCAATTCCGGCAACCTGCCGATCCCAATTACGATTGTGCCGGGTGATATGTCCAAAGAACGGCTTGAAGAGATTACCTGAAGGATTTCGCATGACAGATGCGCCAACATTCTCCGGCCCGGATACCAGACCCCGTGCGGCCGCGTTGATCCTGCCGCTGATTGCCCTTGTCATGGCGTGCCTGATCTGGGCCGGTCCCGTGCAATCGCAGTCCTTGCAGGATCCTTTCGATGCCAGCGGCCTTGATTACCCCGAAAAGCGCCTGTTGCAGGCCGCGCTTGCGTTTTCCGGTGATTACGTAGGCCTTCTGGATGGCGATTGGGGTGCTGGCAGCCAACGCGCGCTTGATGCCTATGCCTTGCGCACGACCGGGTCCAACCGCCCGACCTTCGATACCACCCGCACCCTGCTGACCGCCTTTGGCAACGAGGTGGCCACAAACAACTGGCAGACCATCTATTTCGAAAGCATCGGCGTGTCCTACGCGCATCCCCTGGGCCTGTTGTTGGAAAGTCCGGATCAGTCCGTGATGCAATTCGACAGCGCCGATGACAGCTTTAGTGTCGTCGTGGATTACGCCGACCGCACCGGGGCCAGTGCCGTGCATGCCTATGTCTATGGTCAGGGCCTCAGCCGCCCCGCCCCTTACCAGAACTATCAGGACGACCGCCTGATCACCTCTGTCACTCTGCCCGGCGGCCTGCTTGCCTATGTCCGCTCTGATTGGCTGGGTGATGGCTATGTGACCTTTTCCATCATCGCATCCGATCAGCACCGCACCCGGCTGTCGCTGATTGCGGGCTCACTGCAAAAGGGGCAGGCGCCGCAGTTCGTGTTGCCTGCAAGCGGCCGCCTTGCCGCCATCCTGACGGGAGGAGCGACCTACGCCGCCGCCGATCCCAATCCGTTCGATGACGTTGATCCCGGCGTTGGCACCGGCACCAACCCGTTCGGGCAAACCCCCGACGCCACAGTCACACCCCAGCCCGACGTCGCCGCTGGCACACCAGACGCGGCCCCCACCCCTGATCCGTTCGAAAATGGCGACGTGCTGACCGAAGACCTGCCCGATCCCCCCGAAGGCTGGAATGACGGCAACTTCTCGTCCTCCGGCACCGGCTTCTATATCAACCGCGACTACATGGTCACGGCGGCACACGTGGTCGAAGGCTGTCGGCGGATGGAACTGTCGGACGCCACCGTGCTTGAGGTTGTCCGCTCTGAACCCGATCTCGACCTTGCCGTGCTCAAGGTGCCGGGCGACCCCAATGTACTGTTCGAACCCGGCGAAAGCGATGTCTGGCTGGAAATCTCGCCCCTGCTGGACGCGCGGCTTGGCGAAACCGTGACCGCGCTTGGCTATCCCTACCTCGGCCGCTTTGGACAGGGCCTGACCGTCACGGGTGGCAACGTCAGCGCGCTGCCCGGCGGCACGTTCGGTGAAAGCCAGATCATGATTTCCGCGCCCGTCCAGCCCGGCAACTCCGGCGGGCCGCTGTTGAACGGCGATGGCGAGGTGATCGGCGTTGTCGTGGCCCGCATTGACGACATCATCGTGCTGGAGGAAACCGGCACCCTGCCGCAGAACATGAATTTTGCCGTGACGAATTCGGAACTGAACAACTTCCTCAAACGCGCGCAGGTCACCTTCCCGCCTTCCGACGGCCAAGGGTTCGACCTGTCACGCGGCGTGCCCGAGGCGGTGTCGAGTTCGGTCGTGCCGTTGTTTTGTTTTGAGTAGAAAGTCTATTGGGTTTCCCGATGAATATTTCCTTTCATTTTCGTGGGAAAGCATGTGTTGCCATGCTTATTTCGGCCTGCACCAGCATTCAATCGCAAGAAGGGCGACTTCTGGTTTCTCCTCTCCTCACGTCAGAGCTACAACAGGCCGAAATCCTACGATCAGGACAGTTAGGAAGCGTTTCTGGCGAAATCTGTGTTGTAGAAATTGATGACGCGACGATAGGCAGATTGCGTTCTCCCGTCATCAATTTGATGCCATTCGATCCGGGTAACTTGCCACGCGAAGGGCCTGAGTTCTCGATCATCAACAGCGCTGGAGAAATCTTTTTTGTTTTCTCGTCCAGTTACGTGGTCGATTTTGACGGCTACACGTATTTAGTTGAAGCGCGCAAGCTGGAGGCTCTAAAGAAGGCGTTGGAACGCCATGCTGATTACCCGGCCTGCCTTGCAAATGAATGAGCTGCTGCAATTCTTAGGAGGGGTGGATCCACGGCTTTTTGGGGAGGTGAAAGTACGCCGTAGGGTGGCTAAAACCCACGTCTTCTTTCAATAAACTACCCACATCGACGCGCGCTCCTACGAGTGGCAAGTAGAGCGGGTGAAACCCACGTCTCCCTGTCAAAGTCACCAACCCGGCCGACGCCTCGCCGCCCCTCTGACACTCTACCCCGATCACGCAATGTTTCAAAAGTCTTAACGCAGCCTGTGGATAACTCTGAATTACCATTGATTTCATTGAATAATACTGAAAATTGACAGCCGTCAATTTCCATCACGCTCGCGCCGTCGATCCCCCACTTAGAATCCTTCCAAACCTTGACTCTCCACCCCCCAAGGCGCATATCCGACGGGAATAGTCGGAGATACCCCATGTTCATCCAGACCGAATCCACGCCAAACCCCGCCACGCTGAAATTCCTGCCCGGTCAGACCGTGCTCGACCTTGGCACGGCGGATTTCCCGAATGCGGATGCGGCGGCGAAATCCCCGCTCGCGCGGCGCGTATTTGCCGTGCCGGGGGTGACGGGTGTGTTCTTCGGCACCGATTTCGTCACCGTCACCAAAGGCGATGATACCCAGTGGGATCACCTGAAACCCGGCGTTCTGGGTGCCATCATGGAACACTACCAGTCGGGTGCGGCTGTGATGGAAGGCGAGGCGACCGGCGGTGGCCATGCTGCCCACACCGGCGAGGATGGCGATATCGTCCGCCAGATCAAGGAACTGCTTGATACCCGCGTCCGCCCTGCCGTGGCGCAGGATGGTGGCGACATCACCTTTCACGGCTTTGACCGGGGCATCGTCTATCTGCACATGCAGGGCGCCTGCGCGGGCTGCCCGTCCTCGACCCTGACGTTGAAGATGGGCATCGAAAACCTGTTGCGCCACTACATCCCCGAAGTGCTGGAAGTGCGGCCCGTTGCCGCCTGACACGATCCTCGCATTCA
>CAWAPA010000010.1:0-6700 GCA_963783595.1 uncultured Alphaproteobacteria bacterium | reverse complement strand
GGTGCACTTTATTGGGCGCAGTCCGGGGACGACGGTGAACAACCTGCTGTCGATCCTTGGTGTGACCAAGCAAAGCCTGAACCGGGTGCTGCGGACATTGATGGCAGACGGTCTGGTTGCGGCGCGGGTGGGCCGGGTGGATCGGCGCGAACGGCATCTGCATCTGACGGAAAAGGGCGCGGCACTGGAACGGGCCCTGTCAGAGGCGCAGCGCGCGCGGATGCGGGCCGCCTACCGGGCGGCGGGGCCTGCCGCCGTGGCAGGGTTTCGGCAAGTGCTGGAGGCAATGATGGACCCGGCGCTGCGGGCGCATTATGGTCGCCTGAAAGAGGGGGGACCATGATCGAATTACAACCGCATCTTCTGGTGGTCGATGATGATGAACGTATTCGCGGGCTGTTGCAGAAGTTCTTGGTCCGGCATGGATTTCTGGTCACGGTCGCACGGGATGGCGCGCATGCACGCAGGCTGTTGTCGGGGCTGGAGTTCGATCTGATCGTGCTGGATGTGATGATGCCGGGCGAAGACGGTGTCAGCCTGACGCGGCATCTGCGCACGACGATGACGGTGCCGATATTGCTGCTGACCGCGAAGGGCGAGGCGCAGAACCGGATTGAAGGGTTCGAGGCGGGGGCGGATGATTATCTGGTCAAGCCGTTCGAGCCGAAGGAATTGCTGTTGCGGATCAATGCGGTGCTGCGGCGGGTGCCTGCGGTAAAGGCTGCCGGGGCACCGAAGTCATTGCAGATGGGCATCGTGCGCTATGATCTGGACCGGGGCGAGTTGTGGCGCGGCGACGATCTGGTGCGGCTGACATCGACCGAATCGGTGCTGATGCGGATCTTTGCCAGCGCGCCGGGGGCGGCGATCAGCCGCGAGCGGCTGGTGGGCGATCTGGGGCGCGATGATGCGGGCGCGCAGGAACGGGCGGTGGATGTGCAGATCACGCGGCTGCGGCGCAAGATCGAGGCCAACCCCAAGCAGCCGCGCTATCTGCAGACGGTGCGGGGCGAGGGATATATGCTGGCGCCGGATTGAGGGTGACAGGCCGCCGGGGCGCTGCCCCGGACCCCGGGATAGTTGAGAACAGAGGAAGTTGATGGTTCTTGTCTATGCGCATCCTGCATCTGCGGGCCATGTGACGCCGCCGGGGCATCCCGAGCAGGTGGCGCGGCTTGCGGCGGTTGAGCGGGGGCTTGCCGGAATGGACGTGGAGCGGCGCGAGATGCCATTGGGGGCGGACGGCGATGTGCTGCGCTGCCATCCGGCGGGGTATCTGGCGCGGGTGCGCGCGGCAGTGCCGGAGGCGGGCTGGGCGCAACTGGACGGGGATACATACCTTTCGCCGGGGTCGGTTGAGGCGGCGCTGCGGGCGGTCGGTGGGGCCTGTGCTGCGGTGGATGCGGTGATGGATGGGGGTCGGGCGTTTGTGGCGGCGCGCCCGCCCGGGCATCATGCGGAAACGCAGACCGCGATGGGGTTTTGCATCTTTGGAACCATAGGGATTGCGGCCAAGCACGCGATGGCGGTGCATGGGCTGACGCGCGTGGCCATCGTGGATTTCGATGTGCATCACGGGAACGGCACGCAGGATCTGCTGTGGGACGAGGCGCGGTGCCGGTTCATCTCCAGTCACCAGATGCCGCTTTATCCGGGCACGGGGGCGCCATCGGAGCGGGGGGCGCATGGGCAGATCATTAACATTCCGCTGCGCGAAGGCAGCGGCGGGGCGGCGATGCGGGCGGTGTATGAGGCACAGGTGTTTGGGGTTCTGGAGAATTATGCGCCGGAACTTCTGCTGATATCCGCCGGATTTGATGCACATGCGGATGATCCGTTGGCCGGGCTTTTGTGGCAGGCGGAGGATTACGCCTGGCTGACGCGGGGCCTGTGCAGGGTGGCAGGGGATCGGGTGGTATCATGTCTGGAAGGCGGTTATGATCTGGAGGCCTTGAGCGATTGCGTGGCGGCCCATGTGGGTGCCTTGGGGGAATGATGAGCGATAAACCGATTGCCGAGATGAGTTTCGAAGAGGCGATGGCCGCATTGGAACAGGTGGTCAGCGCGCTGGAAAAGGGCGAGGTGCCGCTGGAGCAGTCGATTGATCTTTACGATCGCGGCGCGAAACTGCGCGCACAATGCGCAGGAAAACTGCAGGCGGCGGAAGAAAAGGTGGAACTGATCCGCGCTGCCGAAGGACGCGCCGTGGGGACAACCCCGGTGGAGGGGATGTGAACTTTCAGCTTGCCCTGACGGCGGCGGCGGGTCTGGTCGAGGCGCGGCTGATGGCGGCACTTCAGGGTCGGGCGGATGTGCCCGTGGTCGATGCGATGCGCTATGCATTGCGGGGCGGCAAGCGGCTGCGTGGGTTTCTGGTGCTGGAATCAGCGGCATTGTTCCGAATTGCACCAGCACAAGCCGTCAGCGCAGCGGCGGCGGTCGAAGCGCTGCATGCCTATTCGCTGGTGCATGACGATCTGCCTTGCATGGACGATGATGCGCTGCGGCGCGGACAGCCGACTGTCCATATGAAATGGGATGAGGCGACAGCTGTTCTGGCTGGCGACGCGCTGCAGACGCTGGCGTTTGAACTGCTGTGCGATCCAGGCTTGGGGTCGGGTGATGTGCGGATTGCGCTGGTGACAAGCCTTGCGCGGGCATCGGGGGCGGAAGGGATGGTTCTGGGGCAGGCCCTGGACATCGCGGCGGAGACGGCGGTGGCACCCCTGACGATTGATGCGATCACGGCGTTGCAGGCGGGCAAGACGGGGGCCTTGATCCGTTGGTCCGCCGAGGCGGGCGCGGTGATGGCGGGGGCGGACCCTGCGCCCCTGCGCGCATATGCCGACGCCTTGGGCCTTGCCTTCCAGATTGCCGATGATGTGCTGGATGTAACGGGCGATGCTGCCAAGGCGGGTAAGGCGCTGCAAAAGGACGCAGCGGCGGGCAAAGCGACCTTCGTTTCCCTGCTGGGCCTTGATGGCGCGCGGGGGCGGGCCAAGTCTTTGATAGACGATGCCTGCGATGCCTTGTCACCTTACGGGCCGAAGGCCGATCTGTTGAAAGATGCAGCGCGTTTCACCATCGCGCGGGAGAGTTGAGTTGAACAAACCGCAGACACCATTGCTCGACCGGGTGAACATTCCTGCCGACATGAAGGGGCTTTCTGACCGCGAACTGCGCCAATTGGCGGATGAGTTGCGGGCCGAGACGATTGCGGCGGTGTCTGTCACCGGCGGGCATCTGGGCGCGGGTCTGGGCGTGGTCGAACTGACGGTCGCCCTGCATGCGGTGTTCGATGCGCCACGTGACAAGATCATCTGGGATGTCAGCCACCAGTCCTATCCGCATAAAATTCTGACCGGGCGGCGCGACCGTATCCGCACGCTGCGGATGGAAGGCGGGCTTTCGGGGTTCACGAAACGGTCTAAATCGCCCTATGACCCGTTCGGGGCGGCGCATTCCTCGACCTCAATTTCGGCGGCGCTTGGCTTTGCCTGTGCGGCGGGGTTGGGCGGTGATCCGGGCGATGCAATTGCGGTGATTGGCGACGGCGCGATGTCAGCGGGCATGGCGTTTGAGGCGATGAACAATGCAGGGCATTTGAAAAAGCGGCTGATCGTTATTCTGAACGACAATGAGATGAGCATCGCGCCACCCGTGGGGGCGCTGTCATCATACCTGTCACGCCTGTATGCCGAGGCCCCGTTGCAAGAGCTGAAATCGGCGGCCAAGGGGTTTGTGTCCCTGTTGCCTGGCCCGTTGCAAGACGGGGCCCGGCGCGCCAAGGACATGCTGAAAGGGATGGCTGTGGGGGGCACGCTGTTCGAGGAACTGGGCTTTTCCTATGTCGGGCCGATTGACGGGCATGATCTGGATGCGCTGTTGCCGGTGTTGCGGACGGTGAAGGCGCGGGCCACGGGGCCGATGCTGATCCATGTGCTGACCAAGAAGGGCAAGGGTTATGCTCCGGCCGAGGCCGCAATGGACAAGGGCCATGCGACGGGCAAGTTTGATGTGCTGACAGGTGCGCAGCCAAAGGCCATATCGAACGCGCCGAGCTATACCAAGGTGTTCGCGCAAAGCCTGATCCGTGCGGCGGAGCATGACGCAAAAATCGTGGCGATCACGGCGGCGATGCCGGATGGGACGGGGCTGAACCTGTTTGCCGAACGGTTTCCGCAACGATGCTTTGACGTCGGGATTGCGGAACAGCATGCGGTGACGTTCAGTGCGGGGCTGGCGGCGGGGGGAATGAAGCCGTTCTGCACGCTGTATTCGACATTCCTGCAGCGCGGTTACGATCAGGTCGTGCATGATGTCTGCATCCAGCGCCTGCCGGTGCGGTTCGCGATAGACCGGGCCGGGCTGGTGGGGGCGGACGGGGCGACGCATGCAGGCGCGTTCGATGTGGCGTATCTGGCGAACCTGCCGGGCATCGTGGTGATGGCTGCGGCGGACGAGGCGGAACTGGTGCATATGGTGGCAACGGCCGTTGCGCATGATGCAGGGCCGATCGCGTTCCGCTTTCCGCGTGGCGATGGCGTCGGGGTGGAGATGCCCGCACAGGGCGTACCGCTGGAAATTGGCAAGGGCCGGGTGATACGCGATGGGAGCCGTGTGGCAATCCTGTCGTTTGGCACGCGTCTGGCTGAAGTGATGAAGGCGGCGGAAGCGTTGGCGGCGCGGGGTGTTTCGCCCACTGTGGCGGATGCGCGGTTTGCGAAGCCTTTGGACCGCGATCTGATCTTGCGGCTGGCGGCAGAACATGAGGCGCTGATCACGATCGAGGAAGGTGCGATTGGCGGATTTGGATCACACGTCGCGCAGCTTCTGGCGGATGAGGGCGTATTTGATCGGGGGCTGAAGTATCGGTCGATGGTGCTGCCGGATATCTTTATTGATCAGGCATCCCCCGACGCGATGTACCGGGTCGCAGGCATGGATGCCGCACAGATCGAGGAACGGGTGCTGAAAACGCTGGGTGTGGCGCTTGTGGGCAAGCGGGCGTAACGTTTACGAACACACGTTCAGCATATCCGGACCTATACGAAATCCATGAAATTGCCGAACGGCATTTCGCGCAATCTTTGCCCTGTGGCCGCAAAGATTGCATTGGCGAGTGCGGGGGCGGCGGGCGGCACCGGGGGTTCGCCGATGCCACGCACATGAGGGCCGTTTTCAAGGCCGCGCACGATGATTTCGGGGCATTGATACAGCCGCAGGCCGGTGTGCTGATCGAAATTCATCTGTTCGGCCATGCCATCGGCATAGGTAATCTCGGCGTTGATCGCGTGGCCAATGCCCCAGACAACCGCACCCTGCACCTGATTCTCAAAGGCCACGGGGTCGATCACGCGGCCCACATCGGCCGCGACGAACACGCGGTCGATCTTGATACCGGCATCGGTCGCCGTCACCTCCACCACCTCGGCTACTGGCACGCCAAACAATTCGACAAAGGCCACGCCGCGTCCGCGACCCGGCGCCATCGGGCTGCCCCAGTCCGACATTTCAGCAACTGTTTCAAGTACTTTGCGGGCGATGTCGTGGTTGGCAAGGCGCAGGCGTTCGGCCATCGGATCGGCCCCCGCCGCGTGGATCAGCTCGTCCAGAAAACTGTCGGCAAAGAACCCCGCGGTGGATGCGCCGACCGACCGCCATGAACTGACAGGGTGCCAGAGGGGGCACTTTGTAGGCGCGGACCCGGAAGTTCGGCACGGCAAACGGCAGGTTCCATGCCCCCGCAACGATCTGGCCATCGGGGCCGGGCATGGGCTGACCCAGACGATCCGCTTGCGACGCCGCGGCAGACACGGTCGCGATTTGCAGATCATAGGTATCGACCTGCCCGCCCTTTCACCGCACCCTGCCCGCGCGCCATCCCGATCTGGCGGGGGTAGTCTTGCGCGAAATCCTCTTCGCGGCGCAGGGTCATTTTGATGGGCGTGCCGGGGCGTTGCACCGCGATTTCCGCTGTCTGCACGATCCAGTCGAATTCAAGCCTGTGACCAAAGCTGCCGCCTGCATACTGATTGTTCACGAACACCTGTTCGGGTTCATGACCGGTCACCGCCGCCACCTTTTCCTGCACAAAGCGCGGCAGCTGATGCGCGGCCCAGACATCAACGCGCGCAGCCGTCACCAGAACGATGGCCGATAGCGGTTCCAGCGGTTGATGGGCTACATATGGCGCGCGGTATTCGGCAGTGATCGCATCGCCTGCGGCCAGCGCCGCATCCACATCGCCGTCATGGCGCCATTCATCATCCAGACGGTCGTCGGTGAACGAGGCCGCGACTTCAGCCCAATGCGCATCCATTTCGGCAGGATAGGGGGCGGGTCCCCAGTCAAAGACAATCGCATCCGCCGCCTGAAACGCGCGCCACGTGTTATTGGCCAGCACAGCCACGCCATTGGTGATCGGCACAATGCCAGATACGCCGGGCATCGTTTCTGCTGCCGCTGCATCATAGCTGTTCATCAGTCCCCGGCGCGGATTGGTGCGGATGGTGGCATGCACCATGCCATCCACCGCAAGATCAATGCCGTAGGTGAGGGTGCCTGTCGATTTCTCAACAATATCAATGCGCTGCATCGGCTTGCCGATCAACCGCCATTGGCCGGGATCGCGCAAGGCGACATCGGTCACAAGCGGCAATGTCGCGGCAACGGTGGCCAGATCGACATAGGGAATGGA
>CAWAPA010000009.1:0-81093 GCA_963783595.1 uncultured Alphaproteobacteria bacterium | reverse complement strand
GGATGAGGGCGTCTTTACCGCGCCCACCCGGTGCTGGACCACGGCTTCATCCGGGTGATCGACTACATGGGCGACGACGCGGCCATCGTGCAGGCCGCGCGCGTGTCTTACGGTAAGGGCACCAAGCACGTGCAGAACGACGAAGGCCTGATCCGCTACCTCATGCGGCACTGGCATTCGACCCCGTTCGAGATGTGCGAGATCAAGCTGCATGTCAAACTGCCCGTCTTCGTCGCCCGCCAGTGGATCAGGCACCGCACCGCCAACGTCAACGAATACTCCGCCCGCTATTCGATACTCGACCGGGAGTTCTATATCCCCGCGCCCGAACAGCTTGCCGCGCAATCGATGGTGAACAATCAGGGCCGGGGCGAGGTTTTGACGGGCGAGGAGAGCGCCCGCGTGCTGGAGATGCTGAAATCCGACGCGAACACGGCCTACGACCATTACGAGGCGATGCTGTCGACGGACGGCCAGCAGGGCCTTGGCCGCGAGCTCGCCCGGATGAACCTGCCCGCCAACATCTATACCCAGTGGTACTGGAAGGTGGACCTGCACAACCTGTTCCACTTCCTGCGCCTGCGCGCCGACCCCCATGCGCAATACGAGATCCGGGTCTATGCCGAGGCGATTGCGGCGTGTGGCCGGGACTGGGTGCCGTTGGCGTTCGGGGCGTTCGAGGATTACCGGATGGGCGGGGCGACGCTGTCGGCGAAGGCGATTGCGGTGGTCAAGCGGAGGCTGGCGGGGGAGGTGGTGACGCAGGAGACGTCCGGCATGAGCAAGGGGGAGTGGCGGGAGTTTGAGGGGGTTTGGGGGTGAACAATGAATGACTAGAATGTTTCAACCAGCGCTCTCTCAGTACACTCACAGAGTACTCCAGATACGAGACGCGCACCGAATTTACGTCGACGGACGAACGACAATACTTGATCTCAGCGCTGCATGTCATCGACGATAAGGGGTCGGCCGTTAAGCTGATGTTTGAAGGCAAGTGGCCCATTCCGTGTGAATTGCTAGCTGTAGATCAAGAAAATGACATTGCAGTCTTAAAAATGCCAAAGGTCATGCCATGGCAGTCAGTACCTGCAAAGTCAATGGGTCACGTCATGTGGGGGCAGGCAGTCTGGTTCCTCGGATATTCGACGATTGAGGCAGATGTGGCTAGAGGATTCCGCTGGACCATGGCAGCAACTTGGCGTTTCTTTCATGAGATCGGGTGGTTGGTACTAACTGATTTCCGACGATTAATTCACGGCACTAGGCTTTAACTGTTCTGGTGGGCTCAAACCTAACTAGGCTTTTGGCAGAAGATCGGTTTGCGTACTACGGGTAACAGAAGCTGCGCATGAGTTTGTGCTACAAGCGCATTTTCCTCGAAGGTAGTTCGAAGAGTACGTTTTCCAGAATGGGCAAAGACTGCCGTTTTACCACAGAGACAAGGGTAGGTGCGTCTTCTGCAAAACGAGATCTTAGCAAACTATTGAGTATCGAAACGAAGGTTCACTTTGATCATATCGTGCCACTTGCTCATGGTGGAATGAATTGCGTGACCGAATCTGCCAATTAAGTTGTGAAGCGTGCAATGTTGCACAGAAGGGCCCCGTCGGATTCGACATCGTACGAATACGCACCCTTGGTTCTGATTGGCACCCCGTAGGTCGGGGCCTGCCCGAACTCTCCCAAAACGGCGGGGCAGGCCCCGCCCTACGACACCGCGCCACCTGCATCGCGGTGCCACGATGAATACGGCCAATCCTTGGGATGTTCGACCAACCCGTGCTTCACCGGATTGATCCAACAATACCGCACATGCGCCGCGAAATCCGCGTCGCCCCGGATGTGATGCTCCCAGAACCGCTTTTGCCAGATGGGGGCTTCATCCTTGTGTAGGTCGGGGCCTGTCCCAACTCTTCCTTCGGGGCCTGCCCGACTCTTTTCTTCCACCCCCACGCACCATATGAATTCCTCGGTGCAAGAGTCGGGGCAGGCCCCGACCTACGCAACGCTCTTGTGAATTGGCCTTTGATCTCGCCCATCCGTCCCGAATAATCCGCGTCCCCCTCGGGCAACGTCCAGACGCAATGCATGTGGTCCGGCAACACCACCCACGCATCAATCCCGAACGGCCGCTTGGCGCGCGTCACAGCGACCGCCTGACGCAACACGTCCACATGCCGGATCAGCGTATCCGCCCCCCGGTCCACCAGATTGACCGTGAAAAACACCGACGCACCGGGCGCCTTGGGGCGGATGTAACGCGACATGCGCCTCATCCTTGCCGCCCAATGGTTAACCGCGCGTTACCCGCATCCGCCAGGTGCCGCCCCGTCGGTCCGGCATCCCCGCGCTTACTTCTTCCACGCGGCCGTCACGAAAGCATTGGCGAACTGATCAATCTGCTGCGCCATCTGTTCGATCCGTTCGATCATCGCGAGGTTGCCGGACGAGAAACCCTGTTTGGTCGTGTTGCTGAATTGTGCGCGGCCATTGACGATCTTGTAGTTGAAGCGCGCGTTGACCCCCGCCGCAGGCAAGGGAATGCTGACGTGAAAGCCGATCCATGTGTTGCCGGGGCCCGTCTCATGCGGGGCCACCGAAATGGTGACATGCGGGGCAAAGTTCATCTGCGGTTTGTGCGGGTCAAGCACATCGGGCGGAATGGCATACATGCATTGTGACTTGGTATTCTTGTCCTTGTACCACGACCACCCCCCAGTCCCGCCGCTGACATAGCCGTAAGTCCCTGCCCAAATGGCAGGGCTTGTGATGCTGACGCTTAACGGCACACTGTTCACATTCATTTCCCGGCTCCCTGCGATTATTGTTTCAGACAAACGACCACTGGCAACCCGCACGATCGGAAGATCGCATGGCGCACCGGCAGGTTGTCAAGCAGGCACCGCTGAGGCCGGGTGCGTCAAAGTCGCATCTTTGATCGCATTGCAGCCTGTGCCGGGGATGTCAGATTGCCATGGGAACACCTCTCTGGCCCGGCAAACCTGCTCCTGTTGGTTCTCGACGCCCGTCGGCACGATCACGCAATGTTTCAAAAGTGTTAACGGCGCCTGTGGATAACTTTTCAAGTATCTGATTAAAAATAGAAAACCTGAAAATTGACAGCCGTCAATTCCTCGCGCCACTGTGGCCCACAATCCACCCCGCCGCCCCGAATGCCCGGCACAATCACAACGCGATTGACGTCGCCTGCCCGGTTGCGGATCATCGCCGCCAAGTGGGTGCAAAACCCCGTCATACCGTTGAGGCCCCGCATGATATCCTACCTGATCCGCACCGTTGGCCTGTCGCTGTCGATCTTCTGGCGCATGGTGCTGGTGATCCCGATCTATATCACCTTCGCGATCTGCCTTGCCTTCGGCGTGCTGTTCGTGCCGGTCAGCGGGCTTGTGCTTGCGGGCGCATTGGGGGCCACGGCCTTTGCCATCATCATCGCAACCGCGCTGATTGCGATTGCCTTCACGATGATCACGATCATCGCCAACATCATCGCGATCCGCGCAGGCCTGTCGGCGCGCGATGCCTGGGGGCCGCCCGATTTGATCCGCCTGCTGAAGGTCGGCTTTCAGTACAGTCTGTTTCACACGCTGGTGACACTGTTCGTGCTGGGCCTTGCGGGGGGCGTGTTGATCGTGCTGCATCTGTCGGGCATCGTGGTCGGGCTGGTGGAACTGGGCAAGATCAACCCCAACGATCCGGCCAGCCTGTTGACGCTGCATCCGTCGGTGTTGGTTACCGCAGGCGTGGCGGTGGCGGTCATCTACATCGTGCTGACCGCGATGCAGACCCCGCTGGCGGCGGCCTCGCACGGGGTCAACATGAAGGCGCATCAGCCGGATTTCTTTTACGGCTTTGGCGATCGGTTTCTTGTGCAACTGCCCATTGTCGTTGCGACCAACATGGGGCTTGCGCTGTTGCAGGTCTATAACATGATCGTCGCCTTGCCGTTCATTCTGCTCTCGGTGCTGAATGGCGACGGCATCCCCGCTCCGCTGCGGCTTGCCTTGGGCTCGGTCGAGCAGGTGCTGCTGGCGGGGGGCATCCTGTTGTTCGGGATCTGGCTGCTCAGCCTGTTGAACGCGGCGGCGACGGTGTCATACCTTGATCTTGCCAAGCGGCGTCTGGCCGAGGCCACCGCAGTTGTCGTGGCCCAACGCGCCGACCCCGACGATCTGCGCAGCCTTCGCCAATCGCGGATGAAGTGATCAGGTGCCATCGGGGTGGAACCCCAGGGCCCAGTCGTTCGTTCACCCCTTGAAACCAACAGAAAGCGGCCATGAAAATCGTCATCCTCTATGTCTCTGCCTGTGTCATTTTTCTGGTGCTTGATGCGGTGATGCTGACCTTCGTGATGCGGCCGCTGTTCGAACGGCATCTGGGCGATCTGATGTTGACGGACCTGCGTCTGGTGCCTGCGGCGATCTTCTATCTTGGGTATGTGGCGGGCCTGACCTATGTGGTGTCGCTGCCTGCACTGCGGGCCGGCGATCCGTGGGGCGCGCTTGTCCCCGCCGCAATCATTGGCGCGATGGCCTATGGCACCTACGAATTCACCAGCTATGCGATCATGACAGCGTGGCATCCGTCCCTCGTTATCGTCGATGTCGCATGGGGCACGGTTGCGACGGCGCTGGTGGCGGCCGGGTCGGTCTGGATCACACGGGCATTGACGCGGTAGGCTATGGCTGTGTCTAAGGGCGCAGACGACGCATCGACGCAATGAAGATCGGGAAAACCATGATCCTTTACGGCCTTTCAACCTGCGACACCTGCAAGAAGGCCCAAAAGGCGCTGCTGGCTGCAGGACATGACGTGACATTCCGGGACGTGCGCGCCACACCATTGAGCGATGCAGAGATTGCCGAATTCATCACCGAATTCGGCAGCCGTATCATCAACACCCAAAGCACGACCTATCGCGGATTGTCAGATTGGATGAAAAACTCCGAGGCCGACCATCAACTGCGCGAGTTTCCCGCCCTGATGAAGCGCCCGGTGATCCGGCACAACGGCGCCCTGACCCTTGGCTGGGATGATACGATCGCTGCGACATTCGCATGAAAACGGCCCGCAACGGGGATGCAGGCCGTCTTGAAGCCGATGTAAAATCTGAACCCTATAGCAGTCGCAGATCGCCCGCAGATTCCTTGCCATCACGGCCGGTCTGCATGTCGTAGCCGATCTTCTGGTTGTCATTCAGGCCTTTCAGCCCGGCGCGTTCGACAGCAGAGATGTGCACGAAAATATCCTTGCCCCCATCATCGGGCGCAATGAAGCCATATCCCTTGGTGCTGTTGAACCATTTCACGGTGCCTGTCGGCATTCCGTCTCTCCTTCCCAAACCCCCACCCGGCACCATTGCCGCGCGGTCGTGCAGCCAGGTCTTCCTTGTCGTCATGCTGCCGCAGGTGGTCAGAAGGCGCGTCGAAAGTCTGTTGTCACACCCGGAAGGATGAAGAATCGGCCTGAAAAATCAAGCATGATTCCACTATCGGCAAGGCTTTGCCCAAAACGCGGCTCGTGTCAGCGCAGATCCGGCGGCAGCGATTCCGCCGTCAGGGTCATCACAGCGGTCTGGATCGGCATGCTCGTGGTGATCGTGTCACCCAGACGGCGCATGGAAACGGTGCGCTCTTCCACCTCTTTCATGCCGATGGCGAGGATCACCGGCACCTTGCCGACCGAATGTTCGCGGACCTTGTAATTGATCTTTTCATTGCGCACATCAGCCTCGGCGCGGATGCCTGATTTCTGCAAGGCAGCCACGACTTCGTGCACATAGGCATCCGCATCCGACACGATTGATGCAACGACGACTTGGCGCGCTGCCAACCAGAACGGCAGCTTGCCTGCGTAGTTTTCAATCAGGATACCAATAAAACGCTCAAACGAACCCAAGATCGCGCGGTGCAGCATGACGGGGCGATGCTTTGCGCCATCCTCGCCCACGAATTCCGCGTCCAGCCGATTCGGCAGGTTGAAGTCGGCTTGAAACGTTCCGCATTGCCATTCGCGCCCAATGGCATCCGTCAGTTTGAAATCAAGCTTCGGGCCATAAAATGCCCCGTCACCTTCGTTCACTTCATACGGCAGGCCAAGGCCTTCAATGGCCTTCTGCAAGGCATTTTCGGCTTTGTCCCAGACTGCGTCCGACCCCACGCGCACATCGGGGCGGGTTGAAAGTTTGATGTCGAATTTTTCAAAACCAAGGTCTTTGTAGACGCTGGATAGCAGCGCAATGAAGCCTGCGCATTCCGCCTCGATCTGATCTTCGGTGCAGAAGATATGCGCGTCGTCTTGGGTAAAGCCGCGCACGCGCATCAGGCCATGCATGGAGCCTGAAGATTCGTAGCGGTGGCACGATCCGAATTCCGCCAGCCGCAACGGCAAGTCACGATAGGATTTCAGGCCCTGATTATACACCTGCACGTGGCAGGGGCAGTTCATGGGTTTCAACGCATTGATCCGTTTTTCCTTGGCGCCTTCTTCGTCCACTTCGACGATGAACATATTCTCGCGGTAGGCCTCCCAGTGGCCCGATTTTTCCCACAACACGCGGTCGACGACCTGCGGTGTCTTGATTTCCTTGTATCCTGCAACGCGCAGACGACGGCGCATGTAATCCTCAAGCCCGCGGTAGACCGTCCAGCCGTTTGGGTGCCAGAATACCATGCCGGGTGCTTCGTCCTGAATGTGGAACAGTTCCATTTCGCGGCCGAGCTTGCGGTGATCGCGTTTGGCGGCCTCTTCCAGCATCGTCAGATGCGCCTTGAGGTCATCACGGTTCTTGAACGCCAAGCCATAGATGCGCTGCAGCATCGGGCGCGTTGCATCGCCCAGCCAATAGGCCCCGGCGACATGCGTCAGCTTGAACGCATCGGCGGGCACCTGACCTGTATGGGCCAGAT
The DNA here is from genome assembly GCA_963783595.1 of uncultured Alphaproteobacteria bacterium. Classification (GTDB taxonomy): domain Bacteria; phylum Pseudomonadota; class Alphaproteobacteria; order Rhodobacterales; family Rhodobacteraceae; genus JAAFHS01. Next base: position 74,167 of record CAWAPA010000009.1, on the reverse strand, counting down.
GGGGACCACGGCAAAGGTCCTGCCATGGCCCGTGCCAGTACATCCGCAAATCCTCGCCCTCGGGGATGCGATTGATCAGCTCCACCTTAAAGGGCTCGTTGCGTTGTTGGTAATAAGCGATGGCGCGGGCGCGGTCCCAGGTTTCGGTTTTCACCGGATCGCGGGCGTTGATGATTTGCTTCATCCGCGCTTCGATGGCGCCAAGGTCTTCGGGCGTGAACGGTTCTGCGCGGTCAAAATCATAAAACCAGCCATAGTCGCGCACGGGGCCGATGGTCACCTTCACGTCGGGCCATATATCCTGCACCGCGCGGGCCATGATATGGGCGCAGTCGTGGCGGATCAGTTCGAGTGCCTGCGCGTCATCGGCCATGGTATGAATGGAAATGCGGGCATCGGCGTTGATCGGCCATTGCAGATCAAAGTGAGTGCCGTCGACCGACGCGGAAATCGCCTTTTTCGCAAGGCCGGGTGCAATGGACATGGCAACCTCTGCCGCCGTGATACCAGCGGGGTAGGCGCGGATATTGCCATCGGGAAACGTCAGGGAAATCTGGGCCATAGCGGCCTCCTCGTCAGTTTGGCGCCTACGAAACGCCCGGTTGCGGGTATGTATGGTGCGGCTTGATGCCGTCGCTGCATGGCGTTGTCAACTGTCTGAGGTTATAGCGGTGCGAAAGGAGATTGCCTGTGTCTGAACCCGCCGAAATCATCACCCCGCAAGGCCGCCGCATCGCCTATCACGTGCAGCGGGGGGCCGGGCCGGGGATCGTATTCCTGGGCGGGTTCAAGTCGGATATGCAGGGCACGAAGGCGCTGCACTTGCAGGATTGGGCGATCCGACAGGGGCGCGCCTTCCTGCGGTTTGACTATTCCGGGCATGGGCACAGTGGCGGTGCGTTCATTGATGGCTGTATCAGCGATTGGGCGGCAGATGCGGCGGCGGTGATTGCGGCAGCGACGCAAGGACCGCAGATCCTTGTCGGGTCGTCCATGGGCGGCTGGATTGCGCTGCTGCTGGCACGGGCGATGCCGGAACGGGTCGCGGGTTTGGTGGGGATTGCTGCTGCGCCGGATTTCACGCAAGGGATATGGGATGCGCTGCCCGAAGATCAGCGCGCCTTGCTGCTGCGGACCGGGCAGATCGAACAGCCGTCCGATTATGCCGATGCGCCATATGTCATCACGCGGCGGCTGATCGAGGATGGTCGGATGCAACAGGTTCTGGCCTCGCCACTGCACCTGCCATTCCCGGTGCGTTTGTTGCAAGGGACTGCGGATACGGATGTTTTGCCGTCCGTGGCGCTGCGGTTGTTTGACCATGTGAAGGGCGGCGATATCCGCCTGACGATGGTCAAGGGGGCCGATCATCGCTTTTCAACCCCGGATTGCCTTGCCATGGTAACGGCGGCCGTTGCCGAAATGCGGGGGGTGAGCGGATGAAGGTGCTGAAGGGGTTGGTCAGCGTTCTGGTCATCAGTGTGGTGATGGTGGGGCTGCTGTCGTTTCTGCTGCCGCGCGACGGAGTTGACCGGAATATCAGTTTTGATCCCAATGATTTGCCCGATGATCTGGATACCTATCTTGCGGCGTCCGAGGCCAAGATATCCGATCTGACCGAAGGGTCGCAAAAGCGCATTGTCTGGGCCAACGGGCCGGGACAGAGGACGCCGCTTGCGATCATCTATGTCCACGGATTTTCCGCGACGGCCGAAGAAATTCGGCCTGTTCCGGATGATGTGGCGGCAGCGGTCGGGGCAAACCTGTACTTCATGCGCCTTGCGGGGCATGGCAGGCGCGGGGCCGCGATGGGAACCGTTGCGGCGGGCGACTGGGTGGAAGATATGGCCGAGGCGATGGCCATCGGGCGGCGGCTGGGTGACAGGGTCCTATTGATTGCCACTTCGACTGGCGCGCCGTTAGCGATGATCGCGGCGAGCGATCCGGCACTGTCGGACGGGGTGGCGGGGGTGGTGATGATTTCACCCAACTTCGGGCTGCGCGCGGCATCATCGTTCATTCTGGACATGCCGCTGGCGCGCTATTGGGGCCCGTTGGTGGCCGGTGCCAGCCGAAGCTTTGCGCCCGCCAATGACCGGCAAGCCGCGCATTGGACTACGACCTACCCCACGATCGCGCTGTTTCCGATGGCGGCATTGGTGCGAGAAGGACGGGGGCTTGATGTGTCCGCAATCAAGGTGCCAGCATTGTTCATTTACGCGCTGGCCGATCAAGTGATTGACCCCGCGCGCATTCCTCCTGTTGTTGCGGCCTGGGGCGGGCCTGCGCAAGTGGCTGAAATTGTGGTGGCCGATGGCGATGATCCCTATTCGCATGTGATTGCCGGCGAGATCCTCAGTCCGACGCAGACAGTGCCAGTAGTGGGGTTGATCCTGTCATGGATGCAGGACAACGGGCTGTGATCGAGCCTGTCGTCATCATACCCGGCATGATGTGTGATGCGCGCAGCGTGCTGTCGCAGCTTTTGATGCTTGGCCCCGCGTTTTCGGTGCAGATCGTTTTGCCGACGCAAGGTCAGACGGTAGAGCAGATTGCAGAGGCGGCGCTTGCCGTGGCCCCCCGGACCTTTGCCCTGATCGGGCAGGGTCTGGGCGGCATTGTCGCGCTGGAAATGATCCGCCGTGCCAATAGCCGTATCACGCGTGTCGTGCTTGTGTCGACCGATCCACTGCCGGAAGACCCCAAGATTGCGGCCGCGCGTGAGGCGCGCATGGTGGCTGCGCGGGCGGGGCGGCTGGGGCAGGTCATGGCTGAAGAAGTGCCCGAGGCGTCCTTGGCCGATACGCCGGATCGTGCAATGGTCACGGCGCTGTTGCGGGAAATGGCGTTTGATCTGGGCGAGGGTGTATTCTTGCGCCAATCCCGCGCGATGCAGCGCCGGCCGGATCATCAAAAGACGCTGCGCCGTGCCGCGATGCCTGCGCTGCTGATCGCCGGGGCGGTTGATCGGCTGGTGCCGCCGCGCCGGGCCCAATTCATGGCAGACCTGATGCCGCGCGCATCACTGCTGGTTTTGCCGGATGCAGGGCACTTGCCCACCGTTGAACAGCCAGAGGCCGTGAACGCGGCCCTGCTGCCCTTTTTGTCATCCCCGCTTTTACTTCGCTGAGGCGAGAGCCATTTTCGGTTTCTTGGCCGCGCCATGCTTGTCGATAAAGCCAAGCACCAGTGGCCGGATATTCAGCCGCCAGCTGCGCCCGGCAAAGATGCCGTAATGCCCTGCGCCGTCTTCCAGATGATGCGCCTTTTTGGTGTCGGGAAGTCCCGTCAGCATTGCCAGTGCGGCCACACACTGCCCCGGCGCCGAGATATCGTCGTTCGATCCTTCGACTGTCATCACGGCAACGTCCGTAATTGCGGCAATATCGACCTGCTTGCCAGCCACTACGAATGCATTCTTGGCGATTTCGCGCTTCTTGAAGACACGCTCCACGGTTGAAAGGTAAAATTCGGCCGTCATATCCATGACTGCGAGGTATTCATCATAAAAGCGGTTGTGCGCATCATGATCGGACGCTTCGCCTTGGGCGACCCGCATGACCTGTTCGGTGAAGGCTTTGGAATGCCGTTCGGCGTTCATCGAGATGAAGCTTTGTAACTGCAGCAGCCCCGGATAGACCAACCGTCCCGCACCCTTGTACTTGAACCCTACGCGCTGCAGCGCGAATTGTTCCAGTTGCCCCATCGTGACACGGCGTCCAAAATCGGTCACGTCGGTTGCGGCCGCATCCGGATCGACCGGGCCGCCGATCAACGTCAAGGTCTTTGGCTGCGCCCTTGGGTCTTCTGCAGCGAGATAAGCTGTCGCGGCCAGGGCAAGCGGCGCAGGCTGGCACACGGCAATGACATGGGTGTCTGGCCCAAGCGCGCGCATGAAATCGGCAAGGTAGAGGGTATAGTCTTCGACATCGAATTTGCCCGCGCTGACCGGAATGTCACGCGCATTGTGCCAATCCGTGATGTAGACGTCGCAATCGGGCAGCAGGCTTGACACGGTAGACCGCAGGAGCGTCGCATAATGCCCCGACATCGGCGCCACCAACAGAACTTTGCGTGCCATGGGTGGGCGTCTGCGCACGAAGAACTGCAACAGATCGCCAAACGGCCTTTCGACGACCGGTTTGATATCGATCAGGTGATCCTGCCCGTCAGGGCCCACAATCGACCGGATGCCCCAGTCCGGTTTGACGATCATGCGTTCAAAGCTGCGTTCGGCCACCTCGCCCCACGCGGCGGTCAGTTTCAGCATCGGGTTCATCGACAGCGCGAATGCCGGATAAGATGCCATGGCGCGCGCGGTGGCCCCCATCCATGCGTTCGTGTTACGCATGGTTTCCATCAGGTCATAAGAAAGCATATACTTCATCGTGTCTCCTTAACCCGGCGGGGCGCCCGGTTCATGATCGTCGCATGCCCCCCAGAAACAAGGCGACCAATGCTGCACAGCAGCAAAGATAGGGTGGAAGTGTCACGATGACAACAGAAGACCATGAAGTCGGGCTTAATGGCGATCGTTTGGCCGCAAATTTGGCGAAGGTCGAGGTCTTGTCGGCCCGGCTGATGGCCGCGATGGCCCAAAGACGACAGGCGGATGCTGCACTGCAAGGGCCGAACCAGGAGGTCTATCTGAAGGCAGCGGCCGCCTATCTGGCCGAGATGATGCAAAACCCCGGCAAGATCATCGAGAATCAGGTCAGCTATTGGGGCAAGACGCTGAAACACTACGCCGAGGCACAAAAGGCACTAGCATCGGGCGAACTGAAGGCCCCGGATGATCCCGGCCCGAAGGACAAGCGCTTTGCCAACCCGCTGTGGGACACGCATCCTGCATTCAACTACCTAAAGCAGCAGTATCTGTTCAACGCTGAGGCAATGACGACCGCAGTATCGGGTCTGACGGCCCTGCCGCCGGTTGAACAAAAGCGGGTGGACTACTTCATTCGGCAGATTGCCGACATGTTTTCGCCCACAAATTTTTTGGGGACCAACCCGGATGCCCTTGAACGCGCCGTCGAAACCGATGGTGAAAGTCTTGTCCGGGGTCTGGAAAATCTGGTGCGTGACATCGAGGCGAACCAGGGTGATCTGCTGGTAACGCTGGCCGATCCGACGGCCTTTCAGGTCGGACAAAATCTGGCGACGACGCCGGGTTCGGTGGTTTATCGCAACCGGATGTTCGAATTGATCCAGTATGCGCCGACGACGGAAACCGTGTATCAGACACCCCTGCTGATCTTTCCGCCGTGGATCAACAAATTCTACATTCTGGACCTCAAGGAACAGAACAGTCTGATCAAATGGATCGTCGATCAGGGATTCACGCTTTTCGTGGTCAGTTGGGTGAACCCGGATGCGACCTATGCCGAGATCAGCATGGATGACTACGTGCGCGATGGCTTTTTGCGCGCCATGGCCGAGGTCCGGCGCATCACGGGTGAGAAACAGATCAACGCTGTCGGCTATTGCATTGCGGGGACGACGCTAGGCCTGACGCTGGCGCATCTGGAAAAGGCTGGTGATCCGACGGTCAAGGCTGCCACGTTTTTTACCACGATGACCGACTTCTCGGACGCAGGCGAGGTTGGCGTTTTCCTCGACAACGATTTTGTCGACGGGATTGAGCGGCAGGCCAAACAGGATGGCATCCTGTCAAAACTGTTCATGAGCCGCACGTTCAGCTTTCTGCGTTCCAACGACCTGATTTATCAGCCCGCGATCAAAGCCTATATGCTGGGTGAGCCGCCGCCCGCGTTCGACCTGCTTTACTGGAATGGCGATGGAACAAATCTGCCTGCCAAGATGGCCATCGAATACCTGCGCGGTCTTTGTCAGGGCGATGGTTTTGCGCAGGGCACATTCCCGGTTTTCGGTGATCCCGTGCGGCTGGCGGATGTGAAAGTGCCGCTGTTCGCCGTTGCGTGTCAGACCGATCATATCGCGCCATGGCGCGCCAGTTTCACGGGCGTGCGCCAGATGGGGGCGGCCGACAAGACCTTTGTGTTGTCGCAATCCGGTCATATCGCGGGCATCGTCAATCCGCCATCTAAAGGCAAGTATGGCCACTATGTCAGCGCCGCACCGATGACGACGGCAGATGAGTGGCTGGCAGGGGCCGACTTCCATCAGGCCAGCTGGTGGCCACGCTGGGCGGAATGGCTTTCGGGGCATTCGGGCGCGCAGGTCGCATCGCGGATTCCGGGCGATTCGGGGGGTAAGGTGATGGCTGCCGCCCCTGGCAGCTACGTGACCGCCGCCCCAAGCACCTGATTTCCGGCGCACATTCCGGCATGTCGAAAATGCAATGCTGCATTGCAGTATAGGTCTTGAATTGCTGCACTGCAGCATGTATATGTTTGTCATCGCAATTGGGCATGTGCCCAGCATCAGGAGCAACGCAAATGACCAATACGCCCGACTTCTCCAAAGTCATGCAAGACATGATGGCTGCTTTCCCGGTGGACGCTTCCGCCATGCAGAACGCATTCAAGACCCAAGCTGCCATGGCAGAGAAAATGTCGAAAGTGGCACTTGAAGCCGCTGAAAAGTCGACCGAAGTGTCGTCCAAGTGGGCAAAAGCCGCAATCGCCAAGCTTGGCGACGTGTCCAAAGCCAAGGCAGAGCCTGCAGACTACACCAAGTCCATGACCGATTTCGCATCGGCCGCATCGGAAATGGCTGCCGAGCATCTGGCATCTTTCGCGGAAATCGCGAAGAAAGTCCAAATGGAAACGGTTGAATTGATGCTGGCTGCTGGCAAGGACATGTCGGAAGACGCGACCGCTGCTGTCAAGAAAGCAACCAACGACGTGACCACCGCTGCCAAGAAAGTTGCTGCAGCTGCAAAGTAATTCGTCCGGGACATCCTCCCTGTCCTGTTGACGTCGCTGGGCGGGCCTTCGGGCTCGCCCTTTCTTTTTCTGCGGGCCTCCCCTAGACTAATGCTGCACTGCAACAAACGGGGGCGTCCATGGCCGAAACTGACAAGCCACTGCTGATCAAGCGTTATGCCAGCCGCCGCTTATACAATACCGAAACCTCTGACTATGTGACGTTGGAAGACATCGCCGGCTTTGTGCGCATCGGACGCGAAGTGCAGATCATTGATCTGAAATCGGGCGATGATCTGACGCGACAATATCTTCTGCAGATCGTGGCGGAGCATGAGAGCAAGGGCGAAAGTGTTCTGCCCGTGTCTGTGCTGACAGATCTGGTGCGGTCCTACACAAATTCCGTGCAGTCTGTCGTGCCGCAGTTCCTTGCCGCGTCGTTCGAGATGTTGCGCGACAGTCAGGCCAAGATGGTGGAGAACATGACCACCATTCCAAACCCGATGGCCGCGGTGCCGGGGTTTGAGGCGATGCGAAAGCAGCAGGAAGCCTTTCTGAAAAGCCTGATGGGTGGCATGACGGGTTGGGGTGGAGCGGGCTCTGCACCAGACACGGCCGGGGCAAAGCCGGACGCAGATGATCTGGCGGCGATCAAGCAGCAGTTGGCGGAACTGCAGTCCAAACTTTCCAGGCTTTGATCCGGCAATGCCGGGGCAGGACGCGCGGATCACCCTGTGGGGCGTTGAAGTTTTTCTGGCCGTGGCCGATGAGGGCGCGATTTCTGCGGCGGCGCGGCGATTGAATGTCAGCCCATCTGCAGTCAGCCAGCAACTGTCGGGGCTGGAGGCGGCGCTGGGTGCGGTGTTGCTGGACCGGGGCGGGCGGCCGATGCTGACCACACCTGCGGGGACGATGTTTCGCCGCCATGCGCAGACCATTCTGAATGCCGAAGCCGAGGCGCGGGCCGAACTGGGGCTGGCGGACCTGTCGGGGCTGACCAGCCTGCGGTTGGGCGTGATCGAAGATTTCGACGCCGAAGTGACGCCCGCCTTGTTGGCCGATCTGGCGGCAGACATGAAGGGATGCCGGTTCCTGTTGGAAACCGGAGCGAGCCACCGGCTGGTCAGCCAACTGGAAGCACGCGCGCTGGATATTGTTGTGGCGGCCGATCTGGGATCCGAGCTGGCGGATGGAGCATGGCGCGAGGTGCATCCGTTGATGGTAGAGCCGTTCGTGGCGATTTTGCCCAAGGGCAAGACGGCAAACGATCTGCCGGGATTGCCGTTGATCCAATATACGGCGCGGCATCACATGGGGCGGCTGGTGTCTGCGCATCTGGCGCAGCAGAATTTGCGGCTGGCACATCGGTTCGAGCTGGACAGTTATTCTGCGATTCTGGCGATGGTCGCGGCGGGGGTGGGGTGGACGATCCTGACGCCGCTGGCGATTGGCGCAGCAGAGCGGTTCCGGGCGGCGACGGAGGTGATGCCGCTGCCTTTCGCGCCGTTGTCGCGCACGATTTCACTGTCGGCCCGCGCGGGTGTGCTGCGTGACATGCCGGGGCAGGTGACGGCGCGGCTGAAGGCGCAGATCACGGCACGCGTGATGGCACCGAGCCTGCGGGAATGGCCGTGGATGGCGGGGCAGCTGCGGGTGCTTTGATGGAAATTGACGGCTGTCAATTTTCAACTTTATTCAATGAAATCAACGAATGATCGAAGTTATCCACAGGGTGCGTTAACACTCATGAAACATTTCGTGATCGGCAGGATGGGCACTATTGCCCATCCTGCACAACAGATGTTTGTGCCTGCAGCCTACAGCATCATCTGATAGCTGGCAGGAACGTAGCGGAAGCCGCTGTCGGCGGTCTCGACAAAGCCCATGCCGGGGAAGGGCATGTGATAGCCGATAAACGGCACGCGGTCTGCGGCGAGCATGCCGAACACGGTCTTGCGCGATGCAGCGGCGGCGGCCTTGTCGGCGTCGAACGATACTTCCCATTCGGGGTGGGCCAGCGACCAGACATAGTGGTTGGCGGTATCGGCTGTGATGACGAGCTGTTTGCCTTCGCTTTCCAGCATGAAAATCATATGACCGGGTGTGTGGCCATGCGCGGCCATGGCAGTAATGCCGGGGGCCACGGTACCTGCATCATCAAGATAGGTGGTCTTGTCCGCGAGGGGCAGCACGGCGGCGTTGTAGCCATCATTGGCCGCGCCGGCCCAGTGGTTGTTTTCGATCGCGCCAGTGACATAGCGCGCATTGGCAAAGGTCGCGCCATTGGGCCCCATCAACCCGCCGATGTGGTCGCCGTGCATGTGGGTGATGACGACTGTATCGACCTGATCGGGGGTCACGCCAGCGGAGGCAAGCGTGGCAGTGATGCTGTCCGGGTCAAGGCCGGTATCGAAGAGCACAAGCTCTGCGCCGGTATTCACGAGCGTGGGCGTGAAGAAAAACTGCGCCTTGTCTGTCGGAATGAAGGCGGCGGTCGAGGCCGCACCAAAGGTTTCCGGGTCCACATTCAGGCCAAAGATTTCCTGCGGGTTTTCAACGGTGCGGGTGCCCGCAAGAAGGGTGGTCACTTCGAACCCGCCAAGGCGAAAGCGGTTGAAGGTTGGCGTGGTGGCGCCTTGCATCGGCAGTTCAGCCTGCGCCGGGGTTGCGCGGATGATGGCAGGGGCAAAGGGAAGGGCTGCGGCAGCAAGCAGGGCATTGCGACGAGTTATCATGGGCATTGTATCCTCCGGCGGTTATGGGCTGCCTCGAAGGTAGAGGTGATGGCGCGGGACACCATTCACGGCTGCGTGAGCTTGGCGCGCAGATACACAGCGGCGTGTGCGCTTATTCCCACCAGCGGTCGATGGCGGCGATGTCGGCGTCCGACCAGCCGAAGTGATGCGCAAGTTCGTGGACCAGCACATGAGCGATCAGATCGCCCAACGGGACATTGCCGCGGTCGGCCCATTCATCAAGGATCGGGCGGCGGAAGAGCCAAATCACGTCCGGGCCAATGGGTTGATCCATCACTGACTTTTCGGTCATTGGGATGCCGTCATAAAGACCGGTCAGTTCGAATGGATCGGACAGATCCATCGCCGCGATTACATCATCGGGGGCAAAATCCTCGATCCGCAGGACGATGGATCGGGCGGCAAGGCGGTAGGGTTCGGCAAGGGATTCAATGGCGTCGCGCGCGAGGGTTTCGATCTGCGCCAGATCGGGTGCGATGCTGGCCGCAGATGGTGTGGGGGCGGGTGGTGCGGAGGCGGATGGATTATTCATCGAGCCGCTGCAACAGCCGGTCGTAGGTGTAGAATTTGGCGATCGGGCCGTCGTCGGCATAGATGAAGTCCGGATCGGCGGGCAGGCAGTTGACCGGGCAAATCTGCCGCACGGACAGATCCGCCCCATCCACGAACCACAGCCGCCCGCCAGGCGTTGCGACATAGCCGTCCATGCCTTGTTCGCTATCGCTGTCGACATCCTGCTGGCTGGGGATTTCGTTGTAGTATCCCGCCGCAAAGGCGGCATGGGTATGATATGAAGCAACTGTATTGACCAGTTCCACCGCATCGCGTGGCTGGCACGAGCTTGCGTCGCCCGGAAAGGGTTCGGTCGCGCGCAAGGTGCCCTTCGCGTCATAGCCGATATAGCCGCAATATTCGCGGTCATGGCGGATGGACAGCGGTTGCAGTTTGGCAAAGAGCTTTTGCATCAGGGCGATCTCTTCGCTGGTTTGGGCAGCAAGGGGCGCGGCAAGACTGGCGGCAAAAAAACTGACGAGGCAAGCAAGAGAATGGATGATGACGCGCAAGGTGATGTCCGGGCAAGGGCCGTCGATACGGCGGGTGCAGGCAGTGTTGCGGGTGTTTGGCCGGATGACAAGCGGCGTTTGCGCCGCGGTTCCGGGTGTTGAATTGGGGGCGAACTAGACAAGCGGGGCGCGCTGTGACAGGACACGGACGATTGCAATGAGGCCAACCATGACAAGTGTGACGACGCGTTTTGCCCCTTCGCCGACGGGTTATATCCATGTGGGAAACCTGCGCACGGCGTTGATGAATTATCTGATCACGCGCAAGGCCGGGGGGACGTTCATCCTGCGGCTGGACGATACCGATCAAGAGCGGTCAAAGCAGGAATATGCCGACGGGTTGATGGAAGACCTGGAGTGGCTGGGGATTCACTGGGACCGGCTGGAAAAGCAATCCCTGCGGATGGAACGCTACCGCGCTGCGGCAGATGAATTGCGCGCGGCGGGGCGGTTTTATGAGTGTTTCGAGACGCCGGTCGAGTTGGACCTGAAGCGCAAGAAGCTTTTGAACATGGGCAAGCCCCCGGTCTATGACCGGGCGTCATTGCGGATGAGCGATGAGGACAAGGCGCGGGCAAGGGCAGAGGGGCGCGAGGGGTACTGGCGGTTCATGCTGGATCAGAACCGGATTGAGTGGCCGGATGGGATTTTGGGGCCGATCTCGATTGATGCGGCGTCAGTGTCTGACCCGGTGCTGATCCGGGCGGATGGGCAGGTGCTGTATACATTCGCGTCGAGCGTGGATGACATCGACATGGGGGTCACGCATATCGTGCGGGGGGCGGACCATGTGACGAACACGGCAACGCAGATCCAGATCATGCAGGCGATGGGGGGCAAGCCTCCGGCATTCGCGCATCATTCGCTGCTGACCGGGCCGCAGGGTGAGGCGCTGTCGAAACGGCTGGGGACGCTGAGTTTGCGGGACTTGCGGGCGCAGGGGGTGGAGCCGATGGCGCTGCTGAGCCTGATGGCGCGATTGGGGTCATCGCAGCCGGTAGAACTGGTGTCCGGTATGGATGAGCTGATCGCGGGCTTTGATGTTGGGACCTTCGGCGCGGCGCCGACAAAATTTGATGCGGATGACCTGTTCCCGCTGACGCGGCATCATGTGCAAGGCTTGCCATTTGAAGCGGTGGCCGCGCGCATTCGCGATCTGGGCGTGCCGGATGCGCTGGCCGAGGGGTTCTGGTCGGTGGCCAAGGGCAACATCACGGTGCTGGCCGATATGGCAACATGGTGGGCGTTGTTCCGCGATGGGGCGGAGCCTTTGGTGGATGACGCCGACCGGGAGTTTGTGCGCCACGCGATGACGCTGCTGCCTGCGCAGCCGTGGACAGCCGCCACATGGGGCGCATGGACGGCAGCGGTGAAAGAGGCGACTGGTCGGAAGGGCAAGGATTTGTTCCGGCCACTGCGCCGGGCGCTGACAGGGCGGGATGCGGGGCCGGAGATGGCGGATGTGATGCCGCTGTTGCAGAAAGCGCCGAAGCTGCGGTGATTGCGGCCACGCGCCGGGGGTTTCACACCCCCCAAGACAGTGGTTTCTTGAACCAATGGCGAAACCACTGTCTAACCCCGTGGGATAGTTGAGAAACAGAGGAAGGGCATGTGGGTCTGCCTTCCGCAATGGGATATCATGAGCGTACCGGGCGGGCAGGCGAAATTTGTTGAGGGGAACCTGCTGCGGCATGTCGCGGTGATGTCACTGTCGGCGTCTGTGGGATTGATGGCGATCTTTGTCGTTGATCTGATCAACATGGTCTACATCAGTTGGCTGGGCGATGCGGACCTGACGGCGGCGATTGGCTATGCAGGGGCGGTGATGTTTTTCACCACGGCGATCGGGATTGGCCTGTCGATCGGGGTGACGGTTCTGGTGGCGCAGGCGGTCGGCGCGCGCAATGCGGAGCTTGCCCGGCAGCGCGCTACGGTCGGGTTATTGCTGGGCGGCGGGGTGGGGACGGCGTTCACGGCGATTGTCTGGGTGTTCTTGCCGTGGATCGTGGATGTGATCGGGGCGACGGGCCGGACAGCGGATGAAACGCTTGGGTTCTTGCGCATTTATACCCTGAGCCAGCCGATGCTGATCGTGGCCATTCTGGGGGCGTCGATCCTGCGGGCATACGGCGAGGCGCGGCGTGCGATGATGGTGACGGTCTGGGGCGCGGTGGCGCTGGCGGCACTCGACCCGGTGCTGATCCTGTGGGCCGATCTGGAACTGACCGGGGCTGCGATAGCGGGGGCGGGGTCGCGCGCGGCGATGATGGCGGTGGCGCTGTGGCCGGTGTGGCGGCGGATCGGTGGTTTTGCCCCGGTGACGCGGGCGGTGATGGCGGATTTCGTACGCCCCTTCTCGGCCCTCGCGGCGCCGGCCATTCTGACGCAGATGGCGACGCCGGTGGGGCAGGCGCTGGTCACGCGGATGGTGGGTGTTTACGGCGAGCCTGCGGTCGCGGGCATGGCGATTGCGGGGCGGCTGACGCCGGTTGCCTTTGCGATGATCTTTGCCATGTCGGGCGCGTTGGGACCGATTGTAGGCCAGAATCTGGGTGCGGGGCGTATGGACCGCGTGCGGCAGGTGTTTTGGGACAGTGTCATCTATACAGGCGTGGTGATTGCCACGATGTCACTGGCGCTGTTTCTGCTGCGTGCGCCGTTGGCAGAGCTGTTCCGCGCCGAAGGCCAGACGCGCGATCTGGTCTATCTGTTCTGTGGCCCGCTTAGCTTGCTGTTCTTTTTCAATGGACTGATCTTCGTGTCGAACGCGCTGTGCAACAATCTGGGGCGGCCGTTCTGGTCAACGCTGGTGAACTGGGGGCGACATACGATCGGCACGCTGCCGCCTGCGCTTTGGCTTGGCAGCATATGGGGTGCGCAGGGGGTGTTGATCGGGCAGGCCGCGGGAGGCATTCTATTCGGCCTGCTGTCAGTATGGATGGCGTGGTATGCGATCAACCATCCCCGCGTCCAAAAGCCCCGCCCGGCAGCGCCGCCCGAACCCCGCGTTGATGTGGTGCCGGGTGAGAGGCTGGCGTGAGCCGCGTTTCGGGGGCGATGCGTCGGTTTTGAAATCTGAGCTTGCCAGCGCATGAGGGCCTTGCTAGGCAAGCGACACAGGATCGGGAGAAGCCGGGATGTGACCCCCGGTGCCGAAGGAGCAACCGCCCCGGTAAACTCTCAGGCAAAAGGACCGTTCCTGTAGACAGACACTGGAGAGTGGTGCGGATGCACCCGCCGAAGGGATAACAATCTCAGGCGCCCGGTATGGGCAAGGGCAGTGGGGGCATCGCGGCAGGGGGGATTGGCCTCTTGCGTGGTGCCGGGGTATTTTCCGGCAGAAAACGAGGTTGGTCTTGGGCGATCTTTTGCGCTTGGGTCTGCACGATTTGCACGTGTCGCTGGGGGGGCGCATGGTGCCCTTTGCGGGCTATGAGATGCCGGTTCAGTATCCGATGGGGGTGATGGCCGAACATCTGCACACGCGCAGCAAGGCCGGGCTTTTCGATGTCAGCCATATGGGGCAGGTGATCCTGCGGCCTGCGCAGGCAGCATGGAGGCGCTGTGTGCGGCGTTCGAGGCGCTGATGCCGGTGGATGTGGCGGGATTGCGCGCAGGGCGGCAGCGCTATGGGCTGCTGACCAATGACGCGGGCGGGATCATTGACGATCTGATGTTCGCCAACCGGGGGGATCATCTGTTTGTCGTGGTCAATGCGGGCTGCAAGGCGGACGATATCGCGCATATGACGGCGCATCTGGGGGCGCAGGTGCGCCCGATCACTGACCGGGCGCTGCTGGCGTTGCAGGGGCCGCTGGCGGAAACGGCGCTGGCGCGGCTGGTGCCGGGGGTGGCCGATATGCGGTTCATGGATGTGATCGTGGTGGATACCGTCTTTGGACCCTTGTGGATGTCTCGGTCAGGATACACGGGCGAGGACGGGTTCGAAATCTCGGTCCCTGACGCGGGGGCGCGGGGGCTGGCAGAGGCGTTGCTGGCGATGCCGGAGGTTGCGCCCATCGGACTTGGTGCACGGGACAGTCTGCGGCTGGAGGCGGGCTTGTGCCTGTATGGGCATGACATTGACGCCGAGATATCACCGATCGAGGCGGGTCTGGACTGGGCCATCCAAAAAGTGCGGCGCACGAGTGGCGCGCGGGCCGGGGGCTTTCCGGGGGCGGATCGCATCTTGCGGGACCTGGACCACGGTCCTGCGCGGTGCCGCGTGGGTCTGCGCCCCGAAGGCCGACAGCCTGTGCGCGAGGGGACGGTGCTGTTTGACGGTGACGCAGCGATTGGCCGTGTGACATCGGGTGGATTTGGTCCCAGCATTGATGCGCCGATTGCCATGGGATTTGTGCCTGCTAATCTTGCCTCATCGGGCACTGCTTTGACGGGTGAGGTGCGCGGGAAAAGGTTGCCATTGGTCGTGACGGATTTGCCGTTCCGACCGTCCACTTACAAACGCTGAGGGACGATGATGAAATATACCAAAGAACATGAATGGCTGCGCGTCGAGGGTGACCTGATCGTGGTGGGCATTACCGAACATGCAGCGACCCAGCTGGGCGATGTGGTGTTCGTGGAACTGCCGGAGGTAGAGACGATGGTGGCAGAGGGTGACGAGATTTGCGTTATCGAAAGCGTGAAGGCCGCGTCGGATATTCTTGCACCTCTGGACGGCGAGATTGTCGAAGTGAATACCAAGCTGGTGGATAACCCCAGCCTTGTGAACAGCGATCCGACCGGGTCCGCTTGGTTTTTCAAGATGCGGGTCGAGGATGTGTCAATCATCGACGATCTGATGGACGAGGATGAATACGCCGATCTGATCGGCTGACCCCCAAAAGGACCTGAGCATGACCTTTACGCCCGTCGCCTATGATACTTATGATTTTGCCAATCGCCGCCACATTGGCCCGTCGCCTTCGGAAATGGCGGCGATGCTGAAGGTGGTCGGCGCGGCGTCGCTTGATGCCCTGATTGCCGAAACGGTGCCTGACAGCATCCGGCAAGCAAAGGCACTGAACTGGCCTGCGCTGCGCGAGCATGAACTGCTGGCGCGAATGCGCGAGGTGGCGGGCAAGAACCGGGTGATGACCAGCCTGATCGGGCAGGGGTATTACGGCACGGTGACGCCGCCCGCGATCCAGCGGAACATTCTGGAAAACCCCGCGTGGTACACAGCCTATACGCCCTATCAGCCCGAGATTGCGCAGGGGCGGCTGGAGGCGTTGCTCAACTACCAGACGATGGTGGCGGATCTGACAGGATTGCCAGTGGCCAATGCCAGCCTGCTGGACGAGGCGACGGCGGCGGCCGAAGCCATGACCATGGCCGAACGCAGCGCCAAATCCAAGGCGCGGGCGTTCTTTGTGGACCGGTTCTGCCATCCGCAGACGATTGCGGTGATCCGCACACGGGCGCAGCCCTTGGGGATCACGATCATCGAGGACGCGGTGGAGAATCTGGACCCAGCACAGGTGTTCGGGGCGATTTTCCAGTATCCGGGCAGCTATGGGCATGTCGTCGATTTCACCGATGCGATTGCGGCGCTGCACGGGGCAAAGGCGATTGCGGTTGTCGCGACGGACCTTCTGGCGCTGACGATGTTGCGCGAACCCGGCGCGATGGGGGCGGATATTGCGATTGGATCGAGCCAGCGGTTTGGCGTGCCCTTGGGCAATGGCGGGCCGCATGCGGCGTTCATGGCCTGCCGGGATGATCTGAAACGCAGCATGCCGGGGCGGATTGTCGGCGTGTCGATTGATAGCCGTGGGAACAAGGCCTATCGGCTGAGCCTGCAAACGCGCGAGCAGCATATCCGGCGGGAAAAGGCCACGAGCAATGTTTGCACGGCGCAGGCATTGCTGGCGGTGATGGCGAGTTTCTATGCGGTGTTTCATGGCCCCGTGGGTCTGCGGGCGATTGCGGAACGGGTGCATTTCCTGACGGTGCGGCTGGCCAAAGCCCTGCGGGTGGCGGGGGCGAAGGTATCCCCCAAGGCGTTCTTTGACACGATCACGGTTGAGGTCGGCGTGGGGCAGGCGGGCATTCTGGCCGCTGCACGGGCTGAGGGCGTGAACCTGCGCCGCATCGGCAATGACAGGGTGGGGATTTCGCTGGACGAGACGTCAGACGAAAAGGTTCTGTCGGCCGTGCTGCGAGCATTCGGCATTCATGCGACCCCGCCGCACCGGGCGGCCCTTGGTTTCCCTGAGGCCATGCTGCGCACCACCGACTATCTGACGCATCCGGTGTTCCACATGAACCGGGCCGAGTCCGAGATGATGCGCTACATGCGCCGCCTGTCGGACCGCGATCTGGCGCTGGACCGGGCGATGATCCCGTTGGGGTCCTGCACCATGAAGCTGAATGCGGCGGCCGAGATGATGCCGATCACCTGGCCGGAGTTCAGTTCGATCCATCCGTTTGCGCCAGTTGATCAGATGCTGGGGTACAAAGAGGCGATTGACGATCTGGCAGCCAAGCTGTGCGAGGTGACGGGCTATGACGCGATGTCGATGCAGCCCAACTCTGGCGCGCAGGGGGAATATGCGGGGCTGTTGACGATTGCAGCCTATCATCGCGCACGCGGTGATGCGGACCGCAATATCTGCCTGATCCCGGTATCGGCGCATGGCACCAACCCCGCATCGGCACAGATGGCGGGGATGGAGGTGGTGGTGGTGAAATCCGCGCCCAACGGCGACGTGGACATTGAGGATTTCAAGGCCAAGGCAGTTGCGGCGGGGGGCAAACTTGCTGCCTGCATGATTACCTATCCATCCACGCATGGCGTATTCGAGGAGACGGTCAAGGAAATCTGCAAGATCACGCATGACCATGGCGGGCAGGTTTATCTTGATGGCGCGAATATGAATGCGCTGGTGGGGCTGGTGAAACCGGGGGAAATCGGATCGGACGTATCCCACCTGAACCTGCACAAGACATTCGCCATTCCGCATGGTGGCGGCGGGCCGGGAATGGGGCCGATTGGCGTGAAGGCGCATCTGGCGCCCTATCTGCCGGGGCATCCCGAAACCGGCGGGGCCGAGGGACCGGTATCTGCGGCGCCCTATGGGTCTGCGTCGATTTTGCTGATCAGTTGGGCCTATTGCCTGATGATGGGGGGCGCTGGGCTGACGCAGGCGACGCGCGTGGCGATCTTGAATGCAAACTATATCGCCGCACGGGTAGCGGGGGCCTATCCGATCCTGTTCATGGGCAACAAGGGGCGGGTCGCGCATGAGTGCATTCTGGACACGCGGCCCTTTGCCGAGGTGGGCGTGACCGTCGATGACATCGCCAAGCGGTTGATCGACAACGGCTTTCACGCACCAACGATGAGCTGGCCCGTATCCGGCACGCTGATGGTGGAGCCGACGGAAAGCGAGACGAAGGCCGAGATTGACCGCTTTATCACCGCGCTGCTGGCAATCCGGGCCGAAATTGCAGCGGTGGAAAAGGGTGAGATCACGGCCGAGGACAGCCCCCTGCGCCATGCGCCCCATACGGTAAACGATCTGGTCGCCGACTGGGACCGCGCCTATAGCCGCGAGGCGGGGTGCTTTCCGCCCGGTGCCTTCCGCGTGGACAAATACTGGCCGCCCGTGGGCCGGGTGGACAACGTGTTTGGCGACCGCAATCTGGTGTGCACCTGCCCGCCGCTGGAAAGCTATATGGAGGCGGCGGAATAGGAAGAGGTGGGACATTGACGGCTGTCAATTTCCAGCTTTTGTTCGCGATTTCAATTTGATGCGCGCGCTCTGCATCTTCTTGCAGGATGTTGCAACGGACCCTGCCGCCGGAGAAGGTCAAGGCAAACCAGACAATGCCGCCGCCTCTTTGTCCGCGGACAAGGGTGCGCCGGCGTTGGTTGCGGTCAGGTAGGCATCAAGCGCATCCAATGATGAGGCTGGTGCATATCCGGTATCGTCGGCGGCTGCTGCGGCGATGGCAAGCTGCATCTGCCAGCCCCTTCCGTCATGGCAGGCGACCGACACAAATGTCGTACGGTCGCCATCATCAAATTCGAATTCGCGGCAAAGGGCATTGCTGTCGCTGCGGAAGGTCGCGACAGCCTCGATCCTCGCACCATCTGGCAAGGTCACGCTTTCCCCCGACGGCAACGTTGCAAGCGCCGTGGTCACGGCAGGATCAAGGGATCCGGCAAACCACATGGGGGCGTCAGCACCATCCGTTCTGCCAAGCATCATCCCCGCGCCCAGTCCGATGGCAAGGGCAATGCTGGCCGCGATGGGCAACTGCCAGATCGTGTGCGCCGGTGGACGGGCTGGCATGGCGACCACGTTGTCTGCATGTGTCTTTGCCTCTGTGGCCTCTGCAAGATCGCGGACCCGTTGCACCAGATGGGCGGGAACCGGATCGTTCAGCATAGACCGCAAGGCGTCTGCCGACAGGGCCCGCGTATCGACGAAAAGGGCCAGACGTTCGGCCAGCGCCGTGTCAACCGCAAGCGCCAGATCAAGGGCTGCAGCACGGTCTTCGGCCAGTTCGCCGTCGGCATAGGCCATCAGATCTTCATCGGTGAAAACGGATGCATTCATGTCTTTTCTCCAGCTTGCGAGGACGAACGCGCCATCGGCGGATTTATTCCGATGCGGCCTGCCACCGCGATACGCGCCCGTGCCAGCCTGCTCATCACGGTGCCGATAGGGATGCCCAGCAAGTCGGATGCTTCTTTGTAAGTCAGTTCCTCGACGCAGATCAGCAGGATCACCTCGCGCTGGTCGGGTGGCAACTGTTCAATCGCATTGCGTGCCGCTTGCAGCATCAGGGATGTCTCGACTACCTGTTCGCCATCGACCGATCTGACCTCAGGCGCATCGACGATGTCGATTTCCGTACCACGGGTCCGGGTGCGGCGGACCATGTCAATCCACGCGTTGCGCAGAATGCGGAACAACCACGCATCCAGCCGCGATGCCGGATCAAAGCCTGAACGCCCGGCAAAGGCCCGTTCGACCGTGATCTGCACCAGATCATCGGCAATATCGGCCGAGCGGCACAGGGAAATCGCAAAGCGCCGCAGGTTCGGCAGAAAGGCGATCAGGTCATCAGCAAAAGGATCGTGCATTTGTGCATTTCCAGATTATTTCGCCGCAAGGGGAATATGATCGGTTCGCTTGCGTTAGTGTAGTGAACCACGCCAT
This sequence comes from uncultured Alphaproteobacteria bacterium, assembly GCA_963783595.1. Classification (GTDB taxonomy): domain Bacteria; phylum Pseudomonadota; class Alphaproteobacteria; order Rhodobacterales; family Rhodobacteraceae; genus JAAFHS01. Next base: position 54,323 of record CAWAPA010000009.1, on the reverse strand, counting down.
CGGTGGATACTTTAGCTTCCGATACGACACTTCCAAGGTCAACCAATGCCCGCCACTGAGGGGGAAAGCACAATGTTTCGAATGATTTGGGCATGGCTACTGCAGTGTGGCGTTGCTGTCGGGCTGGTTCTGGCAGTTCCGGCGGTGTTTTGCGAGGGGGCTTTGGTAACCACCGCATTTGCGCAGGACGATGATGACGGTGGCGGTGATGATGATGACGATGACGGCGGGTTTGATCGCGATGATGACGATGATGACAGTTCACCGCGGCGCATCCGGCCGACTGAACGAAGGGTTCCCGTCGCACCGCCTGCAGTTGTCGCACCGCCATTGGAACGGGCCCGCGATGAGATTGTCGTGGTCGATCTTTCAGCGGACGATCTTGGTCTGCTGATCACCCGTGGATATTCCGTCATCCAGACGCAGGACAACGCGCGTGTGGCGACGGTTTCGCATCGCCTGCGCATTCCTGAAGGAACGGCGCTTGAGGCCGCGCGGGACGAGGTGCGTGCGTTGCCGAGCGGGCAGACCGCCGATTTCAACCACTACTATCGCACCGACCAGGCAAACGATTCGCGTTGCATCGGACCGCATTGTGCGGGGTTTGACCTTGTCGGGTTCGATCCCGGCGGCCTGCCATCGGGCTGTGGTGCGGGCGCGCGGATCGGTTTGATCGACACGGGGATCAATCCGGATCATGAAACCTTTGCAGGGGGGCAGTTGACGGTGCTTTCCATTGCGCCCGAGGGTCTGGCGGCGTCGGATGTGCAGCATGGCACGGCTGTTGCGGCGATCCTGATCGGGCGTGCGGACGGTCGGTCACCGGGTCTGGTTCCCAACGCGTCGGTAACGGCCATTGACGCCTTTCACAAGGTCGGCGGCGATCAGCGCAGCGATGTGTTCAGTCTGATCGACGCGATGGACCGTCTGGCCATGGCCGGGGTTGATGTCGTCAACATGAGCCTTTCCGGGCCAGACAACAGCGTGCTGGAGCGAACTGTCGGGCAGTTGACCGATCAGGGGATCGTTGTTGTGGCGGTGGCGGGCAATGAGGGCCCGCGCGCTGACCCGGTTTTTCCGGGGGCCTATGCCCCCGTCCTGACGGTTACGGCCGTAGATCGGGACGGTCGCGTCTACCGGCGTGCGGGGCAGGGTCCGCATGTCGATCTGGCTGCGCCGGGGGTGGATGTATGGACGGCGGCATCGGTGCGTGGCGCACGGGGCAAGAGCGGGACGTCCTTTGCCGCCCCCTTTGTGACGGCCGCCGCTGCCATCCTGATGGCTGAAAATGACACGATGACGGTTGCGGAAGTCACAGACATCCTTTTGGCGTCTGCCCGTGATCTGGGAGACTTAGGCCCTGATGCGGTTTTTGGTGCGGGGCTTGTCCAACTTGGGCAGGTATGCAGCGGTTTCACCACAAAGGCCGATCCTGTGGAATAAACCCGTCGCCACTGCGTTTTCCTGACAGTATCACCGACCGGAGAAGACCAATGTTTTTTCGACGCGACCCTCAGACCATCCGCTTTTTGTGCGAACCGAAAGATGAGGGTGTGATTGCCCCCCCAGTACCTGCGCGCAGTTATCTGCCGGACTGGTTCCGCAAGTTGCCTGCGATTACGCCCCAACAGGTGTCGCCGACAGATACCGGGCTGACCGTCAAACGCTGCATGCCCTTTCTTGATGCGATGACTGCGGGCTGGATCATCACGCTGCCTGCCACCCTCAGGATGGAAATCGCGGACAATGGCAGGACGGTAAACACCGGGTGGGATTTTGACCGTCCTCTCACCTCGAACCATGGGATGCATCAGGTAAAGGGTAACCCGCACGAAGGTTTGCCGCCCTGCAAGTTCCACAATTTCTGGACGATCATCACGCCACAGGGATGGAGTTGCCTGTTCATCAACCCGCTGAACCGCCCCAATGGACTTTTTGAGGTGGCCGCAGGCATTGTCGATACCGACACATACCCTTCTCCTGTGCATTTCCCTTTCTTTGCGACCGGGCCCGACGGGCTGCACACGATCGCCAAAGGCTCGCCTATCGTGCAGGTCATTCCCTTCCGCCGTGATGCGGCCGAGATCACTGCGGATATTCGCGCCGAACGGCCGGATGAGCGTGACACGCGGGTGAAGGTACAGCGCAAGACCATGTCAGAGACCGGCTGGTACAGAACCCAAGCCCGCGCCAAGCGGTAAAATCCCAGATGCCTGCATGAAAGAACCGGCCCAGAATGGCCGGTTTTTTCACGTTCTGGGGTTTCAGTCAGTTGCACGTTCTGCCTCTGATCGGGGGCTACCGATCAGAGGCAGGCCGCAACGCCGACCGTTCAGCGATGTCGCGGACATCATTCAGCCTGACCGCGATTGAACGGTGCCTGACTTAGTCATCGTCGTTGTTGCTGCTTGAGTTGGAACTGCTGTTCGAACTGGAGTTGGAACTCGAATTGCTGTTCGAGTTGGAACTCGAGTTGCTGTTTGAGTTCGAGTTCGAGTTGCTGTTCGAGTTGGAACTCGAGTTGCTGTTCGAGTTCGAGTTCGAGTTGGAACTGCTGTTGGAATTCGAGTTCGAATTGCTGTTGGAACGCGAACGATCATCGCGTCCCGCGCGGTGCTGAGCCGCGATTTGGGCACGAATATCTGCCCATGTCAGGCCGACAGTCACAACATGATCGAACTTTGTCACGGGGGTCACGTCATGTGGAACCTGGCCTGCGGATGCGCCTGTCACAAGGCCCGTCGCGGACATGAGGCTTGCTGTCAGCAGTGATTTGATCGCTTTCATCGTTGTCTCCGGATGTTGATCGCAGCCTCCGTTGGCTGCAGAAGAAGAACGTTCCGGTGCCGGATTTATTCCATGTCATACCCGGCGTAGCATTGCTCTGGGTACGGTGCCGTGTGGCAAGCCAATCATTCGTGGCCCTTGTTCACGCATTCAGAAACACCTTTACCGTTTCCTCAAACGCGCGGGGGCTGTCGGCGTGCAGCCAATGTCCGGCGTCGGGCAGTTTGGCAAAACGCGATCTGGGGAACAGAGCGCGGATAAGGGGGCGGTGTTCTGGGGTGACATAGTCCGATTTTGCCCCTGTCAGGAATAGTGACGGGTTGTCAAAGCTGCCTGCCGTATCCGGCCAGCCGACAATCAGCGGCATTTGATTGGCCAGCACATCCAGGTTCAGCCGCCAGCGGGGCGGCGTGGTTTTCAGATCAAGCGATTGCAGGAAAAACGCGCGCAATCCGGGATCGGGGACGTGTGCGGCAAGGCGGCGGTCCGCCTCGCCACGCGTGGTGACGCCGTCAAGCGACAGCGCCTGCATCGCGGTAATATGGCTGGTATTGTCATGCTGGTAGGCCACGGGGGCGATATCAGCAACGATCAAGCGGCGGATCAGATCGGGTTCGGTCAGGGCAAGCATCATTGCGGCCTTGCCGCCCATCGAATGGCCCAGCACATCCATCGGCCCGCCGGTTGCAACGATGACTTTTGCCAGATCGGCGGCCATGGCGGGATAGCTGTGGTCGGGGTTCCACGCGCTTGACCCATGATTGCGCAGATCGACGGTGACGACGGCGCGACTGTCGGCCAAGTGCTGGGCGATAACCCGCCAATTGCGGGCCGAACCGAACAGGCCGTGGACAATCAACAGCGGAGGCTGGGAATTGTCCGACACTGCGGGAAAATGCGTGGTGTTGAGCATGGTTAAGGCTAATCCAAAGGGATGACAGGGGCCAGTCGTATTGCTATTTCTTGTGCTTGGCCCGCTATCGCGGCGCGGAGCAAAGCATGAGTGCAATAACGATTCAACAGATGGCCGACCGGGTGGCAAGACTGCTGGACGATCGTCTGCAGGCAAGTGGCAGTGACCTTGCGACAAAACTGATGCGTGTGCGCCGCCATTTGCCACGCCGGGTGTATGAGGCGGCGGCGCGGTTGTCGCAGGCCACAATAGCCGCGAAGAACCCCAAACTGTTGGCCCGCATCAATGAAGGGGTGATCGCCGAGGATTTTGATCTGTGTGTGCGGCATCTGACGGCGATCAGGCCGGGGACCGGGTTTCTGCGCGCCGTCGCGCGCGTTGCGATGTCGGTGGGCCTTGGGTTGTGCGTGCTGGGGCTGGCCTATTGGCTATTGCGCGGGACACCGTGACTTTTCAGCAGAACGGGACTTTGCTATGGCTGGATGAACGTAGTTCATAGCAGGTATCTGCCCGATGACCGAATTGACCAAGACCGAACAACGCCACCTTGATCTGCGCCAACGGCTGATTGACATCGCGGCGGCCCAGATTGCGGCAGATGGGGCGTCCTCGTTGAAAGCGCGCGATCTGGCGGCGCGGGCGGGCTGTGCCGTGGGGGCGATTTACAACGTGTTTGATGACATGACCGCCCTTGTCATGCAGGTGAACCTGCACAGTTTTGCAGCCCTGCGGCAGGTTGCCGATGATGCCATCCGGGATACAGCGGGCCTTGATCCGCGCGACCAGTTGATCCGGCTGGGTCAGGCCTATCTTGGGTATGCGGTGAACCATTATCACCCGTGGCGTGCACTTTTTGAGGTCAGCGCCGATCTGGTCGAGGTGCCGGATTGGTATCAGGCCGCGCTGGACCAGTTGTTCGCCAGCATTGCGCCGCCGGTGAGGGCGTTGTTTCCGGGCCTTGCACCGGACGATCTGGATCTGATGGTCGAGGCGTTGTTTTCGGCTGTGCATGGCATTGTGCTGCTTGGCTTGCACAACCGGGCCGTGCCAGACGCGCCAGATGAGATCGCGCGCAAGATCGGGATGGTTCTGGGGCGTATCGGAAACTGATTGTTGCGTGAACGGTGTTCAAATATGTCTTGAACGTCGTTCAAACCATGTTACCCTCCTTGCATGAACGATGTTCAAGGAGGGACGGCAACCATGTTCACAACGATTCGGACACTGTTACTGGGGGCGCAGGCACGGGCCGAAGGTCAGGTGCGCGGGGCCTATGCGATTGAATTGATCGACGAGAAAATCCGCCAGTCGCAAGAGGCCTTGCGGGTGGCAAAGGGCGGGCTGGTCGGGTTGATGCAGCGCGAACAGGCAGAGCTGCGCCATATTGAAGGGCTTTTGATCCGGGTGACCGATTTGACAGCGCGCGCGGAATCCGCACTTGCGCAGGGAAACGAGGCGCTGGCGTTGGAGGCGGCTGAAGCGATTGCTGTGATGGAGAATGAACTGGCGCTCCGTCGTGCAACGGCGTCACGGCTGGAAGCGCGTGTCCTGCGGCTGCGTCAGTCGGTGGAAACAACGCACCGCCGGATCATCGACCTGAAACAGGGGGCGGTATCGGCACGGGCGGTGCGGCAGGAGCATGTGATTCAGCGCCGGATCAACACGACTTTGGCCGGTCAAAGCCCGATGGCAGAGGCGGAAGAATTGATCGCCAATGTCATGGGCGAGGACGACCCTTTTGAACAAAGCGAAATTCTGACGCGCATCGACCGGGGCCTTGATCGGACTGATGTGGCCGACAGGCTGGCGGAGGCTGGGCACGGACCGGCAACCAAAATCACGGCGGCGGCGGTTCTGGCCCGCCTGCGCGCAACACATTGACCTTGAAAGGAGACGGACATGCGACCGCAACAGACTGACAACACGCTGATCATGGGGATCAATATCATGGGGGGCTTGCTGGCCTATGGGCTGCTGGCAATCTCGCTTTGGCTATCGACGGACGTGCCGCTGGCGACCAAGGGGTATTGGGGGATGGCGGTGTTGCTGCTGACGATCAGTATCATCAACGTGGTGAAATTCCGCCTTGAGGCGAAACAGGGCGAGGACCGCATCCGCCAGTTGGAAGAGGCGCGGAATGAACGATTGCTGGCCGAATATGTGACCGATCCGGGCAAGTGAATGCGCGCGATCATGGCCCCCGGTCGATGGGGGCCATTTTCGTTTGCGTGATGGCAGCCGGATAAAGCGCTGACCGCACGACGACAGTGACCGTCACGAAGGCCACGTAGAGCAGCAGATACCACGACCCGATCTTGGCAAAACTGACAAGGCTGTCAGGCGCCTGACCCGCATAAAGCCATGTGCCGGTCGCGGTGCCGATGTTTTCGGCGACCCAGAGAGCGAGTGCGGATAATCCTGCGGCCATGGGCAACGGCATCCACCAGTCGTGGGTGGAAATGCGGAACCAGATCCGGGTGCGGGCGTACAGGATCAGGGTTGCGGCGATCAGGACATAGCGGATGTCGGGGCCGAAGTGATGCGCAAAGAAGTTGATGTAGATCGCGATCGCGAGCAGATAGGTCCATATCATCGCCGGATACGGCGCAAAGCGCATGTCGAAAATGCGGATGACGCGGGCCATGTAGCTGCCCACGGCGGCATACATGAAGCCGGAAAACAGCGGTACATTCATGATCTTGAACAGCGCGGGTTCGGGATAGGCCCAAGACCCCGCATGCACCTTGAACCATTCCATCGCGGTGCCGGTCAGATGAAACAGCAAGATTACCCGCGCCTCTTCCCAAGTTTCCAGTTTCAACCACAAAAACAGGACTTGGGTGCCAACCGCAAAAAGAAACAGCGCATCATAGCGTTGCAGCGGCCAGTCGGGTTGCCAGATCAGTTTCGTGCTGATGATCGCGGCCAAAAGCAGCCCGCCAAACAGACAGGCCCAGCCCTGTTTCAGCACGAACATCACAAATTCGGCGAGCCATAACGGCAGTCGCGCCCGCGCCCAGTCGCCAAGACGGCGTTCAAGGCGCGGAGTGCCGCCGTTCGGTACGGTCAACTACAGCCCCGGATAGATCGGGAACTGGTCGCACAGCGATTTGACCTTGGCACGCACGGCGGCTTCGACAGCAGCGTTGCCGTCTTCGCCATTGGCCGCCAGACCATCAACCACTTCGGTGATCCAGTCGCCGATCTGGCGGAATTCGGCCTCGCCAAAGCCGCGGGTGGTGCCGGCGGGTGTTCCGAGGCGGACGCCGGAGGTGATGGTGGGCTTTTCGGTATCGAAGGGGATGCCGTTCTTGTTGCAGGTGATATGGGCGCGGCCAAGCGCCTTTTCGGTGGCATTGCCCTTCACGCCCTTGGGGCGCAGATCGACCAGCATCAGGTGCGTGTCGGTGCCGCCGGTGACGATATCGAGGCCACCTTTCATGAGTTGATCGGCCAGCGCCTGCGCGTTCTTGATGACCTGCGCCTGATAGGTCTTGAAGCCGGGCTGCAGCGCCTCGCCAAAGGCGACGGCCTTGGCGGCGATCACGTGCATCAGGGGGCCGCCCTGAATGCCGGGGAATATGGCGGAATTGACCTTCTTCGCGATGGCCTCGTCATCCGTCAGGATCATCCCGCCGCGCGGGCCGCGCAGGGTTTTGTGCGTGGTGGTGGTGGCGACGTGGGCATGCGGGAAGGGGCTGGGATAAAGGCCAGCGGCCACAAGGCCCGCAAAATGCGCCATGTCGACGAGCAGGTAGGCACCGACGCTGTCGGCGATCTGACGCATCCTTGCAAAGTCGATGACGCGCGGGATGGCACTGCCACCTGCGATGATCATCTTGGGTTTGTGGGTGGTGGCGAGTTCTTGCACCTGATCGTAGTCCAGCCGCAGGTCCTGCTTGCGCACGCCGTACTGGATGGCGTTGAACCATTTGCCTGACTGGTTGGGCGCGGCGCCGTGGGTGAGATGGCCACCGGCATCGAGTGACATGCCGAGGATGGTATCGCCGGGCTGGATCAGCGCCTGAAACACACCCTGGTTGGCCTGAGAGCCGGAGTTCGGTTGAACATTGGCAAAGCCGCAGCCGAACAGTTCTTTCGCGCGGTCTATCGCCATGTTTTCGGCAATGTCGACATACTGGCAGCCGCCGTAATACCGCTTGCCCGGATAACCTTCGGCGTATTTGTTCGTCATCACCGAACCCTGCGCCTCCATCACCGCGCGGGATACGATGTTTTCCGATGCGATGAGTTCGATCTCATCCCGCTGACGGCCCAGTTCCTGTTTCATGGCCGCGAACAGATCGGCGTCTCGCGATGCGAGGGTTTCGGTGAAAAAGCCGTTATCTCGGTGCGGGGCGTTCATGGCGATCTCCGGGATGGGGGTGATTAGGATCATGTAGAAGATGTGGTGCTTTCTGGGAAGGCAAGAAAACGACCGGAATCGCAGGAAGGGCGAAATTATGTGACCCTGCGGCAATGCAGCTTGAGTTTGGCGGGACGGGGGGACAAGGTGCGCGGACCTGCGAGGGAGAAGTCATGGCGCGCCGGATACATTTTGCTGCAAGCACGTCTCCTGCCGCGGTGGAGGCGTTGGCCGCATTGACGGCGATGTATGGGCAATCAGCACTGCACGGGGCCGATGTGGTGGTAGCGCTTGGGCGGTGACGGGTTCATGTTGCAGACGCTGCATGAGGTGCAGCCGACGGGGCTGGCGGTTTACGGGATGAACTGCGGCACGATCGGGTTTCTGATGAACACCTATGCGGCCGATGGGCTGGATGCGCGGCTGGCGGTGGCAGAAGAGGCGGTGATCCATCCGCTGGCGATGCGGGCGGAAACCACGGATGGCGGCGTGGTTGAAGCGCTGGCGATCAACGAGGTGTCTTTGTTGCGGGCGGGGCCGCAGGCGGCCAAGCTGCGGATCAGCGTCGATGGCAAGATCAGGATGGCCGAACTGGTCTGCGACGGCGCGCTGGTGGCGACGCCTGCGGGATCGACTGCCTACAACTATTCAGCGCACGGGCCAATTTTGCCGATTGGTGCGGATGTGCTGACATTGACGGCGATGGCGGCGTTCCGGCCACGGCGGTGGCGGGGGGCGCTGCTGGCAGCCAGTGCCGTGGTGCGGTTTGATGTGCTGGAACCGGAAAAGCGCCCGGTGCGCGCGGACAGCGACAGCCGATCAGTGCCGGGGGTTTTGTCGGTTGAGGTGCGGTCCGAGCCGGGGGTGGCGCATCGCATCCTGTTCGATCCGGGGCACGGGCTGGAAGAGCGGTTGTTGAACGAGCAGTTTGCGTGACGGAATTGACGGCTGTCAATTTCCGACTTTATTCAGCAGAATCAAATGGAAGGCTTTTTCAGCCGGGGTCCGCATTAACACTTTTGAAACATTGCGTGATCGGGAGGCAAGGTCAGTGGCGTTGCTGCGACCAGTTTTCGATCTTGCGGTAAAGTGTCGATGGCGCGATGTCGAGAACGCGGGCGGCGCGCGTGACAGAGCCGTCATGGTGGGCGAGCGTTGCCTCGATTACCCGGCGTTCGATTTCCGCCATCGGGCGGCCAATCAGTGATGCCACATCCGGATCACCAGGTGTGGGCAGTGCTGGTGTGATCGCGTCGGGTGTTGCGTCAATCAGGCCGTCGGGCAGCATGTCCAGATTGACCGTCCCCCCGGTATTCAGCACCACCACATTGCGCAGCACGTTCAGCAATTGCCGAACATTGCCGGGCCACGGATAGCTGCGGAAAAGCTGCTGCACCTCGGACGACAGGCCATCGAAGGCGCGGCCTTCTTCCGCGGCAAAGCGGGCAAGGGCGGCCTCGGCAATTTCAATCACATCGTTGCCGCGCGCCCGCAACGGGGGCAGGTGGATCGGCACTACGAACAGGCGGTAATACAGGTCTTCGCGGAACTGGCCGCTGCGAACGGCATCAAGTGGATTGACGTTGGTGGCACACACGATGCGGACATTGACCTTGCGCGGCCGCGTGGCCCCCACGGGCTGCACGGTTGAAGTTTGCAGAAACCGCAGCAGTTTGGTTTGCAGCGGCGGAGCCATTTCGCAGACTTCGTCCAGAAACAGCGTGCCACCGTCTGCTGCGGTTGCGGCCCCGGGTTTGTCGGAAATAGCACCCGTAAAGCTGCCTTTCATGTGACCGAAGACTTCCGATTCAAGCAGGTCTTGCGGGATAGCACCGCAATTGAGCGCAATGAACGGCCCAGCCGCGCGTGGCGACAGATCATGCACGGCCAGTGCGGCGAGTTCCTTGCCGGTGCCGCTTTCGCCGGTGATGAAGACGGTCGCCATCGAGCTGGCCACCGACACGATCTTTTCCTGCAGGCGCAGCATGATGTCGGACGACCCGATGAAGGCCGACGCGGGCAGGGCGGGGAGAGTGGGTTTGGCGGGACTGGCAAGCGTGCGCGTGGGTGGACGTGCGCTGTTTTCGACGGCTGAGATGAGGCGGGTTGCATTGATCGGCTTGACCAGAAAATCATAGGCGCCGCCGCGCATGGCGGCCACGGCGCGGTCAACCGCACTTGTGGCGGTGACAACGATCACGGCGGTGTCGGGGCGGTGATTGAGCAGGTCTTGCATCAGCGACAGTCCGTCGCGGTCTGGCAGCACAAGATCGAGGATCACGACCGAATAGTTGCCGGCGGTAAACGCCGTCATCGCCGCAGTGGCAGAGTTTGCCACGCCGACGGTAAAGCCCGCCTTGACCAGAATGCTGCGATAGATCGCCTGAACCGATGCCGAGTTCTTCGACGATCAGCACATGCGCGGGGGGGGCTTTACGCGCTGTCATGCGATTGCCCTTTGCAGGCACGTCAGATCAGGCGGCACCCATGCGGGACGGGCGATCAGGGTCGTTTGCATATGCAGGGTCAAGATTCGCATTTTGCAACAGCTTAGCCGTGTGCGCACGGCGCTGTCCAGTCACCTGAGGTTGCGTATGCCGCAGCGTTACATTTTGGCAAGTCCGATGGTCTGCAGTGCAGCAGTGATTTCATCAAGAATGGCCGGATCGTCGATGGTGGCGGGCATTTTCCACGGCTGACCATCAGCGATTTTCGCCATTGTGGCGCGCAGGATCTTACCTGACCGGGTCTTGGGCAGGCGGTCGACGACGCAAGCACGTTTGAAATCGGCGACCGGACCGATCTTGCCACGCACCAATGCCACGCATTCGGCGATGATCTGCGCCGGATCGCGGGATACGCCCTTGTTCAGGCACAAGAATCCCAGCGGGGTTTGCCCTTTCAGGTCATCGGCAATACCGATCACCGCGCATTCGGCAACATCGGGGTGGGCGGCCAGAATCTCTTCCATCGCGCCGGTGGACAGGCGGTGCCCGGCCACGTTGATCACGTCATCGGTGCGCGCCATGATGTAGAGATAGCCATCGGTATCGACATAGCCCGCATCGCCGGTTTCATACCAGCCGGGGAAATGCGCGAGGTAGGATTTGTGAAAGCGGTCCTCGGCATTCCACAGGGTGGGCAGGCAACCGGGGGGCAGGGGCAGCTTGATCGCGATGGCCCCCAGCGTGCCAGGCGATGTGGGGTGGCCGCCTTCATCAAGCACCTGCACGTCAAAGCCGGGCATTGGCACCGTCGGGCTGCCGATTTTGACGGGCAGCGCCCCTAGGCCAAGCGGGTTGGCGGCGATGGCGTAGCCGGTTTCGGTTTGCCACCAATGATCAATCACGGGCACACCCACATGCTTTTGTGCCCAGTGGATGGTGTCGGGATCGGCGCGTTCGCCCGCCAGAAACAGCGCTTGCAGGTGGGACAGGTCATGCTTGCCGGGCAGCGTGCCGTTGGGGTCTTCACGCTTTATCGCGCGCAGCGCGGTGGGTGCGGTGAAGAAGGTATGCACGCGGTGTTCGGCCATCACGCGCCAGAAGGCGGAGGCGTCGGGGGTGCCGACGGGTTTGCCTTCGTACATCAGGGTGGTGCAGCCGTGGATCAGCGGAGCATAGCAGATATAGCTGTGGCCCACGACCCAGCCGACATCGGACGCCGCCCAGAACACCTCGCCCGGGGGGCAGTTGTAGACCGCGTGCATGGTCCAGTTCATTGCGACCAGATGGCCAGCGGTGGGGCGCACGACGCCTTTGGGCGCGCCCGTGGTGCCGGAGGTATAGAGGATATAGGCCGGGTGATTGCCGGGGACGGGGATGCAGGGGGCCGGGGTGACGCCTGCCTGTGCTGCATGCCAGTCGATGTCGCGGGGGCCCATGTCGGCGTGCAGCTGCGGGCGTTGCAGGATGATGCAGCATTGAGGTTTGTGGAGGGCGATGGCGATGGCATCATCGAGCATGGGTTTGTAGGGGATGATTCGGGCGGGTTCGATCCCGCACGAGGCCGCGATGATCGCCTTTGGGGTGCAATCGTCGATGCGCACGGCCAATTCGGCCGCAGCAAAGCCACCGAACACAGTGGAGTGGATGGCGCCGATGCGGGCGCAGGCGAGCATGGCCACCACGGCTTCGGGGACCATGGGCATGTAGATGATGACGCGGTCGCCGGTGGTGATGCCTTGGGCCAGCAGGGCCCCGGCAAGGGCGGCGGTGCGGGTTTGCAGATCGGCGTAGGTGATGCGGGTCTGGCTTTGGGTCAGGGGGCTGTCGTGGATGATGGCCAGACGGTCGCCGTGGCCTGCGGCGACATGACGGTCAACCGCGTTCCAGCAGGTATTGACCGCCGCGTCCGTGAACCATTCGTAGAATGGTGCGCGGCTGGCGTTCAGGGCGTGGGAGGGGGCGGTGGCCCATTCAATGTCGCGGGCGGCTGCCATCCAGAAGGCTTCGGGGTCTGCAGCCCATGCGGCATAGGTTGATGCGTAGGTCATTGGTTTCTCCCGTCCCCTGGCGAAACAATTGCGGCGCGGGGGGCAGGAAAGCAAGGCTTTGCGTTGGATTGCCGGATCAGGTCTGCATGGGGCGGACGGTCTGCGGCATGGCCGCGCCGAGGCGGGCGAGTGCGAGCGCGACCGTGACGGCAAGCACCGCGCTGAGCGTCAGAAATCCGGGTTCTGATCCAAAGCCGGTCTGTCGGATGATCGCCCAGAACAGCACGACGACAAATCCGTGCAGGATGTAGATGGTAAACGTCTGCCTGCCGATCGGTGACAGCCGCGTCGCCTTGTCGGGGACAAGGGCCAGAAAAAAGACCGATGCGGCGATCCCGAAGGCGATTGCCGCAAGCCGGATGAAGGCTTGTGTGATCTGGTGATCGGACATGGCGGCATAGGGCAGGCTGCCGAACAGGGGCCGGACGCTGACCCCTCGTGCGAAGATCCATGTGGCCCCGATACAGATCAGCGCGAAGGCCAGCGCGCACAGTGTTTGCCGTGTGCGAAGGTGCTGCACGATCTTGCGCCCGTGCAAATGCCCAAACAGGAACGCCGGAAAGAAGAACAAGGTGCGCGACAGGCCGAGCGTCTGGTCAATTGCGCCCACAAACCCTGCGGCCAAGGCAAGGCCCACGGCGGTCAGCAGCGGATATGGCAACCGCACGAACAGCGGCAACATGAGCCGCCACGCAACCAGGCTGGCGAGGAACCACAATATCCAGAGCGGCGTCAGCGCCGCAACGACCTTGTGCGGCGCAAGCATCTGCAAGAACGGCCAGTAGAGGATCTGGAAAATCACGAGAGGCAGCAACAGCTGTCTGGCCATCTGCGCGCAGGCGGCGCGGTTGACAGCCGGTCGTGCAAGCATGCCGCAGATCATCGCGAAGGCGGGCATGTTGAAGACGTACATCGCGCCATAAATCGCATGGCTTGCCCCGCCAAGCAGTGCGACCTGTTCGATCAGGTGCCCCCAGACGACCAGCACGATAAGGATCGCCTTGGCGTTATCGAGCCATGGCGATCTGGGCTGGCGCATGCGGCGTTCCCTTCAGTCTGAACGGCGGACGGCAGTGCCTTAGCAGGGCAATATGCCAACAGTGCGACATCAGTTGGGCCGAAACCGGGCGCGGGGTTGTCTGCCGTCAGCGCGCGCCGATCATGCGCAGGACGGCGACAAGGACGATGCCGTAAAGCGTGTGGCCGATTAGTGCGACCCATGTGATGCCGGTAAAGCCCAGAAAGAACGGCAGGCCCGCAATCGCCGTGATGCCGCCGATGGCAAAGACCCAAAGGCCCGCACCGTAGATTGCGGATGGGATGAACCAGTGGGTGTTGCCGATGACGCGCCGCCAGACGGGTGCAAAGATGAACAGCCATCCAATCGGATAGCCAATCAGGCCGACAAGGTAGAAATGCATGAAATAGCCCGCAAAATCACTGCTGGGCAGGCCGAGTGCAGCAAACAGGCTTTTGGCAAGCCCATGCGGCGACAGGTTGGCAAAGCCCAAGGCGGGGCTGATGACCTGACCCCACAGATCAAAGGCGTTGGTGGCAAAAAAGCCCGCGACAAACATCATCCCAAGGGTCTGGGCATTGATTGCGGGAAAGGTGCCGTCCGCCATGGACGGGGACGCAGTGCGGTTCATGGTGCTGTCTCCTGAGGTTGATGTGCTTCAGGCGGGTTTAGCCGAGATTGCATGGCAATTGGGCGAACGACACATGTCATCAAAGCGAAGTGTGATTTGTTTCAACGCGGGGCGTCAAAGCTGGATGTGGATGTGGTCATCGTGACGCGCGGCGCGGCAGCCCTGAAAGCGGATCTTGGGGTGCGACAGGCCAAGACGGGCGGCGAGGGGCGGTTCAACAAAGATCTTGCTGACGCGCGGGTCGGCCGCCAGTTGCGTGATGAGGGCGGCGGTGCGGGGGCCATCCAGCGGGCGGTTCGGGAGCAGCGTTTGCAGCCATGAAAGCTGCCAGCGCAGGGTCAGGCTGTTGGCGGGGCAGTTCTCGGGGGGCGTATTTTCGAACGCGAAATAGCCCAAGGGGGATCGGGTCTGGCCCGGCAGGTATCGGCCATCGGGTGTTGCATAGTAGAACGCGAAGTCGAGCTTTTCGCCATCATCATGCGACAGGTGCGGGATGAGCGGCATGCCGTCAATGAACGGAAAGCCGCCATCCAGCGCGAGGGTGATCGTGCCGGGGGCGGTGGTGGCCATCCGGGTGGCCGCGTCTTGGGCCACGCTGGCCAGTTCCGGCGCAACATAATGGCGGTTCAGCGCGCAATAGAGCGGAGACTGCATCCTGAGCGGTTCACCAAAGCAGGGCAGGGCCGTGCGGGGGCTGGTCGTGTATGCGAGTGTCCAGAGCCCTGCATAGGCCAGCAGAAAGACAATCAGGCGGCGGCGGAAGAACAGGGCAATGATCCACGCGATGCCGCCAAGCTGCGTGAGCAGGGTAAGCGCAAGGATGACCATGCCATGCCCGGCGATGCGCATCATGGCGGATGCCTGTGCAACCAGAACCAGCCGCGCAGACCGGACAACGCGAGCAACACGGCAAGGCCGGGCACGATCAGCAGCCAAGGCGGGCTGACCATCGCCTGCACGGCGAAGGCCGCGATGCTGAGGGTGGTGGCTGCGGGCACGAGGGCCGTCGCGCGCCCTGCGCGCAGTGCAAAGGCGATGCTGCCAAGTGCGAGGCCAGCAACAACCAGAAGGCCAAGCAAGATCAGGGTGTTGCGCCCTATCGGCGCGTCCAGTGTTGCAAGGGTCACGGCCATGATCGTTGCGGCCAGCAGCGCGTTTGCCGCGATCAGCAGGACGGGCAAACCCGCCATCCGCACCGCATACCGGGCCGAAGCGGCATCCCGAATGGTGATCCAGTAGCCGAAAAGCGCCATGGCGTTAGCTGTAATAGGCCACAGGCGTACCCGCGATGGCCGCCACGTTCAAAAGCCCCCGCGCGGTGATGGACGGGTTCACGATATGCGCGCGGTTGCCCATGCCCATCAGGATCGGGCCGACCTCTAGCCCGCCTGCCTTCATCTTGAGGATGTTACGGACGCCCGATGCGGCGTCGGTGGAGGCGAAGACCAGCACATTCGCCTCGCCCTCAAGCCGGAAGTCCGGGAAGGTGCGGTCGCGCAGGGCCGGATCGAGCGCGGCGTCCACATTCATCTCGCCCTCATAGCAGAAATCGGGATCGCGTTCGTCAAGCATTTCCAGCGCGGCGCGCATCCGCAGGGCGGGGCCGTTGTCCATGTTGCCAAACTGGCTTTGGGTGCAAAGTGCTATTTTCGGCACAAGGCCAAAACGGCGGACATGGCGTGCGGCCCCGATCACGGTGCGCATGATATGTTCGGGTGTGGGTTCGGCGTTGATATGGGTATCAGCAATGAAAAGGGGACCGTCCTCCAGGATCATCATGCTTAGCGCCGCTTGCGGATGCAGACCGCCCCGCGCGAGGATCTGGCGGACATAGTTCAGATGCCACAGATATTGGCCAAAGGTGCCGCAGATCATGCTGTCAGCCTCATTCCTGTGGACCATGACGGCGGCGATGGCGGTGGAATTGGTGCGCATCACGGCGCGGGCGATATCGGGCGTGACACCGCGGCGTGCCATCAGTTCGTGGTAGGTGCCCCAGTAGTCGCGGTAGCGGGGATCGTTTTCGGGGTTCACAAGGTGGAAATCGCGCCCCGGACGGATCGGGAGCCCTGCGCGTTCGCAGCGTGCCTCGACCACTTCCGGGCGGCCGATCAGGATCGGGACATCTGTCATTTCCTCAAGCATCGCGTTGGCGGTGCGCAGGACGCGTTCATCCTCGCCTTCGGCAAAGACGATGGTGCGCCGGGCGGTGCGCGCGGCCTCAAACACCGGGCGCATCAGCATGGCGGATTTGAAGACCGACCCATCGAGGCTGGATTTGTAGGCGGCAAGATCGGCAATCGGGCGCATCGCGACGCCGGTTTCCATCGCCGCGCGCGCCACAGCAGAGGCAACCACACCCATCAGGCGCGGATCGAACGGTTTGGGGATCAGGTAGTCGGCCCCGAACGACAGGGTTTCACCGCGATAGGCGGCGGCGGCTTCGGCGCTGGTGGTGGCGCGGGCAAGGGCGGCGATACCCTCGATGCAGGCGATTTCCATCGCGTCGTTGATCGTGGTGGCCCCGCAATCCAGCGCGCCCCGAAAGATGAATGGGAAACACAGCACATTATTGACCTGATTGGGAAAATCCGACCGTCCTGTGGCGATGATGGCATCCGGGCTCGCGGCGCGCGCAAGGTCGGGCACGATTTCGGGATTGGGGTTTGCAAGGGCAAAGATGATCGGGCGCGGGGCCATTGCGGCGACCATGTCCGGTGTCAGCACGCCGGGGCCTGACAGGCCAAGGAAAAGATCTGCCCCGGTGATGACATCGGCCAGCGTCAGGGCGGCTGTGCCTTGGGCAAAGTTCGCCTTTTGCGGCGTCATCTGATTGGTGCGGCCTTGGTAAACCAGCCCTTCGAGATCGCAGAGCCAGATGTTTTCCCGCCGCACCCCCAGTTTCACCAACATCTCAAGGCAGGCAATGCCCGCGGCACCGCCGCCGGTGGAAACGACCTTGATGTCGGCAAACCGCTTGCCCGCTACGATCATTGCGTTGGTTGCGGCCGCACCCACGACAATCGCCGTGCCATGCTGATCATCATGGAAAACCGGAATGTTCATGCGTTCGCGGCAGAGTTTTTCAACGATGAAGCAATCTGGGGCCTTGATATCCTCAAGGTTGATCGCGCCGAAGGTCGGCTCCAGCGCACAGACGATGGCGGCAAGGCGTTCGGGATCGGGTTCGTTCAGTTCGATATCGAAACAGTCGATGTTGGCGAATTTCTTGAACAGAACCGCCTTGCCTTCCATCACGGGCTTGCTGGCCAGGGCACCGATATTGCCAAGGCCCAGAACGGCAGTGCCGTTGGTAACCACGGCCACAAGGTTGCCACGCGCGGTATAGCGGCTGGCGGTGGCGGGATCGGCCTTGATTTCAAGGCAGGCCTCAGCCACGCCGGGGGAATAGGCGCGGGCCAGATCGCGGCCGTTGGCAAGGGGTTTTGTCGCACGAATCTCCAGTTTTCCGGGGCGGGGGAATTCATGATAATCAAGGGCGGCCTGCCGCGCATTGTCCTGCCTGATCTCGTCCATCCCCGCCCCCAAAAATATAGTTTAATATTAAACTATTGTCCTGAACCCTATATTCCCACCCGGCACAAGACCATATTCCGCCCCGTCTTGCAAATTTTCGCGCAGCGCCGCACCTTGGCGGCGACAGGGGGGCAAAAATGACCGAAACACGCGCCGAAATCCGTCTGCCGACGCAGGAACTGCGGGACGATCTGCCGTTCTTTACACGCGTTCTGAAGATGCGGCTGGACAGCATCTATCCGGCGGACGATCCCGAAGTGGCAGTGTTTTCGGGCCATGGCCTACGGCTTCGCATCCAGAAAGGTGCGCCGGAAGCGCCGGGGATGATCCGCATCCTGACGGATGATCCAGAGACCTTTGCCGATGGCGCGCGCCACCTGACTGCACCAAATGGCACGCAGATAGAGATTGATGATCTGAACCCGCCCCTGATCCTGCCGCCAACACAACATGCCTTCGTTGTGCGCCGTCTGGCAGATCAGGCACCGTGGGTGATCGGGCGCGCGGGCATGCACTACCGTGACCTTGTGCCCTCGCGCCTTGGCGGGGCGATCATCGCAAGCCATATCCGCATCCCCGATGGCGGCCCGGTGCCCGATATGGTGCATTTTCACAAGGTGGGGTTCCAGTTGATCTTCTGCATCAAGGGCTGGGTCGATGTGGTGTACGAGGATCAGGGCCCGCCGATCCGGCTGACGGCGGGGGATTGCTTCATCCAGCCACCCGAAATCCGCCACCGTGTGCTGCATGCAAGTGACGGGATCGAAGTGATCGAGATCGGGGTGCCTGCCGAACATGTGACCGAGATCGACCATGTGATGCAGCTTCCGACGCCCCAATTGCGCCCGGATCGGGAATGGCAGGGGCAGCGGTTTGTCTATAACGAAGGGGCCAAATCGTCCTTTACCCCTTTCCGTATCCCCGGCTTTGTCGCCCGCGATACAACGATCAGCCACAATACCGGGGGTGTCGCCTCGGTCATGGTGGCACGCCCGGATGGCATCGCCCCCTGGACGAAACATGACGGCGACATCCTTTTTACCTTCGTCATGTCCGGCGAAATGATGCTGGAGGGTGAAGGCAAGGATCCTTTCCGCCTGACGCCCGGCGATGCGTTCGTGATCCCGCCGGGGATGGCGACGCGCTATACTGATTGCACCCCCGATCTGGAATTGCTGGAGGTATCATTGCCGGGCAATCCGAAAACGCACCTGCTGTAGCTTCCTCTGTTTCCAACTATCCCACGGGGGGTCCGGGGGGTGTGAAACCCCCCGGCGCTTGCAAAGAAGCGCGCCCTTGCCCACAGTTGCCTAAAACCGAAAGAGGCCGTCCATGACCCTGCTGCAAGCCGCCACCGATGTGCGCCACAACGCCTATGCCCCCTACAGCCGCTTCAAGGTGGGGGCGGCAATCCGGGCAGCGTCGGGGGCGGTTTACACCGGCGTGAATGTCGAAAACGTGGCCTATCCCGAAGGCACATGTGCCGAGGCGGGCGCAATTGCGGCGATGGTGGCGGCGGGTGAGACGACAATCCATGAGGTTTGCGTCATCGCTGACAGCCCCGAACCCGTGCCCCCTTGCGGTGGCTGCCGCCAGAAAATCGCCGAATTTGCCGCGCCTGATGTCATCGTCACGCTCTGCACCACCGATGGCAAGTCCCGTGCCATGACAGTGGCGGACTTGTTGCCGGGGGTGTTCACGGCAGCGCATATGGCGCGTAGCTGATGGATGCCCGCGCGATCCTTGAAGGCTTTCGCATGGGGCGTCTGCCCTCTGCCGAAGCGCTGTCGTGGTTTGCGCGGGGGCTTGCCACGGGTGCTGTGACGGATGCGCAGGCCGGGGCCTTTGCCATGGCGATCTGCTGGCGTGGCCTTGGCGATTCGGGCCGTATCGCGTTGACCCGCGCCATGCGTGACAGCGGCGTAGTGCTTGACTGGGATTTGCCCGGCCCGGTGATCGACAAACATTCCACTGGCGGGATCGGGGATTGCATATCCCTGCTGCTGGCCCCGGCGCTGGCGGCTTGCGGGGCGTATGTGCCGATGATTTCGGGGCGCGGCCTTGGGCATACCGGGGGCACGCTTGACAAGCTTGAATCCATTCCCGGCCTGCGCACGGGGCTGACGCAGGAACAGTTGCGCCGTCAGTTGGCCGAGAGCCGTTGTGCCATCGTTTCGGCCAGTGCCGAGATTGCCCCTGCAGACCAGCGGCTTTACGGGCTGCGCGATGTGACGGGGACGGTCGCGTCGGTCGATCTGATCACGGCGTCCATCCTGTCAAAAAAGCTGGCGGCGGGGCTGGAGGCGCTGGTTCTGGATGTGAAGTGCGGATCGGGCGCGTTCATGAAGACACTGCCCGAGGCCGAGGCGCTGGCGCGTGCGCTGGTCAGCACGGCGCAGGGGGCAGGTTGCATGGCATCGGCGCTGATTACCGATATGAGCCAGCCGCTGGCCACGGCGGCGGGCAACGCGCTGGAGGTGATCGAGGTGATGGAGACGCTGACGGGCACATCCGTCAATGCGGCCCTGTGGGATCTGACGGCCGCGTTGGGCGGCGAGGCGCTGGCGCTGGGCGGGATCGCGGCGGATGTTGAGGACGGCGAGGGCCGCATCATCGCGGCGCTGGAATCGGGGGCTGCTGCCGAATGGTTCGGGCGGATGGTGGCGGCGCAGGGCGGACCTGCGGATTTCGTCGAACGCTGGCCGGACCGGTTGCCATCGGCGCCAGTGATGCGGGAAATTCCGGCGTTGCATGACGGGTTCATCACCCAGATCGACGGGCAGGCCTTGGGTCATGCGGTGGTGCATCTGGGAGGCGGGCGTCTGCGCGACGGTGACCGGATCAATCCATCGGTGGGCCTGTCCGATCTGGCCGGATTGGGCGAGGAAATCGGCAAAGGCGCGCCTTTGGGCATGGTGCATGCCGCCACCGAAGATCAGGCTGACGCCGCCATTCGCGCTGTGCAGGCGGCCTATCATGCGGGGCCTACGGCACCCGATGATCCGCCCCTGGTCTTGAAGCGGGTGTCGTGATGGCGCGGGCGTTTCTGATCGTGATGGATTCGGTTGGTATTGGCGGCGCGCCGGATGCCGCCGATTTCGGCGATGCAGGGGCCAATACGCTGGGGCATATCGCGATGGCCTGTGCTGCAGGGGGCGCTGATCAGGGCCGGTCGGGCCCGTTGAAGATGCCGAACCTTGGCGCATTGGGGCTGGGAGCGGCGTTGCGGCTGGCCTCGGGGTTCGATGTCTTGCCGGGCGGGGCGGCGGGCCGCTGGGGGGCCGCGACGGAGGTGTCGCGCGGCAAGGACACGCCATCGGGGCATTGGGAACTGGCGGGCGTGCCGGTGCCGTGGGACTGGACTTATTTCCCCGATACGGTGCCTGCGTTTCCGCCTGATCTGGTGGCGAAAGTCTGTGCGCTGGCGGGGACGGATGGCATCTTGGGCAATTGCCATGCATCCGGTGTGCCGATCATTGAAGAACATTGCGCCGAACACATGCGGACGGGGTGGCCGATCTGCTATACATCCGCCGACAGTGTTTTCCAGATCGCGGCGCATGAAGAGACGTTCGGGCTGGACCGGTTGCTGAAGTTGTGCGCGGACCTTGCGCCCACGCTGCATGCGATGAAGGTGGGCCGGGTGATTGCGCGGCCCTTTACGGGTGCGCCGGGGAACTTTTCGCGCACGGGAAACCGGCATGATTATGCGATGGCAACACCTGCACCAACGCTGCTGGATTGGGTGCAGGACGCTGGGCGGGCGACGCATGCAGTGGGCAAGATCGGTGATATCTTTTCGATGAAGGGGATTGGCGCGCTGCACAAGGGGAAGGGTGATATTGGACTTTTCGAACAACTTTTGACGTTGCAAGCGAAAGCTGAACCCGGTTCGTTGACCTTTGCGAACTTTGTTGAATTTGACAGCATGTATGGCCACCGCCGTGATGTGGCCGGTTACGCCCGCGCGCTGGAATGGTTCGATGTGCAGGCGGGTGTCTTTCTATCCCGGATGCGGCCCGGTGACCTGGCAATCTTTACTGCGGACCATGGCAATGATCCGACATGGCGCGGCAGCGATCATACGCGTGAACGCGTGCCGGTGATCTGTGCGGGCGCGGGCGCGGGCGAGATTGGCCATTGCGCATTTGCCGATGTCGCGGCATCGGTGGCGGCATATCTGGACGTGGAAAATCGCGGCCCCGGACGGAGTTTTCTGTGAAAGACCTGCCCAAGATCGAGTTGCACCTGCATCTGGAAGGGGCAGCCCCGCCCGCCTTTATCCGCGACCTTGCCAAACGCAAGCATGTGGATATTGGCGGGATTTTCAATGCGGATGGCAGCTATCGGTTCACCGATTTCTGGGATTTCCTGAAGGTCTATGAAGCGGCGACATCGGTGTTGACGACGGCGGAGGATTACCACCGCCTGACGTTGGCGGTGCTGGAGGAAAGTGCGGCAAGCGGGGTGGTTTATTCTGAGACCTTCCTCAGCCCCGATTTCTGCGGTGGGCGCGATGTGGGGGCGTGGCGGGAATATCTGGCGGCGATCCGTGAAGCAGCTGATATCGGGCAGCGCGACATGGGGATCACCTTGCGCGGGATCATCACCTGCATCCGGCATTTCGGGCCGGAGAAGGCGCGCCAAACGGCGCGCTGTGCGGCGGAGACGGCGGGCGACTGGATCGTGGGGTTCGGGATCGGGGGGGATGAACGCAAAGGCAAGCTGCGGGATTTTCGCTGGTCATTCGACATGGCGCGCGAGGCGGGGCTGCGCCTGACGGCCCATGCGGGTGAGTGGAACGGCCCGGATGAGGTGCGCGCGGCGATTACCGATCTGGATGTGGAACGGATCGGGCACGGGGTGCGGGCGATCGAGGATCTGGCGTTGGTGGACGCGATTGCGGAAAAGGGCGTGGTGCTGGAAGTGTGCCCCGGTTCCAACATTGCGCTTGGGGTCTATCCCGATTGGCGGGCGCATCCGATTGCGGAATTGGATCGGCGCGGTGTGAAAGTCAGCATCAGCACCGATGATCCGCCATTCTTTCATACCACGATGGCGCGGGAGTATGACCGGCTGGCCGAAGCGTTTGAATGGGACAAGGGGCAGTTCATGCGGATCGCACGCACGTCCCTTGACGCGGCCTTTTGCGACGGGGATACCAAGGCGCGCGTAGGGAAAATACTGGAGGCTGCCGATGCTTGATCACCTGACTGTCGTGAGCCATCCGCTGGTGCAGCACAAGCTGACGTTGATGCGGGAAAAGGACACCTCCACCGCGTCATTCCGCAAATTGCTGCGCGAGATCAGTCTGCTGCTGGCTTATGAGGTGACGCGCGCGTTGCCGATGACGACAAAGCGGATCGAGACGCCGCTGGAACCGATGGACGCGCCGACGATTGACGGCAAAAAGCTGGCGTTGATTTCGATCTTGCGGGCAGGGAACGGGCTGCTGGACGGCATTCTGGAACTGATCCCGGCGGCGCGGGTGGGGTTTATCGGCCTTTACCGCGACCCCGATACGCTGCAACCCGTGCAATACTATTGCAAGCTGCCCGATCATCTGGAGGAACGTCTGTCCATCGTGGTGGACCCGATGCTGGCCACGGGCAATTCATCGGCGGCAGCGATTACGCTTTTGAAACAATCGGGCGCGACGAATATCCGGTTTCTGTGCCTGCTTGCGGCCCCTGAAGGCATTGCGCGCATGAAAGCGGCACATCCCGACGTGCCGATTGTCACAGCGGCGGTAGACAGCCACCTGAATGACCATGGATATATTGTTCCGGGGCTAGGGGATGCGGGTGATCGCATGTTTGGCACAAAATAAGGGGCGGTTAGCCTTTACTTGGAAACAATGATGCGGCACTATCCCACCAGTCCGCTGTGGGGGTGTCGTGATGCTGTCAAGGTTTGTTCTTGCCGCCGTATTGGGGTTGGCTGGCGGGGTTTCCGCCGTGCAGGCCCAGTCGATTGCCGATATCGGGGGGCCCGCCGAATTGCCGCCGTCGTCGTTTACCGGGCAACAATACGTCGACAGCCGCGGCTGCGTCTTTCTGCGAGCGGGTCTTGGGGGGCGCACCAACTGGGCACCCCGGCTGGACCGATCGCGCAAGGTGCTGTGCGGCTATGCGCCAACCTTTAAATCGCGCCGGGTCGTGGCGGCTGAACCTGTGCCGGCGCCTGCGCCCGCCCCGGTTGTGGTTGTCCCGGCCCCGGTCGTTGTGCCGACACCTGCGCCCGTGGTGGTCGCGCCGCGCCCCACAGCCCGCGTGGCGGTTGCCCCGCCCGCGCCTGTGGCTGTCGCCCCGGCGCGTGCCGCCGGGACCGCCATCGTGCAAAGTGGCGGATCATCTGGGCGTCGGATCGGATGTTTCAGTAACACCCCCGTCCCGGTGCGGGTGCCGCTGACCAATGGCGGATCGGTCGTGCTGTGCACCCGTGGCGACGGCTCGCTGGAAGGTGCGCGGGCACCGATTTATCCGCCGGGATCAGGCGTTGGCGCGTCGTTGACTGAACCACAATTCGCCGCGACGACCCAAGGCACGGCCCGGCCCGCACGGATGGCACCGCCGGTCGCCCGCACGGCGGCAGCAGTGCCTGCATCGCCGCCACCGGGCTATCGGGCGGCTTGGCAGGATGACCGGCTGAACCCGAACCGTGCCGTCGGCACGGCAGCGGGACAAGCTGCGCAAGATCAGGTCTGGACGCGCGAAGTGCCCGCACGTCTGGTGACACAAGCCGCGCCCGCATCCGCAGGGGCAGGGGTGTCGGTATCCAGCAAGACAGAGCCAACCGCGGCGGTGACCCAGCAGGTGACGGGCACGTTCTATGTGCAAGTTGGCACCTTTGGTGTGCCGGAAAATGCTGCAGGTGCCCGCGACCGGCTGCGCGCCTTGGGTCTGGCCACCGCGCGGTCGACCGGGACGCAGGGCGGACGAGCGCTGACGATTGTGCTGGCGGGGCCGTTTGGCACATCGGGCGAGGCGCAGTCGGCGTTGCGTGCGGCGCGCGGTGCTGGCTTTGGCGACGCATTCATCAGGTAGGGCGACAGGCAGGCAAGAACAAGAAAAGGCCCTCGTGACAGCCGTCGCGGGGGTCTTTCGCTGTTACAGATCGCAGATGCCCTGCACAGCGATCCAGTCGGCATCCGGCATCACCGGATCGGGCAGGGGGGCTGTGCTGGCAGTGGTTTGCGTGGCATCACGCAGATAGGTTTCACCGTAGCCCTTGACGGCGTCGGGGGGCAGCACACCCGTGGTCAGCAGCGTAAAGGTTGCACGAAACCCGGCATGGGACAGGATCGGCAGCAAAGGGTCTTTGGCCCCGGCCTGCGCGGCGGCGACCATGATTGCGGTCGCAAGCGGTTGTGGCCCGGCCTCGTTGCGCACAAGCGCCTGCGGCACCAAGATGATGTCGCCGGGCAACGGGCGGGCGGTGTTCAATCCGTCACGCATCACCAGAAGGATCGGCGAGCTTGTGGCCCCGAAGAGGTGGGTGGACAGTCCGGCAAGGGCGGCCTGTGCGGTGGGTTCGGTGCAGGGCGCGCCCGTCAGGCGGGTGATGTCATCAAAGGCCATCAGCCCGATTTCGGCGCGCGAGGACGCGGGCACCATCGCGGCCGTCCGGGTGCGCACGGCTTCGGGAAGCCAACCGATGGCGGCCCCGCCGATAACCATGCCCGCAACCAGATAAATCGCCCCACGCAACCGGCCGGGACGGGGGCGCGCGGCCTCGACCGCGCGGCGCACGGTTTCAAGCGCGGTGACCATGTCGGGGTCCGACACCTCCAGTCCTTCGGCGGAATCGGGACCGGGGCGGTAAATGGCGGGCATTTGCCCCGGATTTTCGCGGATGATGGCGGGAAGCGACCAGTGTGACAGCGCATCATCGTTGCGGGGGTCTTTCAGCACCAGCGATGACGATCCGAAACTGACGATTACATCGCGGCGTTGTGCATCATGTTGTTCATGCCAAAGCCCGGAGGATTCCAGCCGCTGATACTGTTTCAGTGCCGTCACGGTCATCAGGATGGGCGCTTTTTCACCATTTGGGATAGCCTAGCCGAGGAGGGTTCCTGCATCAATTGCCAATCATCGGGGCATTGTGTCGTTTACGGGCATGCAGTTTTGTTGAGGGCCGTGATTGTGGCGCAAACGGAGGGCGACATGACAGCGCGTGAGGATCAGACGATAGCCGCCCTTGGCATGATCCTTGTCTATGCGGTCATCATCGGATTTGCCGACAATTTTGTGCGGGTCGTGGCTGCCGAGGCCGGCTTGTGGCAGTTTCATGCGACGCGGTCGGTGATGGCGCTGCCGCTGATTGCGGGATTTGCCATGGCGATGAGACATCGGTTGCGTCCTGTGTCATGGCGCGCGGTGATCGGGCGCAGTGTTATTCACGGCACGGCGATGTTGATGTATTTCGGGGCGCTGGCGTTTTTGCCAGTGGCGATTGTTGCGGCGGGATTGTTCACGGCGCCGATATTCGTTCTGCTGATCAACGGGCTGATGTTTGGCGAACGGATTACGCCCGTGCAGATTGTGGCCGTGATCGCAGGTTTTGCAGGGGTGATCCTGCTGCTGGGCCCTGCGGCGATCAAGGGCGCGTCGGTGGCGGCAATTCTGCCGGTGATGGCGGGGGGGCTGTATGCGGTGGGCAACATTGCCACGCGTCGCTGGTGTGGGCGCGAGAGCGCCGAAACCCTGCTGGCGGGGTTTTTTGCGGCGTTGGGTGCGCTGGGTGCGGCGGGGTTGGTGGTGCTGTGGGTCATGCCGGTGGCAGCACCTGTTGGCGCGGATGGGTTCGTTCTGCGCGGCTGGGTGGCACCATCGGGGACATTTCTGTTCTGGGTCACGGTGCAGGCCGTCGGGTCTGTGATCGGGGTCGGGATGATGATCCGGGCCTATCAGCTTGCCCCGGCGGCGCGGGTTTCGGTGATGGAGTATCTGATCCTGCCCGCCTCTGCGCTGTGGGGGTTTGCGCTGTGGCAGGAAACCATGAACGGGATGGCGATTATGGGGATGACGCTGATTGTGGCGGCTGGGGCATTGATCACCTTTGGGCCGGGCCGTCGTGCCGCGCCTCAGGCCCCGACAGCCGCGCGCCAGTGACGCCGACAGAGCGACACATAGGTTTCATTGCCGCCGATCACCACCTGTTCGCCGTCGCGCAAGGGCTGCCCGTCAGGGCCTTTGCGCACGACCATGGTGGCCTTCTTGCCGCAATGGCAGATCGTGCGCACCTCGCGCATCTCATCCGCCCAGGCCAGAAGGGCGGCTGATCCGGGAAACAGATTGCCCTGAAAATCGACGCGCAAACCGTAGGCCATAATCGGCACACCCAGATCATCGACCGCGCGGGCGAGTTGCCAGACCTGAACCTTTGTCAGGAACTGTGCTTCGTCGATGAAGATGCAGGCAACGGGGCCGTCAGACAGGCGCGTCGCGATCTTGGCGAACATGTCCTCGTGCGGGGAAAAGGTATCGGCGTCCTCGCCAATGCCGATGCGGCTGGCAATGCGGGCTTGGCCTGCGCGATTGTCAAGTTGTGCGGTCATCAGATAGGTGAGCATGCCACCTTCGCGATAGTTATGTGCAGCCTGCAGCAGCAAGGTCGATTTGCCGGCATTCATCGTTGAGTAGTTGAAATACAATTTCGCCATGGCGCATGGCCCTAACGCGGGCCGCGCAGGGCCTGCAAGCGAAAATTGGCGGAACGATCGGGTGGGGGTGCCGGATTACACCGCTTGCCACGCCCATGCGGCGCGATATCGGCAAAACGCTGGCGGACCCGTCAGACTGGTAACGCGACTTCGGCCTGCCCGTGCACCGAAAGCCCTTACGCTCAACAAAAAGACGGGCCCACCGCACCCACCGGATTACCCCCGGTGGTCCGAAATCGGCGCTGCACGGCGGACCCCCCACCCTTTCCGGTGCTGGGGACACCGGACACTCTCTACGCGTTCCAGAGACCCGGAACTGGCTTTGGATATGCCTGCGTGGCAGGGTGTTCTTAATGGGAAAACAGGTGTAGATTTCCCCCGGGTCACAGTGGGAATGCAGGATGAGTGTTGCATCATATTTGAAGAAGCATACCGAGGCTCTGGTCAAGGATGTGGGCATCGAAGCGGCATGTGAGTTGACGGGCAAGTCAAAGGCGACGCTGGGGCGCTATTATTCGGATTCGGATGAACATGATGACCGGTTCATGCCCATCGACGTGGTGGCGGCGCTGGAAGCCGGGGCCAGTTTTCCGCATGTGACGGCGGCGCTTGCCGATTTGCGCGGAGTGACGTTGTCACATGACGGGGAGCGCAAGGATCCCGGGGCAAAGGGGGTCAATCAGGATGTGGTGACGCTGTCACAGCGGTTTGCGCAACTGATGGCGGAATACAATTATGCCATTGGTGATGGCGTGATTTCGGTGAACGAGGCCAAGCGGATGCTGCGCGAGACGCTGGCGATCCAGCATGTGCTGATCGACGTGAAGCTGCATCTGGAAAACGAAGTCGACTGAGGTGTTGCGGGCAGGCTTTGATGCCTGCCCGCATTGCCCAACTCGCGCGCGCGCTGGTGCGGCGGTGCGACGCTGCGGAGACTCCCCACCATCGGTTTTGCGGCAGGTGCATTGCCAGGGCGGCCTTGCGGTTTTTGTCCTTGTGGCTTGGCCCCATGCGCCTTGTGGCCATGCGATTTCGCGCCCTGTGGCTTGTCCGCCGCCGGACGCCCGCCACCGGGGCGCTGGCCCCGGTTTTGGCCTGGTTTCGGGCTTGCTGCCACCATATCGGCAGACCATGGCGCGCCGCCCAGCACCTTGAGCGTGGTTCTTCAACATCTTTTCCACCGCCTGCAATTCGCCCATTTCGGCGGGTGCGCAGAAGGCCACGGCAGTGCCTTCGGCCCCGGCCCGCGCGGTGCGGCCAATGCGGTGGACGTAGTTTTCCGGAACATTGGGCATGTCGTAGTTATAGACGTGCCGGACGCCCGGAATGTCGATGCCGCGCGCGGCGACATCGGTTGCGACCAGCACATCCAGATCACCGTTGCGGAATTCGGTCAGGGTGCGGTCACGCTGCCCCTGTGATTTGTTGCCGTGGATCGAGCCTGCCTTGAAGCCCCAAGATACCAGCAGTTTCATCAGCTTTTCCGAGCCATGCTTGGTGCGTCCAAACACCAGCGCCTGTTCGGTCGGGTGGGTGCGCAGATATTCTTCCAGCAGTTTGGCCTTGTCGCCGTTCGGGATGTAATGCACGCCTTGGGCGATCTTGTCGGCGGGTTTGCCGGGCGGGGCCACCTGCACCTTGACCGGGTCGCGCAAGTAGGTGCTGGCCAGTTCTTCGATGTCTTTTGGCATGGTGGCCGAAAACAGCATCGTCTGGCGTTTCAGCGGGATGTATTTCGCGATTTTGCGCAAGGAATGGATGAACCCCATGTCGAGCATGTGGTCCGCCTCGTCCAGCACCAGATAGCCGCATTGTTCAAGGCTGACATCGCCCCGCTCCAGCAGGTCGATCAACCGGCCGGGGGTGGCGACAAGCACATCGGTCCCTTTCGACAGCGCCTGCGCCTGCCGGAAAAGGGACGCGCCACCAACGACAGTAGTCACCTTGGCCGGAGTGCCCTTTGTGAACACCTCGAGGTTCTTGGCAATCTGGGTGACCAGTTCGCGTGTAGGGGCCATGATGAGCGCGCGCACGTTGCGCGGGCCGGGCGGGTGGCCGATATCCAGCAGGCGGTGCAGCAGCGGCAGGCCGAAGGCGGCGGTCTTGCCGGTGCCGGTCTGCGCCAGCCCCATCAGATCGCGGCCCTGCATGATATATGGAATGGCCTGCGCCTGAATCGGTGTCGGTGTTGAAAGGGCGGTCTTTGCGAGGGCAGTCAGCAAACGGGGGCTGAGGCCCAGGTCTTGAAACGTGGTCATGTTAAACTTTCCGGCCCCGTGATCGGGACCAACCGGGCAATGCCCGGAATGCAGGTCTGGCCGCGCGGCGCTGACCCGATGGCCGGATGCCATGGGGCCGTCTGCGCGGCGGAACCCCTGCGTGACGGTGGGAACCATTGGCCCGGTCCGAAACGCTGCTCACGCGGCAGCGGACCTTGGGGCTGGGAAGCAGATGCGGCAGATCGGTCGCAATGTCAAGCGGGCGGCGGGCTTGCGGCTTGCACGTCACACCGCCAGTGATTAGAGGTCGCGAAAGCAAACGGGGGACGCATTATGGAATTCTTCACGCTGGCCGCATGGCTGGAGGTGTTCACGCCCGAAGGTCTGGCCGCGCTGGCCAAGGTGATCGGGATTGACCTTGTCCTGGCGGGGGACAATGCGATTGTGATCGGCCTTGCGGCTGCGGGGCTTCCGGCACAGCAGCGCGCAAAGGCCATTCTGGTCGGGATCATTGGCGCAACCGTGCTGCGGATCATCTTTGCCGGGTTGACGGTGCAGTTGCTGGCCATCACGGGGCTGCTTCTGGCGGGGGGCATCCTGCTGTTGTGGGTGTGCTGGAAGATGTGGCGCGAACTGCGCGAGGGGGGGCACGATGCCGATGTCATCGCCGAAGAGGCGTTGACGGGGATGGACCTGAACGCCGATGGCACGGTGGCCGGGGCTGCGCCGCGCAAGACCTTCCGTCAGGCAGCGATGCAGATCCTGATCGCCGATGTGTCGATGAGCCTTGATAACGTGCTGGCGGTGGCGGGGGCGGCCAAGGATCATCCGGTGGTGCTGGTGATCGGGCTGGCGCTGTCGATCGCGCTGATGGGGCTTGCGGCATCGTTCATCGCGCGTCTGCTGAACAAACACCGCTGGATCGCCTATGTCGGCCTTGCGATCATCCTTTACGTGGCGCTGAGCATGATGTGGGAAGGCTGGAATGAGGTCGAGCCGCTGGTCGTAGGAATGCTGTAGTGCTGTCACGATTGGAATGAAAAAAGGCGCACCAACTGGTGCGCCTTTTTGTTGTGCGGGGCAGGGCCGATCAGCCGATGTCAAACCTGTCGGCATTCATCACTTTGGTCCATGCTGCGACAAAGTCGGTTACAAATTTGGCCGCGTTGTCGTCCTGTGCATAAACTTCGGCATAGGCGCGCAGGATCGCGTTTGATCCGAACACCAGATCGACCCGTGTTGCCGTAAAGCGCGCTACCCCTGTTGCGCGATCGACGATGTCATAGAGGTTCATGCCGCGTGGCACCCATTTGTAGGACATGTCCGTCAGCGTGGTGAAGAAATCGGGGGTCAGTGCGCCCACGCGGTCCGTAAAGACGCCATGTGCCGCGCCGCCATGGTTCGTGCCCATCGCGCGCATGCCGCCGATCAGGCAGGTCATTTCATGCGCGGTCAGGCCCATCAGTTGCGCGCGATCCAGCAGCATTTCTTCAGGTGCGACGGCGTAGTCCTTCTTTTGCCAGTTGCGGAAACCGTCAGACAGCGGCTCCAGCACGCTGAACGATGCGGCATCGGTCATGGCATCGGTTGCATCGCCGCGACCCGGTGCAAAGGGCACAGTGAGGTCGAAACCAGCTGCCTTGGCGGCCATTTCGACGCCCATGTTGCCGGCCAGAACGATGACATCGGCAATGCTTGCCCCTGTTGCCGCAGCAACCGGTTCCAGCACCGATAGCACTCGCGCAAGACGGGCAGGCTCGTTGCCCTCCCAGTCCTTCTGCGGCGCGAGGCGGATACGGGCGCCGTTGGCCCCACCGCGCATGTCCGACCCGCGGAAGGTGCGCGCCGCATCCCATGCCGTGTTGACCATGTCTGACAGGCTAAGGCCGCTGGCCGCGATCTTTGCCTTGACGGCCGCTACGTCATAGTCGGTGCGCCCTGCAGGCACGGGATCCTGCCAGATCAAGTCTTCGGCAGGCACTTCCGGCCCGATGTAGCGCACTTTCGGACCCATGTCGCGATGCGTCAGCTTGAACCATGCCCGCGCGAAGGTATCGCTGAAATAGGCGTGATCTGCGGCAAAGCGCAAGCAGATCGCGCGGTAGACGGGATCGACCTTCATCGCCATGTCGGCGTCTGTCATGATCGGCATCACGCGGATGGATGGGTCTTCGACATCGACCGGCATATCTTCGGGCGCGATGTTGACGGGCATCCATTGATGCGCCCCGGCGGGGGATTTGCGCAGTTCCCACTCATGGCCGAACAACATGTCGAAATAGCCGTTATCCCATTTGGTGGGATGGGTAGTCCATGCCCCCTCGATACCCGAGGTTACCGTATTGCGACCGACGGCGCGGGTGGTGTGGTTCATCCAGCCAAGGCCCGCTTCCACGACATCGGCGCCTTCCGGACTTGCGCCAAGCAGGGCCGCATCGCCGTTACCGTGCGTCTTGCCCACTGTATGGCCGCCTGCTGTCAGCGCCGCGGTTTCTTCATCGTCCATTGCCATGCGCGCGAATGTTTCGCGGATATGGGCGGCGGTGCGGGCCGGGTCAGGCTGGCCGTTCACGCCTTCGGGGTTCACATAGATCAACCCCATGTGCACTGCGGCAAGCGGGTGTTCCAGCGTTGATGGGTTGTTCAGATCGCCGTAGCGGTTTTCCGATGGCGCGAGCCATTCCTTTTCCGCGCCCCAGTAGATGTCCTTTTCGGGATGCCATGTATCGGCGCGGCCAAAGCCGAAGCCGAAGGTCTTTAGCCCCATGGATTCGTAAGCCACGTTACCTGCAAGCAGCATCAGATCGGCCCAGCTTAGCCGGTTGCCATATTTCTTCTTGATCGGCCACAGCAGGCGGCGGGCCTTATCAAGGTTCGCATTGTCGGGCCATGAATTCAGGGGTGCAAACCGCTGGTTGCCTGTGCCGCCACCGCCCCGGCCATCGGCGAGCCGGTAGGACCCCGCCGCGTGCCACGCCATGCGGATCATCAGGCCGCCGTAGTGGCCCCAATCGGCAGGCCACCAATCTTGGCTGTCGGTCATGAGGGCAAAGAGATCGCGCTTGACCCCGGCAAAATCCAGTGACTTGACCGCATCCTGGTAGTCAACTTCGGCAAGCGGGTCGGTCTTGGTGTCGTGCTGGTGCAGAATGTCGAGGTTCAGTGCATTCGGCCACCATGCGGTAACGCTTGCCGCTTCGACGGTATTTGATCCGTGCATGACCGGACATTTGCCGGCAGCGTTGGGAAGGTCTCCATCCATGGCAGTCTCCTTTTGAGGTGTTATTGCGTGAACCGGTTCATCGCGGCACAGCCAAACGTCAGCCAGGCGAAGCAGGGAATTGGCCACAACGGTGATTTGGTGTTCTCCTAGCACAAAGGATTGATAATTAGAATTTGCATTTGCAAATGATTACGATATGTTTTTCTTATGGCGGCGATCACGATCAAGCATTTGCGATACTTTGATGTGTTGGCCCAGCACGGCCATTTCGGACGCGCTGCCGAGGCTTGTGCGATTTCGCAGCCTGCATTGTCACTGCAGATGAAGGAACTGGAACAGATACTGGGTGCGGCACTTGTCGAACGGGGGGCGCGGCACATCCGGCTGACCAGCGTCGGGGAGGCGTTCGGGCTGCGCGCGCGTGATATTCTGCGGGCCGTGGACGAATTGGCGACCCTTGCCCGCGCGTCGTCCGGGCCATTGTCGGGGCGGTTGCGGATCGGGGTCATTCCGACGGTGGCCCCCTATCTTTTGCCCGAGGTCATTCGCAATCTTGCGGCGCGCTTTCCCGACCTTGACCTGCGCCCGCGTGAGGCGGTGACGCAAAAGCTTGTCGATGATCTGCGCGAAGGGCGCCTTGATGTCGCGATCGTGGCGCTGCCGGTGTCAGAGCCTTCGCTGGCCGAGACACCGCTGTTTCGCGAAGAGTTCGTGCTTGTGCGGCCTGTTGCCGATGCTGACCGTGCCGTACCGAACCCCGAAGACCTGCGCGAGATGCGGCTTTTGCTTTTGGAGGAAGGGCACTGCTTTCGTGATCAGGCGCTGTCTTTTTGCAAGATGTCGGCGGGGGTGCCGCGCGATCTGATGGAGGGCAGTTCCTTGACGACGCTGGTGCAGATGGTGGGTGCGGGAATAGGCGTGACGCTGATCCCGCAAATGGCGGTGGCAATCGAAACCGGAACCGCCTCTGTTTCAGTTGCGCGGTTGCCCGTGCCGCGCCCGGCGCGGACCATTGGTCTTGTTTGGCGCAAGACCAATCCGCTTGGCAGCCAGTTCGCGGGGCTGATCGATATTGTCAGGACTGCGGCCGATAGCCTGCAATTGGCAAGTGTGGCAGGCGATCTCGAATAGAGCCGTCAAACGTGCGGCACGCCTGTCCCCGCGTGCCTGCCGCATTACACCCCGTGATCCGGAGCTTTCCCTGATGGCGCGAGATAGGGGCGCGTTACATCGCGGAGCGCGACATCGACGGCCTCAAGTTGCAGCGCTATGGCGCCGTCACCAGCCAGTGTCAGGATCAGGCGTCCGGTTCCATCAGTGCCCGCATCAAAGCTGATCGCCAACACCGACAGCACGGTGTCGTGGTCGCCACGGTCGATCCCTTGCGACGATACGGTCAGAACATCCTGCACCACCAGCAGGGATTGCACGCGTTCAAAACCGCGGCCGGCGCGTGCTGCGGCATCGCGATCTTCCCAGCGAAACCGGTTCACCAGAAGGGCAAAGCGACGGCGTTTGCGATCATACCGCATTTCCGTGATGGGAAAGACCGCATCCTGCAGAAGGGCCGACAGAACCGGCACATCATCCGGCCCCCGCGCAAGCAGGGCCAGTGGTGCGTCATCCCCATCTTCAAACCGTGCGTCAGTCATCCGGCGATCCGTTCGATCTGTGCGCCGCAGGCCGAAAGCTTTTCTTCGACCCGTTCATAGCCGCGATCAAGATGGTACACGCGGCTGACCACGGTTTCGCCTTCGGCAGCCATCGCGGCGAGAATCAGGCTGACTGAGGCGCGCAGGTCGGTCGCCATGACACGGGCGCCTTTCAGACGGTCCACGCCCGTGACGGTGGCATGGCCACCATGGACGTCGATCTGTGCGCCCATGCGGATCAGTTCGGGTGCATGCATGAACCGGTTTTCGAAAATCTTTTCCTCCAGCACCGACACGCCATCGGCGGTACACAGCAATGCCATCATCTGCGCCTGAAGATCGGTCGGAAAGCCGGGGAAGGGTTCGGTCACCACATCCACTGCAGACACCCGCCCGTTGCGGCGCGACACTTTCAGGCCGCGTTCGGTTTCAGTCACATTTACCCCTGCCGCATCCAGTTTTTCGCAGAATGCGCCGACAAGGTCGATCCGCCCGCCGAGGAGTTCAACCTCGCCGCCACAGATTGCGGGTGCAAGCATGTAGGTGCCGAGTTCAATCCGGTCTGTCACCACGGGATGGGTGGCCCCGCCCAGACGATCCACGCCCTGAATGGTGATGGTGGATGTGCCTTCGCCTTCAATCTGCGCGCCCATGCGACGCAGGCAGCGGGCGAGGTCGACGATTTCGGGTTCACGCGCCGCGTTTTCCAGAACAGTCGTGCCCTTTGCCAAGGTTGCCGCCATCAGCGCATTTTCGGTGGCCCCGACGGACACGAAGGGAAATGCAAAGACTGCCCCGCGCAGCCGGCCGCCGGGGGCTTTGGCGTGGATATAGCCATCTCGCAGATCAAGCTGTGCGCCCATCGCCTCGAGCGCCTTGAGGTGCAGATCGACGGGGCGCGCGCCGATGGCACAACCACCGGGAAGCGAGACGATTGCATGGCCGTCGCGTGCCAGCATCGGGCCCAGCACAAGGATCGACGCACGCATCTTGCGCACGATGTCATAATCCGCCGTGTGATTGGAAATGCCGTGCGATGACATCGCCAGCACAAGGCCGTCCTGCAGGCTAGCCACTTCGGCGCCAAGTGACTGCAGCAGTTGGGTCATCGTGCGGATATCGGAAAGGCGCGGCGCGTTGGTCAGCGTCAGCGGCTCTTCTGACAACAGCGTGGCGGGCATCAGCGTCAGACACGCGTTCTTTGCCCCCGCAATCGGGATCACCCCGTTCAACGCACCGTTGCCCTTGACCAATATCGAATCCATCTGCCCCTCGCCTCAGCCCTTGTCGGCCTGTTTTGCCGCCCGTGCTTTTACCTGCGCCTTGCGCCGTGCCATATTGGCCTTGAGCGCGGCTTTCAAGCGGTCCTCGCGCACCGAAGCTGCGGTCTTGACCGGTTTGGCAGTGTTCGCTTCCGCGGGCTTTTCTGTCATGCAGCCACCCATAGCGCAGCCGCTCAATATGGTCCAGAAGCGGTGATGTTTCCCCCCTTGCGCGGCCACGGCTTTCCGTTTATCCCCCGCCACCATCGGCGCTGCAGTAGCTCAGTGGTAGAGCACTCCCTTGGTAAGGGAGAGGTCGAGAGTTCAATCCTCTCTTGCAGCACCATTTTTATCCCTTTAAGATCAAAGAAACCCCTTGTATCTGAAGGGCTTTGCCCATTTTGATGTTACAAAGAACGTAACAAAGAAGGTGCAAGATGGCCGGCAGCGTTCGTTATCTATTGAATCGTGAAGGACGGTATTTTGCCAGAATAGTCGTCCCCTAAGCAACTTGCCCCTTTCTCAAGAACCGCGTCGAACTGCGCGTGACCCTCGGGCCTGACTACCGGTTAGCATTGAAAGCTCTGCCTGGAGCAGTTGCCGAGATGCAATCGCAGATCAGAGCGGCCGAGCTTAAAGCTGCAGGGGACGGGCCGATGGTGGCCGTCGTGCCTTATCCACTCACTGACGGGCAGATCGCATTGCGCAGCTACCAACATCGCCTCGTTCAAGACCAAAAACGACGAGCTCAAGGGCCCTGCGTGGGCAAACATCCGAATAGACGATGTTTATGTTCAAGATCTTCGAAATGGCATTGCCGGTCGACTATCGAACGTAGAGCTCTCGGAACTAGTTGGACACCGTATCGACGGGTTCAAAGAAATGGAGATCACTCCTGTAGAATTTGATACTCTAGCGTGGAGGTCTCTGGCCCAAGCCCTTTGTCAGTCGGAATATGAAGCACTTGAGAGGGTATACGAACGCGATGAAGGAAGATCCACGGGCGCGCTGAAGTCTCCACTGCTGGCCAACGCTAAACCGATTTTGTCAGAAGACCGGCCGATCTCACTCACAAGACTGTTTGACGGCTTGTTGGCTTCAAGGCGGATTTTGGGAAAAGGCCATGCCGCTGCTGTGCGATGGGCTCCTGTCTTCAAGCACCTTCGAAAGTTTCTCCGCAATGATGACGCCAAAAGGCTGACGAAACGTGATCTTATGACGTGGCGGGACGGGCTACTGGATTTGCGGTCACCTAGAACAGTAAGCGATGTCTGGCTCGTAGCGGTTCGGACTGTTCTGAACTGGGCTGTTCGAGAAGACCTGCTTACTGAGAACGTGGCCGAAAGTGTTCGCCAGGAACGCCAGAAGGATGTGCCGACAAGGGAACGCGGCTTTACCGATGCCGAGGCAGTTATCGTGCTGACTGCAGCCCGGCGGTATCATGGCACAGAAAAAGCAGGCCGTTACCGCGTCCGCGAAGAAGTGGGAGCCATGGCTATGTGCGTTCACGGGTGCGAGAGTAACCGAACTTACCCAACTGAGGAAACAAGACCTGCGGCTAAGCGATGATATCTGGGTTCTGCGGATAACGCCTGATGCCGGAACGGTGAAGGCTGGCGGTTATCGAGATGTGCCGCTTCATAAACAGCTAATTGCGCCAGGGCTTTGTTGACTTTGTATCAGCTTCATCTGAAGGACCACTTCTTCACCGGTCGACGTCAGCGGATCATAGAATTTCTTCTGCTCGAACTGTATCGGGCCGAATTAGCGATTGTCTGGGTAAGCTCGCAATTGTCCCAGAAGGTGTTAGTCCAAGCCATGGCTGGCGTCATCGTTTCAAAACCGTCGGACGTGAAATCGGCGCTTCAGACCGCGTCCTTGATGCCATTTGTGGGCAGGCGGGAAGAACTGCTGGCGATCAATATGGAGATGTGACTGTCGCAGCCAAAGTGCGGGTTATTAATATGTTCCCGGCTTACCCAATTGCGTCGGAGTGATGTGTGGCCGCTGTCGGCTTTCTGGACAGCGGCTGAAACCAAAGCAACTCGGGCCTCGAACTCTCTTCGGCTAAAGCATTTTCCGTTCAAGGTGTCGCCCGTCGCGCAGCGCCCGGCAGGCAATCACCATTGACTCCATGGCACGCATCGTGATGATTTGTAAAGCGGTTTAGTAAACCGATTCACCTATCGGAAGTTTCTCCATGGGCGTGGCGAATTTCAAGGATGTGGCGCAGGCGGCGGGAGCGTCTGTGACCACGGTCTCGCGCTTTCTGAACCGGTCACTTGAATTGCCGGAACGGACCCGGACGGCCATCGAAACCGCAATCAGCACGCTGAACTACATCCCCAATCCGCATGCCCGCAAGCTCAGCCGCGGGCGATCCGATACGGTCGGCCTTGTCATCCCCGATATCGCGACCGCGTTCTTTGCCACCCTTGTCGCGGCGGTAGAGGCTGAGGCTGATCGGCGCGGGCTGGGCCTGACCCTGCATGCCACGCTGAACCGTAGCGAGCGCGAGTTGGCCTATCTGCAGGCCGTCCAGCGCAATCAGGTCGATGGCCTGATCTTTGTCACAAATCATCCCGATGACGGCACCCTTGCTGCGGCGATCAATGCCAGTGGCCCAGTAGTGATTCTCGATGAAGATGTTGGCGAAACGTCGGTGCCAAAGCTGTTCTGCGATAATGACAAAGGTGGCTACATGGCCGGGCGGCATTTGGCCGATGCCGGGCATCACCATGTGCTGTTCATCGGCGGGGTCGACGCCATGCTCAGTGGCGCGCGGCGATTTGCCGGATTTCAACGTGCGATGACCGAGGTTTGGGGAAAAGACGCCAAAATTGCGCGTTACGAAGGTGAATATTCCATCGCTTTCGGGCGCACGGCGGCGCAGCGCATGCTGGCCACAGGGCCGGATGTTACCGCCATCTTTGCTACATCGGACGAAATCGCCATCGGTGTCATGGAGGTGCTGCAACATGTGGGCGTCAACGTGCCAAAGGATATCTCGCTTGTCGGGTTTGACGATGTCGGCCCGCTCCATCTTTTTGCACCCGCCGTGACAGCGGTGCGCCAGCCGGTCCGGGCTTTGGGCATCCGCGCCCTTGAATTGCTTCTGGATACTGACTGGACTGATCCGACCAAGCTCCCGCCAGAGGAGATCATG
Organism: uncultured Alphaproteobacteria bacterium; assembly: GCA_963783595.1. Classification (GTDB taxonomy): domain Bacteria; phylum Pseudomonadota; class Alphaproteobacteria; order Rhodobacterales; family Rhodobacteraceae; genus JAAFHS01. The sequence continues at coordinate 15,387 of CAWAPA010000009.1, read as the reverse complement.
CCTGTCACCCTGATCACACGGAATTCCGTTGCGCCGCTGATCCGGTCTTGAACTGCAACGACCAACAAAGGGGAAACACAATGTCATCAACCATCAGCACTGCCGTTTCACGCCGCGGCCTTGGCCTTTTGCTCGGCTCGGCCGTGATGCTTGCGGCGATGCCCGCGACGGCACAGGACAAGAAGACCTTTGCGCTGGTTCAGATCAACCAGCAGGCGCTGTTCTTCAACCAGATGAATGAAGGTGCGCAGGCAGCCGCTGATGCCGCAGGCGTCGATCTGGTGATCTTCAACGCCAACAATGATCCGGCCGCGCAGAACAGTGCGATCGAAACCTACATCCAGCAGGGCGTGGACGGGATTGCCATCGTGGCCATCGACGTGAACGGCATCATGCCAGCGGTGCAACAGGCCGCAGATGCCGGTATTCCGGTGGTTGCGATTGACGCCATCCTGCCCGAAGACGGCCCGCAGATGGCCGTGATCGGGGTAGATAACGGCAAGGCGGGCGCTGATCTGGGTGCCTATTTTGTGGACTACGCAAACGGGGCCGGCGGGGCAAAGCTGGGCATCGTAGGCGCGCTGAATTCCTTCATCCAGAACTTGCGGATGGACGGGTTCACAGGCGTTCTGACCGGTGTTGAGGGCATCACTGTCGCCGGAACCGTTGATGGCCAGAACGTGCAGGATACCGCCCTTGCCGCGGCCGAAAACCTGATGACCGCAAATCCTGACATGACGGCGATCTACGCCACAGGCGAACCGGCCCTCCTGGGCGCTGTCGCTGCCGTGGAAAGCCAGGGGCGTCAGGCCGATGTCAAGGTGTTCGGCTGGGATCTGACCGCCTCGGCCGTTGCCGGGATCGATGCAGGGTATGTGGAGGCCGTCATCCAGCAAGATCCGGCGGGCATGGGTGGTGCGGCCATTGACGCGCTGATGACGATCACCGACGGCGGCACGGTCGAACGGATCATTTCAGTGCCTGTCACAATCGTGACAAAGGCGAATGTTGACGACTTCCGGTCGATGTTCGAATGACCGATACGACGCTTCGCTCCGAGGCGTCCGTTGCGGGAGGGGGCACCCCCCTCTCGCAGACCACGGCGGCTGCGCCGCTGGTGTCGTTGCGCGGCATTGCCCTGACCTTCGGATCGCATCAGGCACTGCGCGGCGTTGATCTTGATGTGCTGCCCGGTGAATGCCTTGGCCTGATCGGCGACAATGCCGCCGGCAAATCGACGCTGTCAAAGGTGATGTCGGGCACCTACATTCCCGATGCCGGAACGATTGCCGTGGACGGCCAGATCGTCCGGTTTTCCGGCCCGTCCGACGCCCGCGCCCGCCGGATCGAGATGGTGTTTCAGGACCTGAGCCTGTGCGACCATGTCGATGTCGTGGGCAACCTGTTTCTGGGCCGCGAACTGACGACGCGGCCCCTTTCTGGATCAGAAACGCATGCTGGCCGAGGCGCGGCAGATGCTCGACGCCCTTGAAATCCGCATCCCGCGCCTGACAGCCAAGGTGGAAAAACTGTCGGGCGGGCAACGTCAGGCCATTGCCATCGCGCGGGCGGCCAGCTTTCAGCCGCGTGTTCTTATCATGGACGAACCGACCTCGGCACTGGCCGTGGCCGAGGTAGAGGCGGTGCTGGCGCTTATCAACCGGGTCAAGGCAAAGGGGGTCGGCGTTGTTCTGATAACCCACCGCCTGCAAGACCTGTTTCGCGTCTGCGACCGGATTGCGGTGATGTATGAAGGCACAAAGGTTGCCGAACGCCGTATCGAGGAAACAAACTTGCAGGATTTGGTTGATCTGATCGTCGGCAAGGGGGCGCATTGATGACGGCCTATTCCGAACGTGCCAAAGGTGCCCCACTTGCTGATTTCGTGGCCGAACATGCGCAGGTGCTGTCGATTGCCCTGTTCTTTCTGGGCTGCATGCTGCTGTTCAGCCTGCTGACCCCCACCTTTCTGACGGCGGGCAACCTTTTGAACATCGTGCGTCAGGCGGCACCTGTGCTGATCGTGGCGGTCGCCATGACCCTTGTCATTACCACGGCGGGGATCGACCTGTCCGTCGGATCGACCGTGGCGCTGGTCAATGCGGTGGCGGCGATTGCACTGGCCGCCGGGATCGACTGGATCGTCGTCGTGCTGCTGATGCTGCTGCTCGGCGGGCTGATCGGGGCCGTTCAGGGCTGGTTCATCGCCTATCAGGGCATCCCCGCCTTCATCGTCACGCTGGCGGGTCTGTCGATCCTGCGGGGATATGCGCTGTATCTGACCGAAGGCTATTCGATCCCGATCAAGGATGTGCCGGGGTTCTTCTGGCTGGGGCGCGGCACGCTGGCGGGATTTCCGGTGCCTGCGCTGATCTCGATCCTTGTGGCGGCGCTCGGTTTCGTCGTGATGCTGCGCACACGCTATGGGCGGCGGGTCGTGGCCGTGGGATCGAACATGGAGGCGGCGCGGCGCGTCGGCATGCCTGCACTATGGACGGTGGCATCTGTCTATGTGGTGTCGGGTGTGGCTTGCGCGATTGCGGGCCTGCTGATCGCGGCGCGGCTTGGGTCGGGTTCATCCAATGCGGCAGTCGGGTTCGAACTTCAGGTGATTGCCGCCGTCGTGCTGGGCGGCACATCGCTGATGGGCGGCAAGGCCAGCATGGTCGGCACCGTGCTGGGCACCATGACCATCGCCGTCATCGGCAACGGGCTGATCCTTGTGCATATCTCGCCGTTCTTTACCCAGATCGTGACCGGCACGATCATCCTGATCGCGATCTGGATGAACACCAAACTCTTCAGCGGCGGCTTGCGCCTTGGAAGGCGGAAGACATGACCGGGGAACTGTCGCAGGCGCATGTCGGATCAGGGCTCGTGATGACGGTGAATGGCCCGATTGCCAGCGCCGATCTGGGCGTCACGCTGATGCACGAACACCTGCTGAACGACTGTTCGTGCTGGTGGAACCCGCCGACTGACGCCGCGCGGCAGTATCTGGCGGACGGGCCGGTGCGGATGGAAATCCTGTCGGAACTGCGGCAGGACCCTTTCGTGAACAAGCACAACATCACGCTGGATGATCTGGACCTATGCATCGCGGAGATCGGTGCGTTCGCAGCGGCAGGCGGGCGCACGGTCGTCGATCCGACCTGCCGGGGCATCGGGCGCGATCCGGCAAAGCTGCGGCAGATCGCGGCCGGATCGGGCCTGAACATCGTGATGGGCGCGGGCTATTATCTGGCATCATCCATGCCGGCCGAGGTGGCACGGCCTGTCGGTGGACGCGATTGCCGATCAGATCGTGGCCGAGGCGTTGCAGGGCGTCGATGGCACCGATGCGCGGATCGGCCTGATCGGCGAGATCGGCGTGTCCTCCGATTTCACCACCGATGAGGAAAAATCCCTGCGGGGTGCGGCCCGCGCGCAGGTGCGCACCGGCCTGCCCTTGATGGTGCATCTACCGGGCTGGTTCCGCCTTGGCCACCGCGTGCTGGACATGGTCGAGGCCGAAGGGGCCGACCTTGCCCATACCGTCCTGTGCCACATGAACCCGTCGCATGACGACTGGGACTATCAGCGCACACTCGCCGAGCGGGGCGCATTCATCGAATTCGACATGATCGGCATGGATTACTTCTATGCCGACCAGCAGGTGCAATGCCCCGATGATGACGCGGTCGCCCGCGCCATCCTGCGGCTGGCCGATGCCGGGCATCTGGACCGGATACTGCTGTCGCAGGATGTGTTCATCAAGATGATGCTGACGCGCTATGGCGGAAACGGCTATGCCTTCGTGCAGCGCCATTTCCTGCCGCGTCTGGCGCGGCACGGGATGGATGCCTCGTCGCGCGACAGGTTGTTGACCACCAATCCGCGGCGCGTGTTCGACGCCGCGGTCTGATGTGCAAGGGAGAGGATTTTCCATGACAACCAAGGTGCTTCTGGTCGGCGAAAGCTGGGTCTCGTCGGCGACCCATTACAAGGGTTTCGACCAGTTCGGTAGCGTAACCTTTCATCTGGGGGCCGAGCCTCTGGTGGCTGCCTTGAAGGGCTCAGACTTCGATCTGACCTACATGACCGCGCACGATGCGGTGGAAAACTTTCCCTTCGAGATGGAGGGGCTGGATGCCTATGACGTGATCATCCTTTCCGACATTGGCGCGAATTCGTTCCTGTTGCCACCCGCTGTCTGGCTGCGGTCACAAACCGTGCCGAACCGGCTGCGGCTGATCAAGGCTTGGGTGGAACGCGGCGGCGGGCTGTTGATGGTGGGCGGATACTTCAGTTTTCAGGGCATCGACGGCAAGGCGCGCTGGCGCAAGACGCCCGTGGAGGATGTGCTTCCCGTTACCTGCCACCCCTGGGATGACCGCGTTGAAATGCCAGAAGGCGCTGTGGCCGAGGTGCTGGACCCCGCCCATCCGGTGCTGGCGGGCCTTGCTGGCGACTGGCCGTTTGTTCTGGGCGTGAACGAGGTCGAGGTGCGGCCCGATGCGCAAGTCCTTGCCCGCATTCCTGCCGATCAGGGCGGGCATCCCCTTCTGGTGCTGGGCGGCTTCGGCAAGGGGCGGACGGCGGCTTGGACCTCCGATATCGGGCCGCACTGGCTGTCGCCTGCATTCTGCGCATGGGACGGCTATGGGCGGCTGTGGAAAAACCTGTTGGGCTGGCTGGCGCAGGGTCGTGGCTGAACCGGCACCTTACCCGGCTGCAAGGATGCCTGCCAGTTCGGCCGGTGTCGGAAAGGCGGTGACCGTGCCCAGACGCGATACGGTCACCGCCGCTGCCGCTGCCGCATGCCGCAAGCCGCGCGCATCCAGGGGTGCCGCCCGCAGCGCCGCCGACGCCAGCGCCGTCGCCATGAAGCAGTCGCCAGCGCCCGTGGTATCGACCACCCGGCAAGCTTGCGCCGGAACCGTCTCGCTGTGCCCAACCGACAACAGCTGTGCACCCGCCGCGCCAAGGGTCAGCACCACCTGCCCCACGCCCGATGCCAGCAGCACGCTGGCACCCCCAAGGGCTCGCCGCCTCCCCCTCATTGACAAAGGCGGTGTCCACCAGCGGCCAAATCTGCCCAAAGAAATCGCGCAGGGGTGACGGGTTCAGCGCCGTCTGCAGCCCGATCTCGCGGGCCAACTGCAGCACGGCCAAGGTCGCCTCTTCGGTCAGATTGCCCTGCATCACCACCAGATCACGCGGTTCTGCACCTTCCAGCATGGCGCGGGCCGCTCGTGGCGTCAGGCCCGCTGCCGCCGCGTTAGTCGTGATGTTTGCATTCTCACCCGATGCCGTGCGCAGCACGATGGAGAAATCGCTGGCCACGCCCGGCACGGTTTCCAGCCGCAGATCAATCGGTTCCACCGCCAGACGACTGCGAATCGCATCTGCCCGTAGGTCATCGCCGACAGCCGCCCCGAGACGGCAGGCCAGCCCCGCTCGGCCCAACACGATTGCCTGGTTCGCCCCCTTGCCGCCCAGACTGCCCGGCCCCGCCCGCCCGTGGATCGAGGCACCGGGGGCCGGCAGATCAGCGACCATCACGGTTTCGTCCAGTGCGACGTTGCCAATCACGAACGCGCGCATGATGCCGGTGTTCCCCTTTCGAAAGGATGTCTGATGCAGACCATATCGAACCGCAGCTCTGGCGCGATAGGTGAAATCTTCGCGCGCGACAAGGTCTTGATCGGGATGATCCATTGCCCGCCCTTTCCCGGTGCGCCGCGCTATCGCGGGGCCAGCATGGACAGCCTTTATGACGCCTGCCTGCGCGATGCCGAAGCGCTGATTGCCGGGGGCCTGCACGGCCTGATCGTGGAAAACCACGGCGACATCCCGTTTTCAAAGCCCGACGATATTGGTCCAGAGACTCCGGCCTTCCTGTCGGTCGTCACCGACCGTGTGCGCCGCGCGACGGGCGTGCCGGTGGGCATTAACGTGCTGGCCAATGCGCCCTTGCCCGCAATCGCCACGGCTGTCGCTGGCGGGGCCGCGTTCATCAGGGTTAACCAATGGGCCAATGCCTACGTCGCAAATGAAGGGTTCATGGAGGGTCGCGCTGGTGAGGCGCTACGTTACCGATCGCTGTTGCGCGCCGAGAACGTCCGGATATTTGCGGACGCGCATGTAAAGCACGGCAGCCATGCCATTGTTGCTGATCGGACAGTTGCCGAACTGACACGCGACCTGACCTTCTTCGACGCCGATTGTGTCATCGCGACTGGTCAGCGCACGGGTCACGCGGCAAGCATGGAAGAGATCAGCGAGATCGCCGATGCGACCCATCTGCCGGTTTTGGTCGGATCAGGTGTCACCGAGGACAATATCGCCGCTATCCTGTCGCGCACTAGCGGCGTAATCGTGGCATCGTCGCTGAAGGTGGGCGGGGTCTGGTGGAACCCGGTCGAGCAGGAACGCGTCAAACGTTTTGTCGGCCGTGCAGCAGAAGGACTGACGGACTAACCTTCGAGAACAATTAAGTATTGTTTGTCACTTAACTTTCTTGGCTTACATATAGCACGGTTGTTTCAGCCGCGTCCTCAGCCTCGGCAAGTTTCGTCTCCGCCACAGAGGCGTGCGAGCGATCCAAGCGCATCATGAGCTCCGACCTTCACCCGGCATGCTTAGATGAGATGATGAGGTGACAGCACTCGTCGGCCTCTTTCCTGAAGTCTCGCAGCTCCTACGAGATGTATTCGACAAACCTCTTGGCAAGCGCGTCAAAGATTCAAATGTCCATTCCACAGCTACAAATAGGCACATAAGCCAATGTTTCTATTATTATATTAGAGAGTTCAGCCCTGTCTCTCGTTGTCAGTTTTCCAGTTTGCAAAAGATGACGGGTGACGTTGTGACGTATGGTTCCCGGTCTGCCCATGGTTCGCGCTCGGTTGCTGGGGCGAAACTTCGGGGGGCAGCTATGGGGACGAAGCGGCCGTTCGCTTCCGTTGCCCAGATACCGCTCGCAGTCGCGGCGTGACCGTCGTGGGGGGCGGGAAACAGACGTTGGGCAATAGATTTCTTTTCTCAGGGATTGGATTGAAGCAGCCTTTCGTTCCAAAGGGTCGAGCAACATCCTTCGTTTGAGAAAGGCAACGTATGCTCGGAACCCAGGCCCACTAATTCCTATCGCGGGGCTAGGCTTTGGGGCTCTTGAGACAGCGGCGCCTGTCGGCGCTGTTGTCTGTCAGAGATTGATCCAAACCCCGCCACCTTGTTGCGACCGAACACAGGCAGCAATTAAGCGCATGCCGGCCAGGCCGTCCAATACTGTCGGCCCGACCGCTTCCCCGTCCAGTGCTGCCCTTTCGCGAAAGCGGCGGAGTGTTCCGGCGGCTTCGGCGTAAAGCGTGGCAAATGCCTCGAGATAGCCTTCCGGGTGACCGGCGGGCAGACGGGAGGGCGTAGCTACGCCCTCGCCCCCACGCCTCAGGGTCAGGGTTGACTGGCCGACTGGCGTAAACTCCAGATTGTCAGGGCGTTCTTGATCCCAAAAAAGGCCACCTGCCTCGCCCAACACGCGCAGACGCAGGGCGTTTTTCGTTCCAGGCGCAATCTGACTTGCCCATATCATGCCTTTGGCCCCGTCTTCGAACCGAAGCAGGATGGTCGCGTTGTCATCCAGCACCCTGCCGGGCCCGAAAGCTGACAGATCGGCCAACAAGGTCTTTGGGACAAGTCCGGTCACAAAGGTGGCAAGGTTGTAGGCATGTGTGCCGATATCGGCGATGCACCCGCCCGCACCAGACTGTGCCGGGTCGGTGCGCCAGGCCGCCTGCTTTTGGCCCCCCTGCTCGATAGGTTCTGCCAGCCAGTCCTGCAGATACTCCACCTGCACATGGCGCACTCGCCCGATGCGGCCCGCCGCAACCAGCGCGCGCGCCTCGCGGACCATCGGATAACCGGTGTAGGTCTGGGTCAGGATGAAGGGCAGTCCGGTTTCATCTACCAACTGCACCAGTGCTTCAGCGTCTTCTACAGTGGTGGCCAGCGGCTTGTCGCAGATCACGGGAATCCCGGCGCGCAAAAAGGCCGTGGCGACCGGGGCGTGCAGGTGGTTGGGCGTCACGATTGCCACGGCATCAATGCCGTCGGGTCGGGCGGCCTCAGCCACCGCCATTCTAGCCCAGCTGTCATAGCTGCGGTCTGCCGTGATGCCGAGGTCCGTCGCCGAGTGTGCCGCACGAGCAGGGTCCGAGGAAAACGCCCCCGCGACCAGGTCCCAATGGCCGTCAAGACGCGCCGCGATGCGATGCACGCCGCCGATAAAGGCGCCCGTTCCCCCACCCACCATGCCAAGCTTCAGGCGCATTTCGCAATTCCTGTTTCGCAAGGTCCAACCTCCGCACCGGTCTCCTGATCAGCCGTAGTCACGGCTGACCAGCCATCTCTGACAGCATCCTCAGGTGCCGGATGTCGACCGGCCGCGCCAACAGCCGGTCTAGCTGCGAAAATAGCGGGGCTAGGTGGGGCATGGTAAGATGTGCATCCAGATCACCCTGCGAGCGCCAGTTCTCATAGAACACGAAACAGCACGGATCACCTGCATCAACGTGGAAGTCGTAGTTGAGGCAACCCGGCTCCGACCGCGTTGGGGCCACCTGCGCGGCTAGCAGCCCCAGCAACTCATCGCGGGTTTCCGGCTTGGCAGTGACAGTGCCGATGATAGTGACATGTGTCATGGTGTTACCGCTTCTGGCTGAGGGCGACGGCTAGGATGATGATCCCGCCCCGCGCGATCAGTTGCTGGCTGAACTCCAGTCCGAACAGGATCAGCCCATTGTTGATAAGGCCGATCATCATGGCACCCACGATCGTGCCGATGACCGTGCCTTTGCCGCCAAACAGGCTGGTGCCGCCTAGAACCGCCGCTGCGATGACCGACAATTCGTCGCCCTCACCCAATTGGAAACGTCCAGATTGCAGGCGCCCGGCATAGAGCATCCCGGCCAGCGCCGCAGCGCAAGAGGACAGGACCAGCACCTTCATCTTGATGTTGGCTGTATCGATGCCCGAATAGCGCGCGGCGGTCTCACCACCCCCTGTGGCCAGCACTCGGCGGCCAAATCCAGACCGGCGCAGCGCAATATGCCCCACTCCGCCCAACACCGCGATCCACAGCAGCAGCACCGGGATCGGCCCGATGGATCCGCCGCCGAACAGCCACGAATAGCCGGGCGACAGGATCGGCACGGCGGCGGTGTCGGAAATCCACATCGCCACACCTTTTGCGATGCCCATCATTGCCAACGTCGTCAGAAACGAAGGAATGCCGATGCGCGTGGTGAGCCAACCGTTGAACATGCCCACTGCAAGGCCGGTGGCAATGCCTGCCGCCACCCCGCCGAAGGGGCCTGCCACATCGATGGCCAATGCGACGGTGACGGTTGCCAACCCGGCCACGGCCCCAACCGACAGGTCGATCTCGCCTGCCGACAGCACGAAGGTCATGGCGATCGCCATGACTGCGATCATCGCGGTCTGGCGCACGATGTTCAGCAGGTTGTTCGGGTTCAGAAACCCCTTGTCGTTCAGCGTTATCGCAAAGATCACGAAGATCGCGACAAAGCCGATGTAAATAATGTTCTGCCGCCAATTGGCGAGAATGGCCCCGCCGGGGGCTGATGCTGGCTTAGCCATGAGTGGCCTCCTTTGCGGTCAGGGCTTTCTGAATCTCGCCCTGCAGGCGGCGTTCAGCGGCTTGCAGGGCGTGTTCGGGGTTGGTCTCGGCTGGATCGTTCAGTTCGGCACGGTCCAGCATCTGATGCGCTCGGCCATCGGCCATCACCAGAATGCGATCGCAGGCGGTCAGCAGTTCCGACAGTTCGGACGAGATGACCAGCACCCCCTTGCCCGCCATCGCCAGATCGCGCACCAGTCGGATGATTTCGGATTTTGACCCGATATCGATGCCGGCTGTGGGTTCATCGAGGATCAGAATGTCGGGGTCGGTGGCCAACCATTTGCCGATCACCACCTTCTGTTGGTTGCCACCCGAAAGAGTGGACACGGCATGATCGCGGCTTGCCGTTTTGACCGCCAGACGCTGGATCATGGTATCGGTGATTTCCGTCGCGCGGGAGCGGTCCACCAGTCCGCTTTTTGTAATCCGGCCCAGCACCGCCATCACCATGTTTTCGGCTACCGAATGCGCCGGGATAATGCCTTGGGTTGCGCGGGCCTCGGGCACCAGCGCAACGCCTTCGTCGATCGCATCGGCAGGGCGTCGAATCTGCACGGGCTTGCCCTTGATGCGAATCTCGCCCGATACCGCAGGCTCAATCCCCGCGATCACCCGCGCCAGCGCAGAACGTCCAGAGCCCAGGAGCCCCGCCAGCCCCAGCACCTCGCCCCGGTGCAGGGTAAAGCTGACATTGTCGGGCTTGTGCGGCCCAGTGACGTTTTTCAGTTGCAGCAGCGCCTCGCCACGGGTGGCATCACCACGCACCACATCGGCCAGCCCCTTGGATCGTTTGCCGACTATATGTTCGATCATCGTGTCGATGGGCAGGTCGGCCATCGGTGCAGTAATGACATGCCGCCCGTCGCGCAGGATCGTCGCGCGGTCTGCAATGCGGGCAATTTCGTCCATCCGGTGGCTGACATAGATGATCGCCACGCCCTTCGCCGTCAGCTTGCGCAGAAAGACGAACAGACGCTCAACATCTGACACCGCCAGCGCGGTCGACGGCTCGTCGAGGATCAGCACGCGGGCGTCTTGGCTGATGGCCTTTGCAATCTCGGTCAGTTGCTTCTGCCCCGCACCCAGATCGCCCAACAACGCGCGGGGGTTCACTTCAACCTCCAGCATCTTGAAGATCGCCTCGGCGCGGAGGATGGAATCTTCGTCGTCGATCAAGCCGCGCCCGTCGCGAACCTCGCGCGTCAGGAACACGTTCTGTGCTACGGTCAGCGTGGGGATCAGCGACATTTCCTGAAAGTTCATCGCCACGCCCGCTGCGCGGGCGGCCTCTGGCGTCGCGGCGGCAAGCCTCTGGCCTGCCACCTCGACCGTGCCCTCATCGGGCACATGCACCCCGTTCAGCACCTTGAGGATGGTGGATTTTCCCGCCCCGTTGCCGCCCAGCAGAGCATGAACCTCGCCCGGCAGAACCTCCAGATCCACATTGTCCAGCGCGCGCACGCCGCCAAAGGACTTGGAGATGCCCGTCATGCGGACGGCGGGAACCGGGCCAGAGGACATTGTGGCGGGGGCGTTCATGTCACCGTTTCCCACTTGCCGGTTTCGCCCGACCGCAGCATGGCATCCGCCACCAGTTCGGTCAGAAGCCCGTCTTCAAAATTGGGGCTAGGCTGCTTGCCTGTCGCGATGGCACTGAAGAAATCGAAACACTCTACGATCTTGGTTTCAGAGTAGCCGATGCCCAGGCCGGGGATAGGCCAAAGGCCGCCACCATAGGGATGGGCGGGACCGGTATAGATGGTGCGGAAGCCGCGCGCATCTGCCGGATCGTCGGCAAACATTACCTGCAATTCGTCGCGGCGTTCATAGTTGAAGTGGATCGAGCCCTTGGTGCCGTGAATTTCCAGCGTGATGAAGTTGTTGCGGCCCCAGGCGTTGCGCGTGGCCTCAAGGCTGCCAACGGCACCTCCGGCAAAGCGCAGCATCGAGATCACCTCGTCATCCACATCCACCGGCGCACGGTCGGCCCCGGCAGATTTCTCGGCCGCGCCAAGCTTGTCAACGCCGCCCTGTTGCAGGGGCCGTGTTGTCACATAGGTCTTTGTCATTGCGATCACCTCGGCGATGGGACCAACCAGATAGTGCGCCAGATCGACCACATGCGTGCCGATGTCACCCACCGTGCCCGACCCTGCGATCTTTTTCTGAAACCGCCAAGACAAGGGGCCGTTCTCATCGGCCGACCAGTCCTGCAGATAGGTGCCGCGAAAGTTCAGGATCTTGCCGATGCGGCCTTCGTCGATGAACTTCTTGGCCAGCGCCACGGCGGGCGTTCGCCGATAATTGAAAGCGACCATGTGGATGATGCCTGCGGCCTTTGCGGCCTCGGTCATCGCGCGGGCCTCTTCCACGGTGCGGGCAAGGGGCTTTTCGCAGATGATATGCTTGCCCGCCTTGGCCGCAGCGATGGCGATTTCGGCATGGACATTGTTGGGTGTGCAGATATCGACCACGTCGATATCGGGACGGTTCACTACTGCCCGCCAATCGCTGCTGGCCTCGTCAAAGCCGAACCGGCGGCGGGCCTCTTCGGCGGCCCCGTCGGTGATATCGACCACCACCTTGCGGTGCGGAATGGCCGGGGCGGGCCAGAAGAACATCGGCATCGACGCATAGGCCATGGCGTGTGCCTTGCCCATGAACCCGCCGCCGATCATGGCAACGTTCATCACTTTGGTCATTTTTGGTCTCCGGGGCTATGGGTGGGCCTTTGGTCGGGGCGAACGGGCCCCAGAAGGCGCAGGGTTGCGCGCGGGGGATAAGATCCCCCGCGCCGCGGGTTCACTGCATCATCGACTTGATGTTGTCCGTCGGTTCGGTCGAATAGACCTGCGTCCAGGCTTCCAGAAGGTTGTCCTGTGAGACCGGCAGGGCAGGCAGAGCGACAAAGGCAGGCGCCTCCTTGCCCAGAAGGGCATAACCGGCCAGCTTGGCCTCGACTACGCCCGCATCATAGGGGCGCTGCGCGCCAAGGCCCTTGATGAACCCGCCCTGCGCCATGCTGATCGCCACGTTTTCGCCAAGGTCCACGGTGGTGATGATTAGATCATCACGACCAGCGGCACGAGCGGCGGAAATCACGCCCTCGGCGGGCACATCCCAGACCGCCCAGATGCCCTTGATCGACGGGTTCGCCGTCAGCATCGCGCCTGCCGCCTTTTCGGCGTCACCCGAAAAGTCCGGCCCGCCGATGCCCTGTTCATCCACGATCTTGATGTTGGGATAATCCGAGGTGATCGTCGCCTTGAAAGCGTCATAGCGCTGCTTGGTCACGAAGAAATCGGCGGCGTGGAACACCAGTCCGATATCACCGCCATCCGGCCCCAGCGCCTTGGCCATCAGATGCGCCGCAGCCACGCCGTTGCCGTAGTTGTCGGCCGAGACGACCGAAACGAAATCCGTGCCCGCCACAAAGCCCGTGGGCACGTTGTCCATGAACACCAGATGCGCCCCGGCCTCTGCCGCAGCGCGGTAGGCGGCAGCGGTGGCGGTAGGGTCGGTCGGGATCGACACGATGATGTCAGGCGATTGCGCCATGATGGTTTCCAGGTCGCTGACCTGCTTTTCCGGTTTGAACCCGGCGTCGGTGACCGCGATCACCTCGATCCCCATCGCGGCGAACTGGGTCTGTAGACCGTTGATCTGGGCGCGGGACCAGTCATTGCCGCCGTAGTGCATGACGATTGCAGCGGTGGCTCCCATTTCCTTGATCTTGGCCAATTCCTCGTCGGTCAGGACAACCGTCGATGGCGCCGTCGGCTCTTCGCCGTTCGGACCCTTGGACAGCACCGTTTCCTGCAAGGCAGCCAGAGCGGTGTCGGGGTCGGCAAAAGCCGGAGCATTAAGGCCAAGGACCAGCGCAAAGGCGGTGGCCGAGCCCAAGAGAGCACGTCTGTTCAGCATATTGTCTTCCTCCCAGAGAAGCGATGGGGTCACCCCCGTTAAAAGGCGAGCGGTTCAGACCGCCATAGCCCGGTTCAGGTATTCCTTGCTGATCCGTGCCCCTGCGGCGGGGTCGTCCCAGCTGTCAAGTTCGGTGCAGACCCAACCCGCAAAGCCCACGTCCCGCATCGCCTGAAGGATGGGGCCGGTCGGCACATCACCCCGGTCCAGCGGCGTGAAGGCGAAGGGGTCTTTCTGGAACCCCTTGAGGTGCACATAGGAAATCCGCGCCGCGTGATCGCGGATCAGTTGCGCAGGGTCACCCCCGGCGGCGGCCAGATGCGCCGTATCGGGGCAGAAATCGATGGCCGTCAGGTCGAAGATCTTCGCGACTTCCACAGGGCCTTCGACGATGGTGGACAGGTGCGGGTGGTAGTGCGCGCGCAGGCCGCGGGCATCGGCAATCGCCTTCACCCGGTCTAGCGCGCCGCCCAGCTTGTGATAATCCACCTCGCGCACCCCGTCGAACCGCTTTGCCCCGCCGCCAACTACCAGATGCGGCGCGCCCAATTCGGCGGCGCGGTCGGCGGCACGGGTCACCCGGGCCAGTTCCTCGGGCAGGATGTCGTCAAAGATGAAGTTCCCACCGGCATAGGTAGCCACTAAGGCCAATCCGTTATCCGCCAGAAGCCGCCGCATTTCGGCAGCCGTCGCGTCCAGCAGGTTGCCGTCGAACAATTCAACCCCCTCATAGCCCGCCGCCGCGATGTCGGCGAAGGCGCGGTCCATAGCGCCAAAGGTGCGATAGCTAAGCTGGGTGATCGAAGTGACGCCCACGGCATTGCCACCAAGCGCCCCCCAGCAATTGGCGTGATACGCCAGCTTCCACGCAGCCATCTGTAATCCCCCCATTTCCGCGCCCGGCGTGGCCATTCCCGCTGGACCGATCCTCCGTGCGGCCTCCTCAGACCGTGGAACAGGTGCTTACGCCCGGAAACGGTGTAGGTCAACTATATTTCATCTTATGTATGCTATCTTTTGCTGTTTATCAGCAAAAGTATTTACTTGAACAGCCGAAGGCGGCAAACTATCTCTGTTATCACCTGCCAAAGGAGCCGTTTTTGCCGCTGTCCGCTTCCGCCCTCGCCGAATCAACCCGCTCGCGCGGCAGGGGGCGTCCGCGCACCAGTGAGACGGCAGCGCCGTCGCTGGTTGAAATCCTGAACCTGATCCGCAGTGAACGCGCCACCACCCGGCAAGCGGTGGAGCGGGAAAGTGAACTCGGCCGGGCGGTCGTGGCGGATCGGCTGCAACTCTTGTCTGACCTCGGCCTAGTGGATGAAAGCGAACTGGGTCACGCGACCGGCGGCCGCGCGCCGCGCCTTGTGCGCTTCTCGGCGCGGCGCGGGCTGGTGCTGGTGGCGACACTGGACCAGACAGCGATCGGCGTGGGCGTTTCGGATCTGTCAGGCAATCTTCTGACAGAACACCACGAGGCCGCCGACCTGACCGCCCCCGCAGCGCAGTTGGCAGGCAGGCTTTCGACGCTTTTCAACTGGTGTCTGGAGCGTCAGGCCACCCCGACCGCGCCATGGGGCATTTCGCTTTCGGTGCCCGGCACAGTGCCTGCGGGGCATGATGATCCCTTTATGACTGCTACCCCCCCCGTCCTGCCCGCGTGGGAGGATTTTCCGCTGGTCGAAACCCTGACCCGCCAGTTCGGTGTGCCGGTTTGGACCCGCTCCAGCGTCGAAACCATGACGATGGGCGAGTTGCACGCAGGCGCGGGCAACGGCCTGCGG
>CAWAPA010000008.1:0-61470 GCA_963783595.1 uncultured Alphaproteobacteria bacterium | reverse complement strand
TGAAAAAAATTAATACAGCAATATCTTATAAAGATAAAAGTAATCTTTTTGTCTACCTTACCTGTCTTTTCATTATTACTTGGTATCTCCAGCTTGGGAGTCGGATTGGACTGTTAGGGGCAATAAGATTTGAGTTTATTCTGGGTGCATTTTTAGCAATTTGCGCCTTTTTGAATTACCCCTCAGAGTCATCTCCGCTGCGCAACCCCGTTGTTCTTTTTTTTGGCGTTTTGAGTCTTTATACCTGCTTTTCTTATGATTTTCTTTTTCGTGGGACATTTTTTTTAAATCGAGTTGTGAAATTTTCTATGCTCGCCTTGTTTTTTTGGTGTTTATCCGCACACCGTGGGCATTGAAAATGGCAATAGGATCTTTCCTTCTAGCGATGATGAAACTCAACCTGGAAGGATTTATTGGTTGGTAAGAAGGGGAGTATGGTCTGGGAAAACCAGGGGATTCTGCGATTACATGGATCTGTTCCACTATATATGCATCCCAATTCATTCAGTGGCATGGCGGTCGGCTGTCTTCCTTTCATTTATTATATGTATCCTACTGTTTCGCGAATATGGAAATGGTTCCTGCTTGTCCTACTTCTATTCTGCTCCGTGGTCATTCTCTTTACAGGGTCAAGGACTGGCTACGTTGCTACGACCGGCCTCGGAGCTTCTTCCTTAAAAGTCAAGGAAAAGACCGCTGGCGTTATCTGTTGTTGGCTGTTCTTGTTTGTATCGGGGCTATGGTTTTTGCGCCTAAGGCGTATGTCGAACGTTTCGATTCCATATTTACCCAACAAGATAAAGAAGGCGCTTCTACTGCAACACGCATTCAAATCATTAAAGATGCCGTAAATGTCTATTTAAGTATCCTCTTGGTGTGGGGGTTGGTGCGTTTCCGTTGGTGCGTAAAGAAGATGTTTGGCACGCAGTCAAGATACCCATAACTTGTATCTTGAGTTGCTGACTAATCTCGGTCCATTAGGACTAATTGCTTTTTTTGTTCTAATTCGTCGCATATTGACGGTTAACATTGAGGTCCAAAAACGGCTCGAGTCAATAGAGTTTGACGATAAAGCTATTCTTTTGGCTATATCAAAATCCAAAAACGGCTCGAGTCAATAGAGTTTGAAGATAAATCTAATTCTCTTGGCTATATCAAAAGCTATCGTCGCTTTTGTTTACGCTCGTTTGTTCCTCGGTTTGTTTGGCATGGACACCTATGAAATTTATTGGTGGTTTGCTGCAGGGGTTACCATATCGTTATGGTTCAATGTTAAATCGATGAGAGGTTTTTAGGCTGCTGCATTAGTAAACCGTATTTTTATTCTTTATTGATATTTTTTCAGATAAATAGTGGGCCACTATAATGGTAAGAGATATTAATTATTCTATAATAGTATTAACTTATAATAGAATTGATAGGGCTAAATTTCATATAGAAAATTTTAAAAAAAATCCTATGGATGATGTCGAATTGATAGTTGTTGATAATTGTTCAGATGAACCTATCGATGGTTTTGTTAAAAATAATGATAGAATAGTTTTGGTAAGGAACATAGAAAATTTAGGGGCTGTTGGCAGAAATCGAGGTATTGAAGTGGCTAGAGGTAGTATAATAATAACATTGGATGATGATGTTTACGGTATAGATGACAATGATTTAATGAAAATACGTAGTATTTTCGATTGTCGACCAGAAGTAGCCGCAATTAATTTTAAAATTTTAGAAGAAGCGACTAATAAAATAACGGATTGGTGTCATCCTTGTGACTCGTTGCACTATTCGAATGTTGAATTTGAAACTAACGATATCACTGAAGAAAAGCGTTCTTTAGATGGTCATTCATGCAGGTTGGTGCAAGGAAAGTGAAGCCAAAAGCGTCAAGAACTCTGCCAAAGTTTGGCAATACCTTCCATTGTATTTGGTCTGCCAGCAGCTTTACCGTAAACCCACAGCAAAAACTCGGGTCCAAAGATGTTGATGGAAATCAAGCACACAGGACGCCTGGGACACACTTGGGGTGGAGCAGCAGCCTTCCTAGGTCATGCATAAGCCCAACCAGCGGTGCCCAGCCATCGGAGCGAAGATGCAGGACGTGAGTGCGCATTTCGCGGGGTCGGGGTTCGCGATTTTCGCGAAACTGCTGGAGCAGGAGGGGAATGAGGTGCGCGCCATTCCGGCACCCACAGGGGGCAGCCGCAAGTTTGCCGACCGGATGAATGCATTCGCGCAGAAGAAGGGCCTGCCGGGGATGGGGTATATCATCTGGCGCGACGCCGAGGATGGATCGGGCATGGAGGCCGCCGGGCCGGTTGCCAAGAACATCGGGCCCGAACGGGCCGAAGCGATCCGCGTGCAGCTTGGGCCTGGACAAGGGCGACGCGGCGTTCTTCCTTGGCGGCAAGCCGGACGTGTTTGAGGCCGTGGCGGGGCGGGCGCGCAATGAGATCGGGCGGGAGTTGGGGTTGACGGAGGAGAACTGCTTCAAGTTCGCCTGGATCGTCGATTTCCCGATGTATGAGAAGACCGATGACGGCAAGATCGACTTTTCGCATAACCCGTTCTCGATGCCGCAGGGCGGGCTTGAGGCGCTGAATGGTGATCCGCTGCAGGTTTATGCCTATCAGTATGACCTTGCCTGCAACGGCTATGAGCTGATTTCGGGCGGCATTCGCAACCACAAGCCGGAGATCATGTTCAAGGCGTTCGAACTGGCGGGGTATCCGAACTCGAAGAAGTGGAAAAGCGGTTTGGCGGCATGGTCAAGGCGTTCAAATACGGCGCGCCCCCGCATGGTGGCTGTGCGGCGGGGATCGACCGGATCGTGATGCTGCTGGCGGATGAGGCGAATATCCGCGAGGTGATCATGTTCCCGATGAACCAGCGGGCCGAGGATTTGCTGATGGGCGCGCCAAGCGAGCCGTTGAATGCGCAACTGCGCGAGTTGAACCTGCGCGTGGTGCCCAAGGACTGATCCCCTAACGGGGCGCGAGGCATCCGTCATTTGCGCGCAGTTGTGCCCAGTTTGCGGAAAATAGCGGCGTAGGGTTCACATTGGCCTGCGCGTATCTATCTTGGACGCGCAGGGGATGAGGCCGCCATGACGCAAACACTTGCCGCGATCCGCTTTGGTTATGGCCTGCCCGTCGGGGCGGATGCGCCTGTGGACGCGGAAACGATGCTGGCGCTGCTGGCGGGGCCGGATACGGCGGCAGACCAGTGGCCGGGCCTGACAATGGCGGATGTGGCCCCGGTGTGGCAGGTGGCCGCTGTCGCACGACGGCTGGCCCGGCAAAGCGAAGCGTTGCGTCAGGAATTTCGGTCATCGCTGCGCGCAGTGCAGGACCAGAAATTCGATGCGATGCGGGTCGGGCTTGCGCGGGCATTGGGTTCGCCCGACACCTTTCGCGAAAGACTGGTGCGGTTCTGGGCCGATCATTTCACCACCGAAGCGAAGTTCCGCCACGAGGCGTCACTGACCGACGCGATGGTCGAGGATGTGATCCGCCCGCATGTCGCCGGACGTTTTGCCGATATGCTGCGCGGTGTCACGCTGCATCCGGCGATGCTGCTGTATCTTGATCAGGTGCGGTCAGTCGGGCCGGGGTCCAAGGCCGGGCTGCGGCGCGATGTCGGGCTGAACGAAAACCTCGCGCGTGAGTTGATGGAGTTGCATACGCTGGGCGTGGGCGGCGCCTACCGGCAGGATGATGTGCGGCAGGCGGCAGAGTTGCTGACCGGTCTGACGGCGACGCCCAAGGACGGTTTTCACTTTGATGCCGATATGGCCGAGCCGGGGCCGGAGACGGTGCTTGGCATCACCTATGATGGCGCGGAACTGGAGCCAGTCTACGCGCTGCTGGACGATCTGGCGGTGCATCCTGATACGGCGCGGCATCTGGCGCGCAAGATCGCCGTGCATTTCGTGTCCGATACGCCGGACGACGGGATGGTTGCCGTGATGGCGGATGCGTATCTGGCGACGGACGGGCAGTTGATGGCGCTGTATCGCGCAATGCTGGAGCACCCTTCGGCGTGGGGCGTGGAATTGCAGAAGGCGCGCCAACCCTATGACTTTGTCGTCGCAGCCTTCCGCGCGTTGGACCTGACGCCCCAGGACGCGGCCGAGTTGAGCCGCAAGCGGGTGGCAGGCATGGTTCTGGCATCCATGCGGGCGATGGGGCAGGACTGGGGCAAACCGGGCGGACCGGACGGTTGGGAAGAAGCGGCGCCGGCATGGATCAATCCGCAAGGCATGGCCGCGCGGATCACATGGGCGATGACCGCGCCTGCGGAGCTTGGCCAACTTCCCGATGCGCGCGACATGGTGCGGCGGGTGTTGGGCAGCTATGCGTCGGAACGGCTGATCTGGGCGGTGAATGCGGCGGAAGATCAGCGCGATGGCGTGGCGCTGATCCTTGCCTCGCCCGACTTCAACAGGAGATAGGGCATGATCGACCGGCGTTTTTTCATGCGGGGGATTGCAACGGCGGCCTGTTCGGTGGCCGCACACCCTTTCCTTTCAACCGTGACGCTGGCGCAATCGGACGGCGCGGCCCCGTTGGGCGATCATCGGTTGGTTGTCATCATCCTGCGCGGCGCGATGGACGGTCTGGATGCGGTGCAACCCGTGGGCGATCCGCTGTTTGCGCAGATGCGTCCAACCTTGGGAACGGGGGGCGGCACGATTGATCTGGACGGACAGTTTGGCCTGCATGCCGCATTGGGCGGGCTAAAGCCGATGTGGGATGCGGGCAATCTTGGCTTTGTGCACGCGACATCGACCCCCTACCGCGACAAGCGCAGCCATTTTGACGGGCAGGACCTGCTGGAGGCCGGGCACGGGCACGGACATGGCGCCGGGGGCGGCGCGCGATGGCTGGTTGAACCGGATGTTGCAGGTGGTGCCGGGGATGCGGGCGGAAACCGCCTATGCGCTGGGCCGCGATGCGCAACCGATGCTGGAGGGCGTGGCACC
The DNA here is from genome assembly GCA_963783595.1 of uncultured Alphaproteobacteria bacterium. Taxonomy (GTDB): domain Bacteria; phylum Pseudomonadota; class Alphaproteobacteria; order Rhodobacterales; family Rhodobacteraceae; genus JAAFHS01. Next base: position 56,492 of record CAWAPA010000008.1, on the reverse strand, counting down.
CGCACGGCTTTGGACGCCGGATGTGACGCTGGATCTGTCGGCGCAAAGCCGGTTGTTGCTGGAGCATATCTACCATGACGACGATCTGTTTCGCGAGGCAGCGGAAGAGGCGATGGCGCTTGCCGCGCAAGGTGCACCCGAGGGGGAGGCTGAACCGGGGGTCAACGCGCGGCTGCGCGAGGTGGACACGCTGATTGATTTCGCGGTGACCCGTCTGCAGCAAGAGACCCGGATCGCGGCCTTTTCGTTGTCGGGATGGGATACCCACCGCGCACAGGGCAAGACCATTCCGCTGTCCTTTGCGCGGTTGCAGCGGATGATCCTGCGGTTGCAGGATGGTTTGGGGCCGGAAGTCTGGGGGCGCACGACCTTGCTGGCGATGACAGAGTTTGGCCGGACGGTGCGCGAGAACGGATCGAACGGCACGGACCATGGTACGGCGGGCGTGATGCTGGCGGCGGGCGGGGCGGTGCGCGGGGGCCGGGTGATGGGGGCCTGGCCGGGGCTGGCGGAGGCCGATCTGTATGACAGGCGCGACCTGATGCCCACGAGCGACGTGCGGGCCTGGGCGGCCTGGGCGATGCAGGGGATGTACGGCTTTGACCGCAGCGTGCTGGAGGGGGCGGTGTTTCCGGGCATGCAGATGGGCGATGATCCGGGGCTGATCCTGTGATCCTTGCGCGGGCAGTGCGATTCTGCGCAGATGCGCCCAAACAGGGGGCGGAACATGCGCAAAAATCTGGGGGCCGAGGTGCAGGGATGGGTTGCACCGCGCAGGCCTGATGCGGCAGTGATCGCGGGCACGCATGTGCAACTGGAACGGCTTGATGCCGATGCCCATGCGGCCGATCTGCACCGTGCTTTCGCGGGCCATGATGCGCTGTGGGACTACATGCCATACGGGCCGTTCACATCGGCCGCCGCGTATCACCGCTGGGTGCGCGATACCGCGATGGGGGATGATCCGGTGTTCTATGCGATCCGCGATCTTGCCACAGGGCGGTGCGGCGGCGTTGCGAGTTATCTGCGCATCGCGCCGGACGTCGGGTCGATCGAGGTGGGCCATATCTGCATCGCGCCTGAAATGCAGCGGGGTCGCGCGGTGACCGAGGCCATGTTCCGGATGATGGAATGGGCGTTTGACGCAGGTTATCGGCGGTATGAGTGGAAGTGCAACGCGCTGAACCTTGGGTCGCGCCGGGCGGCGATGCGGTTAGGGTTTTCGTATGAGGGGATTTTCCGGCAGGCGGCCATCGTCAAGGGACGTAACCGCGATACCGCATGGTTCGCGGTGATCGACAAGGAGTGGAGCGCGCTGCAGGCGGCCTATGCGGCCTGGCTTGCGCCGTCGAATTTCGATGCAGACGGACGTCAGCGCGAGCGGCTGTTTGATCTGACGCGGCTGGTGCGGGTGGCGGATGATCCAGGGGTGATGTGAGCGGAATTGACGGCTGTCAATTTTCGATATTATCAAACAATATCAATGGTATTGGAAAGTTATCCACAGGCTGCGTTAACACTTTTGAAACATTGCGTGATCGCGGTGGGGCCTGTGCTTGCGCGCATCTTTCTTGTCAAAAACGGCTATGGCGCGTGCAAGCACACATCCTACCGCGGGGCGGTCTGGAAGGCTTTGTCGGTTTGGCGGATACGGTCGCGCAAAAGGTGCGACAGGGCGACCATTTCTGCGCCATCGCCCACGGCGCTGGCGGCTGCGGCGAGCGCATGGTCTGCGGTGCTGTGTGCCACGCCCGCGACAAAGCCCGCAAGATAGCGCCGCGTGTTGGCATCGCCATCGCCGGACGCCAGCGTGGCCGCGCGTTTCAGATCATCGCACAGCGCCATCATGTCAGGGGCGATTTGGCTGTCATCGGATGCAGCCCGTGTCAGGCGGTCGGGCAGGTGGCGCAGAATGGCCGTCTGAAACGCGGCAAGGCTGGCAATCGGTTTTTCGATGTAGCCATCGGCCCCTGCGTCAAGCGCCGATTGTTGGCCATCAGGATCACCCGACGCGCCGAGGATGACGCCCACGCGCGGGCGCTGTGTGGCCAGATCGCGGATCAGCGCCTCGCCCCGACCATCGGGCAGGCCGAGGTCGATCAGCACGACATCGGGGCGATAGAGCCGCAGATGGGCGTCCGCGCCGCGCAGGCTGTCGGCACGGCGCAGGCGCGCGCCTGACCGCTGACACAGCAGGCGCAACGCCTCGGACGCGAAACGGCTGTCTTCGACGGCAAGCAAAGTCAGGCCCTGCAACGGCAGCGGGCCGTGGGCCATAAGGGCCGTGGCATCAAGGCTGGTCATGTTTGGCATACGGCGGCTCCGCCCCAAGGATCATGCGAACAGCCTGAACACACAAAGCCTAAGAAGGGGTAAAGCCGCCCCCCTTGTCCTTGCCCTCTGCCGCCCCCATAACCACTGCAGACCCCGCACGGAGGATAAGATGATCGGACGGTTGAACCATGTGGCGATTGCCGTGCCGGACCTTGCCGCCGCCGTGGCGCAATATGCAGGTCCCTTGGGTGCATCGGTGCGGCCAGCGCAGGACGAACCTGACCACGGGGTGACGGTGGTGTTCATCGACCTGCCGAACACCAAGATCGAACTGTTGCATCCGTTGGGGGAAAACTCGCCCATCCAAGGGTTTCTGGACAAGAACCCGGCGGGGGGGATTCATCATATCTGCTATGAGGTCGACGATATTCTGGCGGCGCGTGACCGTCTGCGCGCGGCAGGCGCGCGGGTGCTGGGGACGGGAGAGCCGAAGATCGGCGCGCATGGCAAGCCCGTACTGTTCCTGCATCCCAAGGATTTCAACGGCTGTCTGGTCGAACTGGAACAGGCATGAGCATTACCGCCGCCATCGTTTTGTTCGCCATGGTCTGGTTCATGGTGTTTTTCGTCGTGCTTGCCCTGCGGTTCGAATCGCAGGCGGATGCGGGCCATGTGGTGCCGGGCACGCCGAAATCTGCACCATCAACCGAAAACGTCGGACGCAAGGCAAGGGTCACGACGGTGATCGCGGCTGTCATCTGGGCGGTGCTGGCGGGGATCATCGTATCTGGCGTCATCACGGTGCGTGACTTTGACTTCATGGGCCGGATGCCGCCAGAAGAGGGTCAGGCCCCCTGATCCCTGCGCATCAGCGCGTGGAACAGATGGGTGAAGGTTGCGGCCCCCAGTACCGGGATCATCAGGTTGACCAAGGGGATCGACAGCGGTGCTGCCATCAGCGCACCTGCAAGCCAGATCATTCCGCCATGCCGTTGGCGCAGATCCTTGGCCGCGACGCGCCCGATCCGCCGTTCGGCAGCAAGGGTGAAATATTCGCGGCCCAGAAGATAGCCATTCATCGCCCAAAACAGCAACGGTGCCAGCGGCCCGGTCCAGATGAACAGGAACAGGCCGCAGATGTTCAGAAATACCAGCAGGAAAAAGAAGTTGAAGCCAGAAATCAGGCTATCGGCCAAGGGCAGTGCTTTTGCGGTGGGCAGGCCGGGATAGTGGCGCGCCTCGACCGCGTCGGCGACGGAATCCAGAAAGATGCCGGAAAAGGCCGCCGCCACCGGCACCATGAGAAAGATGGAGGCCACGATCATGACGATGGCCCCGCCGATGCCGATGGCAATGTCGATGCCGCCAACCTCGCCGATCCATGGCAGAGTCAAGCTGTGCGGGCCGAACGTCGCAAGCAGCCAGATAAAGCCCACAGAAATTCCGATCAGCAGGCCAAGGGTCAGCGCAACGCCAAGGGAAAGCACCCGCACAAAGCGCGGATCGCCCATTTGTGCCAGTGCCTTGCCGAAGGCATCCCAGATCATGCCTCGACCCATGTGGTGATGGCGGCGATGTCGGGGCGCGGGCGGTCTGGGCCATCTGCGGCGGGGGTGGCGATGTGGATGATGCCAGCGACGTATTCCTGCGCCTGCAAGCCAAAGGCGGGCTCGGCGAAGCCCCGGTCATGTGATGGCCAACCCGTCAGCCAGCAGGCCCCCCATCCTGCAGCAGTGGCGGCGTTGACAATGTTCATGCACAAGGCCCCCGCCGACAGCATCTGTTCCAGCGGCGGGATTTTTTCCGAAGGTTTCGGTGAGGCGATCACCACCACCGCGCAAAGCCCCAGATCGAACTGCCCGCGCCCCTTGGCGATCTTTTCGGCATCCGCCCCGGTGGCGATTGCCCGCGCCGCGGCCATGTCGGCCAGCCGTTTGAAGGCTGCACCCTGCAACACGATCATGCGCCACGGTTCAAGCTTGCCATGATCGGGCACGCGGGTGGCGGCGGTCAGGATGCGGGTGATTTCGGTCCGGTCGGGGACCGGATGGGTGAACAGCTTGGCCGGTCGCGACCGGCGGCTGGCAAGGAAATCGAACGCGGCGGGGTTGGCTGTGGGCATGGGATGGCTCCTGTCGGGCCTTGGTCGGCGATTGGGGGGCGGGGGTCAAGGGGCGGTTGGGGGGCAAGTCTTGAGAAACGGGTTTGTGGGTATGTGACCAAAGGATACCGATCGCGGCTTGAGGCGGGACCGAAGGGGTGCTATTCAATCCCCCGCGCGGGCGTTGTGTAATGGTAAGACCTTAGCCTTCCAAGCTAAAGACGCGGGTTCGATTCCCGCCGCCCGCTCCAACACTTTCAGAAAAACGATGCGAGCAGTGGCCAGCCCACAAGGCCGAACGTCGCCAGCGTTGCAAGATAGGCCGCTGTGGCAAGTGCGCCGCGGGCGGGTCCCATCGGGCGTTGAAACCGGGTGATCTGTTGGGCGGTGAACAGGCTTTGCACGCCCATCACCGCAAAGAACGTCAGACCGAGCGACTGGCTGTAGATCGCCAGCGCAATTGCCGCGCCCGCCATCGCCATCGTCACTTGCCGTGCCCCACCGGGCCAGAACGTATTGCACAAAACAGACAGGCACCGCCCGCCATCCAGCGGCCAGAACGGCAACAGATTGAAGAAGTTCAACGCCCCCGTGACGGTCGCGAATATTGTCAGAAACACACCGACATCGGGGGCCTGCATCCAGATGGCATCTGTCTGCGACAGGGCCATTGCCAGCAACATCGGTGCGATGCAGATGCCAGGCCCCATCAGGGTGATGAAGAAATCCTTTTCCTGACTGGCGGGGATCTGGCTGGAAATCGCAACACCACCCATCAGCGGGATCAACCGGAACCGCGCATCGGAATGACCGCAGACGCGGAATGCCGCGACATGGCCGAATTCGTGGATCACCACCGACACGATCAGCGCCGCGCCGTAAAGCGGGCCGAAGAACCACATCGCCGCCCCGACGGCGGCCACACCCAGCATCAACCCATTGGCATCAAACCCGGCGATGGTCAGAAACCGGTGTTGCCCCACAAGCCCGCCGCGCAGGGCATAGAGCGTTGTCAGGCAAAGGATCGTGGCAGCTAGGATGGGGAGCATGGGGAGGGTCCGGGTGAAGGCTTGTGCGTGCCCCATACCCGAAAGAGGTGGCCGTTGCGGAGCGAGAATGTGCCGACAGCAAAGAAAGCCGCGTGCTGTTGCGGGGACGGCGCGGTTATGCGGCGGCGGATCGGGTCAGCGGGGCCGCACCCCTGTTTTGGGGCAAGACAGGGATCTTGTGTGCGCGTCGCCACACACAAGGATCGGTCACCTGACCGCCCCTACAAATTCTCGGCCTGCGGCATGCCCAGCACGTGGTAGCCGCCATCCACCCGCACAACCTCGCCCGTGGTCATCGCGCCATAATCGGACGCCAGCCAGACGGCCGTGCCGCCCACGGCCTCCAGCGTTGCGTTGCAGCGCAGGGGCGCGTTTGCCTCGGTATGGCGGAAGGTTGCGCGTGCGCCGCCGATGGCGGCACCTGCAAGGGTTTTCATCGGGCCGGGCGAGATGGCATTGACGCGGATACCCTGCGGGCCAAGGTCATTGGCCAGATAGCGCGTGGCCGATTCCAGCGCCGCCTTGGCGACACCCATCACGTTGTAGTTCGGTGTCACGCGGTTGGAGCCTTGGAACGTCAGGGTCAGCAGGGTGCCGCCATCGGGCATCAATTCGGCCGCACGGCGCGAGACGTCGATGAAGGAATAGCAGGAAATCGCGAGCGAATTGGTGAAGTTCGCCAGCGATGTGTTGATGAACCGCCCCGTGAGTTCGTTCTTGTCGGAAAACGCGATGGCATGGACCACGAAGTCGAGGCTGCCCCAACGATCTTTCAGTGTGGCAAAACAGGCATCCATCGAGGCTGCATCCATCACATCGACATCGACCAGAAAATCCGATCCCACAGATGCCGCCAAGGGTTCCACCCGCTTGCCGAACGCATCCCCCTGATAGCTGAAGGCCAGCTCGGCGCCTTCGGCGGCCAAGGCAGACGCGATCCCCCAGGCGATGGAGCGTTCGTTGGCAACACCCATGACAAGCCCGCGCTTGCCCTTCATCAGATCAGCCATCCCACCGTCCCTTTGTTGTTTTTCAGCCCTGATACTTGCTCATCACCAGGGTCGCGTTGGTGCCGCCAAAGCCAAAGGAATTGGACAGCACGGAATCAAGCTGCACGTTTTCGCGCAGGGTTGTCACGATTTCAGACGGATCAATCGCGGGGTCCAGCGTTGTGATGTTGGCGGATGCGGCAATGAAATTGCCTTGCATCATCAACAGCGAATAGATCGCCTCTTGCGCGCCTGTGGCCCCCAGCGAATGCCCGGTCAGCGATTTGGTGGATGCAATGGGGGGCGTATTGTTGTTGCCGAACACCCGGCGGATCGCCTCGACCTCGGTCACGTCGCCGACTTGGGTGCTGGTGCCATGGCTATTGATGTAGTCGATGTGGCGGCCTTCCGGCAGGGTCGACAGCGCGAGCCGCATCGCGCGTTCGCCGCCTTCGCCGGACGGGGCGACCATGTCATAGCCATCGGATGTGGCACCGTAACCGGTCACCTCGGCATAGATTTTGGCTCCGCGTGCAAGGGCGTGGTTCAACTCTTCCAGCACCACGGTGCCGCCGCCGCCTGCGATGACAAACCCGTCACGCGTGGCGTCATAGGTGCGGCTCGCGGTTTCGGGGGTGTCGTTGTACTTGCTGCTCATCGCGCCCATGGCATCGAACAAGCAGGACAGCGTCCAGTCCAGTTCCTCGCCGCCGCCGGCAAAAACGATGTCCTGCTTGCCCATCTGGATCAGTTCGACGCCATTGCCGATGCAATGGGCGGAGGTGGAGCAGGCCGAGGTGATGGAATAGTTCACACCCTTGATCTTGAACGGGGTGGCCAAGCAGGCAGAATTGGTTGACGACATGCCCTTGGTGACCATGAAGGGGCCCATGCGTTTTGGGCTGCCCGTTTCGCGCACGATGTTGTGGGCCTTGAAGAACGACTTCGTCGATGGCCCGCCCGATCCCATGATCAGGCCGGAGCGTTCGTTGGAGACATCCGATGGCTCCAGCCCGCTGTCCTTGACGGCCTGATCCATGGCGATGAAGTTATAGGCCGCACCGTCGCCCATGAACCGCAGGTCGCGCTTGTCGATGTGATCTGCCAGCACGATGTTGGGCTGGCCATGCACCTGGCAGCGAAAGCCGTGTTCGGCGTAATCGGGGGCAAAAACAATCCCGGACTTGCCCGCACGCAAGGATGCCTCGACCTCGGTCACATTGTTGCCAATGGACGAAACGATCCCGATCCCGGTGATGACGACGCGACGCATGGGGGCCTCCTGCGGTGAGTTAACGCCTGTTTAGGGCAGGCGGGGAGAGGGGGCAAGGAGGTTGGGTCGATCAGGCAAGGGAGGTAATGCGGCGGTGTCGATCATTCGGGCTGGACTTCCGAACGTAGCAGACTGATCAGCCGTTCGGCATCCGCCTCTGTCAGTTTCGGCAGATGTTCGCAGACCCGGTACCAGGGCAATTGGGTGTCGGCATAGATATGTCGCGTCACCCCGGCCTCTGCCGGATGGTCAAGGCTGCCTACCGTGACATTTGTGAGCCAGTCATCCTTGGAGTCCAGCGCCTGCCACACGATCCGCGACCCGCAATTGGTACAAAAACCGCGCTTTCCATCTGCCGAAGATTGGAAGTATTTTGGCTCGTCCCCGAGATACCTGAGCGTGCCCGCCTTGATCAGAACGGTAATTTCCGCCGGCTGTCCGGTGCTGCGTTGGCAAATCGTGCAATGGCAGATGTAGCCATTGTGCAGAAAGACTTCTGCCTCATATCGGACCCGCCTACAAAGGCATCCGCCCGTGACAGGCGTGGGCTGCTCAATCATCTGTGACCTCCGTTCCATGCCCGCCATCATTGCGGACATTCGGGCCTAGGGCGGAAGCAGCGGAGCTGATGGCATGGGGCCGCCGCTTATGCTTCGCTCAACGCGACCTTCATGTCCTTCACGAGGTAAATCACCTCGCCGTCCGCCTCAACCCTTCCATCCGCCACGCCCATCGTCAGGCGGCGGGTGGTCAGCGCCTTGGTGAAATCGACGTAATATGTCAGCATCTTGCGGTCGGGGCGGACCATGCCGGTCAATTTGACCTCGCCCACGCCAAGCGCATAGCCGCGCCCCTGCCAGCCGCGCCAGCCGAGGTTGAAGCCGGTGAGTTGCCACAGGCCGTCCAAGCCCAAGGCAGCCGGGCATGATCGGGTTGCCGGGGAAGTGGCAGTCGAAGAACCACAGGTCAGGCGTGATGTCGAATTCGGCGACCACATGGCCCTTGCCATGCGCGCCGCCATCTTCGGAGATATCCGTGATACGGTCCATCATCAGCATGGGGGGTTCAGGAAGCTGCGCATTGCCGGGCCCGAAAAGCTCGCCCCGTGCGCATTTCAACAGATCGTCACGCCCAAAACTGGTCGGAAATCCCGCCATTTACACATCCCCCCGCATTCCAGACACAGGTCTAGCACTGCCGCCGAACGGGTGGCAAGGGCGGGGGATTGACGCTGTCATCAAAGGCCCACAGGTTGCCTGCAACCAGAGGGAGCATAGGATGTCGGCCTACAGGCGATTTGTGGCGGCCAGCGGGATGACCAACCTTGCCGATGGCGTGGCCGTCGTTGCATGGGGGTGGCTTGCGTCATTGCTGACACGGGACGCGCTGCTGGTGGCGCTGGTGCCTGTGGCGTTGCGTTTGCCGTGGTTCCTGTTTGCCCTGCCTGCGGGGATCATCACCGACCGGGTGGATCGGCGGCGGTTGATCGTGGCAATGGACGGCGTGCGGGCTTTTGCGTTTGTTGCGGCAGGGGCGGCGATCTGGCTGGCACTGCCGTTGCAGGTTGCCCCGGCTGCGGGTGTGTCGAACATCGGTCTTTACGCGATGATCCTGTTGGCCGCCCTTGCTCGTTGGTGGGGCGGAAGTGTTTCGCGACAACGCCGCACAGACGATGCTGCCCGCGCTTGTCAGCGATGCCGCCCTTGAGCGGGCAAATGGCCGGCTATGGAGCGTGGAATTGATCGCGAATGCCCTGATCGGCCCGGTGCTGGGGGCGTTTCTGATTGCCCTGTGGCTGCCCTTGCCATTCGTTCTGAACGCGCTTGCCTACGCGGCTGCGATGCTGCTGGTGATGCGGATTGCGGGTCCGTTTCGGGCGCAACAGTCGGGCAGCCGTAGCTGGCGTGCGGAACTGGGGCAGGGGTTTGCGTTTCTGATGGGCGCGCCATTGCTGCGGACGCTGGCATGGACCACCGGGTTCTGGAACCTGCTGCATCAGATGGTGGCCATCGCCCTTGTCCTGCATGCGCAGGAAAACTTTGGCATTGGTGCCGAGGCCTATGGGCTGATGCTGGCTGGCGGGGCGGTGGGCGGCGTGATTGGCAGTCTGGCAGGCGACCGGGTGGCGCGCGTCCTTGGGGCCCGCGCGGACCATGCGCTGGATGCTGGCTGCATCGCCGCTGGCCTTTGCGGTGATGGCTGTGGCGCCCGGACCGGTGACGGTGGCACTGGCCTTGGGCTTTATGGAAATGACCGGACTGATCTGGAATATCGTGTCGGTCAGCACCCGCCAACGCATGATCCCGGACGCGCTGCGGGGCCGGGTCAACAGCCTGTACCGGCTGCTTGCATGGGGGATGATTCCCGTGGGGCTGGCGCTGTCGGGCGCGTTGGTGCAGGTGGGCGAGGGGCCGCTTCCGCGGGACATCGCACTGACGCTGCCGTTCTGGGCTGCGGCGGTGGGCGGGGCGTTTTTGACCATTGGTGCATGGCGCGCCTTGGGGCGAGGCTTCGGGGGGCCACGATGAAAAGATTTGAATGCAGGTCGCCCGCGCTCTATATGTAAGGCGTCAAAGGCAGATGAGGCCACCGGATGACGGCAATGGAACGCGGCGCGAATTGGTTGACGGGGGGTGGATTGCGCCCCACGCGGCAGCGTCTGGCGTTGGCCACGTTGCTGGTGGGCGACGGCGAAAACCGCCACGTTACAGCCGAGAGCCTGCATGCGGCGTCGCGCCAAGCCGATGAAAAGGTCAGCCTTGCGACCGTTTACAACACCCTGCGCGCGTTCTGTGACGCGGGGCTGATGAACGAAGTTGTCGTTGACGGGTCGAAAAGCTATTTCGATACCCGGATGGACGATCATCCGCATTTCTACTGGGAAGACACCGCAAGCCTGACCGACGCGCCTGCCGATCAGTTGCAGATCAGCGGTGTGCCGATGGCACCTGAAGGCATGGTGGTGTCCAAGGTGGATGTGGTGATCCGCCTGCGCCGCGCCTGAAGAATTTCTGCGAAAAGCTTTCGTCTTCTACGCCGGCAGCGCCCGCGCCTGTGCCCATGTCAGCAGACGACGGCCCTTTTCATCCCACAGATGCAGGCGCACGTTGATCAGGCTTTGCCGGATCGTCATGCGCTGTGCGGCCGCAAGAGGCGGGAAATCACGCAACGCTTCGGGCATGCGGTAAAACGGCATCCGGCTATACAGATGGTGCACATGGTGCATGCCAAGGTTCGCCGTCAGCCATTGCAAGGGTTGTGGCAGCACATAGTGCGATGATCCGAGCATCGCGGCCTCGTGCACATTCCAGTCCGGCTCAAACTCCCAATGGGCGTCTTCGAACTGGTGCTGCACGTAAAACAGCCAGACCCCGATCGTCGCCCCCATCAGCACGGTGGGCAACCATACCGCAAAGATCGCGCCCCAGCCGCCGACAAGATACAGACCGATCAGCGTGACCAGCACCGCCGCATTGGTCACCATCGACGACACCCAATACCGCCAGCCTGCCGTCATCAGTCCGACCGGAAGGCGGTTGTTGAACACGAACAGCCACGCAGGTCCAAGGCCGAACATCACCACCGGATGACGATAAAGCCGATAGGCGAACTGCCCCCACGTGCTGCGCGCCCGGTATTCCGTGACCGTCAGGGTCAACACATCCCCGATGCCGCGCCGGTCAAGATTGCCGGTGGCCGAATGATGCACCGCATGTTGCTTGCGCCAGACATCATAGGGCGTCAACGTCAGCACACCAAGCGCGCGCCCCACCCAGTCATTCGCCTCGCGGCGGGCAAAATAGGCGCTATGGCCGCAGTCGTGCTGAATGGCAAACAGCCGCACGATGAAGGGACCATTCAGCAGAGCGATCGCAAAGGCCAGCGTCCAGTGCCATTCCAGCGCGACCAGTGCGGCAATCCACAAGCCGCAGTAGATGACCATGGTGACCGCCAGCTCCCAGATACTGCGGATAGTGGACGGGCTGCGATATTGAGCAAGCACTTGTACCCAGTCACGTGCAGACCGGGCGGTCTCGGGCAATTCAGGGGGGGTCAACAGGTGGCCTCTCGGTTGCGTCCGTCTGCATAACGTGGATCACGCGCGACGCAAAGCAATTCCTTGTCGCAGGGGGCGTCCTGCAGGGGGGAATTCCAAAAGCGGCGCAGCAGGGACAGGTCCGCCGCGCCGGAAAAGGTGTGGCGGGGGGCAAAAGACCCCCGCCCGGAAAGGCTCACTTCGGAACCATGACGGCGTCGATGACATGGATCACGCCATTCGACTGATCGACATCGGCAATCGTGATGGTGCCGATATTCCGCGATTCCGAATAGACGCGTGCGGTATTGCCGCTGAACTTGATCGACAAAGCATCGCCCGACAGGGTTTGCAGGTTGGCATAGCCATCGGCCCCGACTTGGGCGCGCAGATCGGCAAGCTTCAGATCGCCCGCAACCACATGCGCGGTCAGAACCTTGGTCAGCGTGTCCTTGTTTTCGGGTTTCAGCAGCGTATCGACCGTGCCTGCGGGCAGGGCGGCAAAGGCATCGTTCACGGGTGCGAACACCGTGAAGGGACCAGCGCCCGACAGCGCATCGACAAGGCCCGCAGCCGTCACGGCGGCGACGAGGGTCGTGTGGATGGGCGAATTGACAGCGTTTTCAACGATGGTCTTTTCTTCGAACATCGCAGCACCGCCCACATCGGGGTTGGCGAAAGCGGCGCCTGCAACGGCGGTAAATGCAAGGGTCAGGGCAAGGGTGGATTTCATTCTGGCGTCTCCCGGTGTAGCAAAAAGCCGGACAGCCCGGCTTTCACACCTGCAGCAACGGGGGGGGTGGCGCGAAGTTTCGGGAATTGTGTTCACGAAAGCGTGATTGGGTGGTGCCCGCGGCGACTAGGCCCGCGCGCCCGGTGGTTCAGAACCACTGCCCCGGCTCCATCAGCCCCAGATCCATCAACTGCTGGGAATGCCACTGGAATTCGGTGGAATTGCGCCAGCGGAAGGTGTGGATGTCGAACCGGCTGCCGGGGTTGGTGCGCAGTGCCTTGGCCGTGCGAAAGGAACAGACGGCAACCGTCAGGTTATGGTGCCAGGGGCAGGCGTAGGTGTTGTATTCTTCATCCGTGAAGGTGAAATCGGGGCGCAGCCGCAGGCCACTTCTGGCACGGAAAATCGAAATCCGGTCGATCTTGCGTTTGGGCACGGGCACATGTTCCTCGAACCGCCAGCGCAGGCCGCCATAGAAATCCAGTTGGCGTTCCTTGGGGTAATTCTTGTTGGCCACATCCGGGCGACCCAATGCGTAATAGCCCGAACGATCCAGCAAGGCCGTTTCCAGCGATACCGCATTCTGGAACCTGTCCAGATCATCGGCGTAAAGATCAATCACATAAGACAGCAGCGCATCGCGGCGTTCTTCGGCGTGATAGGCGATGAGTTCACGAATGTTGCGCGTTTCGCAGAATGGATGAAACAGGTATTCGGCGTTGTAACAATAGTAGAGCCATGACCCGTCCGCCGCATCAATCACCGCGTTGACCGCGTCGACAAGGGCGTTGTCGCCATGCACATCGAAGGTGACATGATGCACGGCGTCGTGCAGTTCTGCCGTCAGCGCAAGTTGCGCCGGGCCAAACAGCACGATGCTGCGAAAGCCTGCGTTGATGTGATGGCGGATGGTGGTGTCCAGTTCGACCATGTCTTCGGCCATGATCAGCGCCACAGGCCCTCGCGCCAGCAGGGGCGTGGCCTTGGTCAGAAAGTCCTGCATGTTGGCGTATTGCACGGCGTGCCCCATTTCGACGTCATCGCAGAAAATGGTAACTGCTGCGTCAATGCAAGGCCTGCCTGATTGCGAAAGGGGCGGCGTTGCGTGTATGCCCCGGTTTTGATTGCATCCAGAGGCCCCGCCGATGACCGACGCGAAAAAGCTGTTCATCAAAACCTATGGCTGTCAGATGAACGTCTATGACAGCGAGCGCATGGTCGAGGCCATGGGCGCAGACGGCTATATCACGACCGATGTGGTCGAGGATGCGGATATGGTGCTGATCAACACTTGCCACATCCGCGAAAAGGCGTCCGAAAAGCTGTATTCCGATCTGGGCCGCTTGCGCCCGCTCAAGGCGGCAAAGCCTGATCTCAAGGTTGGCGTGGCAGGTTGCGTCGCACAGGCCGAAGGGGCCGAGATCTTGCGCCGGATGCCGCTGGTTGATCTGGTCGTGGGGCCGCAAAGCTATCATCGGTTGCCTGCGATGGCGCGGCGGACGGGGCAGGTGGTGGATACCGATTTCCCGCCCGAGGACAAGTTCGATCACCTGCCGCAGGGGCGCGGGGCGAAGGGGCCGGTGGCGTTTTTGACGGTGCAGGAAGGCTGTGACAAATTCTGCGCCTTTTGCGTGGTGCCCTACACCCGAGGGGCCGAAGTCAGCCGCCCCCCACAGCGCCTGCTGGATGAGGCTGCGGCCCTTGTGGCGCGCGGCGTGCGGGAAATCACGCTGCTGGGCCAGAACGTCAATGCCTATCACGGCGATGGCTGGACGCTGGCGCGCCTGATCCGGGCACTGGCGGCAATTCCGGGGCTGGACCGGCTGCGCTACATGACCAGCCACCCCAATGACATGGAAGATGACCTGATTGCCGCACATGGCGATCTGCCGCAACTGATGCCCTATCTGCATCTGCCGGTGCAGTCGGGGTCCGACCGCATCCTCAAGGCGATGAACCGCAAACATACGCGTGACGATTATCTGCGCCTGATTGACCGGTTCCGCGCGGTGCGTCCCGATATTCTTGTCTCGTCCGATTTCATCGCAGGGTTTCCCGGTGAAACGGACGCTGATTTTGCCGCAACGCTCGATCTGATTGAACGGGTTGGTTACGGTGCGGCCTACAGTTTCAAATATTCCGCCCGGCCCGGAACCCCTGCCGCTGAAAAGCCTGCGGTGCCCGATGATGTCGCCGACGCACGTCTGCAGGCGCTGCAATCGGTGCTGATCCGACAACAGCGCGCCGCGCAGGACGCCATGGTCGGGCGCGAGGTTGGCGTGCTTTACGAAAAGGCCGGACGGCAGGCGGGGCAGATGGTGGGCAAGTCCGATCACCTGCAGGCGGTGTTCGTCGATGATCCTGCTGGCCGGGCCGGTGACCTGGTCCGGGTCCGCGTCTCAGCTTCGTCTGCCAACTCATTGGCTGGGGTACGAATTTCTGAAATCTGATCGTTTCCTGCCTTGAAACGGTGCCACAATTTTGCCATCATTACTTGGGCGACACGCAACAGCTAGTCTTGTTTCGCGCCAAAACCCATAGATTTTGCTTTACTTCCCCCCGACGCGACGGCAAGTCTAAATCATATTTGGTGCGTTTTGGGGGAGCTGCGACTGTGCAAGTGTTAAGCAAAGCAGTCCGGACGATGGTAGGAACGGTTGCAGTTGCAGTGGGTTTGTCGGGTGCGACAGTCACGCTTGCGCAGCAGGCGCCTGAGGTGTCCGGGCAGATTGAATGGGGCCTGTGGATTGATGATGACGGCTGCCAGCACTGGTGGGCCGATGGTGGCATTGAAGGCTACATGGTGCCGCGGCGGAATCCGCAAACGGGCAAGCCGGTGTGTCTGAAGCAGAACAGCTGCCTTGTCGAAAACACCGACACGATGTTTCACACCGATTCTGCGCGTCTGACGAGCAGTGGCCGCGCGCGGTTGACGCAGTTCTTCCGCAGCGCCGGCGCATTCGGCTATGCGATCTATGGCCATACTGACAGCCGCGCATCGGATGAATACAACATTCGCCTGTCGGACAACCGTGCAGCGGCCGTGGCAGATGTGGCCCGGTCGGTGGGCGCAGTGGTCCAACGTCAAATCGGCTTTGGCGAACGCCAGCCGATTGCATCAAACAACAGTGCAGAAGGCATGGCGCGCAACCGGCGCGTCGAAGTCGTCTGCTATTCGTATTGAGGGTGATGATGAACGTTTTGAAAATCACCGCAAGCGGATTGGTCGCGCTGACAATGGCGGGTTGTGTTGGCACAGAATCTTTTGAAGGCACGCAAAGCTATCGGGGCGCGAATTCGATCATCGCCACGGGGCAGGATCAGGGGCGCGATACCGGCGTTCTGGCCAACGGTCGCGCCGCAATCGCCTATGATCCGGACGGCTGCCAGAACTGGATTCTTGATGATGGTCTGGAGGGTTATTCCTCGCCGCGCTATGACCCGGTTTCGGGTCTGCCTGTGTGCGACAGCAACTATCCGCCGGGCACGGTCCTGCGCAACTACCAGACTGGAACCCCCGGCATCCGGGACCGTGCGTCGGGCCCCGGCATCCGCACAGCGGTCAATCCCTGATGGGGTCGGACGCACAACATGACGGGGCCGCACCGCAAGGTGCGGCCTTTTTTGTTTCTGCCGCTCTTTGTGGCATCTGTCACAACCCCTATATAAATCTGCGTGATGGTGGCCATAGACCACACCAAAACGCTTGCCAGCCGTCCCGCAAAGCCGCACCATTTCACTTGTTCAACCCGATCATAAGGAGCACCCTTTGGGCATCAGCGCGCTGACCCCCCCGAAAGCCGAAGACATCGTGGAAACACTGCTGGAATTCCCCGACAACCGATTGTTGATCGACCTTTGCGGCGAATTTGACCGCAATCTTGCGCAGGTCGAACATCAGATGGGGGTTCACATCCTCAGACGGGGAAACAGGTTGGCCGTGATTGGCGACAAAGGCGCGCGCGATCAGGCCGCCGCCGTGCTGCGCGGTCTTTATGCCCGGCTTGAGGCCGGACGCGGGCTTGCCGCGGGCGATATCGACGGGGCCATCCGGCTGGGCCGCCCAATGCCGGACGTGCTGCGTGAGGGCGAACAAATCGAAATGTTCAAGGGCGGCGCGGTCGAACTGCGCACCCGCAAGAAACCGATCGAACCCCGGACCGAGGCGCAAAAGGCCTATGTCGCCAACCTGTTCGCCAACGAACTGGGCTTTGGCATCGGGCCTGCGGGCACCGGCAAAACCTATCTTGCCGTGGCCGTTGGGGTGACGCTGTTCATCAGCGGGGCCGTTGAAAAGATCATCCTCAGCCGCCCGGCGGTCGAGGCGGGCGAACGTCTGGGCTTCCTTCCCGGCGACATGCGCGAAAAGATCGACCCCTACATGCAGCCCCTTTATGACGCACTGAACGATTTTCTGCCGCAGAAACAGGTGCAGAAACTGCTGGAGGAAAAGCGCATCGAAATTGCACCGCTTGCCTTCATGCGGGGCCGCACGCTGTCGAATGCCTTTGTCGTGCTGGACGAGGCGCAGAATGCCACGACCATGCAGATGAAGATGTTTTTGACCCGTCTGGGCGAAGGCAGCCGCATGGTGATCACCGGGGATCGCACGCAGGTCGATTTGCCGCGTGGCACGGCCAGCGGGTTGCAGGATGCCGAACGCATTCTGAGAGGTGTGAAGGGCGTGACCTTCAACTATTTCACCTCTAAGGACGTGGTGCGCCATCCGCTGGTGGGCCGTATCATCGAAGCGTATGAGGCGGACGAGGCGCAAGGCTGATCCGCACATCGTCGCGGAATTGACGGCTGCCCCTGTGGCAGCCGTTGATCTTTGCCGCAAACATCGGTCTAAGCCGCGCATGACGCCTGTAACAGATTGCATCATCGAAGACCCCCGCTGGGACGCGCTTGGCTTTGACGCGCTGACCGAGGCGACCACGCGCGCAACGCTGACCACCCTTGGCCTGCATGCGGATGGCTTTGAAGTTGCGATCCTTGCCTGTGATGATGTGCGGATTGCCGCCCTGAACGCCGATTTCCGGGGCAAGCCGCAACCCACGAACGTGCTGTCATGGCCATCGGATGAGCGCGCCGCTGCCACGCCGGGAACGATGCCGGATCTGCCGCAAAGCGCCACCGCGCTTGGCGATATTGCCATCGCTTATGATACCTGTGCGCGTGAAGCCGCCGATCAGGACAAGACCTTGCAGGCCCATGTCAGCCATCTGATTGCACATGCGGTGCTGCACCTGCTGGGGTTCGATCACATTGATGATGCAGATGCGGCATTAATGGAGACAACCGAGACGCGCATACTTGCCAGCCTTGGCATCTGTGATCCATATTAGGGATGCCGCCGGTCGGGTGGTTTGATGGACAAAGGACCAATGGGCAGTAGCAACGACGGGTTACCCGCGCTCGCGGACACAAACCCAGAAGACGGAAACGAACCTCCGCAACGCGGGCTGATCGGGCGCTTGCTTGACGCCCTGTCACCCGGTGCCGCCAGCGATCTGATGGACGTGGCCCCGGCCCCGGCACCCGCCGCGACAACGGATGCGCCCCATATCCTGAACCTGCGCCGTCTGCGTGTGGACGATGTGGCCACCCCGAATGCCGAAATTGCGGCTGTGCCGCTGACCATCGGGCGGGATGATCTTGTCGCCAAATTCCGCGAAAGCGGTTATTCGCGCCTGCCGGTTTACAAAGGCACGATGGACCATCCGCAAGGGCTGGTTCTGTTCAAGGATCTTGCGCTGGAACAGGGATTTGGCGGCACGGCCCCCTATTCCCTGCGCAAACTGCTGCGCCCGATCATGTTTGCCGCCCCATCGATGCCGGTAGGGGCCTTGCTGCAAAAGATGCAGAAGGAACGTATCCACATGGCGCTGGTGATCGACGAATACGGCGGGGTGGATGGCCTTGTGACCATCGAAGACCTGATCGAAACCGTGATCGGCGAGATCGAGGATGAACATGATGAGGACGAGGGGCTGCTTTGGAAAGAGGAAAAGCCGGGTGTCTATCTGGTGCAGTCCATCGCGCCACTTGCCACGTTCGAGGCGGCCATCGGCATGGACCTGCATGACGAAGACGAGGATGACGACATCGACACGCTGGGTGGCCTTGTGTTCCTGCGCACCGGTCGTGTGCCCGCCGTGGGCGAGATTGTGACCCATGAATCCGGGGTCGAATTTGAAATCGTCGACGCCGACCCGCGCAAGATCAAACGTCTGCGCGTGCGGCTGCCCCAGGTGGCCGTCGCCGTAAAATGATCGCGGGTTTCCCCGGCTGGCGCAGGCTGGCATTGCCCATCGGCGCGAGCCTTGTGCTGGCCACGGGGCAGGCCCCGCTGGGCTGGGTCTGGGCCGCGCTGCCTGCGCTTTGCGTGTTGATCTTTGCAGTGGCGCGCGCCGATGGCCGGGCCGCCACCGTCTGGGTCGCATGGATCGGCGGTGCTGCTTATTTCGGTGCGTCACTCAGCTGGATCGTGTCGCCGTTCTTTGTGGACCCCGTGCGTCATGGCTGGATGGCCCCTTTCGCTGTTCTGGGGATTGCCTTTGGCATGGCGCTGTTCTGGGCCGCCGCCGGATATGCTGCAAGCCTGTCGCGCCACCGGGCGTGGGCTTTCGCTGTGGGTCTTGGGGTCATGGAACTGGCGCGTGGCTATGTGCTGACAGGGTTCCCATGGGCACTTATCGGCCACATGTGGATTGATACGCCGATTGCGCAACTGGCCGCGTATGTCGGCCCCAGCGGGCTGACGTTGCTGACGCTGCTGGTGGCCGCCGTGCCCGTTGCATTGAACTATCGCTGGGCGGCCCCGATCATGGGGGTCGCGCTGATTGCGGCCTATGGCGCAGGTATGGCACGGCTTGATCTTGCCACCGGGCCATCCCGTGATGTCACAGTGCGGCTTATCCAGCCCAATGCCGAACAGCACCTGAAATGGGACCCGGATCAAGCCCGCACCATCTTTGACCGCCAGCTTGCGCTGACCGCCGCCGAACCTGTGGCGGACCTTACCATCTGGCCCGAAACAGCCGTGCCCTATCTGATCGAGGATAACCCGCAGGTGGGCCGGATGATCGCGGATGCCGCGCAAGGCAACGCCGTCATCGTGGGGTTGCAGCGTGTGGATGGCCCGCAGGGCTGGAACACGCTGGCCCGGATTGCAGCGGATGGCACCATTGCGCAGCACTATGACAAATGGCACCTGGTGCCGTTTGGCGAATACATCCCCTTTGGCGATCTGGCCTATGACTGGTTCGGGCTGCAAGCTTTTGCCAGCCAATTGGGCGCAAGCTATGCCAAGGGCAGCGGTCCGGCCGTGATGGACCTTGGCGCAAAGCTTGGCACGATCATCCCGCTGATCTGCTATGAGGCGGTTTTTCCACAAGATGTGAATGCCGCCCCTGATGGCGCGGACTGGATTTTGCAGATCACCAATGACGCGTGGTTCGGCACCCTGACCGGCCCTTGGCAACATGCCGCACAGGCCCGGTTCCGCGCCATCGAACAGGGCCTGCCCTTGCTGCGCGTCGCCAATACTGGAATCACGGCGGTCTATGATGCACAGGGCCGCATGCTGCAATCCTTGCCATTTGGCACAGCGGGGGCGCTGGATATGGCGCAAATTCCCGGCGCATTGCCACCCCCGCCCTATGCCCGCTATGGTGAGATACCCTTGCTTTTGTTGCTTGGCGGACTCGGCAGCGGCCTCATTGCCGCCCAGCGGCGCAAGGTTGCTTGACGCGCCCCCGTCACGCAGATAGGCAGCCCCATTCACCGCGCACAACGGCTTCCTGGCGTGCAATGCGGTTCACCTTAACGGAGCACTTCCCCATGTCCCGCAATGACTACGTCTTTACGTCGGAATCCGTCTCCGAAGGCCATCCCGACAAGGTCTGCGACCGTATCTCTGATGCTGTCCTTGATGCGTTCCTGACGGCCGAGCCCAACGCCCGCGTCGCCTGCGAAACCTTTGCCACCACCAGCCGCGTCGTGGTTGGCGGCGAGGTCGGCCTGTCCGACAAGGACGCGACCAAGGCCATGATGGGCCGCATCGACGCCATCGTGCGCGATTGCGTGCGCGACATCGGCTATGAACAAAAGAAATTCCACTGGGAAACGCTGAAGGTGCATAACTACCTGCACGGCCAGTCCGCCCATATCGCCCAAGGTGTCGACAAGGACGGCGCGGGCGATCAGGGCATCATGTTCGGCTATGCCACGCTGGAAACCGCCGAATACATGCCGGCCCCGATCCAGTATGCCCATGCTATCCTGCGCCGCCTGACCGAGGTGCGCAAATCAGGTGCCGAACCCACCCTGCGCCCCGATGCCAAAAGCCAGCTTTCGCTGCGATATGCGAACGGCAAGCCGGTGGAGGTGACCTCCATCGTGCTGTCGACGCAGCATGAAAGCAAACGCCAGAAATCCAAACACATCCGTGAGATTGTAGAGCCCTACATCCGCGAGGTGCTGCCTGACGGCTGGATCACCAAGAAAACCGAATGGCATGTGAATCCCACAGGCACCTTTGTGATCGGTGGGCCGGATGGTGACGCAGGGCTGACGGGCCGCAAGATCATCGTCGATACCTATGGCGGGGCGGCCCCCCATGGCGGCGGTGCGTTTTCCGGCAAGGACCCGACCAAGGTTGACCGTTCCGCCGCATATGCCGCGCGCTATCTGGCGAAAAACGTGGTGGCCGCTGGCCTTGCGGAACGCTGCACCCTGCAGGTCAGCTATGCGATCGGCGTGGCCAAACCCCTGTCGATCTACGTCAACACCCATGGCACGGGCACAGTGGAGGAAGGGCAGATCGAACGCGCCGTCGCGCAATGCATGGACCTGACACCGCGCGGCATCCGTGAACATCTTGGGCTGAACCGTCCGATCTATGCCCGCACATCGGCCTACGGCCATTTTGGCCGCGCACCCGAAGCGGATGGCGGTTTCAGTTGGGAAAAGACCGATCTGATCGATGCGCTGAAAAAGGCGGTCTGACGGTCGAAGTAACGTGGAAACCACGACAAAGGGGCGGTGCAGCGATGCGCCGCCCCTTTGCATGGCTACCATAACTTTGATTGCAAGCGCGTTTGAACCCCGCTACACTTTTTGAACGTATTTGAATTTTCTGTTGATCGCGTTCCTTTGGACGTCGCTATTTCAAAGTCCACGGAACGCCCATTTTGAACGGCGCACGCATGGTCCTTCGATCCGTCATTCCGCTTGTGGCAGGGCACCCGGTCCGCTGCTTGATGACCCATTCCCGGATCGCGCCCGGCATGACGGGGGGCACGACATGACACCTGCAGAAGAATTCGACCATTGGACCAACACCGGCGGCGGTGCCGATCCCGCGGCCCGCGCCCGCGCCGCAAACCCCGCCAGCCTGATCGTGCAAACGATTGAAGATGTCGAGCCGTTGGGCGATCAGCTTGGCATCATGGCCAAACAGAATGTGCCCGATGCGCTGCAGGACCTGCTCTTCGGCCAGCCCGACCCCACGCCTGCCGAAATCGCCGCTGCAGGCGGGGATGCCGCCGCCGTGCCGCCGTTGCAGACTTATGCCATTCTGGATGCGGCCAAGATCAAGGGCCTGCCCGAAACGATCACGGGCTGGGGCCTTGAAAACCGCTGTCTTTATCAGGGCCAGGCGTTTGACAGGCTGGCCGATGTGGCCCCGTGGATCGTGCGCCTGACGCCTGACAGCAGCTTTACCCGCCATCTGTTCACCAAAGGGTCGGCCCGTTGGCATCTTTGGGACCATGAGGCAGGGATATTCCTGCGGTCACGCGGCACGATTGACCAGTTGTGGAAACATTTTCGCCGCTTCACCATTCTGCGCAACGATGCTGGCGACACCCGCTATTTCCGCTTTTACGATCCGCGCGCGGCCGGGATATACTTCGCCGGGCTGACCGATTGGCCAGAACGTGTGGCGCAGTTTTTCCAGCCTCACACCGACTTTGCGGTGCAGGCCATCATTGCCGTGCCTGCCGACACGCCCGCTACCGTGTTCATCCCTGCGTCCGATGCGAAAAATCCCGAAACCCTGCCCGCCTTCACCCAGCTGACGGCGCGCGATGCCAAGATCATCGCTGACGGCACGATGCGGCGGTTCCGCATCGAACTGAAGGCCTGGCTTCTGCGCTATGACAAGCCGCGCTTTGGCCCGTTTGAACCCGCCCAACTGGATGCCATCGTCGATCACGCGATTCGCGAGGGCGAGGCGCTTGGCCTGACCTTCAAGGAAGAGATCACTTATCTTCTGTATATCATGTGCCACTTTGGCGGCTGGTTCCACCGGTCGAACCGTTTTCCCGAACTCGTGCGCATCTTCAAACACGAAGGGCAGGATCGGATGTCCTTCCTTGCCCGCGCGTTTCCGGAGGAATACACGCGCCACTACGGCAATGGCATCACGGTTTTCGCGCTGTGGAAGGCGCTGATGGCCGAACTTGAGGCTGATCTTGCACCGCAAGGCGGGCCGCGCGCCCTGACCAAGGTGAAAACCGGGGCGCTGTTGAACCGGGCCTCGCAGCATCTGGCCGAAGAAGACCGCACCCGGTTGGGGGTCTACCTGAAGCAGACGGCCTCCGAACATATTGCAGCGGGCATCGCATCCGAGGCCGGGCAGTGCATGGCGCAGATCCTGTCCTTCGTGATCGGCTACCGCTTTGTTGCCGACCCGCTGTTCCCATGGGCCGCCGCCGCGATGAAAGACGCACCAACCCCCGACGATGCCATGGCCGTGATCGGGGCCTATGCCATCAAACGTGCGCAGCGGATCAACGTGCCAACGGGTCCGGAGGCCTGACAATGTGCGGTGATCCGCCAAAACCGCCATCAGGATCACTACCCGGCGGCACGCCCACGGGGCCAGCTGGCGGCACAGGCCTGTGCTGTGCGTGCCCGGCGAACGGCGATGTGAACACCAATGGCTATGGCACCTATGTGTCCACTGACTATTCCGCCACCCATGCGCGCACCAACAAATGCAAGATCGCCATCATCCGCACCGAAGAGGGCGGCACGGTGACGATTACGAAATCCTTTGGCCTGACGTATTCTCGCGGGGCGACAGAGGCCGCACACAAGGCAACGGTGTCAGGGGCGATTGCAGGCGCAATGAGCGCGTGGCAGGCGGGCGCTGCACCTTACCGCATCATCCTCGAACAGCCAGGTTGCAAACAGCAGAAACTGAAGATCCAGTATACGTCAACCATTGTGGCCAGCGGCGGCGATGTTGCGGTCAACGTCGATGGCAGGCCTGCAGAAACACCCGCCTTGCGGTCCGGCGTGACGGGCGGCACAGCGATGGATTTCTACATTAATGGCGGCGGTGATGTGACCTGGACAATGACCCATGAGACGGGCCACACGTTCGGCCTACTGGATGAATATACCTATAACCGCCCATCCAACACCGGGCCGAAGGCAACCTACAAAGGGGCTGATGATCCCGACAAGGTCGTCACCCTGACGACATCGGCGCTGCCGGCTGTGGCCGCAGGGCAATTTGCATTCGACAATGCGACGGTGATGGGGATCAACGGCAACAACACGTTCCCCGACTACCTGTTTTACTGGATCGCCATCGAAGTGAAGAAAATCATGAAAGCGGCGGGGGTGACGGCGGTTGTCAAAGTGGGTCTGGCCTAAGGCTGCGAATGTGCTGGTTGCGGGCCTGATGCTCGCGGCTTGCGTGGAAAAAGGGACTGTGACGATGTTCAAGGATTGCACGATGACAACCGAAACGCTCGCCACGGCGGAAGGGCAAGGATTTCGTCTGGTTGTCGAGGGCACGCCGACCCTGTGCCTTGATCCTGCAGAGGCCACGTCCGAAACCGCCCATGCCGCAACGCTCGTCATCACAAACACCGGGCCGGGGCCTGTGCAGATCGAGCATCGTGCGGGGCAGATTGCCGGTTTTTCGTTCCGCGCCGATATGATCGCCGATGCCCGCGATCCGCGCGAAACCATCGGCTTCGATCCGGGTCCTCTGAACGCAGAGATGGTCGAAAATATCAGCGCGACCATCCCCGCGGGTGGCGAATACCGCTTTCGCGGCGATCCCCGCTACATGATCGAGATCGGCGGTCTGGTCACGCGCGGCGCAATGATCGACGGCAGTCCGGCCTTGCCGGAAGAACGCTTTGACCGGGCCTTCCGCATTTCCTTCTATGCCTTTTTCACCCTGACCCGTGATGGCACCAAGACCGAGGTTTCCGAAACCATGCCCGCCATGTTGCGCGTGGTGTTGCGCGATGTGACGAAGGAATGACCCATCCCTTTTTTCCCGGCCCCTCTTTTCGCAAAGGCGTTCTGATCCATGTGCGGTGATCCCCCCAAACCCCCGTCGGGCACGTTGCCGGGCAAACCCCCCTCTGGTGGCACCGGGGGCGAAGGGCTGTGCTGCGCCTGCCCCGCCAAAGGCGATGTATCAACCAACGGCTTCAGCAATTATTTCACCACAACCTATTCGCATTCCAACAGCCTGACCAACAAGTGCAAGATCGACATCGTCCGCACCGAAGAAGGTGGCACGGTCACGATCACCAAATCCTTCTCGCTGGCTTACACCGCCGGTGCGACCGAGGCCGCGAACAAGGCCACGGTCACCGGGGCCATCTCAGGGGCGATGGGCACATGGCAGTCCGAGGCCGCACCCTACCGCATCATCGTCGAACAACCGGGGTGCAAGCCGCAAAAGCTGAAAATCCAGTTCGTTTCGACTATCGTTGCATCCGGTGCGGATGTCGCGGTCAGCGTCGATGGCACGCCCGCGCCACCCGCCCCCGCCCCCGGTCTGCGGTCCTTCGTCCAAGGCGGCACGGCGATGACATTCTACATCAACGGCGTGGGTGCAATCGCCTGGACCATGGTGCACGAAATCGGCCATACCTTTGGCCTGCCAGACGAATACATCTACAATCACCCCGTCGCCGCAGCCCCCAGCGTCACCTACAAGGGCGCATCCGACCCCGACAAGACCGTGACGCTTGTCACCTCAGCCATCCCCGCTGACAGCGCCACCACCTTCGGCTTTGACAATGACTGCGTGATGGGCCGCAACGGCAATTCCGTCTATCCCTCGAACCTGTATTACTGGGTGGCGATCGAGGTGAAAAAGATCATGGCTGCCGCCGGGGTGTCGGCTGTTGTCAAGGTGGGCGCGGCATAGGATGGGAAACGCGACAATGTTCAGTGACTGCAAGATGACCGAGGAAACCCTTGCCGAATTTGCGGGCCAAGGCTACCGCATTGCCGTCATCGCCTCGCCCATGCTGTGCGTGGAGCCGTCCAAGGCGCAGAATCTCTGGCCCTATGCGGCAACACTAGAGGTGACAAACACCTCGGGCCAGCCGATTGAGATCGAACACAAGGATGGCTCGGTGGCGGGTTTTGCGTTTCGCGCCGACCGGGTGGCCGATGCGCGCGATCCGCGTGAAGGGTTGGAATACGAAACCGGCCCGATCAACGCAGCCGAGGCGATCATCACCAAAGCCACCATCGCACCGGGGGCCAGCCACCGCATTGGCGGCGATCCCCGCTATATCCTGCGTCCGATCGAACTTGCCAAGAAAGGCGAACGGGTGGACGGCACCTGGGCCGAACAGGATGAACGATTTGACCGCAGCTTTCGCGTCGAATTCGTAGCTGATTTCATTTTGACCATCGCAGGCAAGACGTTGCAGGTCCATGAAGATCTGCCCGCTATCCTGCGCATCATGGTGCGGGACGAGGCCAACGAATAAATGGGTATCGGCTCACCCCCCGCTGGCGGCTTTGCGCCGTGCTGTGTTGAAATCATGGTCAATGACTTTGAACGCTCCTGCACCTTCTGGACGGGTATTCTGCAGTTCGATGTGGCCTATCTGCGCCCGGCACAGAAGTTCGCCTACCTGCACCGCGCCGACGGTGCGCAAATGATGCTCTATCAGCGCGATGGCGATTGGGAAACGGGGCCGCTTGACGTGCCCTTTGGCCGCGGTGCCGTTTTTCAGATCGCCGTGACGGACGTCGATGCGCTCGCCGCCCATGTCACTGCCCAAGGCGTGCCCTTCTACGTCGCGCTGCGCGAGAAATGGCGCGATTGGGGTGACCGCATGGGCGGGCAGCGCGAGTTTCTGGTGCAAGACCCCGACGGCTATCTGGTGATGGTGTTCCAGCGCATCGGCACACGGCCCATGGGCGTGGCGTAATCACCGAACGTCGCGGCTCTTCGCATCATGCCAACACGGCGGGGCATCGAAAAGGCACCTCCCTTCCCCCTTGTGGGGTCGGGGTGGGGGGACGCATCCGAAAGCGCATCCTCACCCAGACGCGGGTACCTGCTGCAGGCCGGCATTCTGTGAGCCCATATCCAACCACAGCGTCCCGTCGCGGAAACCGCCCCGGATCAGGTGGCCGCGATTGCGCACTTCAGGAAAGTCGGCTTCCCAGTCGCGAAAGCGGTCATTGGTCACGATCCGTGCGCCCAAATCGCGCGCGGCGGCCAAAATCACCGGGTCCGCCGGTTGCCCCTTTGGCACCACCAGCACCCTGTCCTCCGGCAGCCGGAACAGCTGCGCCAGCACTTTGTCATCCTGATAACGGTCGCTCAGCTTGTAACCCGCATTCGCGTCAAACACGATTCCAACGGCAAAACCATGCGCCTCCAGATGGTGCAACACCGCACTGATGGTGCCGATCTGCGCCGTGCCATCCTTCCAGTGCATGACGTTCGACCCATCTACCACGACCCAGTTTTTCGGCGTGGCCGTCGGTTCTGGTTGGCGGTAGGCCCTGAACAGCAGGAACAGGCTGGCTGCCGCACAAGGCCCGGCCAGCAGGATCAGGTCGCCCCATCCGGGAACGAAAATTGCCGTGGCAATGCCGCAAAACGCGATGACGAGCAGTATGAATGGCACAATCATGAGGCGAACCTAGCCGCGTCTGACCGGTGTGCCAAGTGGCCTTTGGCTTGGATGGTGGTCAATCTGGATGCCCGCCTTGCGGGTCGGAACTGCCATTCTCGCTGGCAGTTGAATGTCTGTAGCTTGGACTTCCCATCCGTGGCCCTCGGCCCCAGCTGAGTTATGTGCGAGCCGTGCATGATTCACAAAGGCAGAGGGTGATGATCACGAGGGCCGTTTTAGAAGACCGCAATTCTTCTGGTCGCCGTGATCTGCAAAGCAGACCGTCGTGCCGAGTGCAGTATCCACCAACATGGACTCAACGCCGCCGTTTCTGCATAGACAACAGAGGGCAGCGCCTGTCCGGTGGGGATGATGAGCGATCAGAAATCGTCTAGCGGTTGAATTCCGTGAAGAACGCCCACCCTGTGGGCGGACCGGGAGGCACGCGCTGCCAGGCGGACTTCGTCATCCAGTCCGGGCAAAGGGAAGAATGTGAGTGACCGCTTCGGCCTTGAAGCAGGACTGCGAACGACCCAACAACCGCGGGCCCTGCCGATACGGTCACCCCTTGACGCCCCCCGATCCCCCGATTACCCCCGCCGCCATGACGGATCCCAGCCCCGAACACCGCAATTTCTATGGTCGCATCCACGGCAAGACGCTGCGTTCCAGCCAGAAAACCTATCTGGCCGAAAGTCTGGAACCGCTCTCCGTCCAAGGCGTCACGCGGGATGCGAACCCCGCGCGCACCCCCCTCGATCTTGTGGAAATCACCCGAGACCGCCCCCTTTGGCTCGAAATCGGCTTTGGCGGTGGCGAACATCTTGTCCATATGGCCGCGAAATACCCCGATATGTTCATCATCGGGGCAGAGCCTTATGTGAACGGCATCGCCATGCTGCTGGGCAAGGTGCGCGCGGCAGATATTGATAACCTGATGATCCACCCGGGCGATGTGCGCGATCTGTTTGATGTGCTGCCCGCCGCAAGCGTGCACAAGGCGTTTCTCAACTATCCCGACCCATGGCCCAAGGCCCGCCACCACCGCCGCCGTTTCGTGACGCCGGGTTATCTGGCTGGCCTTGCCCGCGCGATGATGCCGGGGGCCGAATTCCGCGTCGCCACCGACATCCCCGATTACGTGCGCCAGACGCTGGATGAGGTGCCACAGGCCGGGTTCGATCTGCTGGGGCAGGGGGGCGTGCCGTGGGGCGACTGGCCGTCGACCCGCTATGAACAAAAGGCCCTGCGCGAAGGCCGCCCGCCGCATTACCTGACCTTCCTGAGGCAGGGCAAAGGTTAACACTGCCTTGACAATAGATTAACAAAACCGCGAATTTGTTAACCTTTTTATTGATAACAAAGGGAAATTCAGGAATTGACGGCTGTCAATTTTCTGCCGCTTGGCAGCCCATGGACCCCGCCCGCGGCCTGCGCTATCACGCAAGCGTCACGCGCAAGGATCACCCATGTCATCGCACGCCACCCCCGTTCCCATGACCGCCCGCAAATCCGGCCCGCTGCGCGGCACTGCCGACGTGCCGGGTGACAAGTCGATCAGCCACCGCGCGTTGATCTTCGGTGCGATGGCCGTGGGCGAGACAAAGATCACCGGCCTTCTGGAAGGTCAGGATGTGCTGGACACCGCCCGCGCCATGCGCGCCTTCGGGGCCGAGGTGACGCAAGCTGGCCCCGGCGCATGGTCAGTGCATGGCGTTGGTGTGGGCGGTTTTGCCGAACCGGCGAACGTCATCGACTGCGGTAATTCCGGCACCGGCGTGCGGCTGATCATGGGCACGATGGCCACCACCCCGATTACCGCCACCTTCACGGGCGATGCGAGCCTGAACAAACGCCCGATGGGCCGCGTTACCGATCCGCTCAGCCTGTTCGGTGCCCAAGCCTACGGCCGCAAGGGCGGTCGCCTGCCGATGACCATCGTGGGGGCCGCAAACCCAATGCCCGTGCGCTATGCCTTGCCCGTTGCATCGGCGCAGGTGAAATCTGCGGTTCTGCTGGCCGGCCTGAATACGCCGGGAGAGACGGTGGTGATCGAACGTGAACCCACGCGGGACCATTCCGAACGGATGCTCATGGGCTTTGGTGCGGACCTTCACGTTGAGAAAACGACGGAAGGCCATGTCATCACCCTGAAAGGCCAGCCCGAGCTGCGCCCCCAGACGGTTGCCGTGCCGCGCGATCCGTCATCCGCCGCCTTCCCGGTCTGTGCGGCGTTGATCGTAGACGGATCAGACATTTTCGTGCCCGGCGTCAGCCAGAACCTGACCCGCAATGGTCTATATCTGACATTGGTCGACATGGGCGCGGACATCACCTTTGAAAATCCGCGCACTGAAGGCGGCGAGCCTGTGGCCGATCTGCGGGTCAAATCCTCGGCGCTGATGGGGATCGAAGTGCCACCCGAACGTGCACCAAGCATGATCGACGAATATCCGATCCTGTCGGTCGTCGCGTCCTTTGCGACGGGAAAGACCGTAATGCGGGGCATCAAGGAACTGCGCGTCAAGGAAAGCGACCGCATCGATGCGATGGCGCGGGGGCTGGAGGCGTGCGGGGTTCGGGTCGAAGAGGACGCCGATACCCTGATTGTGCATGGCATGGGATCGGGCGGCGTGCCGGGCGGGGCGACGTGCAAGACCCATATCGACCACCGTATCGCAATGTCGTTTCTGGTGCTGGGCATGGCCGCGCAAAAACCGGTTGGTGTGGATGACGCATCGCCCATTGCGACGTCGTTTCCGGTGTTCGAAAGCCTGATGCGTGCGCTGGGCGGGGACATCACCCACGACAACCGTTGACCGGGAGGGCCGTCTGCCCTCCCGGACCCACCCGAGGATAGTTGGCACAGGGGAAATGGGGATTTCGGCGATGATCTTTACAGTCGCGATTGACGGTCCTGCGGCCGCGGGCAAGGGTACGATCAGCCGGGCTGTTGCCGCGCGGTTTGGCTTTGCGCATCTGGACACCGGTTTGTTGTACCGTGCAGTCGGGGCCAAGGGCGGCGATCCTGTGATGGCCGCGCAAACCCTGACGCCTGCCGATCTGGAGCGTGATGATCTACGTACGCTTGCCGCAGGGCAAGCAGCATCCCGTGTGGCCGCGATACCCGACGTGCGCGCGGCCTTGGTCGATTTCCAACGCCGCTTTGCGCGAGCGATTGGTGGCGCGGTCTTGGACGGTCGCGACATTGGTACCGTGATCTGCCCCCAGGCCGAGGTGAAGCTGTTCATCACCGCCCGTCCCGACGTGCGCGCCCACCGGCGCTGGCTGGAGGTTGGCGGGGATGCAGAACAGGTACTGACCGAGGTGATGGAACGTGACGCGCGCGACATGGGCCGGGCGGATGCGCCATTGCGGGCGGCGCCGGATGCGGTGGTGATCGACACATCCACGCTTGATTCTGAAGCCGCCATTGAACAGGCGATCACGGTGGTGCGGGCTGCCATGGACCGGACGCATGGCGCAGGCTGAGATCATCTTTCACCTGCCGCGTGACTATCTGGAACGCTACGCTCAGACGACACATCTGGCCCTTTTCCGGCGCATCGCTGCCGCCTACGGCGGGCGCGGGGCAACCATCCGCGCAGTGGATCGCCGTGCTGGTCCGTTCGAGGGCGGCGCAGATGCAGCTGCGCACTACAACGATGGCAATCTGCACATCATCGACATGGGGCGCGTGCAGGCCCCCGGCGTTTTGAATGCCGCGATTTCCTACATGCCCCCGTTCTGGCATCTGGACCCCATGGGCGTACAGGCCGAAAGCCGGATCGGTGCGCGCCGCTATGATGCGACGCAAGTGCCCTATGCGCCTGCCGCACGGTTCTTTGAAATGCTGCGCGGTCGTCTGGTGAAGCCACGCGTGTCCCGTCGCACGCAGATCGATGCGGTAACCGAATTTCCCAAAGGCGCGATTGCCGTATTCTTGCAAGGCAATCAACCGCAGGAACGCGGGCTGACCTATTGCAGTACAGGTGCCATGCTGCGCGCGGTGGTGGCGGGGGCACAGGGGCGGACGGTTCTGGTAAAGCCGCATCCTCTTGCGTTGGATCATGATGCCGAGATCATTGATGCGGCGATTGCCGATGGTTATCCGATCCACGCAACGGTCGCCAATGTGCACGACATGATTGCCGCGTCTGTTGTCACGGTCTCGTTCAATTCTGCCGTGGCGCTGGAGGGTTTCCTGCACCGCAAGCCCGCGATTTTGTTTGGCCCATCCGATTTCCACCACTTTTGCGAGACTGTCCGCGACCCTGCTGATTTTCCACAGGCGTTGGACCGCGTGTTTGCAAGGCCCACGGGCGGGTATGCGCAATATCTGTATTGGTACTTCGAACTGAACTGCGTCAATCTGCATGCCCCCGCATTTGAGGCGCATGTGGCCCGTATCTTTGCCGAGGCGGGTTTCCCGCCTGACCGGCTGGGTCTGCTGCCAGACCCCGCTTAGGCCGCGTTCAAACACTTGCCATGCCGGGCAATCCGCCCTATACGCCGCGCAGTCGCTGCGGCAGATGGATCGGCAAGACGGGGTCGGGATCATCCGGCCCTTCATGCTTTTCCTGACCGCAGACATCATCCAAGACCGGCGGAGCCAACCGCGTGGCCAGTGAAAAAAAGTGAAAAGGAAACTGATCTACATGTCCGCTAAAGCAACAATGGAAGACTTCGAAGCCCTGCTGAAGGAAAGCTTCGAAATTGACACCCCCGACGAGGGTACGGTTGTCAAAGGCAAGGTTATCGCGATCGAAGCGGGCCAGGCCATCATCGATGTCGGCTACAAGATGGAAGGCCGCATCGACATCAAAGAATTCGCAAACCCCGGTGAAGCCCCGAACATCAACGTCGGCGACGAGGTCGAGGTGTTCCTTGACCGTGTGGAAAACTCCCGCGGTGAGGCCCAGATTTCGCGCGAGAAAGCCCGCCGCGAAGAAGCATGGGATCGTCTGGAAAAGGCCTACGCATCCGAGACCCGCGTTGATGGCGCGATCTTTGGTCGTGTCAAAGGTGGCTTCACGGTCGATCTTGGCGGTGCTGTGGCGTTCTTGCCCGGATCTCAGGTTGACGTCCGCCCCGTGCGGGACGCTGGCCCGTTGATGGGCATGAAGCAGCCGTTCCAGATTCTGAAGATGGACCGTCGCCGTGGCAACATCGTTGTCTCGCGTCGTGCCATCCTTGAAGAATCGCGCGCTGAACAACGCGCCGAAGTGATCGGCAACCTGACCGAAGGCCAGACGGTTGACGGCGTGGTCAAGAACATCACCGAATACGGTGCGTTCGTTGATCTGGGCGGCGTTGACGGCCTGCTGCACGTCACCGACATGGCATGGCGCCGTGTGAACCATCCGTCGGAAATTCTGGCGATTGGCGAAACGGTCAAAGTGCAGGTCATCAAGATCAACAAGGACACCCACCGCATCAGCCTTGGCATGAAGCAGTTGCAGTCGGACCCATGGGATGCGGTAGAAAATCTGTACGCGCTCGGCACGCTCCACAAGGGCCGTGTCACCAACATTACGGACTACGGCGCCTTTGTGGAGCTTGAGGCCGGTGTTGAAGGTCTGGTGCACGTTTCGGAAATGTCGTGGACGAAAAAGAACGTTCACCCCGGCAAGATCGTATCCACCTCGCAGGAAGTGGATGTCATGGTGCTGGAGATCGATTCTGCCAAGCGTCGGGTCAGCCTTGGCCTGAAGCAGACGCAGCGTAACCCGTGGGAAGTATTCGCGGAAACGCATCCCGTGGGCAGCAATATCGAAGGCGAAGTCAAGAACATCACCGAATTCGGCCTGTTCGTTGGCCTCGACAACGATATCGACGGCATGGTTCATCTGTCCGACATCAGCTGGGATCAGCGCGGCGAAGAGGCGATCCAGAACTACCGCAAGGGCGACACGGTTCAGGCCGCTGTTACCGAAGTGGATGTTGAAAAGGAACGCATCAGCCTGTCGATCAAAGCACTGGGCGAAGATAGCTTCTCGGATGCCGTTGATGGCGTGAAGCGTGGTGGCATCATCACGGTCGCGGTCAGCGCAATCGAAGAAGGTGGCGTTGAGGTCGAATACAATGGCGCGAAGTCTTTCATCCGCCGTTCCGACCTGTCACGCGACCGTGCCGACCAGCGCCCGGAGCGTTTTCAGGTCGGTGACAAGATCGATGTGCGCGTGACCAACATTGATCCCAAGACCCGCAAACTGGGCCTGTCGATCAAGGCGCGTGAGATCGCCGAAGAGAAAGAGGCCGTCGAACAGTATGGTTCGTCCGATTCGGGCGCATCACTGGGTGATATCCTTGGTGCGGCCCTCAAGGGCGGCGACAAGAACTGATTGACGCCTTCACGGCAACAAAGGGCCCCGCGAATCCGCGGGGCCCTTTTGGTTTTCGGGGGGTATTCCTTTGTTTTCGTTTGTGTGGCGGGTTTTATTGAGCCTATAGTCAACATCACAACACATCGTGGCGTCCCCGTTGACCGGGGTGACCACAGGGGGGCATCGGATGATCCGTTCGGAACTGATCCAGAAAATCGCGGATGAAAACCCGCATTTGACACAACGCCATGTCGAGCGGATCGTGAATACGGTCTTTGAAGAAATCATTGATGCACTTGCCAAAGGCGACCGGGTAGAACTGCGGGGCTTTGGTGCCTTTTCGGTCAAGTCGCGCGATGCCCGTGTGGGGCGCAACCCGCGCACCGGAGAGTCGGTCAAGGTTGACGACAAGAAGGTTCCGTTCTTCAAGACAGGGAAACTTTTGCGCGACCGTTTGAACGCCAAGTAAAGTGCTGCCTTGCGGCCCGTGTCCATTCCGCCGATAATCAGGGTCGCTGTCTCATTCAGGGCGTGACCCATGCTCCGCAATCTTCGCTATGTTCTGATCGCACTTCTGGGTGTTTGTCTGTTGGTGGTTGCACTCGCAAACCGCGCGTCCGTGAATGTGCGTCTGCTGCCTGACGACATGGCGGCCTTTCTTGGGCTTTCGGTGTCGGCCGAGCTACCGCTGTTCCTCGTGATTTTTGCGGGCATCGTTGCGGGTCTGCTGATCGGGTTCGTCTGGGAATGGATGCGCGAGGCCAAGCATCGCACGGCTGCCAGCACCAAATCGCGCGAGGTTGTGCGATTGGAACGTGAACTGGCCGTTCTGCGCGACACGAAACCTGATACGCAGGATGATATTCTTGCGTTGCTGGATGGCAGGCAGGTCCGCTGATGGCGGATGTCCGTGTCAAGATATGTGGTTTGCGGACGCAGGCTGATGTGCTGGCTGTGGCGCGTGCGGGTGCGGCTTATGCGGGTTTCGTGTTCTTTGCCAAATCCCCGCGCAACCTGACAATCCAGCAAGCAAAAGCTATCGCGTTGGATGCACCGACGGGCCTTGCGAAAGTTGCACTGGTGGTTGACCCAGATGAGGCAAGTCTTGATGCGATCGTCGATGGTGTGCCGCTCGACATGATCCAGCTACATGGCCATGAGACGCCAGCGCGGGTCGCGGAAGTGCGTGCGCGGTATGGTCTGCCAGTGATGAAGGCCATGGGAGTCGCCGATGAGGGCGATCTGGCGGGGCTGATGGAAATGAGCCTTGCCGCCGATCAGCTGCTGATTGATGCAAAGCCACCGCGCGACGGCACGCTGCCGGGTGGCAACGGGCTGACCTTTGACTGGCGGTTGCTGGTGGGGCGCAAATGGCTGCGGCCTTGGATGCTTGCCGGGGGGCTGACGGCAGGCAATGTGGCTGAGGCCGTCCGCCTGACGGGCGCGCGGCAGGTGGATGTATCTTCGGGCGTCGAAAGCGCGCCGGGGGTGAAGGATCACGCGCGGATCGCAGCCTTTATGGCTGCAGCATCCCGCGATTTGCAGTTGACGCCGACCCACAAAGCCTGACCCATAGCGACACGTTTCAGACGGAGGCAGTCCGATGTGGCGCGGCAAGCTGTTGCACATTCATATCACCCCAACGGCACGCGCCCCGATGCAGGCGCTGGAGTCCGCGATCCTGATTGCAGGCGAAGGGATCGAAGGGGATCGCTATGC
The DNA here is from genome assembly GCA_963783595.1 of uncultured Alphaproteobacteria bacterium. Classification (GTDB taxonomy): domain Bacteria; phylum Pseudomonadota; class Alphaproteobacteria; order Rhodobacterales; family Rhodobacteraceae; genus JAAFHS01. Next base: position 21,080 of record CAWAPA010000008.1, on the reverse strand, counting down.
GATAGGCACCGGCACCTATTCGCAGATCGCTGATATCCGCGAAGTCACACTGATCGAGGTTGAAACCCTGATCGCGCTGCGCCGCGATCATGGCATTGACCTTGCCCCGCATGACCACCGCCGTAACCTGACGACCGAAGGTGTGCCACTGAACCATCTGGTTGGGCGGCAGTTCTGGGTGGGACCAGTGCTGCTGGAAGGGGGGCGGCTGAACGCGCCCTGCAAGTATCTTGATCTGGTCACCGGCAAGGCGGTCTGCGATCTGCTGACTCACCGGTCTGGGTTGAACTGCCGGATCGTCGAAGGCGGCGATATCAATCTTGGCGATGCGATACGCCTTGGGTGATGGTCGCCGCCTTCCTTGACGTCAGTTTGCCGGCAGGATCGTCAGATCGCGGATCGCTTCCGTGCTGCCCGTGATCGGCCATGACATTGCGATAGCGCCGGTTGCAAGATCAACCGTATGCAAACCGCCATTGGCCACCAGCCACGCCGTGTTCACGCCATCAGCCGTGGTTGCGACGTCAAACGCCACCGGGCCTTCCAATGCGACGCCAAGGCTGCCGATTGTCTTGTTGGTGCCGTCATTTGGGGCCGTCTGTTGCAGCAGGCTGCCAAGGCCGGTGTCGATGTTCATCATGGCGGTCGCCTCGGGTTTGCCAAAGCTGTTGATATAACCCGTGCCCCCGATCATCAGCGCGGCTGCCGCATTGGCATCATCAGCCTCCCAGTTCAGCGCGCCGTCCACGGTCACTTCGCCGGTATCGACATTGACACGGTGGTTGGTGGTGCCGGACATAAAGCGCAGGCGGTCGGCCGCCGGGTTGAAGTCAACGATGACAGGTGCGCCATCCGCAATCGGCAGCATCGTGTTCATCTGCGACAAAGGCGTTGTTGCGCCAGTGACCGGGTCGATGGTGACAATGGCCTGTTCATCGGTCACGCCCACCAAGGTCATCGTGCCGGGGCGATAGTCGATGCCCAACAGCCGCGTGACGCCTTGCGCCTCGACGGTAGCCGTTACTGTGGCCGTTGATGTGTCAATCATCACAATTGTCTTGTCGCCCGAAAGCCCGACGGCTGTTTCTGCCTGCGCCATGCCTGCGATCGATGTACTGGCAAGAAAAAGGGTCAATATGCGTGTCATTGGTCACTCCTGTTTCAATGTCGGTTCGCCAAAACGCCAAGTTTGTTGCGTTTGAGCGGTAGCTACGAAAGACGAGGGCCAGAAGTTGCAGGGTCCGACGATCACGAAGCCGTCAACAACGTCAAAGTGGTGCGATGCGAATTTTCCGCACGGTCCGGTAATCGGCCTGCCTCATGGCTTTACCTGATACGGGTGGCGCGCTACATCTGCGGCCAGCAGACAAGGGGAAAACCGTGCCGGATGATCGTATCAACAGTTACATGACCGGCCCAGACGAGGCGGGCCGCTTTGGCATGTTCGGTGGGCGGTTCGTGTCCGAAACCCTGATGCCGCTGATCCTTGATCTTGAGGCGCGCTATGAATTCGCCAAGACCGATCCCGATTTCTGGGCCGAAATGGACTGGCTTTGGAAGCATTATGTGGGTCGCCCCTCGCCTTTGTATTATGCGGAACGGCTGACCAAGCATCTTGGTGGTGCTAAAATCTATATGAAGCGGGATGAGCTGAACCACACCGGCGCGCACAAGATCAACAATGTGCTGGGCCAGATCATCCTCGCGCGGCGGATGGGCAAGACCCGGATCATCGCGGAAACGGGCGCTGGCCAGCACGGTGTGGCCACGGCAACCGTCTGCGCCAAGTTCGGGCTGCAATGCGTGGTCTACATGGGCGCGCATGATGTCGAACGGCAGGCCCCGAACGTGTTCCGCATGCGGCTTCTGGGGGCGGAAGTGATCCCGGTGACCAGCGGTCGCGGCACTCTGAAGGATGCGATGAACGATGCCCTGCGCGATTGGGTCACCAACGTGCGTGACACGTTCTATTGTATAGGCACGGTCGCGGGGCCGCATCCCTATCCGGCGATGGTGCGCGATTTCCAGTCGATCATCGGCAAGGAAGTGCGCTGGCAACTGGCCGAACAGGAAGGCGAAGGGCGGCTGCCTGATACCGTGATCGCGGCCATCGGCGGCGGGTCGAACGCCATGGGGCTGTTCTATCCCTTCCTTGATGATCCGTCGGTCAACATCATCGGCGTCGAGGCGGGCGGTAAGGGCGTGGACGACCGCATGCAACATTGCGCATCGCTGACAGGCGGACGCCCCGGCGTTTTGCACGGCAACCGCACCTATCTGCTGCAAGACCCCGATGGCCAGATTCTGGAAGGGTTTTCCATCAGCGCGGGCCTTGATTACCCCGGTATCGGGCCGGAACATTCGTGGCTGCATGACACGGGCCGCGCCCAGTACGTCAGCATTACCGACGCCGAGGCGCTGGAGGCGTTTCAGTTGTCCTGCCAGTTGGAAGGCATCATCCCCGCGCTGGAACCCAGCCACGCGCTGGCCCATGTGATGAAGATCGCGCCGACCCTGCCTGCGGACCATATCATCGTCATGAACATGTGCGGGCGTGGCGACAAGGACATCTTCACGGTGGCCAAGCACCTTGGCTTTGACATGAAGGTCTAAAGACGGGTCAGCACCACACCTGTCGTGATCACCCCGATTGCGATGGCCTTGTCCCGGCCAAGCCGTTCATGAAACACAAGCCAGCCGATCAGGACTGCAAACAGGATCGACGTTTCGCGCAGCGCCGCCACAAGGGCAATCGGGGCCACGGTCATCGCCCATACAGATACCGAATAGGCGCCATAGCTGGCGGCGGATGCGATGGCACCCATGGCCCAGTCGCGCCGCCCACGCGGCACCACGGCAAAACCCCGCGTCGCGACCATGGTCAGGGGGAACAACAACCCATCGGCCACAAAGACCCACGCGATGTAGGCCACCGCATCGTCAGAAATACGTGCGCCCATGCCATCGATTATGGTGTAGCAGGCGGTCGCACAGGCCGAACCAACGGCGAATGGCAGCAGGCGGCGGTTCTCGCCACTTGTGAACACGCCCCGTGCCATCAGCGCAATGCCAAGGCCAAGAGTGATGATGCCTGCGTATTCTGTGTGGGTGACAGGGTCGATCATCCAGATCGCACCCACGATGCCGACCATCAGTGGTGCCGCACCGCGCGCGATCGGATAAACCCTCGAAAGATCGCCGCGCTCATAGGCAAAGGTCAACATGAGCTTGTAACCAAAATGCGTGCAGGCCGAGGCAACGACCCAAGGCCATGCATTGATGATCAGGGCAGGGCGTGTCGCCGCGACGGCGAGGCCGATCGGGATTTCCACCAGTGACAGCACCAGCATGCCGCCCACCTTTGAGGTGCCGGTTTTCAGCATGGCGTTCCAAGTGGCGTGCAATAGTGCAGCGGCAAGGACGGCAAGGAAAACGGTGAACGTCATGCTGCATGGCTACTGATTGGCTGTTGAACTTGCAATGCCACCTTTCAGATCAACAGCGATGCTGCCCCTTCATGGCGCAGCAGAGCCACTTTCGTCTCGACGCCGCCCTTGGCCGAAAATCCCCCCAAGCCTTGCGCACCCAGCACCCTGTGGCACGGAATCAGAATTGGCAGCGGGTTGGCGCCGCAGGCTTGCCCCACGGCCTGTGGAGGCGCGCCCACCACGCGCGCAATGTCGCCATAAGTGCGGGTCTCGCCAAACGGGATGGCCGCCATCGCGTGGCGCACCTTTTCATGCAGTCCCGTGCCCCAGTCAAACGGAAGGTCGAACACCGTCAGGCGGCGGTCGAAATAGGCGTCAAGCTGGCGCGTGGCTTCAGCGAGCAATGGCGTTGAGGGTCCATCTGGGCAGTCATGCCAGTCAAGCATCGTGATCTTGTCCGCGCTTTCGGTCAGGGTCAGCGGTCCGAACGGGCTAAGGAGCCTCGCTTTCGCCATCATGTGGTGGATTGTGCCAGTGGGCGGAATGCCTCGCGCACCATGTCTGCAAGACCTTCGACCGCGGGCGAGGTGCCTTCGGGGTTGCGCCTGAGAACAATGCGCGCGTGGTCCACGATCGGAAATCCATCATCCGCAGTCAACTCGCGGCATCCCACGGGTATAGTGCTGCGCGATAGGGGCGAAATCGCCAGCCCTGTGCGCGCCGCAATCCTGAGCGACCCGGACGTATCGCATTCAAAGCCCACCCGCCATGCAATGCTTTGCTGGTCAAGTGAACGCAGCGCAAAATCACGGCACCAGTCAGAACGGAAGTATACGCCTACCGGCACTGGGCTTTGCAGGTGCTGTGCATGGCTGATGGATGTGACCCAGACCGTCGGGTCGATGCACAAGACTTCATCCGCCGAAGTGTTGCTGCTGTCATAGACGACGGCAAGGTCCAACTTGTCGGCCACAAGTGCTGCCACCTGGGGTTCGCTGAAATCGCACCGCACTGTCACATCGACCGCCGGATGGCGTTCGGAAAACGCGGCAAGCGCGCGTGGCAGCACGGTTTCGACATATTCATCAGGAATGCCAATACGCACCGGGCCGACCAAGGGCCTTTCACGAAGGGCAATTGCCGCGTCGTTCAACAGGCCAGTGATTCGGCGGGCATAGGGCAACAGCTGTTCTCCCCGCGGCGTCAGGGCCACGCCGCGCGGCAACCGCAGGAACAGCGGCTGGCCAAGACTGTCTTCCAGTCGCCGGATCTGCATGGAAACGGCGGATTGGGTGCGGCCAACACGGTCTGCGGCCGCCGTGACGCTGCCCGTGTCCGCCACGGCCAGAAAGCTGCGCATCAGGTCGCTGTCGAGCGGGGTCATGGTGTTTGCCATCAATTTTCAAGATGTGATGCATCATGTGTATTCGTTGGTTTGATGTCAATGCTGCTGATATAACCAAGCTACATAAGTGATATAGGAGGCTACCATGTTTCTGAACCTGTTTGTGACCGTGATCCGTCGCGCGCAAGTCCGGGGACATCTGCGTCTATCCATCGGCGGTCTTCTGACGCGGCAGGATGACCATCTGCTTGATGATATCGGTCTGACCCGGCATCAGGCCGAGATGCTGGTAGCCGATGCGCCGCTTGACCGCCCGCACATGTTGCGGCGGGCTTTCACGGGCATCGTTGGCAATGGCTGCTAAGCTATGTCAGGGCCGCATTACACCGCGCGCAGGCGCCGGGGTGTGTGTGGCTGCCAACATCTGGCAGCACCTTCCAGCAGCGTTGGCATTTGGCGCCTTTGGCCGGCTGAAACAGCACCGCCACATCCGGCACGTCGGCCAGTGCAAACGCGCCATCGGGGGCCTTGGCCGTGGTCACGGCAATGGCCGACGTGATGCACAGATCGGCAAAATCCGCACCGAGTTGTGTTTGCATGGCCGGGCTGACGAACACTTGCGGGGCCGCTTCCAGTGATGCCCCGATCACCTTGGCCGTGCGCTGCACCTCAAGCGCGCCGGTTACCACGCGGCGCACGGCACGTACCTGATCCCACTTGGCGGCCAGCGCATCATCCCGCCAACCTGCAGGCGTCTCAGGCATGTCGTGCAGGTGGATCGACCCCTGATCGTCGGGAAACCGCGATAGCCAGACATCCTCGGCGGTGAACACGAGGATTGGGGCCAGCCATGTAGTCAGGCGGTGAAACACATGGTCGAGCACTGTGCGGCAGGATCGGCGGGTCAGGCTGGTTGTCGCATCGCAATACAGGCTGTCTTTGCGGATATCGAAATACAGTGCCGACAAATCCGTTGTCGCAAAGGCAAACAGCTTTTGGAACACGCCCTGAAAGTCGTACTTCGCATAGCCGTCGCGCACCTCGGCATCCAGTTCCGCAAGGCGGTGCAGGACCCAGCGTTCCAGCTCCGGCATATCCGCCGGTTCCACCTTTTCCGTGTCAGCGAACCCTGCCAGATTTCCCAGCAGGAATCGCAGCGTGTTGCGCAGGCGGCGATAGCTGTCAGCCGCCCCTTTCAGAATCTCTTTTCCGATCCGTAGGTCAATTGTGTAGTCTGACTGCGCCACCCACAGCCGCAGGATATCGGCCCCGTATGCGTCGATCACTTCCTGCGGGGCGGTGGTGTTGCCGAGCGACTTGGACATTTTCATGCCCTTCTCGTCGAGTGTGAAGCCATGTGTCAGCACACCCCGATAAGGCGCGCGCCCCTTGGTGCCACAGGCCTGCAACATGGACGAATGAAACCAGCCGCGGTGCTGATCGGTGCCTTCAAGATACAGGTCTGCGACTCCATCTTTCGTGCCATCAGCGCGGTCGCGCAGGACGAAAGCATGGGTCGATCCGCTGTCGAACCACACGTCCAGCACATCATCGACCTTTACATAATCGGACGGATTGACGATGCCATCGAGCACACGCTCCTTGAAACCTTCCACAAACCATACATCTGCGCTTTCCACCTCGAAGGCCGCGATGATACGGGCGTTCACCTCGGCATTGCGCAGAAGAAAGTCGGGATCGGTCGGCTTGGCCCCCTTCTTCACGAAGGCAGTCAGCGGCACACCCCACGCACGCTGGCGCGAAAGCACCCAATCGGGGCGGGCCTCGATCATTGAATGCAGGCGATTGCGGCCCGTGGCGGGTGTCCATTCGACCAGTTGGTTGATGGAATTCAGCGCCCGCGTGCGGATCGTATCGCCATAGGTTGACATGCCATCGTTCAGCGGCTTGTCGATTGCGACAAACCATTGCGGCGTGTTGCGATAGATCACGGGTGCCTTTGATCGCCAGGAATGCGGGTAGGAGTGCTTTAGCTTGCCCTTGGCAAACAACGCACCCGCACCCGCCAGCGCCTTGATATTGCTGACGTTTGCAGGCCCCTCTTTGCCATCAGGCGTGATGATGTGTTGCCCGCCAAACAGCGGCAAGTCGGCACGGTAGCTGCCGTCGGGTTCGACGTTGTACGTCATCGGCAGACCGAATTTCAGGCCCATCTGGTAATCGTCATCGCCGTGGCTCGGGGCGGTATGCACAAATCCCGTGCCCGCATCATCGGTTACGTGATCGCCCGGCAGCATCGGGATCGCGGCATCCCATTCGCCTGCACCATCCGTGATGCCGTGATAGGGGTGGGCCATCACGATGCCCGCGAGTTCGTTCGAATCCACGTCCTGCAACCGCTTGTGCGCTGCTACTTTCGCCTGCGCAAAGACCTCATCTGCCAGCTTGTCAGCAAGCAGGACGCGTTCTCCCATTTTCGCGGGGCTACCTTCGGCGACTTCGGTCACCTCATAAAGGCCATAGTCAATGGCCGGGCCGAATGATACTGCGCGGTTTTGCGGGATGGTCCACGGCGTCGTGGTCCAGATCACGACATGTGCCCCAATCAACGGTGCGAGCGTGCGGCCGCGCAAATCCGCCTCGACCTGCGGGTCCATCCGGGCACCACTGATGGGCAAGGTCACTTCCGTCACGCGGAAACGTACCCAGACCATATGGCTGGTATAGTCGTGGTATTCGACCTCTGCCTCGGCCAAGGCGGTCTTTTCCACCGGCGACCACATCACGGGCTTTGATCCCTGATACAGGCTGCCGTTCATCACGAATTTCATGAATTCGCCCGCGATCACCGCTTCGGCGTGGTAGTCCATCGTCAGGTAAGGGTCGGCCCAGTTGCCGGTGACGCCGAGGCGCTTGAACTCCTCGCGCTGGATATCGATCCAGCCGGCAGCAAAAGCGCGGCATTCGCGGCGGAAATCCACCACGTCGACGTCGTCCTTGTTCAACCCTTTGGCGCGGTATTGTTCCTCGATCTTCCATTCGATCGGCAGGCCGTGGCAATCCCAGCCCGGCACATAGCGGGCATCGCGGCCCATCATCTGCTGGCTGCGCACGACCATGTCTTTCAGCACCTTGTTCAGTGCGTGGCCGATGTGCAGATGCCCGTTGGCGTAGGGCGGGCCGTCATGCAGCACGAACGGGACACGCCCCGTTTTCTCGCGCAGGCGGTCATAGACGCCGATCTTTTCCCACCGCGCCAACCATTCCGGCTCGCGCTGCGGCAAGCCCGCGCGCATGGGAAAATCAGTTTCTGGCAGGAACACGGTGTCGCGATAATCGGGGGACGTTGCAGGGGTATCAGCACACATCAGGGCAGTCCTTGAAAAAGATTGGGGGCTTGGGGGGCGTTCGCGCCAGAATCCTCGGCGTCTGAATGGATCAGAACGCCGAGCGGCTAATTCGCGGAATGATGTGTATGCGGCTCATGCCCGCCTTATAGGAAAGCGCGGGGTGGCGGTAAAGGGGGGGCGTCAGGTGTCCTGTGACGCCTGCCCGGCCCAACGGTTCAGCCATGCAAGCCCCGCCAGCGACAGACCTAGCCCGGCAAAGCTGGCCACGCGGGTCAGCCCCGTGAGACCCGATGCATCCAGAAGGAACACCTTGGCCACAGTCAGGCCAATGACCCCCATGGCAATGCGGCGCAGCAACACCGACCGGCGCGCGATGGACTGATAGAGCAACCCCGCCCCAAGCAGCATCATGGCAAGCGTATAGGTATACAATTCCCCCTGCAGCACGCCTGCATTCAGTCCGATCCATTCGCCTTGCCACATGTGACGAATAGCAAGGGCTGCATACATCGCAATCAAAGCGATACCCGTGCCAATGAACCCCTTGCGCAGCCAATGTGGCATCGCAATCTGCACCGCCCCTGCGACCAGCAACACACCCGGCACCGCATAGGCCAGTAACAAAGAGTTCACCACAATCGGGCCGATCACATGTCCGTCGACGTCACCGGCATAGCTGCTGAACAGCGGGTTTGCAGGAAACACAGCCATCACCATCAAGCCGCCAGAGAATAGCCCGGCCACCGCTGCGATCCCCTGACGCAAGCGCATCAGTACACCGCCCAATTGCGCGCGGTACAACTGCATCAACATCAGGACCAGCCACGGCATCGCGTTCAACGCCAGACCCCAATGCGCGAAAAAACTGAATGCGGTGGTATTCGTATCTGGCAATAGCCAGCGAGATATCAGGATGTTGGCGAGGAGTGCCGCAAACCCCAAGGCCGCGGATTCCAGCACACCCTTGGGCAGCGTTCGTGCCAATGGTTGGAGCAGCCACAGTGATGCCAAAACTGCAGAAATCACACCGACAAAGGCCACCAGCACTGCCCCCAACGATGCATCCATCGCCCAGTCAATGCCGGGGTCCGCGAGCAACCGATAGCCCAGCACTGCGACCCCGATCTGGATGAAAATGCCCATTTCCGGCAGGCGGAACCGCCGATCCAATGCCGCCGCCGCAACCACCAGCACCCCCAATGCCAAGGTCAGCGCGGTGCTCGTGGCGAGCAGAAACACCGCCAGTGCCATCAATGACAGGGCCGACAGCGTGGCATAGGCTGTGCGCCGATGATCCTCGCCGTCCAGTTTCGCGTAGCGCGCCGCAAGGGCCACCATGGCGGCCGCCAGCGCCATGATATGCAGCGCCCATGGATAAAGCCCGATCACATCGGCGGGCACCCACAGCATTTCCAGCGCCGCCGCTGTGACCGGGGCGGTCAGAACGGCGCCAAGACCAAAGGCAATGCGCAGCGGTTCAGTGCGGAATGACCGCAGCGCCGCTGCCAGTGACATTGCCGACGCCATCGCAAGGATGAGCGATACCGTCAAAGGCGCCGCCGTTTCCGGTGGCCGCGATTCGATGCTCTGGTCTACGAAATCATAGACGATGGGCAGAAAGCTTGCCCCTTGCATGACCACGGTCCCGATAAACGCGGCGGCTGGCAGGGCCGCCAGATCATCCAGCCCTTCGGCCCGTTCGGCCCAGACGAGCATCGCCAATGCAAGCAGCGTCAGCGCACCCAAAGCGAGCATTGCCTCGGCTGGTGGCACGCCCGCCAGCAGCAACAAAGCAATGCTTGATGCCAACGTTGCCCCTGCAGCCACCCGTACCGGGAAGGATGGCCATCCTGCTGCGCCCTTGGCCAGCAAGGCCTGCGTCACCGATGGGCCATCTTGGCGCGGCATCAGGGCCATCACTGGCACGGTTGCAGCCAGCCCGACCAGCACCAGCAGCATCGTCACCCAGCCGGGCAATCCAGCCCCTGCCGCAAACATCAACCCGCCACCGCCATAGCCCAACACCAAGGCCAGAACGGAGACCCAGGCCCAGCGGCGGATGGCATCTACCGCCAGCCCCGTCGCGGCAATTACTGCATAGTACCCATACAGCCACGGGCCGGCATCAGAGCTTCCCCCAACGATGAACGGCGAGAGCGCGGCGCCGACCAGACCCACGGCCACCAGCAGGGGGCCATAGAACCACCCCAGCACGACCGCGAGCGCTGCTGTCACAAGGTGGGCGACAAAGGCCATCTCCGGCCCAATCAGCCCATACAATTGCCGGGCTGCCAGCACGGCGGCAAAGATCGACACCAGCCCTGCGCCCGAAAACACCGAAGGCAGAAAGGCGGTCACATCGTCTGCGCTGTCCCCGTGACGGCGGCGCAACCATTCGCCCGCGCCAATCAAACAGGCGCCGAAGGCAATGGCGGCGATGACACGCACGGCAGGCGGCAAAAGGCCCTTTTCCATGCCGTATTGCACAAAGAACACGCCCGCTAGGGCGAGTGACACGGCAGAAATCACGTAGACCCAGTTTTCCTTCAGCCATGCGGCGAGCGCTGCAAGACGGTCGGGCCGCATGACCAGTGGCTGGTTCTGATCTGGCCCGGAAACTGGCCCTGAAAGATCGGAAAGGGCGGGTGGCACCGCCGTGGCTGCCACCTTCGGCAGATCCCAAGGCAACATGGGTCGGATTTCGGCAGTGGCGGCATCAGGAACGGCAGTTTCATCTGCGAGCGGTTCGGTTGTCGCGTCGACGGCGGCTGGAATGGCGCGGGTCGACAGTGTTTCCTGCATCTGACGCGCATCGCGTTCCAGAATGCGCACGCGTTCCTTCAGCGTTGATTGACCAATGAGCAGAACCACAATCGACACGACCACCGCCAACGGAATGATGATCGCCAACGCAAACAGAAGTTCCATCTGGCCGCCCTTGTGAACCTGTGTCCGCAACGTAGCGTTATGTGCGAAAAGTGCATAGTCAGGAATTCCGCAAGAATTTGTTTTGCCGCACAGGCTTGGCCAACGATGTTCGGGCAAATGCGCTTGCGCGCATAATTGCGTGCAATATCCTTGCGGCGATGAAGAATATTGCAATCATCGGGGCTGGGGTGGGCGGGCTTGCATCGGCGGCGCTATTGTCGCGCGCGGGCCACAGTGTCACGGTGTTTGAACGGTTTGTAGCCCCGCGACCCCTTGGTTCGGGTCTGGTGATCCAGCCTGTCGGGCAGGCGGTTCTGGAAGCGGTCGGTGCAGGTGACATCGTGCGGGCACTTGGCGCGCGGGTTGGCCGGATGATTGGCCATGAAGGCAAGCGCCGGGTCTTGTCGGTGGCTTACCGCGCTGCGGCCCCGGGCCTCGCCCTGCACCGCGCCAGCCTGTTTCATGCGCTATGGACGGTTGTGCAGGCGACGGGCCTACCAATTGTAACGGATGCGGAGGTGACGGCGGCACCGCTTTTCGGGTCGCAGCGCAGACTTGTGCTTGCGGACGGGCGCGACTTTGGTCCTTTTGATCTGGTCGTCGATGCGCAGGGCGCAAGCTCTGTCATGTCACCCCTGAAAGCGCGGCCACTTGGTTACGGCGCGATCTGGGGCCATGTGCCGTGGCCGTCCGACACAACGCTGGACCAGACCTGTCTGCAACAGGTCTATCAGGGCGCGTCAAGGATGGCGGGCGTGTTGCCGATTGGCTGCCTTCCGGACGATCCCACACAGCGCGCGGCGGTGTTCTGGTCGATGCCCGTGGATGCACTTGCCGATTGGCCACAACGCCCGCTTGCAGGCTGGAAGGACGAGGTGACGGCCCTGTGGCCTGCAATGGCACCGTTTCTGAATGCGATCACCGATACCGAGCAAATGACGCGCGCACGCTATGCCCATGGCACGCTGTCGCGACCCTATGATCAGGCGCTTGTGCATATCGGTGACGCTGCGCACCGGGCCAGCCCGCAACTGGGGCAGGGGGCGAATATGGCCTTGCTGGATGCCTATGCCCTTTCCGTTGCGCTGTCGGGCCCGTGGAACGATGCTTTGCCCGCCTATGCCCGTATGCGGCGCTGGCATGTGCGCACCTATCAGGGGATGAGCTGGCTGTTCACACCGATGTATCAGTCGCACAGCCGCATCTTACCCATGATCCGCAACCAGCTGCTGGCCCCGGTCGCCGAATGGCCGGGCGTGCGCGGCTTGCTGACACGGCTGGTATCGGGTGACATGATCCCGCCCTTGGCAGGCGTGCCCTATCCATGACACAGAGGAACAGAACGATGGCAATCTGATGACAGTCATCGTGTTGCCAATTCAAGCGAGGCGGAGAAGCAGAGATGCAAGAGCCATCAATCAACGTTCTGGGTGGCACGCTTGAGGCGTGCTCCTCCGCGCCCCTGACCGGATTTTTTCGCAATGGCTGTTGCGATACCGGACCGTCGGACCACGGGTTGCATACGGTCTGCGCGTTGATGACGGCAGAGTTTCTGGCGCTCTCCAAGTATCTTGGCAACGACCTGTCGACGCCGCGCCCGGAATATGGCTTTGCCGGGTTAAAGCCCGGTGATCGCTGGTGCCTGTGCGCCGCGCGCTTTCTGCAAGCGCACGAGGAAGGTGCCGCCCCCAAGGTTCGTCTTGTCGCCACTCACCAGCGCACGCTTGACGTGGTTCCGTTAGAAATCCTGCAACGTTATGCGATGACGTGACGTGCGTCTGGTTCGGCAGCGGGCCGGATATTCAAGGGGTCTCCCATCAGATCTTCGATGAAGAGGCTCAGAAGTTGCGGTCGTCCGGTCACACCGGCCTTGCGATAGATCGCGTTGGTCTGCGCCTTGACCGTCCCTTCGGATGTAGCTCGCAGGGTGGCGATTTCCGCCGTAGACATGCCCTTGATCGCAAAAAGCGCGACATCGCGTTCGGCTGCTGTCAGCCCCCAATCCGTAAAGCGTTCCTCAAGAATATCCATGAACACGCCCGATGCCCGGCGCAGCCGATCTTCGGCGATGTTGCGTTGCCGCAGCGTCCGCGACAGGGCGAGGCCGCCAAGGATAAGCCCGAGGATCAGGCCACATGCAGCCCCGATTTCAAGCAGTTCACGGGTTTGCCAGCTTATCGGTGTAGTGCGCAGACCCAGCACGGAAGATAGGATGTCGGACACGAAAAACACTGCGCAGATCGCCTGCACGACAAAAATCGCGCCGATGACAAGGCGCTGTCTCAATGCGATGCTCCGCAACGCAGGGCACAGACGCGATCAATCATCATCGTCCCCGCCTCCGCCGCTTCCACTATTTCCGCCACCGCCGTGCCCAGAATCATCGTCATCGTCATCGTCATCGTCATCGTCATCGTCATCGTCGCCGCGGCGGCCGCGGCCGGAATTGTCGCTGTCATCATAGATGCGTGAGCCTGACTCACTGCCAAGGTAAAGATCGCGAAGAATTTCACCTGTGCGCGGGTTCAGGATGATTTCACGTTGCGCGTTGCCGGATTCCGCGAAAATGCGTGTCCGGTTCAGCCAAGTGCTGGTCACGGTCACCTGATTGTAGCCTTGCGAATGCAGTTGGCTGACCGCCGGCGGCGGCGCTGATGAGCAGGTTGTACATGGCGGCTCCAGACGGGCGAAAGGCGGACCAATACACGCCCGTTCACCCTCGCCGCAAGGGGAAACGGGCGGGCCAGGGCCGGCGTGGTCGAGATGGCCCTCCCCGGACTCGAACCGGGACGGGGGGTTGCCCCACTCGATTTTGAGTCGAGCGCGTCTACCGTTTCGCCAGAGGGCCGGGCACCACGACGGCGGACGGCGCAACATACCAGAGAATCGTGATTGCCGCAGCGGAGATTGCCGTTATACTAGGTTAACCCAAAGTTTGAAAGAAGTTGACCCTCCGTAGCAATCACAGAGCAATCCAATCAGGAGTATCCCATGGCTCGCCACGCCAACGCCTCCCTCGACGACATCGTCAAGCGCAGCATCGAAGGGGTGGTGGAGCGAGTCGCCGCCGCCATCGCCCGCTCCATCGCCGACACCGTGGCGGCAGCGGCTCGAGGCCGAGTTGAAGAAGTCGGTCGGCAAGGGCGGCGAGGCCCGCCGCGGCCGCCCGGCCGGGGCCCGTCCGCGCGCCGAGATCACCAGGTGGGTCGCCGATCGCCGGGCCCGCCGCGTGCCGACCTTCGTGATCGAGGCCACCGGCCTGAAGACCAAGAAGGCCATCGTCGCCAAGTACGGTGACGGCGTGACCTTCGAGAAGGGCAAGCCGGCGCCGAAGGCGAAGTAGGACGCCCGCGGGGGCGCTCAGGCGCTGCCGGAGGACGAGCCGCGCGGATGCCGCTGCTGCCGCCGGAACCGCTGGAACCGCTGGAGCCGCCCTGGAGCCACTGGTGCCGGTGGAGCCTCTGGAACCGGTGGAACCGCCGGAGCCGCTGGAACCTCCGGAGCCGCCGCCGGACCCGCCGCCGCCGGTCCCCCCGGCGGCCGGCCGGCTCCCCGGCGTGGCAGGCGTGGAGGTGGTGGAAGCCGCTGGCGCAGCAGGCGCCGACTTCTCGCCGGGGCCCGCCGCGGCCTTGTCGCCGGCGGCTGGCTTCTCCTTCTTGGAGGCGTAGAGGTCCGAGTACCAGCCGCCGCCCTTGAGCTGGAAGCTGGTCCTGGAGACGGTTCGGGCCAGCCGGCCCTCCCCGCACTCGGCGCAGGCGGGCGGCGGCGGATCGCTCGCCTTCTGCATCACCTCCATGAGCCGGCCGCAGTTCTCACAGACGAATTCGTAGATGGGCACGTCGAGTTCCTAGGTCACGGGAGATCGGGAGTGGTGGAGTTCATGGCCGCCGCGGCGGGCGGCGCGTACCGGAGCCGCCCGGACGCGGGCCGGCCGGGCGGGAAGGGCGGGAAGGGCGAGCGGAGCCGCCCGGGCGCGGGCCGGCCGGGCGGGAAGGGCGAGCGGAGCCGCCCGGGCGCGGGCCGGCCGGGCGGGAAGGGCGAGCGGCGCCGCCGGGGCGAGGGCTGGCCGGGCGGGAAGGGCGAGCGGCGCCGCCGGGGCGAGGGCCGGCCGGGACGGGAAGGGCGAGCGGAGCCGCCGGGGCGGGAGGGGCGAGCGGAGCCGCCGGGGCGGGAGGGGCGAGCGGAGCCGCCGGGGCGGGGGCCGGCCGGACGGGAGGGGCGCGCGGCGCCCGCCTTGCGGGAAGGGTCGTCGACGGAGCTCCTCTCGCCGGTGGGCCGGGGACGCCGCTCCGCCCTCGGCGCGCGGTCCAGCTGCTCCGCCCGGAAGCGCGGGGGGGGCAGATTGCCAGCCAGGGTCTCCGCCGAGGTGATCGGGCCCAGGTCCAGCCCGAGCCGCGTCGCGAGCTCCCGGACGCCCCGGGCCGGCAGGGAGAGGCTTCTCGCCAGCGCCAGCGCCAGCGGCTCTCTCGAGCGGCCCAGCGCCCGGATGTGCTCCGGCAGCCGCTCCCGGAGCTCCCCCTCGAACTGCGCGAGCAGGCCGAGATCCTGGAGCCGCTCCGGGTCGGCGATGGCGAGGCGTGCCCGCTCGGAGAGCGTCGCGCGACCAGCCAGCTCCCGCCGCCTGGCGGCGCGGAGCCCCTCGACGTCGGCGGTGCAGCCGAGCCTGGCCAGCGCGCCCTCGAGGCCGGCCGGATTGAACCCGAGCGCGAGCGCCGCGCGGGGCAGCACCGCGCCGGCCGCCCGCACCGCGTGGAGCAGCTCGTCCCGCTCCCGCCGCTGGAAGCTGCGGGCCAGGCCGTGGTGCTCCAGGAGCCGGTCGAGGTCGGCGTCACCGAGCGGTAGCCCGTCGGCTCGCCGGTGGGTGGTGGCGAGCGCCGTCAGGCAGCGCCGGCCGGCGGCCGCCGTGCTCGCGGAGGAGCCGCGTCAGCGCGCCGCGGCCGGCGGGGAGGAGCAGCTCGTCGATGAGCGGGCGGGGCGGCGGAGGCGGTGGAGCCGGTGGTGGCGGCCGCCTTCTTGCGGACCACCAGCGAGCGGCGTGCCCTCTTCGCCGCGCTGGCGGCGGGCCGCCGGTCCGCCGGGCGCCCGGGGCGGCTCCGCCGCCTCGGGAGCCGGGAGCGGTCGGGCCTGGGCCCGGGGGTAGCGGCCGGCGCGCTCCCGCTCGGCGGCCACGTCGGCCGGGGCGCCCCGCGCCAGGTCGGCCAGCGCGTACGGGCCGAGCGGGCGCGCGGGGGGCGGCTCGGCGAGCAGGGCCCGGACCGACAGCAGCTGGTCCCAGCCGAGCGAAGCGAGCGCCGGCGCGACCTCGGCGGCCGTGGTCTGGCGCCCCGCCTCCGCGCACCAGCGCACCGTCCGCTCCATCGTCTCGAGGTCCAGTTCCGCCATGGGGGCGCACCCTGCGACGGCGGCCGCGTCCAGTCAAGACGGGCTCCGCCCCGCCGACCGGTTGCCCGTCGGGGCCTCGCGTGGTTGACTCCCGCCATGTCGAACAAGCCGCGTCCGCGGGACGACGTCCCGTCGCCGTCCGCGACCTGCGCTGGATCCTCTTCGCGCTCCTGCTCGCCGCCAGCGCCGCGGCGCTCATCGGCCTGCCGCGGGCCGAGGCGGGCGGCTGGTCGACCTGGCTCAGGCTGGTGCCGGTCATGCTGCTGGTCCTCTTCATCGGCGGCTACGCCACCTACCGCTACACGCTGGTGCGGGCTGGCCACTACTCGGCAGGCAAGGCGCTGGTGCGGGTCGGCGTCATGGTCCTCCTGATCGGAGTCATCGCCTGCATCGCGCTCGAGCGGGCGCCCGCGCCCCCGGCCGGACCCGGCGTCGATCTCGCCGGGCCGCTCGAGTCGCCCGACGCCGCCGTCCGGGCGCTGGCGGCGGAGGTGGTGCGCACGCGGCCGCCCGCGGAGGCGCTGCGCCACGTCCGCGCCTCCTCGCGCTGCTCGACGACGAGTCTCCGCAGGTGCAGCGCCAGGCCCACGCCTCCCTCGGCGCGCTCCTCGGCCGGACGCGGGCGAGGGCCCCGGCGCCGCCGACCGGTGGCGGGAGCTCTGCCTCGCGAAGGGGCTCCTCCAGCCCCAGGCTCGCTGAGGCAGCCGGTCCTCGCGACCCACGCCCTCCTTGGTCCGGCGCAGTCCGCCTGCGACCGGGCCCGCCCGAGGGCGCGCGACCTGTTGCAGTCCCGGCCGGGGTCTGATAATGAGACCCGTTATCAAGATGAGAAACGAACGAACCACCTCGAAGGCGCGCGCGGGTCCGCCGGGCGACCCGGGCGGACCGGGCGGCCGGCCACCCCCCCAGGCACGAATGCCAGGCCGGTGTCGGCGCGGCCCGGGCGGCGCTGGAGCTCCACCTCGGCGAGCGAGGGCTCAAGCACTCCCGCCAGCGCGACCTGGTGGCCGACGTCTTCTTCGACATGGGGGGCCACGTCTCGGTGGAGCAGCTGGTGGCCGGCGGGCGCGCGGATCGACCCGCGGGTCAGCGTGGCCACCGTCTACCGGACCATGAAGCTGCTGGCCGGCTGCGGGCTGGCCTTCCCGCGCCAGTTCGACGGCACCCAGA
This sequence comes from uncultured Alphaproteobacteria bacterium, assembly GCA_963783595.1. GTDB lineage: Bacteria > Pseudomonadota > Alphaproteobacteria > Rhodobacterales > Rhodobacteraceae > JAAFHS01. Next base: position 3,516 of record CAWAPA010000008.1, on the reverse strand, counting down.
CCCGCTACGAGCCGGCCGCCGGCCGGCCGCACCACGACCACCTCATCTGCACCGGCTGCGGCGACCATCGAGGAGTTCGCCGAGGAGCGGATCGAGACGCTCCAGTCGCGGGTCGCGCGGCGACCACGGCTTCGAGGTCGAGACCCACAAGCTCGAGCTCTACGGCCGCTGTCGCCGTCGTGCCGGCGGGCCCCGGGTCGGGAAGCGCGGCCATGACCCCTCCGCCGCCCTCCAGCGCGCAGGCCCTCGAGGCCAAGCAGCTCGTGGCGCCGGCCCGGACGGTGATCCTGGTGGGCAATCCGAACGTGGGGAAGAGCGTCCTCTTCGGGGCGCTCACCGGCCGGTACGTCACCGTCTCCAACTATCCGGGCACCACCGTGGAGGTGACCCGCGGCTCCGCCACCATCGACGGCGCGCCGTGGCACGTCATGGACACGCCGGGGACCAACAACCTGCTGCCGATGTCCGAGGACGAGCAGGTCACCCGCGACATCCTCCAGGCCGAGACCGGCTACGTCTGCCTCCAGGTCTGCGACGCCAAGAACCTCGGCGCGGGCTGCTGCTCACCGCGCAGCTGGCCGAGGCCGGGGTGCCGTTCCTGCTGGCGCTCAACATGGCCGACGAGGCCGTCAGTCGTGGCTTCCAGGTCGACGAGGCCCGCCTGGCCGCGGTGCTGGGCGTCGACGTGGTGGCGACGGTGGCGGTGCAGCGCCAGGGGCTGGCCACGCTGCAGGCGCGCCTCGGCGCGGCCCGGGTCTCCACGCTTCCTTCCCCGCTACGACGACGCGGATCGAGGCGGCGCTGGCCGAGGTCGCGCCGCTCATGCCGAAGGGCGGGCTGGGGGTACGCGCGCTCGGCCTCATGGCGCTGGTGGGCGACGACTCGCTGCGCGACGCTCCTGGCGGCGCGGCTCGACCCCGGCGGCGCTGGCCCGGGTCGACGAGGTGCGCCGCGGCTGGCCGCCCGCTACCCGGAGTCGCTCCGCTTCGTGGTGGCCCGGCAGCGGCTGCTGGCCGTCGACACGCTCCACGACGCGGTGGTCACCCGCGGCGCCCGCTCGGCCGGCAGCGACTTCGCGCGCCGGCTCGGCGCCTGGTCGACCCACCCGGTCTACGGGATCCCGCATGCTGCTGCTGGTGCTCTTCGCCGCCTGGCTCTTCGTCGGCCTCTTCGGCGCCGGCACCGCCGTCGACTTCCTCGAGCACACGGTCTTCCAGCGGTACCTGGTGCCGTGGACCGAGGCGGCGCTGCAGGCGCGTGCTCCCGGGCGGCGCCGGTGCGGGAGTTCCTCATCGGTCCGGCCGGCGTGCCCTACCAGCGAGCACGGCGGCTTCATCGTCGGCCGCTACGGCATGGTCTCGATGGGGCTCTCCTACGCGGTGGCCATCGTGCTGCCCATCGTGGCCACCTTCTTCGTGGCCTTCTCCATCCTCGAGGACTCGGGCTACCTGCCGCGGCTGGCGGTGATGGTGAACCAGATCTTCAAGCGGATGGGGCTCAACGGCAAGGCCGTGCTGCCCATGGTGCTCGGGCTCGGCTGCGACACCATGGCGACCATGACGGCGCGGATCATGGAGACGCGCAAGGAGCGGGTCATCGTCACGCTGCTGCTGGCGCTGGCCGTCCCCTGCAGCGCCCAGCTCGCCGTGATCCTGGCCATGACCGCCGGCCTCCCGGCCGCGGCGCTGCTCTGGTTCGGCGGGACGCTGCTGCTGGTGATCTTCCTCATCGGCTGGCTGGCCGCCAAGGTGATCCCGGGGCGCGGCTCCGACTTCATGCTGGAGCTGCCGCCGCTGCGCCTCCCGCAGCTCGGCAACGTCGCCGTCAAGACCCTGGCCCGCATCGAGTGGTACCTGCGCGAGGCCATGCCGCTCTTCCTGCTCGGCACGCTGATCCTCTGCGGCTGGACCGCTTCCACCTGCTGGCGGCGCTGGAGCGCGCCGCCGAGCCGGTCATGTCCGGGCTGCTCGGGCTCCCCAAGGAGGCGGCCGGCGCCTTCATCCTCGGCTTCCTGCGGCGCGACTACGCCGCCGCCGGCCTCTTCGCCCACTACCAGCCCTACATCGCGGCCGGCACCATGACCCGGTCGATGGAGATCGAGGTGGTGGTGGCGCTCGTCACCATCACGCTCTTCATCCCCTGCATCGCCAACTTCTTCATGATCCTGAAGGAGCGGGGCTGGAAGACCGGCCTGGCCATGATGGCCTTCATCCTGCCGTTCTCGGTGGGCGTCGGCGCGCTGGTGAACCAGCTGATGCGGTGGGTGTACTGATGCCCGCCTGCCTTCCGCCGCGCCGTCCGGCTCGAGCACTGCCCGCTCTGCGGCGTCGACTTCGACGCCTCCGGGCAGGGGTGCCGCCCCAGCTGCCCCATGGCCACCGGCTGCCACGTGGTCTGCTGCCCCGGCTGCGGGTACAGCTTCCCGCAGGAGAACGCCGGGCTGGCCGGCCGGCTCAAGCGGTTCCTGGAGGAGCGCCGCCGCACCGCGGCCGAGAAGGGGAGCACCACCTGAGCCACCGCCGCACCATGTCGTCACGCCGGCTCGAGGAGCTGCTCGAGACCGTCTTCACCGAGCGCGAGGAGCGGCGCGACCAGGTCGCGTCGGTCCTCTCGCACGCCGCCGTGGCCCACGCCCCCGACGCCGCCCGCGCCGACCTCGAGGCGCTGGCCGCCGACGGGCTGCTCGCGGCTCGACGGCGCCGCGGTGCGCCTGACCCCGGCCGGCGAGGCCCGGGCCCGCGACGTGGTGCGCCGCCACCGGCTCACCGAGCGGCTCTTCAAGGACCTGCTGGCCGTCTCCGAGTCGACCATGGAGGACCAGGCCTGCGAGCTGGAGCACATCCTCTCGCCCGAGGCGACCGAGTCGGTCTGCACGCTGCTGGGCCACCCGCCCACCTGCCCCCACGGCCGCCCCATCCCGCCCGGCGCCTGCTGCGGGGCCTTCCAGAAGACGGTGCGGCCGCTGGTGACCGGGCTGCGCCACTTCGAGCTGGGGGCGACCGGGCGGATCGTCTTCATCGCACCCAAGTTCCACGACCGGATGGACCGGCTGGCCGCCCTCGGGGTCATCCCCGGGAGCGAGCTGCGGCTCCACCAGCGCTCCCCGTCCTACGTCATCGAGATCGGCGAGACCACCATCGCCCTCGACCCGGAGATCGCCGGCGAGATCTTCGTCAAGCGGGTCGAGCGGCGCTGAGCCTCGCCGGCCGCAGCCGCTATCGGGAGATTACTGGACGGCCCCCCGGCCGCTGCTACCTCGGCGGAAGGTCGAATGTCCTGGCACCGAGGGCGCAAACCCGCACTGTTCCTGCTCGGCGCCGCCGTCCTCCTGGCGGTGGCCGGGGTCGCTGGACCCGTCCGGCCTCGGCAAGAGCTTCCGCCTCCAGGAGGAGTGCGTGCGCATGGCGGCCGAGAACCACCGGCTCCAGCTCGAGAACAACCGGCTCGCCAGCGAGGCCCGGGCCCTGCTCAGCGACCCCAAGGCGCGTGAGCGGGCCGCCCGCGAGGAGCTCCGCT
>CAWAPA010000007.1:0-13981 GCA_963783595.1 uncultured Alphaproteobacteria bacterium | reverse complement strand
CACGAATTGCCAGAAAAATAAAACAATAGCGGCATCATGCCGTAAAACCCGCCTGAGGAGTAGATTCCAGCAGCACCAGCGGCGCCATCTGCCGCCAGTAATCGGCCGCGATGGGCGCGCCCTTCCCACACATGTAACTGATGGTTGATGCCCTTGGCGCGCAGAATCTCGCTCAACTGACGGTTGTTGTTCAGGAACGGATCATCACTGCCTACCACCATGACGATATCCATACGGCGCAGATGTTCAAGACGCCAGTTGCAGTTCAGATTAGGCAAAAAATGGGTCGGTGTATGAAAGTAGACGTTCTCGTCGTAATAGCCGCTGAACAGATCCGAGAAAGTTTCCACGTTCAGGGTCAGGTCATAGCGCCCGAAGCGGCCAGCTTCGGAAATGCTGCGGATAGCGGAAGGCCATGCTGCTGGCAAGGGCAAGTGCTCAGACTGCAACCGTGTGCGATGGTACAGGGGTTTGAGTTCTTCTGTCCACGAGCGGCATCACCTCGTTGTTTTCAGGGGAAGCAGCCGATACGTGCAGGCCAGTGCCCCGGTTGTTTCATCCTCTACCAGCATCTGCAGGCAGGCAGCATCAAATGGATCGGTATCGCGACCTTTGGGCAGGCCTTTCAAACCCGCAAATTCGACAAAACAGCGATACCGTAAGGCTTGCGCCGCCGCGTGATCGTCCGGCGAGGCCGCCAGTCGTGCAATATAGTGGCCGTGTCGCAGCGACAACATCAGACCCGTACTTCCCACCTTGGCGGGACGACCCCGCGCGCCTAGATATGATGCCAAGCACAGCCGACGTGCAAGCAGGATGAAAAGGAAAAGCCATGGACAAGATCATCAAATCCGACGCTGAGTGGCAGGCACAATTGTCGGACCTGGCATACAAGGTTACGCGCAAACATGGGACTGAGCGCGCCTTTACGCATGACAATTTCCCAAAATCAGCAGGCACCTATCGGTGTATCTGTTGCGACGCCCCGGTGTTTGACGCTGCCACCAAATTTGACAGCGGCACAGGCTGGCCCAGTTTCTGGGCTCCGGCCGACGACGAACTTGTTGGCGAATCCATTGACAAAAGCTGGTTCGCAACCCGGACCGAAGTACACTGCAACCGCTGCGAAGCGCATCTTGGCCATGTGTTTCCCGATGGCCCCGCGCCGACCGGCCTGCGCTATTGCATCAACGGCGTGGCCCTGACCTTTGACCCGAAAGACTGACCGGCGGCAGGGGAATTCAAGCCGCGACGCCAGCGTTATTCGTCCAGAATCTGATCGGCGCGAAGGTTTCCAAGGTTACCCAGCAATTGCCTGATCAGGCTGACGCCGCGCACGTTCGTTTTGGTGACGCGCCGTGACAGCGCTACGACTTGCCCGTCCTCAAGCCCAAAGCGTTCGATGTTGGCCACCGTGCCGTCTTCGGCAAAGGTGATCGCCACGACCTGACGGTCAATCTCTTGGGTCGCGCGCGGGCCAAATGTCTTGAAGCGGCTTTGCACGTAGTACCAGCCGATGTCGTTCAACAGACCCGAGGCCGTCGGGCGCCCGACTTTTTCCGCGACTGTATCGCGGGTGTCCGCCCCAACCGCCAACAAGGCGAGTTCCTGGTCACTTGGCACATAGCCGTGGTTCCGGAAGATCGGCGAACAGGCCACCGTCAACGCCACAAGCAGCCCTGCCATGGCCCATCTGACTGGCCGCGCCCATCCGATCATGCGATCACACTCCGCCCCAACGTTTTTCACGGCCAACCTAAGCGCCGCCATTCTGCCACATGCCTTGTAAAGCCGCCCCAAGCGCCGTATCGCAACAGCATCGGGGCAACCCTTCCGCCTTGGGATACAGAAGGATGTGCCCCGGATCAAGGAAGGAACGCGTATCCGACAGGAGGACATGATGACCAACCCTTTGACCCAGCCCTTCCCCGTGCGAACGCTGTCACCGAAAAAGCCGACCCGGTTTGATCTGATCCCTGACGCCGCTGTTCGCGACGCCATCGCGGCGGCGCTGGAGATAACATCTGTTCGCAGCCTGCAGTTCAAGGGTGAGTTGCGTCCGGCCGGGCGGCGCGACGTCGTGCTGGAGGCGGTTCTGACCGCCCGTGTCGAACAGCCCTGCGGAATTACGCTGGCACCGGTTTTCACCGATCTGCACGAGGTGGTGACGCGGCGGTTCGTGGCAGATTGGCAGGAACCGGAAGGCACAGAAGTGGAAATGCCCGAAGACGACACATCCGAACCTCTGCCCGATGTGATCGACCCAGGTCTTGTCGCAGTTGAGGCACTGGTCCTTGCCTTGCCATTGTATCCGCGTGCCCCCGGTGCCAATCTGCAGGATGCAACCTTTGCCGAGCCCGGTGTGACACCCCTGCGTGATGGCGATGTAAAGCCCTTTGCAAGTCTCGCGGCACTGAAAGACAAGCTGGGCAAGCCGTAGCGCCAACTGCACCGCCGAAGCCAAAAGAAGGGGGTTGCGCTTGGTCGGGAAAGCAGTATGTTCCGCGCCTTGTTCAGGCCGCTGGACGGTGCCAATGCGCATCTGCTAACCGGATGATCCATAAAGAAAATCAGGGGCATGTCCCCACCCAGACCGAGGTTGAGACATGGCTGTCCCACAGAACCGCACGACCAAATCGCGCCGCAATATGCGCCGCTCGCATGACGCACTGGTCGCAGCAAACCCCAATGAATGCTCCAACTGCGGCGAGCTGAAGCGCCCGCATCATGTGTGCAGCGCATGCGGACACTACGATTCGCGCGAAGTCGTCGCATCGGCAAAAGAAGTCGATCTGGACGAAGACGCCGCGTAAGTGGCCGTCCGCGCGAGGTCTGAATGGTAAGCGGCGCGCCAAGCTCCCCGACCGGACATGCCAGGCGCATCGTCATTTCCATTGACGCCATGGGTGGTGATCGTGGCCCTGCAGCAGTGGTTGCAGGGCTTGCTGATTCTGCTGCGCAATTGCTGGACGTCGATTTTATCCTCCACGGCGATGAGGCGATCTTGCAGCCCTTGCTGGCGCGGGCGAACAGCCTGACGGGTCGTGTTCAACTGCGCCATGCGCCGCGCACTGTGGCAATGACTGACAAACCCAGCCAGGTGATGCGTCATGGGGCGGGAACCTCCATGTGGGGCACCATCGACAGCGTCAAGGACGGCGAGGCGACGGCGGCGGTGTCATGTGGAAACACCGGGGCGCTGATGGCGGTCAGCATGATCCGTCTGCGCAAGCTGCCCGGCGTGAACCGTCCCGCGATTGCTTGCCTCTGGCCAAGCCGCAATCCCGGCGGGTTCAACCTGATGCTGGACGTTGGCGCCGACATCAAGGCCGAGGCTCTGGATCTTGTGCAATATGCGATCATGGGGGCGGCATATGCGCGTCATGGGCTGAACCTTGCCCGTCCGCGCATTGGTTTGCTGAATGTCGGCACCGAAGACCACAAGGGCCGGGCCGAATTGAAAGAGGCGCATGACGCCATGGCACAACCGGCCAGCGCAGGCGCATTTGACTATGTCGGCTTTGTCGAGGGCGGCGATCTGCCGTCTGACCGCGTAGATGTGATCGTGACCGACGGCTTCACCGGCAACATTGCGTTGAAGACCGGCGAAGGGACGGCGAAACTGATTTCCGATTTCCTGCGTGAAGCATTCAACGCGGGCCTCATGTCAAAGTTTGCGGCGCTGCTTGCGCTGAATTCGCTGAAACGGCTGCAACGGCGCATCGATCCGCGCCGGCAGAATGGCGGTGTGTTTCTGGGGCTGAACGGCACCGTCGTCAAATCACATGGTTCCGCAGATGCAACTGGCGTTTCTGCGGCGATCAGCCTTGCCTACCGTCTGGCGCGGTCGGGTTTTCAGGCAGGTCTTGCCGCACAGCTTGCGGCCGCGGGCGGCACAGGGCAGGATGACACGCAGCTTACGGCAAAGGACGGGACCACAGCATGACGATACGCGCCGTGGTCAAGGGTGTTGGGCACTATCTGCCCGTGCGGGTGGTCGAGAATGCAGAATTTGCAGCCAAGATCGACACGTCCGATGAATGGATCAAATCCCGTTCCGGGATTGAACGGCGGCATTTCGCGGCTGAGGGCGAACTGACATCGGATCTCGCAACCAAGGCTGCCCTTGCTGCCCTGTCTGATGCGGGGATTGCAGCCGGAGACCTTGACGCGATCATCGTTGCGACATCGACGCCCGACCTCACATTTCCATCCGTGGCGACCATGGTACAGGCCAAACTGGGCATGACGCGTGGCTTTGCCTTTGACGTGCAAGCCGTCTGTGCAGGTTTTGTCTATGCGCTGACGACGGCCAACGCGCTGATCGCGTCTGGGCAAGCGCAGCGCATTCTGGTGATCGGCGCCGAAACCTTTAGTCGCTTGATGGATTGGGAAGATCGCACCACTTCCGTGCTGTTTGGTGACGGCGCAGGCGCCGTTGTGCTTGAAGCGCATAACGGCTCCGGCAAGGCGACCGATCGCGGGATTCTGGCGACCGATCTGAACAGCGATGGCCGCTTTCAGGACCTGCTTTATGTCGATGGAGGGACCTCGACGGGTACGACGGGGCATCTGCGCATGCAAGGCAAAGAGGTCTTTCGCCATGCGATTGAAAAGTTGGCCGAAACCGCGCACCGTTCGCTTGAAAAAGCGGGGCTTGGCGCGGATGATGTTGACTGGATCGTGCCACATCAGGCCAACCTGCGCATCATTTCAGGGACGGCACACAAGATGGGCGTGCCGATGGACCGCGTGGTGGTAACCGTGCAGGATCATGGCAACACATCGGCTGCATCGATTCCCCTCGCGCTATCTGTCGGGCGTGCGCGCGGTCAGATCAAACAGGGCGATCTGATCGTGACCGAGGCGATTGGCGGCGGTTTGGCATGGGGATCGGTCGTTTTGCGCTGGTAAACCGTGCAAGACAGGTAAATCCTGCCAATTAAGATAAGCCGCCAAGCCATTGTTATTGACTCGTAAAACCACCCGGCGCAAAGTTTCGTCAAAACCCGGGGGGGAAGATGAGCGAAAAGACACTGACACGGATGGACCTTTCCGAAGCGGTATTCCGCGAAGTTGGCCTTAGCCGCAATGAATCCGCACAACTTGTGGAAAGCGTTCTTCAGCACGTGTCGAATGCACTTGCGGGCGGAGAGGCGGTCAAAATCTCGTCCTTCGGGACGTTTTCGGTGCGGGCCAAAACGGCGCGCATCGGGCGCAATCCGAAAACCGGGGATGAGGTTCCTATCAGCCCGCGCACGGTGCTGACGTTCAGACCATCCCATCTGATGAAAGACCGCGTGGCCGCCGGCAAGAAACGCTAGGGCCCCGCATGGAGAAATCAGCCGACGCCTTCCGCACCATCAGCGAAGTGGCCGAGCATCTGGACACGCCTGCACATGTGCTGCGGTTCTGGGAAAGTCGGTTTCCGCAGATAAAGCCGGTAAAGCGCGCTGGTGGGCGCCGTTATTACCGCCCCAGCGATGTGGCCCTGCTGGAAGGCATAAAACGGCTGCTGCACGCAGAAGGTATGACCATCCGCGGTGTGCAGAAAATTCTGCGTGAACATGGTGTGCGTCATGTTGCGGGGCTGGTCGAGGATCCGTCAGACGAAGAGGTCGCACTGGAAGTCGCGCTGGCCGACATCGAGGTTGAGGCGCGGCCGGTGCTTGATCCCCCCGCCGCGGAAGAGGCAACAGTTACGGTTTTGCAGGATGCGATGGCACGTCTACGCCCTGCGGCCCCGCAGCAGCAACCAGGGCTGTGGGATGGTGCCGTCACAGGCGAAAGTGATGCATCGCAAGCCGGGACATGGGACGTAGCCCCCGCACCTGCCCCGCCCACGCGAGATGCCGAATCAGTGGTTGTGCCCACCGGCCCAACCCTTGCCGCGAGGCTTCGCGCGCGAACAGCACATGTGGCCCCCGATGATCTGGCGACGTTGCGAACACTGACCTACCGCCTGACTGCGCTACGCGACCGCGCCGCCATCGCCAGCCGCCCCGGCAATCATTAGTCCCGCGCCGATGTGTTTTCCTGCTTGCCCCGGTGCGGAAAACGGGTATGAAAGCGGCTGTTCGGGCCATAGCGCAGCCTGGTTAGCGCGTCCGTCTGGGGGGCGGGAGGTCGAGTGTTCGAATCACTCTGGCCCGACCATTGAAACCGCCCGGCGGGGGAAACCTCGTGCGGGCGGTTCCATTTTGGCGAGGGTGATATGACCGGTGTGCTGCCAGACCAAGCCCTGCGCGCAATGATCGCGGCAGGTGCGATTGCCGCCGACCCTGCGATCATCGACGCGCAAATCCAACCCGCCAGCCTTGATCTGCGGCTTGGTACCGTGGCGTACCGGGTGCGGGCGTCATTTCTTGCCGGGCACGGCCGCACTGTAACTGAGCGGCTGGATGAATTTGAAATGCACCGCGTCGATCTTTCCGGCGGGGCCGTGCTGGAAAAGGGCTGCGTCTATGTGATCCCGTTGATGGAGCGTCTTGCCCTGCCGCAGGGCATCACCGCGGTGGCCAATGCAAAATCGTCAACCGGGCGGCTGGATTTGCTGACGCGCACGATTACGGATGGCGGGGCCGAATTTGACCGGATCCCCGAAGGCTATGCCGGGCCGTTGTATGCCGAGGTTTGCCCGCGGTCTTTCAGTGTTCTGGTGCGGGCGGGGCAGCGGCTGAACCAGATCAGGTTCCGCGATGGCCAGGCGGTGCTGGATGACGCGGCGCTGACAATGCTGAACGCCACAGATCCGCTGGTGACGGGCGAGGCCGTGATTTCTGAAGGGCTGGGATTTTCGGTCGATCTGCGGCTGCCGGGCGGTTTGCAGGGGTACCGCGCCAAACCGCATGCGGGTGTGATTGATCTGGACCGGATCGGGCACTATCCGGCGGTCGATTTCTGGGAAGAGGTACGCACCAATCAGGGCCGCATCATCCTTGATCCGGGCGCGTTCTACATTCTGGTCAGCCGCGAGGCGGTGACCATCCCCCCCGACTATGCCGCCGAGATGGCCCCCTATCTGGCAATGGTGGGCGAGTTCCGCGTGCACTATGCGGGCTTCTTCGACCCCGGTTTCGGGCATCGCGACGCAGGCGGAGTGGGGTCGCGCGGGGTGCTGGAGGTGCGCTGCCACGAGGCACCGTTCGTTCTGGAACATGGGCAGGTGGTGGGGCGGCTGGTCTACGAACGGATGGCGGCGCGACCCGACACGCTGTATGGCGCGGGGATTGCATCGAATTATCAGGGACAGGGGTTGAAACTGGCAAAGCAGTTCAAGTGAAAATTGACCGTTGTCAATTTTTAGGCAAACCTTTTGATATCAATGCTTAGCTTTCTTGTCGCCAATCAATCCTCGAACAGTTCTGACTGCCCGATCTGGCCATCATCCTCGGCATCATCATCAGGCATTCCAGGTGGTGGTCGGTTGTCCAGCAGACCGGCGCTGCGCAACTCCTTTAGCCCCGGCAGGTCGCGAGCGGATTCAAGACCGAAATGGTCAAGAAAGTTTTCGGTTACCACAAACGTCACAGGGCGGCCCGGTGTCATCCGTCGGCGGCCCAGCCTGATCCACTCCAGTTCCAGCAGTTGGTCCACCGTGCCGCGGGAAACGGCAACACCCCTGATCTCTTCAATCTCGGCCCGCGTCACGGGTTGATGATAGGCGACGATTGCCAACGTTTCGATCGCAGCGCGTGACAGCTTCCGCGTCTCGACCGTTTCCTTGTGCATCAAGGCCCCCAGATCGGGGGCGGTGCGCATGGCAAAGGCATCGCCCACCCGCACCAGATTGACGCCGCGGCCCTCATAGCGTTTGCGCAAGGTCACCAGTGCTTCGGCAGGGTCAGCACCATGCGGCATCCGCGCCGTCAGTTCGGCCAGTGTGACCGGATCAGCGGACGCAAACAGAATGGCTTCGACCATGCGTTCTTGCTCGCCCATCGGCGGGGCCTCGAACAGTGTTTTTTCAATAGGTTCTGCGGCGTTGTTCACATCTGACATTAACGTGCCTCACGCCGTTTGATCTGGATCGGCGAAAAGGTTTCGCCCTGCCGGATATCTACCTGACCCGCCTTGGCCATTTCCAGCATCGCCGCGAAATGCGCCGCCGTCGATGACCGCCGCCGCATCGGATTGATATCCCAACCATCGGGGATGAAACTGGTCAGATCCGCCCATTCGCCCGCATAACCGATCAGGCCGCGCATCCTGTCCAGCGCCTGTTCCATGGTGAAGACATGGTTGCGGTCCATCACATACGGACGGAAATCATCCTTGGTGCGGATGCGGGCATAGGCGCGCATCAGGTCCAGCAGGGTTGCGGAATAGGTGATATGGCGGGCACGCGTCACGTCTTCGGGCAATCCTCGCGCAAAGAAATCGCGGCCCTTCTGATCGCGCGCCATCAATTGTGCTGCGGCATCGCGCATCGCCGCCAGACGCTCCAGTTGAAACGCAAGATGGGCCGCCAAGTCTTCGGCACTTGGGCCCTCGGCTCCAGGTTCGGGCGGAAGCAGCAGACGGGATTTGAGGTAAGCCAGCCACGCCGCCATCACCAGATAATCGGCAGCCAGTTCAATCCGCAGCACCTGCGCCTGCGCCACGAACACCAGATATTGTTCAGCCAGTTGCAGGACGGAGACGCGGCGCAAATCCACCTTCTGCGTGCGCGACAGCGTCAACAACAGATCAAGCGGGCCTTCAAAGCCATCGACGTCGACAATCAGCGCCTCGGCCGCCATGCGGTCAAGGGGGGCAAGCCGTTCGGCACTGTCCCAATCGTCAGGCATCAATTCCCCCGCCCATCAGCCTTGCAAATTCGGCGTCAAGGGCGGGAATGTCAACGGCATCAGGTGAAGTGCGGCACGCAAGGGCGGTATCGGCGCGCCCTTGCGTGACAGATGACATCGCCCCGATTGCCGTGGCTGTAGCTGCCATTTCAGCCACCGTGCCCTTGCAATGCAGGGCAATGTCGCAGCCGGCAGCAATCGAAGCTGCGGCGCGCTGCTGCCACGGTGCCCGACAGCGCCTGCATGTTCAGATCATCGGTGATCAGCAGTCCGGCAAAGCCGATGACTTCACGGATCACGCGGATCACTTCAGGTGACTGCGTTGCGGGCAGATCATCATAGGCAGAAAAGACGATATGCGCCGTCATCGCCATCGGCAGGTCGGCAAGCGCGCGAAAGGCCGCGAAATCCGTGGCCTCCAAATCGGCGCGCGCGGCATCCACGGTGGGCAGATCGTGATGCGTGTCCAGCGCCGCGCGCCCATGCCCCGGCATATGTTTGATCACAGGCAGGACTCCACCTGAAAGCAGGCCATCGGCCACCGCGCGGCCGACCTTGGCCACCGTGGTCACATCGCCACCATAGCAGCGGTTGCGCAGGAACGGATGCGTGACATCGCGCGCAAGATCGGCGCAAGGGGCACAATTGCTGTCGATCCCAAGGGCGCGCAGTTCATGTGCAATCAGCCGCGCCGCAATCCCCATGGCGCGGGCCGGATCGGACGATTGCGCCACCGTATCAAGGGGGGCGGGCCATTCTCGCCAAATGGGGCCGCGCAGACGCTGTACGCGCCCGCCTTCCTGATCAATCGTGATGATGGCATCACGCCCGACCGTCTCGCGCAGGGCTGTCGTCAACGCGCGGATCTGTTCCGGCGTGTCGATGTTGCGGGCAAACAGGATAAACCCGAACGGATCGGCATCGCGGAAAAACGCGGCTTCATCACGCGAGAGCGTCAGCCCGTCACAGCCAAAAATCGCAGGAGTCATCGGTGCAGTGTGGGCAGGCACGACGTATTTTCCGCCAGCAATGCCGTGCAGAAGCGGCGGGCATCAGCCTCATCCACAAAGCCAGCGGCGCGCAGGCGCACGAAGGGCGATCCGCCCGAATCCGCAGCTTGCAGGACCACCGATTTCGCCCCCATCAGATCGCCAAAACGCCCGGCGAGCTTTGCCCATTCGGCGCGGGCCTCATCCTCGGTGCGGAACGTTCCAAGTTGCACCAGTGGCGTGCCAAGCGTCAGCGTCGCAGGGTCGATCTGCGGCTGCACCACGGCGACGACCTGCTGCACATCGGTGACCGGCGCCGCGGAGGCCCCCGGACGACGGCGCGGGATCAGCGATTTCAATGGGGCGCTGGCATCCAGAAGATCAGAGGTGGCAAAGGCCATCGCCTCTTCCGGGGTCAGCGCCTCGGCCAGTGCGGCGTCGACCGCTTCGGCGCTGATTTCGCCGGATGGCAGGGCAGGCGTGGCAGGGTCGACAAGCCCCGCCGAAACAGTGATCAGGGCCGGGTCTTCGACCGCCTCGAATCGGCCAAGGCCTGCAACGTCCTCGTCGGTCAGATCAACAGGGCGGGGGGCCAGCGAAAGGGCTTCGGGCAAGGGCGTGGCGGAACCGAGGGCTGCCACATCGTTCACCGCAAGGCCCTGGTGGGCGGCAACGTCGCCGCCGGGGGTATCCGGGGCCATCCGCATCGGGCCTTCGGCAGCGCGTACGATGGGAATTCCTGCCACATCGCGCACCGCAAGTTTGTATCCCCAAACGGCCATGCCGATCACGAGTGCGGCAGAAGTCACCCCGCCCGCAATGTGCATCATCCGCGCCGGTGCAAATGCCCGCGGCTGGGCATACGCCCCCATATCTTCGAAATCGCGATCAGCCATGCCTGCCCTCGTGTTCTGCGGCATGGGTTGGTTCCCACGCGCGCGTCCTGTCCTGCTCATCTACCGGACGCAGCGCTTGTCGATCAGCGCATTTCTTCGACCGGTGTCACGCCAAGAATACCCAATCCGGCCGCAATCACAACGCCAGTGGCACGCGCAAGGGCGATTTTTGCCGCCGTTGTGGCAGGATCGCCCTCTTGGAAGAACCGCAGGGACACATCATCGTTGCCCCGGTTCCACAACCCGTGCAGATCGGATGCCAGTTCATAAAGGTAAAACGCGATGCGATGCGGTTCGTTATTGCGCGCAGCCACATCCACAAGGCGTGGCCATTCGGCCAGTTGCCGCGCCATGCCGATTTCCGCCACATGGTTCAGTTTCGTCAGATCAGCCGCCATCAGGGCGTCATCAGATACATCAATCCCGGCCTCGCGCGCCTTGCGCATGACCGAATTAATGCGGGCATTGGCGTATTGCACGTAGAAGACCGGGTTGTCCTTGGACTGCTCCAGCACCTTGTCGAAATCGAAATCCAGCGTTGCGTCGTTCTTGCGTGTCAGCATCACGAACCGGGTCACATCTGCGCCCGCCTGTTCGACCACGTCACGCAGGGTCACAAAGGTGCCCGCGCGTTTGGACATCTTGAACGGTTCGCCGTTTTTATACAGCTTTACCAATTGGATCAGCTTGATATCCAGCGGCACGCGGCCTCCGGACAGCGCGGATACTGCCGCTTTCATCCGTTTGACATAACCGCCGTGATCGGCCCCCAGAATATCAATCAACGCGTCAAAGCCGCGCTGCACCTTGTCATAGTGATAGGCGATATCGGGGGCGAAATAGGTCCAGCCGCCATCGGATTTCTGCACGGGCCGATCAACATCATCACCATGCGCCGTGCTGCGGAACAGCGTTTGCTGGCGTGGTTCCCAATCATCGAGCGTCTTGCCCTTTGGGGGTTCAAGCGTACCTTCATAGATCAGGTCCAGATCGCGCAGCACCTGAATCGCCGCCTCGATCTTGCCCGTGCCATACAGCGCCTTTTCCGATGAATAGACATCCATCGTGACGCCAAGCACGGCCAGATCGCCCTTGATTTCATCCATCATCATCGCGCTGGCCAGCGCGCGGATATCGGCCAGCCAGACCTCCTCGCCCTTGTCCAGCAGGCTGTCGCCATATTTGGCGCGGATCGCCTCGCCCACCGGGATCAGATAATCACCGGGGTAAAGCCCTTCGCGGATTTCGGGCGACAGACCGCACGCCTCGCGGTAGCGTTCATAGGCCGACCGGGCGAGCACATCGACCTGCGCGCCACCGTCGTTGATGTAATACTCACGCGTCACCTCCCAACCGGCAAATGACAACAGCCGCGCCAGCGCATCGCCAAAGACTGCCCCCCGCACATGGCCCACATGCATCGGCCCCGTAGGGTTGGCCGAGACGAATTCGACATTGACCTTACGCCCCTGCCCCAAAGTGGCACGGCCATAACCTGTACCCTGTTCCAGCACAGCGCGGACAAGACCCTGCCAGACGGAAGGCGCCAGACGGAAGTTGATAAAACCGGGGCCTGCCACATCCACAGCAACAACGCGCGCATCGGCGGCCAGCAGCGGTGCCAGCGCATCGGCAATCGCGCGCGGGGCCATTCCCGCAGGTTTGGCCAGCACCATTGCGGCATTTGTCGCCATATCCCCATGCGCGGCCTCACGCGGCGGCTCCACCGTGATTGCGGCAAGGTCAAGGCCCGCAGGAAGGATGCCCTGCGTCTGCAATTCCTGCACGGCGGCCACCACATGGCTGCGCAGATCGGTAAAGAGGTTCATTTTCACATCCTGTCTATCGCCTTGGGGGATGCCAGAGGCGCGCCGACAGGTCAATGGTGGGGCGGCGCGATACCGCCCCACGGCCGGGTTAACGTGCGCCCTGCCAATCACGCAAGGCAGGGTTATCATCCGACGATGGCCCGACCGCTGCGTTCACCCGCAGGTGGCCGTTTGCATCCACGGGCTGCATGCGGAAATAGTGCGCTTCGCGCGCGCCGAAATAAAAGCCCACAATCGCCCCCAGCAGCCACCACAGCGGTTCTGGCACAGCATTCAGCCCGATCATCCGGCGCGCGAAACTTTCAGGATCAATCATCGCATAGACAAACAACCCAAGCGTGCCAAACGCCATCATTGGCCGGGGCAAACGGTTGATTCCGTTGACGAAGCGATCAAACCAGCCGTCAGGGACCAGTTGATATTCCGCCCCCAGCTGCCGCAAGGCTGCCATCTGCGCCTCGGCCGACAGCTCCATCCGCCGTGTGGCGGACGGCGTGAACACTTCGGCCACGCCACGCGCCGCGTCGCCCGCAGCGGCGATCGCCTTGTCCGCCCCCAACAATGCCCCAATCACGCCCATGCGGCCACCCGTGCGCGGTGCTGGGCATCGCTCAGATGATAGCGCTGCGCCATGAAGGCCTCGGCCCGCGTGATCCAGCCACCTTTGCCGCCATCGCGCTTGCGCGCGTATTTGCGGCTGGCCGGGCGCGCATCGCCCAGTTTGTAATAGTAATTCCGCCGCGCAATCGCATAGGCATCCGCCAGATGGCCCGGTGCCGCCTCAACCGCCCTCTGTGCTGCGCGCAGAGTTTGCGGCCCGATCATGCCATCCGCCGTGCAGGCAAAGCCCATATCGGCCAGCAGCCGCTGCAACACCGTCACCGCATTGGCGCCCGCATTGACATACATGTCGAACACCGACGCCTGCAGCACATCGGGAAGGCCCCCCAGACCCGGGCGGCGAAAGTAGTATTCGACAAAAATCTCCTCCGCCTGCGTCTTGGTCAGCGCACGCACATCGGCCACATCGACACGACCATCCCGCGTCAGATCAATGCCCAACCGCCGCAGCGTATGGATCGTGACGCCGTGATTTGTGGCCCCGCCCGGATCATCCGGGTCATCCACAAAGCCCCCCTCGCGGGCGACGATTTCCTTGGCAATTTCCGGTACTGACAGCATTTTGGCCCCGTGCATGAACAGGGGTCAAAAATCGCATCCGTCTGGTTAATGTGTTGGTAACCCTGCGCGCTGTCAGCTTCCGGGTTTATAGACGCCTTGCGCTTTCAGCGCGTCGATAACCTCGGCGGGCATATAGGTCTCATCATGCTTGGCCAGCACTTCGGTCGCAACAAACGTCGCGCCCTCCATACTGCCCAGCATCACCGCCCCTTCGCCTTCGCCGAACAGATCGGGCAGCACCCCGGTATAACGCACCGGCACCACCGCCCCGCCGTCTGTCACCGCGAATGTCACCG
>CAWAPA010000006.1:0-57816 GCA_963783595.1 uncultured Alphaproteobacteria bacterium | reverse complement strand
GAGCGCGATCACGGTGGCCTTGTCATCCCGTGCCAACGATACGGCTTCGACCGTCTGGCGCGTGTACGGTGCCTGGCTGACCGCGACCAGCACGCCCTTGGCGCCGATATTGACGACGTCGTCGCTCAGGGTGCCGCCGGTGCCCGTGATCAGCCTGCCGTTGGCGCGCAGCAGGCCATAGGCATAGGCCAGGTAGCAGGCCACGCCATGGCAGACCCGCAGGCCCAGGAAATGCACCTGGTCGGCGGCGATCACGCACCTGTGCAGCCGTTTCGATGTCACTCGTCTGATTGAGTTCGGCCGACCGACGCGACGTTGGCCTGCTGCATGGCGTTCAGCGGGACGAGCACGTCAGCGGCGGCCGCGCCCGCCCCGGCGCTGTCGCAACACCGTTCGAACTCCGCGCCTGACCCATTGCCGGCCAACTGGCGACGAAAGGGCTCGCGCAGTCCTTCGAAGCCGTCGAAGTCGAGGCGTCGGGCCAGCCGCGTCATGGTGGCCGGCGTGACGCCAGCCGCGCGCGCCGAATCGCGCATCGAATGCAATGCGATCGCAGCGCCATGTCGCGACACCCAGCGGGCTGCGCGCTGCAGCTCGGGGCTGAGGCTGTCGAAACGTGTCGCGATCATCTGGCGAATGGCTTGTGGGACATGCTTGTGATTGGTTTGCAACGAAAGTAGCACGATCGGATAGATGAAACAAGTGTTGCAAACCCGGGGTCGCGGGCATTCCCTGATGGCGATGGATGCAGCGGCCCCTAACCTTGTTCGCAACGCATCACGTCGGCACACTGCGTACATGGTTTTCCATGGCCCTGGCGAGCCGACAACGAGGCTTCGAATTGCCCCACTCGCTTCCTTGTTGACCGAGGTGCGTGCGTGCGAGCTCTGCGCAAGACACCTTCCGCTCGGTCCGCGGCCGGTGATTCAGATGCATTCGTCGGCGCAGATCCTGATCGCGGGTCAGGCCCCAGGCAGAAAGGTGCATCGGACAGGGATTCCGTTCGACGATCCGAGCGGCGAGCGCTTGCGCGCGTGGCTGGGGCTCTCGCGCGACGTGTTCTACGACGCACGACGGATCGCAATACTGCCGATGGGATTCTGCTATCCCGGGACCGGCAGGTCGGGTGACTTGCCGCCGCGTTCCGAATGCGCTCCCGCATGGCGGCCGGCGCTGCTCGCCCACTTGAAGGACATCCGGCTGACGCTGGCCATCGGCCAGTATGCGCAGGCGGTGGCCCCGCCCGTCGGTTGGACCTCACCACCGCGCAACGGCTATGACCGCACGCATGGCAAGTAGGATGGGCAATATTGCCCGTCCCTCCGGTTAACACTCTTCACGCAATGTTTCAAAAGTCTTAACGCGAGGGCACTCTAAAAAACCTATCTCATTGATACTAATCACTAAAGCTGAAAATTGACAGCCGTCAATTCCGGTCAGCAATACCGCTCCACGGTCGCCGCTTGATCGTGGTTGTAACGGTCGCCGTAAGCCCACCCCACCGGCAACACCTGCGCAATCGCGGCATGGTCCTCAGCCGTCAGCACAATCTCCGCCGCACCCACCCAGTCCTCCAGATGCGCCGCCGTCCGCGTGCCGGGGATCGGGATCAGATGATCGCCCTGCGCCAGCACCCACGCCACCGCCAGCGCCGCCGGGCTGACGCCCCTCTCCGCGGCAAGGGTGCGGAAGGCTTGGATGTGGGTCCAGATTGCGGGTCCAGTTATCCCCCTGAAACCGGGGTATCTGCAGCCGGAACTCCCCCGGTTGCATCTGCGCGGGGTCCACCACCGTCTGCCCCAACGCCCCCCGCGCCAGCGGCGAAAACGGCACGAACGCCACGCCCAATTCGCGGCAAGCCTGAATCAACCCCAGCTCCGGCTGTCGCGTCCACAGCGAATATTCGTTCTGCACCGCGCGGCACGGATGCACCCCATGCGCCCGCCGCAGCGTATAGGGCGCGATTTCCGACATCCCGTAACCGCCGATCTTCCCCTCGGCCACCAATGCCGCCAGCGTGCCGGCCACCTCTTCAATCGGGCGCGACTCTTCATGCCGGTGGATATAGAACAGATCGACGTGATCCACCCCCAGCCGTTTCAGCGATCCTTCCAGTTCGCTGCGCAAATGGCCTTCGGAATTGTCGATCCGCCGGTTTGGACCCGCCACGATACTCGCCTTCGTCGCAATCACCGGGCGATGACCCCGTGTGCGCAACCATTCCCCGATCACGCTTTCCGAAACGCCCATGCCATAGATGTTCGCGGTGTCCAGAAAGGTGATCCCGGCCTCCCACGCCGCATCCAGACAGCGCAGGCTGGTTTCCGCATCCGTCGCGCCGAAAATCCCGCCGAAGGACAGGCATCCCAGCCCGATGGCCGACACCATTGGGCCGTCCTTGCCCAGTTGACGCTGTTTCATGGAAAGCTCCTTTTTCATGGGGGCACCCAACAGACGCCTGCGAATCGGCTCGGTCAAGCCCGGATGTAGTGCAGACCCTGAAACCGCGCCCGCAGCGCCGCTGTGCGCGGGGCCACCGATGCCGGATCATTGCTGCGCAGCCCTTCAGCGATCAGCGTGGCAAGTGCCGGTGCATCGGCAGGCGTCACCCCCCGGCGCACCAGTTCCGGCGTCCCGATGCGCAATCCGTTCAGATCACCCGCGACCTCTGCGATCGGCAACCCGATCCCGCTGGCCAGAAACCCGGCCTTCCGCAGGGTCTTGGCCGCCGCCTGCCCGCCCCCAAACGCAGCAGCCTCGATTGCAAACTGGTGGCTTTGCGTCATACCCCTGTCCTGCGCAAACACCGGCAACCCCAGACCCGCCAGCGCCCGTGCCAAGGCCTGCGCCAGATCCACCATCGCCTGCGCATAGCCCGGCCCATGTTCGCGCCAGTCCAACAGCCCGATGGCCAATGCCGCCGTTTTCCCCGCGTCGAAATTCGCGGTCATCCCCGGATAGGCAATCGCATCCAGCCGCTCGGCAATGGCTGCATCATTGGTCACGATCAACCCGCCCGCCGGTCCGCCGAGGGATTTATACGTGCTCATCGTCATCAGATGCGCGCCGAGGTCCAGAGGATTGGCCCAGACCCCACCGGCGATGATCCCACATTGGTGGGCCGCATCGAACAGCACATGCGCGCCAACCTCATCGGCGATGGCGCGCACCTGGGCCACCGGATGCGGGAACAGGTTCAGGCTGCCGCCGATGGTGATAAGGCGCGGGCGCACCTGATGGGCAAGCGTCCGCAGTGCATCCAGATCGACGGTAAAGCCATCCGCATTCACCGGCGCCGGATGGGTGACAAGGCCGTACAGCCCCGCGCAGCCGTCTGCATGATGCGTGACATGCCCGCCAATCGACCCCGGCGGCGCGATGATCGCATCCCCCGGTTTGGTCAGCGCCATGAAGCCATAAAGATTGGCCATCGCCCCGCTGGCCACACGCACCTCGGCATATTTCGCGTGGAAAACCTCTGCGGCGAGTTCCGCTGCGATGACCTCGATCTCTTCGATCGCCCTCCAGCCCCATTTCGTATTTGTCGCCCGGATAGCCAAGGCTGGGGCGCGACCCCAGACCCCGCGCCAGCGCCGCCTCTGCTGCCGGGTTCATGACGTTGGTCGCCGGGTTCAGGTTGAAACAGTCATGGTCATGGATTGCTGCGTTGCGCTGGATCGCCGTCTCGATCCGCGCGGCGACGATGGCGGATGCCTCGGTCGTCTGCTGCGCGAACCGCTGCACCAGCGCCTCACAGCCCGCAGGCACCCAAGGGCGGGGCGAAAGGCGGGTCATGCGAAAGCGGCGGTCAAGGCGATGGTCACCATGTCACCAAAGCTGCGCTCGCGTTGATCCGCTGGCAGCGCCTCATGTGTCAGCAGGTGGTCTGATATGGTCAGCACCGCCAGCGCGCGGCGCTGATAGCGCGCGGCGAGCGTGTAAAGCTCAGCCGCCTCCATCTCCACGCAAAGCGTGCCGTGGCGCTGTAACTGGTCCGTCAGGTCGGCGCGTTCGTCATAGAACACGTCCGATGAATAGATGCCGCCCACATGGGTGGTCACATCCACCAAAGCGGCGGCCTTGTGCGCGGCGGCTAGCAGGCCGAAATCGGCACAGGGCGCATAGTGCAGCTCGCGGAAGATCGACCGCGACGGGCTGCCACAGGTGCTGGCCGTCTGCGCAAGAACCACGTCGCGGATCTTGACATGCGGCTGCATCGCGCCTGCCGATCCGATGCGGATCAGGGTCTGCGCGCCGTAATCCTTCATCAACTCGTTGGCATAGATCGACAGCGACGGCATCCCCATCCCCGACCCCTGAATGGTCACGCGGTGGCCGTTCCAGGTGCCGGTATAGCCCAGCATGCCCGCGCACTTCGTTCACCAGAACGGCATCTTTCAGAAACGTCTGCGCAGCCCAGCGGGCGCGGTAGGGATCACCCGGCAGCAGAACGGTTTCAGCAATCTCGCCGGGTTTCGCACCGATATGAAATGTCATTCCTCACCCGCTGTCATGGTATGGGCGCCGCGCGATGCTGGCCCGGTTGGTTGTCCTGTGCCAGACACTAATGGTCGGATTTCAGACAGACCAGAGCGGAAATGCGTCTGTCACTGCGTGAATTGACCGTAGCCGCGATGGCTGCGTAAGATAAAGCATCTCCCGATGATGCGCTGTTTTTCTGTGACGGAGCCAACCCTATGCCCATGATTACCTTTTCCGTCGGACGCGGCGGTGTGAACATGCCGGGCGATGTCGCCGCAGTGCAAGATGCCTTGGACGCGTTGGCGGGCCAGTGCAGTCCCAGGTCGCTAACCGCATTGCCGGGCCGG
The DNA here is from genome assembly GCA_963783595.1 of uncultured Alphaproteobacteria bacterium. Classification (GTDB taxonomy): domain Bacteria; phylum Pseudomonadota; class Alphaproteobacteria; order Rhodobacterales; family Rhodobacteraceae; genus JAAFHS01. Next base: position 52,987 of record CAWAPA010000006.1, on the reverse strand, counting down.
ATGGACCTGACCACCCAGTTTCGTATTGCGGCCTTTCAGGGCCGTTACCTGCCGATGCAGCCCGCCGATGGCCTGATCCGCCCGTTCACGCTGGCCGAAAGCATCCTGATGTCGGTAGCGCCAAAGGCGGCCAAGGCCGGAATGGTCACCTATGCAGATGATATCCCTGTGGCCTCGCAGATCGTGGACCCATATTCCATTGCGGTCATCGAAAAGGCCCTGAAGGCCGCCAAGATGAAGGCCGCCAAGATCACCTCTACCATCCGGCTGGCCCCGGAACAGGCCGCGATCATGTATCGCAATGCCGCCGCCAATCTGACCAAGCAATATGCGATGTATGGCGCGACAGGCGATGCGGTGCTGGATGTCTACAAGGCCAACAAGGACAAGCCAAAGGCAGACGTTATCAAACTGATGACCGCCAAGATCGAGGCGCTGTTTGCCAAGGGGCAGCCGGTGTCGAACCACCTGTCCACGCCTGGAAAATACAAGTCGATGAACATCATCGACATCGGCGTGAACAGCACCGCGGCCGTTGCGGGCAACAGTTTCAATAAGGCAGGGCTGACCAAGGCATTCCATGATCTGGAAAAGGCGGGCTACATCCGCAAGTTCATTGACGAGACGGCCAAGTCCAACAACTGCTGGCATCTGGAAATCGTGCCGAACGCGAAAAAGCTGTAAGCCGCGGTCAAACGCGTATCAGCCCGTCGCGCGGCGGCTCGCTGTTAGGCAGGCGGACGGTATGCGCAAGCCCAACCCGTTCCAACGCGCGGATGAACCAATAGCCGGGATCAAGCTGCCCTTCCTCTACGCCCAGACGCGCGGAATGAGGAAAGGCGTGATGATTGCCGTGCCAGTTTTCGCCAAATGTCAGCAGTCCAAGGCCGGGCAGGTTGTAGCCCTGCACCGGTAACCCGTCGATGCGCCAGCCCTGATGGCCCTGACGGTGCGCAAAATGGCCAACGGCCCAATGCCCGGTCAGCGATACGACCACCCGCAGACAGATGCCCCACAGCACCCAACCCCAACCGCCAACGACCCACAAAACCAGTGCCAGCGGCAATTGCTGGGCCATCCACGTGCGGTCCATCGCACGCAAGACGGGGTCATTGGCAACGTCTGGTTCAATTGCAAAAGCCGGGGGATTGGTCAGGTCATAGCGACAATGCATCTGCCACCACGCATCGCGCCAGAAACCTGCGGCATGGGATGGGTGTGGTGGACATTCGGTCTGGCGCTGGTGCCAGTCGCGCATGTCATGTGCGCGGATCATCCCAAACGGCCCCGCCATCCCCACAAGCGTTCCCAGCCAGATCAGCAGGCGTTGCAGCCAAAGCGGCGCATCAAATGACCTGTGGATCAGCAGACGATGCATGCCAACCGAATGGCCGGCACAAATCGTGATGGCGCTTAGCACCAGAAATACCAGAAAGGTATCGAAAGAAGTGAACCAGATTACGCCCGCAATTGCACCGCCAAGATGCCCGAACCACCAGATCGATTTCGCGGCATCCCAAACGATGTGACCATTCGTGGCGCAAGTCCGGGCATCAGGGATCACACGGTCGGTGGCAATCAGGGGCACGGGTCAAAACCTTTCAACACATTACTGTGCTGCAACCTGCACGCGATCCACCAACCCCACAATATCCATCATGATGCGGTTCAGCTCAAAATCCTTGGGTGTGTAGACTGCGGCCACACCCATGGCGCGCAGATTTGCCGCGTCGGTTTCTGGAATGATGCCGCCCACGATCAGCGGCGTATCATGCAGACCTTCGGCGCGCATCAGGGCCATCACTTCGGCAATCAGGGGTAAATGCGATCCCGACAGGATCGACAGGCCCACCACATGCGCGCGTTGTTCGATTATGGCGGCAACGATTTCGGCGGGGGTCAAGCGGATGCCTTCGTAGTGGATGTCCATCCCGCAATCGCGGGCGCGGGCAGCGATCTGTTCGGCGCCGTTGGAATGGCCATCCAGCCCCGGCTTACCCATCAGGAACGTCAGCCGGCGGCCCAGTTTGGTGGACACCGCATCGACCGCCTCGCGGATCGGCTCCAGCCCTTCGGTGCGGTTCGATGGGCTGCGCGAAACGCCCGTAGGTGCACGGTATTGCCCGAAAGCCTGCCGAATGACCGCGCCCCATTCACCCGTGGTGACCCCCGCCTTTGCACAGGCAATCGACGGGGGCATGACGTTCTGGCCCGTTGCGCAGGCATTGCGCAGACCCTCGATTGCCACCTTGACCGCGTCAGCGTCTCGCATGCCCCGCCATGCGGCGAGGCGTGCGATCTGGTCGGCTTCCGCATCGGCATCGGCCAGCATGATAGACCCGTCACCTGCCGTCAGCGGGCTTGGCGTCGTCTCGACCCAGCGGTTGACGCCGACAACAGTGGTCTCTTTGGTCTCGATCCGCCCGATCCGCTCCGCGTTCGCGTCAACCAGACGGCCTTTCATGTATTCGATTGCGGCCACCGCCCCGCCCATCTGATCAATCAGCGCCAGTTCCGCCCGCGCGCCGTCTTTCAGGGCCGTCACCTTGCGGTCAATCGCGGGATTGCCGTCAAACAGATCATCATATTCAAGAAGGTCGGTTTCGTACGCAAGTATCTGCTGCATCCGCAGCGACCATTGCTGATCCCAGGGTCGCGGCAGGCCCAACGCCTCGTTCCAGGCGGGCAGTTGCACGGCGCGCGCGCGCGCGTTTTTCGACAGCGTCACGGCCAGCATTTCGATCAGGATGCGGTAGACGTTGTTTTCGGGTTGCTGTTCGGTCAGTCCCAGCGAATTGACCTGCACGCCATAGCGGAACCTGCGGTATTTGGCGTCTTGCACGCCATAGCGATCCGCACAAATCTCGTCCCACAGATCAACAAAGGCACGCATTTTGCACAACTCTGTCACAAACCGGATGCCCGCATTCACAAAGAACGAAATCCGCCCCACCATATTCGGGAAATCAGCAGCGCTGACCTTGCCTTTCAGATCGTCCAGCACCGCGCAGGCGGTGGCAAGTGCGAAGGCAAGCTCTTGTTCCGGCGTGGCCCCTGCCTCTTGCAGGTGATAGGAACACACGTTCATCGGGTTCCATTTCGGCAGATGTTGCTGAGTGTAGGCGGCAATGTCCGTGATCATCCGCAAAGATGGTTTCGGCGGACAGATATAGGTCCCGCGCGACAGATATTCCTTGATGATGTCGTTCTGCACCGTGCCCTGAAGGGCTTTGATATCCGCCCCCTGTTCTTCGGCAACGGCGACATAAAGCGCGAGTAGCCATGGAGCTGTTGCGTTGATCGTCATCGACGTGTTCATCTTTTCAAGCGGAATGCCGTCAAACAGGGCGCGCATATCACCCAGATGCGTGACGGGGACGCCAACCTTGCCCACCTCTCCGCGCGCCAGTTCGTGGTCGCTGTCATAGCCCGTTTGCGTTGGCAGATCGAACGCGACCGAAAGGCCGGTCTGCCCCTTGGCAAGGTTGCTCTGATACAACGCATTCGATGCCGAAGCCGTCGAGTGACCAGCATAGGTACGGAACAGCCAAGGGGCATCTCTTTGGGTCATTGCGTCCATCCACGAATCTTGTGCGCAACTAAATTGCGACATGATTAAAAATGAAGTAACTTTATGACCGTGTCAATTCGCTGCATCGCAGCACGACGTGACGAAGCGTGAAACCTGTTGTGTTTCGGCGCGTGGGATGCCTAGCTATGATCAAGTGTGATCGGCAGAGGAACATGTGATGGCAAATTGGGGACAACTGGCAGCGCTTGCAGCGCTGGGTTTGGCACTCGCATCCCCTGCAGCAGCCCTTGATCGCAAGGTCACGATAGTGAACAATTCGGGCATTACCGTCAGCTACTTTTACGGCTCCAACGTTGGCACGACCTTTTGGGAAGAAGACCTGCTGGCCAGTGATGTGCTGTCAAACGGCGCATCCGTTGTCGTGAACTTTGACGATACGACCGGATATTGCCGCTTTGACTTTCGCGCAATTTTCGATGATGGCACCGAAATCGTCAAAAAAGACGTGAATGTATGTGAGATTACAACCTTTACGATAAACCCCTGAAGTCGTTTTTGACGCATCCCGCACGCCGATCCTTGGCGCCTGTAAGATAATCCATACCAACCGTGAATTTTCGTTGAAAAACGCGATAAACGATGGCTTTCTTTGTCTATGCCGCAATTGGGCGGCTTTTCGGGCGAAAGGTTAAACCATGTTTCATTTCAAGAAAGCAGCATTGGCCGCAGCGCTGGCCCTGGCCGCAGCACTTCCTGCCGCCGCACTGGACCGTCGGGTGACCATTATCAACAACACCGGCTACACGATCGTGAATTTCTTCGGTTCGAACACCGGCACGAATTCCTGGGAAGAGGATATTCTGGGTCGTGATGTTCTGCCGTCAGGGTCATCAGTCGTTATCAATTTCAACGATGGAACCGGATATTGCATGTTCGATTTCCTTGCGATTTTCGATGACGGTGAACAGTTGATACGTGAACGCGTCAATATCTGCGAAATCTCGACCTTTACCTATAACTGACGCTTTACAGAACGTCGCATACCGGGGAAGCCTGTCACCATGACGACGGTGACCCTTCCTTGGTGGCTGCTGATCCTGATCCTTGCTTTTGCTGGGATCGCGGCCTTGGACAAGGTTCTCGTGCCATCAGTGCGCTGGTTTTTCCGGCGCCGCATGGAACGGATCGTGGCGCAGGTGAACACAAGGCTGGAACGCAAGATCCAGCCGTTCAAGCTGGCCGCGCGACAGGACATGATCTCGCGACTGGCCTATGACAGGCATGTGCTGGCGGCTGTGACCGATCATGCGACCGAGACGGGTATCCCCCCTGATGTCGCTTTTGCCGAGGCGAAACGCTACGCCCGCGAAATTGTGCCGTCATTTTCGGCCTATTTTTACTTCGGCTTTGCCACGGGTGCCGCCAAACGCTTTACCCGTTTTCTATATCGGGTGCGGGTGGGCAAGGTTGACGCGGCCCTTGCGCATATCGACCCAAAGGCCACCGTGGTTTTCGTGATGAACCACCGCAGCAATATGGACTACGTGCTGGTGACATGGCTGGTCGCCAATCGTTCGGCGATTTCCTACGCGGTTGGGGAATGGGCGCGGCTTTGGCCGCTCAGCGTGATGATCCGGGGCATGGGGGCTTATTTCATCCGGCGGAAATCGCGCAATGCGCTGTATCGGCGTGTTCTGTCGCGCTATGTGCAGATGGCCACCGACGACGGCGTCACGCAGGCGATTTTTCCTGAAGGTGGGCTATCGCTGGACGGCCGCGTTGGGCCAGCCAAGATGGGTCTGCTATCCTACATCGTCGCAGGCTTTGGCGCGGGTGATGCGGATGTCGTCTTCGTTCCGGTGGGTCTTGGCTATGACCGGGTGCTGGAAGACCGCGTGCTGACAGCGGCGGCGATTGCGGGCACGCGCACGTTCCGCGCCCAGCCGCTGAACATTCTGAAATCCGCTTGCGCCATTTTGTGGGGCCGGTTGCGTGGCACGTTCAAGGGGTTTGGCACCGCCGCGGCTGGGTTCGGCCCGCCTTTGTCCCTGCGCGCCTTTCTGGCAGAGGCCCCGCCTGACCCGGTCGAGGCGCTGGGCGCACGGCTGATGGCCGACATTGCCCGCGTCGTGCCGATCTTGCCTGTGCCTCTGGTCGCGGCGGCCATCACCAATGGTGCTACGCGCGCCGATCTTGGGGCCACGGCTGGGAACATGGCCGAACGCCTGACATTGCAGGGAGCGGTTCTGAAGTTGCCGCCACAGGGCCTTGCGAGCGCGGTGGACGAAGGACTGCAACCCCTGGTCGACCGCGCCATCGTCGATGCCGATCTGCGCGTTCTACGGCCTGAACTGCTCGCCTTTTATGCAGCACCAGTCCTGCAATTGTTTGATGCTGCAACGCCGCAGACATAAAATTACAAAAGTGGTCACGTTTTTGTTGTAAAGTAACTTTGCGGATTGTATTTATCCCCTGACCCGCCCGATTCTGCGGCGCGGCATTTGTTGCAGGGAGGCCTCGATGGCTTTGGATACGCATAATGCAATCGTCGCTTACGATGCGCCCGTCAAAGACCTGTATGAGGTTGGTGAAATGCCACCCTTGGGCCATGTGCCTGCCAAGATGTATGCTTGGACAATCCGCCGCGAACGCCATGGCGAACCCGAAACGGCGATGCAGGTCGAAGTGGTGGACACGTGGAAGATCGACAGCAATGAGGTGCTGGTTCTCGTGATGGCGGCGGGGGTCAACTACAACGGTGTCTGGGCCGCGCTCGGCCTGCCGATCAGTCCTTTTGATGGCCACAAGCAACCTTTTCACATCGCCGGTTCGGATGCATCGGGCATCGTCTGGGCTGTCGGCGACAAGGTAAAGCGCTGGAAGGTCGGCGATGAAGTCGTGATCCATTGCAATCAGGACGATGGCGATGACGAAGAATGCAACGGCGGCGACCCGATGTATTCGCCCACGCAGCGCATCTGGGGATATGAGACGCCGGATGGGTCATTCTCGCAGTTCACCCGCGCGCAGGCGCAGCAACTGATGCGGCGACCAAAGCATCAGACGTGGGAAGAAAGTGCCTGCTATACCCTGACGCTCGCGACCGCATGGCGGATGCTTTTCGGGCATGAACCGCATGAATTGAAACCCGGCCAGAACGTGCTGGTCTGGGGTGCGTCGGGGGGGCTGGGGTCTTATGCGATCCAGCTGATCAATACTGCAGGCGGGAACGCCATTGGCGTGGTCAGCGAAGAGGACAAGCGTGAATTTGTGATGGGGCTTGGCGCGAAAGGTGTCATCAACCGCAAGGAATTCAACTGCTGGGGCCAGATGCCAAAGGTGAACAGCGAAGAATACAAGGTCTGGTTCAACGAGGTCCGCAAATTCGGCAAGGCGATCTGGGACATAACCGGCAAGGGAAACAACGTTGATATCGTGTTCGAACATCCGGGCGAGGCCACCTTTCCCGTCTCGGTGTTTCTGGTCAAACGCGGCGGCATGGTTGTGATCTGCGCAGGCACCACCGGGTTCAACCTGACGCTGGACGCGCGCTATCTCTGGATGCATCAAAAGCGCGTGCAGGGGTCGCATTTTGCCAACCTCAAACAGGCGAGTGCGGCGAACCAATTGATGATCGAACGCAGGCTGGACCCCTGCATGTCCGAGGTGTTTCCGTGGGATGATATTCCGGCCGCCCACATGAAAATGCGGCGCAACGAACACAAACCGGGCAATATGGCCGTGCTGGTGCAGGCCCCGCATGCCGGGTTGCGCACGTTCGAGGATACGCTGGAAGCGAGCCAGAACCGCTGACACGTCTGGCCCTTGGCGCGGCCAACCCCTATGGTCGCGCCATGAACCTGCCCCTGACTCTGTCTGACGATCAGGCCGAAGCGCATGACCGCGTTTCGGCTGCACTCATGTCGGTCGGCATTGATCTGGACGAAGGCACGACATCGCCCGCCGCAGACGGCAAAGGGTCGGTGCTGGCGATTGTGGGCAAGGCGGGGTCGGGGAAGACCATGCTGCTGGCGAACCTGACCAAGGCGCTGGTCGCCGCAGGGGTCAGCATCGTTTCGGGCGACTACGAAGGCAAGCGCCGCAAGGACCGCCGCACGCTGGCGGTGCTGGCCCCCACCAACAAGGCGGCGAGCGTTTTGCGCCTGCGCGGGGTGCCTGCGACCACCATTCACCGGATTCTCTATACCCCCGTCTATGACCCGCAATATGAAAAGATCGCGGAATGGCTGGCCGGAAACGGCCCGCGCCCCGAGGTCGAGGGGCTGACGGACACCGCCCTCGACCGTGCGCATGCGTTCTATCAATCGGTGGCGTCGATCCCCGGTGCGCTGGCGGCGGCGGGGTTGAAAGGCAGCGATTTCATCAAGGGCTGGAAGCGGCGCGAAGAGCCGCTGGATGTGGGGTTTGTGGACGAATCCTCGATGCTGGACGAACGCCAGTTCGAAGACCTGAAGGAAATTTTCCCGACACTGGTGTTGTTCGGCGACCCGGCACAACTGGCCCCGGTCGGGCAATCCGGCGAGATGATCTTTGACCGGCTGGCGGGCGCGCGGCGACTGACCCTGAGCCGCATTCACCGGCAGACGGCAGACAACCCGATCCTTGATCTGGCGCACGCACTCGCGGACGAGCGTGTCGGGTTCGAGGCGTTCGAGCGGCTGGTGGAGGATGCGGCAAAAGCCGATGACCGGGTGGTGATTGCCGAACGGGTGGACAGCGATCTGATGGCACGCTCGCCGGTGCTGGTCTGGCGGAATGCGACGCGTATTCGCCTGATCACAGCGTTCAGGGCGGCACATCTGGCACCCGAGTTCGAACTGCTGCCGGGAGAGCCGTTGATTTGCGATGGGATCGAACTGCCACTGAAGCACCGCAAGAAGCGGATTGATCTGGAGGCGCGGGGCCTGATCAAGGGCGCGCAGGTGATCTATCTGGGGCCGGGCAACCGCGATGGGTTTGCGCGCCTGCATGTGGTGGGCGCGGAAGAGCCGCAAGTCAGTGCGGCAAGCATCATCAAGATCGAAAAGCCCGATGAGGCGGAGCCCTATATCCCGCATGCGGCCAAGATGGGGGCAGCGTTCCTGCATGGGGCGGCGGTGACGATCCACAAGGCGCAAGGGTCGCAATGGACGGATGTGCAGGTTTTTGCGCCCGACCTTTACGCCGCCGCGCAATCGGGGCGGATGGAAGCCGGGCTGCCGTTGTGGAAGCGGTTGGCTTATGTCGCCATCACGCGGGCGGAGCAGCGGCTGCTGTGGGTGACGCGCTACCGGTTGGGCAAGCCTGTGGCGGGGCTGACAATTGCGGATTTGCCGAAAGCGGCGGTGCCGCTGACGCTTGAACCGCAGGAAGGCGCGCCGTAAGGTCTGGCGCAAAGGGGAGACCGCGATGCTGTGTGTATTCGTTCAGTTCCGCTGCACGCCGGGCCAGACCTATGAGGTGGCCGATGCGATTTATGATCGCGAGGTGGTGAGCGAGTTGTTTTCCACCAGTGGCGAATATGATCTGATCGCCAAGGTCTATATCCCCGAGGAAGAAGACGTGGGGCGCTATCTTTCGGACAAGTTGTTTGACATTCCGGGGATCGTGCGGACGCTGACGACGATGACCTTCAAGGCGTTCTGAGGGCGGAGAGGCCGGGGGCCAGCCCCCCAAGCCAGAGGTTTCTTGAACCGATGGCGAAACCTCTGGCTAACCCCGGGATAGTTGGAAACAGAGGAAGGTGAATGCGCAGAATTGACGGCTGTCAATTTTTCATTTTATATAATGAAATCAGTTATATAAGTTTCTAAATGGGCCAATTGTTAACAGTGCTGTTAACCATTGGTCTCAGAGCCAGTCTGCACGTCCCGTGCCGACAGCATCCGCCATCGTGGCATACCCGTCACGCGCCAGCAGCGCGTCAAGGCCCTGCGCGATGCGGGGGGCAAGGGTGATGCCCTGATAGACCATCGCGGTGTAGATCTGCACGGCAGAGGCACCGGCCCGGATCTTGGCATAGGCGTCTGCGGCACTGCTGATCCCGCCAACGCCGATCAGCGGCAGTTTGCCATCGGTCAGTTGCGAGATGCGTGCGAGCACGCGGGTGGACTTTTCGAACAACGGCGCGCCGGAAAGGCCGCCTTGCTGACCGGCATCTGCACTTTTCAGACCATCGCGCGATAGCGTCGTATTGGTGGCGATGATGCCCGCGATGCCGCTGGCAAGGGCGACCTCGGCCAGGGCGGCCAGATCGTCATCGGCCAGATCGGGTGCGATTTTCAGGAAAACCGGAATGGGCCGGGGCAGGGTGGCCTGCACAGCCATGACACCTGCCAGCAGGGCGGCGAGGGCCGCGGGGCCCTGCAGATCGCGCAGCTTTTCAGTATTGGGGCTGCTGACATTCACGGTCGCGAAATCGACATGCGGGCCGCAATGGGCGAGGACGGCTGCGAAATCGGCGGCGCGGTCGGCGCTGGTTTTATTCGCGCCAAGGTTCAGACCAATGGGCACGGGGCCGGGCGTGCGGGCGGCGAGGCGCATGGCAATGGCCTGCATGCCTTGATTGTTGAAGCCAAAGCGGTTGATCGCGGCGCGGTCGGCTGTCAACCGATACAGCCGGGGCCGGGGGTTGCCGTCTTGTGGCCGGGGTGTGGCGGCCCCAACCTCCAGAAAGCCAAAGCCTGCGCGCGACAGGGGGCCAAGGGCGACGGCGTTCTTGTCGTAGCCTGCGGCGAGGCCGACGGGGTTGGGCAGGGACAGGCCGGCCAGGGTGGTGGCAAGGCGCGGCGACGTGACAACCCCATGCAACGGGGCAAGGCCCGCCCGCAAGGCCGCAAGCGACAGCCCATGCGCCGTTTCAGGATCGAACCGCCGCAGCAGGGCAAGGCCCGCGCGTTCATAAACGCTCACCAGACACCTTCGGGGAAGATGTGGCCCGACAGGCCAAGCGGCAGGGATTTGTCCCAGATCACGTCCGATAGGCGCAGGGGCCGATACAGGTGCGGAAACAGCGCCCCGCCGCGCGACGCCTCCCACTTCAGCGCATCGCCAAGCGTGTCGGCGTTGAGTGCCAGCAAAACAAGATCGCTTTCGCTGCCGAAATGTTTGGCGGCGGTTTCGGCGACCTGGGCGGCGGTGGAAAAGTGGATGTAGCCATCGGCCACGTCGATGGGCGCGCCCGTGGTTTCACCGCTGTTGCGGAACGCATCCCATTCGGGGCGGCGGAAGATTTTGTAGATCAACATGGGATGCGTCATGCACTGTGCCCATGTGTTGGTCAATGGCCGCGCCCTCGGGCCCACCGATGGGCGATGTCATGCCAGTGTCGCAGGCTGCGCGCAAAACGACGTTTGAAACGCCCGGCGGTTGGTGACAGGCTGGCGCAATCAACCTTGAAAGGAGTTTTGCGATGAAGCGTTTTTTGCTGATGACGGCTGTGGCGGCATGTCCGGTGGTGGCACATGCCGAATACACACTGACGATTCTGCATACCAACGATTTCCATGACCGGTTTGAGCCGATTTCCGCGTTCGATTCGACCTGCGCGCCAGAAGACAACGTGGCGGGCGAATGCTTTGGCGGGTCGGGTCGCCTTGTAACCGCGCTGGCCGAGGCGCGGGCGCGGTCGAACAATACCATTCTGGTGGATGGGGGCGACCAGTTTCAGGGCACGCTGTTCTATACCTATTACAAGGGCAGCATGACCGCCGAATTCATGATGCGGCTGGGCTATGACGCGATGACGGTCGGCAACCACGAATTTGACGACGGGCCGGAGGTGCTGCGCGGGTTCATGGATGCGGTGCAGTTTCCGGTGTTGATGTCGAACGCGGACTACAGTGGTGAGCCGCTGCTGTCGGACAAGCTGATGAAATCGGTCGTCATCGAACGGGGCGGCGAAAAGCTGGGCCTGATCGGGCTGACGCCGCAGGACACGGACGAATTGGCGAGCCCCGGCCCGAATGTGATTTTTACCGATCCGGTGGGGGCGGTACAGGCCGAGGTTGACCGGTTGACGGAAGAAGGCGTCAACAAGATCATCGTGTTAAGCCATTCGGGCTATGCCGTGGATCAGCGGGTGGCGGCGGAAACCACGGGCGTTGATGTGATCGTGGGGGGGCATACCAACACCTATCTTTCCAACGTCAGCGAAGATGCCGAAGGGCCTTACCCCACGATGGTAGGCCAGACGGCGATTGTATCGGCCTATGCCTATGGCAAGTTTCTGGGTGAGTTGAATGTGGTCTTTGATGATGCGGGTGTCGTCACCTCGGCTGTGGGTGAGCCGCTGATCATGGATGCGGCTGTGGCCGAGGATGCCGAAACGCTGGCGCGGATTGCGGAACTTGCCGTGCCGCTGGAGGAAATCCGCAACAAGGTGGTGGCCGAAACCGTGGCGGCGATTGATGGCGACCGCGCAAACTGTCGGGCGGTGGAATGCCAGATGGGCAATCTGGTAGCCGATGCCATGCTGGCGCGGGTGGCGGATCAGGGTGTCACGATTGCGCTGACCAATGGCGGCGGTTTGCGGGCGTCGATTGATGCGGGCCCCGTGACGATGGGCGAGGTGATCACGGTGCTGCCGTTCCAGAACACGCTGGCGACGTTCGAGGTAGACGGAGCCACGATTGTGGCGGCACTGGAAAACGGGGTCAGTCAGTTGGAGGAAGGGGCGGGGCGGTTCCTGCAGGTTGCAGGATTGCAATACACCTTTGATGCGGCGGCCCCGGCGGGCGGGCGGATCAGCGATGTGATGGTGCTGGTGGGCGGTGATGCCTGGGCGCCGATTGATCCGACGGCGACCTATCTTGCGGTGACCAACAACTATGTCCGCAATGGCGGTGACGGGTTTGAAATGTTCAAGTCGGCGGCGAATGCCTATGACTTTGGCCCCGATCTTGCCGATGTCGTGGCCGAATACATGGCGGTGAACGGCTCCTACACGCCCTATACTGACGGGCGGATCACGCAGAAGTAATGGCAGCCAGATGGCGCGGGAAATCCGCCCGCGCCATCAGGGCCTTGCAGCGGGCAAAGCGGGTATCGGCATAGGCGCGGAAATCATCGGCCGGGTTGCCGTCGGCCAGTTGGATCAGGCCCCAGAGCGTCCACAACAGATCGCACATCGCCTTGTAGATCACCATGCGGCCATGATCGCGGGGATGGGCGGGGCCGTCGAAATAGGCGGCCAGCAGGGCCGCATCCTGCGCATCTGACAGACCTGCCTCGACCGACAGATCGCCCAGATCCCACATCGGGTCGTTCATGCCGGCATATTCCCAATCCACGATCCACATGCGGCTGCCAGTATCGAGAAAGTTTTCGCACAAGGGATCGCAGTGGCAGGGCACATTTGGCACGGGCGCGCGTGCCAGCGCCCCCCGGATCGTGCCGGTTTGCGCCAGAACGGCGTGGTAGCCTTCGGGCAATGCCACATCCTTTGGTGCAAGCAACGCCAGATAGTTGTCGATCATTGCGAACAGATCGAACGTCACGGGGAACGTGGCGCCGGAAATATGCAAGCGGCGCAGCGCGTGGGCGGCGCGTCGCACTGCGCCATCCTGCGCGCGAAAGCGGTCGGGCGTCATCGTAATGGCATCGGGCACAAGTTGCGTGGCCATCAGACCGCTGGCGGGATCGGCGAACAAGAGGGCGGGGGCGACGCCGGCATCGGCGGCGACACTGGCCATCACGGCTTCCGCCGCGCGGTCTATGTAAGCGGCGGTGCCATCGCCGGGAATGCGCAGCACCACGTCGCCCAGCAGGTAGACCCGGTTGGTCAGGCCGCCCAGCCGTTCGATGGGGCCGTCATAGCCGCGCAAGGCGGGGATCGTGGCAATGGCGTGGTGGATCACGGTTGTGTCAGGCATGGCAAAAACCCCCCGTCTGTTGCCATCAATGGTTCCACATCGCGCAAGCCGTGGCTATCCTTTCCCTGAACCGAACGGAGGCGCGCGATGTCAGACCACGATCATGATGGCCATCTGGGGGCCGTCTATGGCGCAAACGCGCCGGAACAGGTGGCCGCCGCCTATGACGCATGGGCCGAAACCTATGAGGCCGACATGGCGGCATCGGGCTATCGGCATCCGACGATTGCGCTGGCGCTGCTGGCGCGGCATCTGCCGCGCGGGGCAGGGCCACTGCTGGATGCCGGCGTGGGAACCGGGCTGATGGGGCAATGGCTGCCGCTGGTGGGGTATGATGTGGTTGACGGGCTTGACCTGTCGGCGGGCATGTTGGCCGTTGCGGCGCGCAAGGGCGTGTACCGCACGTTGCAGCAGGTGGCGCTGGGGGGGCCGCTGCCCTATCAGGATGGGGCTTTCGCGGGGATCGTCTCCACAGGCGTGTTCACAACGGGGCATGTGGGGGCAGAGGCGTTGCCCGAACTGCTGCGCATTTGCGCGCCAGGCGGCATCATCGTGCTGACGGTCAAGGGCGCGGTCTGGGATGCGGGCTTTGCCGAGGCGATGACCGCATTGCAGAAGCAGGGTCGTATCCGGTTGCTTGAACAGACCGCACCCTATGTCTCGATGCCCGGCGACGCCGCGACCACGCCGGGCATCGGGATCGTGTTCAGCCCGCAGTAGACGGCGATGATCCCACGCCCACAGGTGCCGGTCGCCTTGCCACCTACCACGCGTGCAGGCGTTTCACGCGCAGGCGCGTCAGGCGCGGCCGGATTTTCAGCGCTTGTGATGCAGTTGCCTGAAAATTTCATGTAGCGGGCAGGAAAGCTAAAGCCCCGCCGCCTGCGCCTGTTCCACAAGCATTCCTTCCAGCCAGGCATCGAAGCGTGCATCAGGCTGGCGTTTGGCGATTGTATCGGCAAGGGGGTCGGGGGCGGTCATGGGGGCGGATGACATTTCCTCCAGCACGGCATGGCCGCAGAAGGGGACATAAACCTCGGAATAGCCGCCCTCATGCGCCATCATCAGGCGGCCTTGGCACAGGGTATCTGCCGCCTGCATCACGCGCCGGGTCAACGCGCGGAAGGTCGCGGCGCTGGCGAGCATGCGGCCAAGGGGGTCGATCGCGGCGGCATCATAGCCGCAGGCGATGACGATCGCATCGGGGGCAAAGCGGTGAAGGGCGGGCAGCACCAGCCGGTCCATCGCCAGCAGATAGCCGTTGTGCCCGGTGCCGGGGGGCAGCGGAATGTTGAGGTTGGCCCCCATTCCCGCGCCATTCCCACGGTCGGTGGCGCCGCCGGTATCAAGGGGGTAATTGCGATCCTGATGCAGGCTGATGGTCAGCACGTCGGGGTCTTCGTAAAAGATGGCTTCCGTCCCGTTGCCGTGATGCACGTCCCAGTCGACCACGGCCACGCGGCCTGCAAGGCCCTGCGCCTGTGCCGCGCGGACGGCGATGGCGATGTTGGCCAGCAGGCAGAACCCGTTCGGATAATCGGGCAGGCAATGGTGGCCGGGCGGGCGCGACAGGGCATAGGCATTGCGCGCGGTGCCCGTCAGCACGGATGTCAGGGCGGCGGTGGCAAGGCCAGCCGACAGGGCCGCAATCTCAAAACCCCCTTTGCCGAAGGGGGTGCGCAGGCCCAACTCGCCGCCGCCCGCATCCGAGGCAGTTTTGAACGCGGACAGATAGGTTTCGGGATGCACGCGGGCCAGTTCCGCGCGGGTCGCCGCATCCGCATGGCGCATCGACAGGTGCCCCGACAGGCCCGTGACATCCATCAGATTGCGCAGGCGGCGCTTGGTTTCCGGGCTTTCGGGCAGGCCGGCCCCCGGCTGCACCAGCCCGCCGACGGGCAGCGTGAACGAATAGTTCCCCCCGCCGTGCCAAAAGCAGCGTTCATCCCAATAAAAGGCGGTTGTCATGCGGCATTGCCCCCCATCGCGTGCGCGCCCCAGTCTGGCGCGGTGGCGAGGGTTTGGCCAGAGGCCATTGCCAGCAGCGCGTATCTTCAGGCCTTGCGCGGGGCGAGGTCGGGCATCCGGTCGCGCAACAGTGACGATTTGACGACCGAGGTGCTGGTTTCCGCCCGCGCATGCAGCGGCAGCAGAATGGCGTCCAGTTCGGCCACAGTGACCAGTGCCAGCCGCGCGACAAAACAGTCATCCCCCGTCACCCGGTCACATGAGGTAAAGCGTGGCTCGTCGCGGATCATCTTCTCTACGATGTGGATTTGCGCGGATCGCGGTTTGATGCGCACAATCGCCTCAAGCGTATAGCCAAGCGCCTGTGGATTGACCCGGACGGTAAAGCCTTCGATGACGCCCGTGGATTGCAAGCGGCGCATGCGTTCACCCACGGCCGGACCGGACAGCCCGACAGCCGCGCCAATATCGGCCAGGGCTGCGCGGCCATCGCGTTCCAGATACGCGATAATGCGCTGGTCGATGTCATCAAGGGCTTTCATCATCGGGGTATCATAGACGATTTCACCGCCTTTTGGAGGGAAAAATGCGCATATGTCTTTTGAAACAGCGGGGACGTGCGGCTGTGAAAGGCGTAAACTGCAGAGGGTGCAGAATGGAGGTGTTGAGATGAAAGTGCAGCGGATCGCGGCGTTCAGTCGCAATGGCGCGGGCGGCAATCCGGCGGGGGTGGTTCTTTTGGACCGTGCGGCGGATGACGCCGACATGCGCCGGGTGGCAGCAGAGGTGGGATATTCCGAGACTGCTTTTGCCGTGCCCATGCCCGGTGGGGCAAACGCATGGCGGGTGCGCTATTTTTCACCCGAAAGCGAAGTGCCGTTCTGCGGCCATGCGACAATCGCGCTTGGGGCCGCGCTTGCCGAACGGGCGGGGCCGGGCACGTATGATCTGACGCTGAACGATGCGGCGATCACAGTCGCGGCGCGGATGGTGGATGGCATGATGGCGGTGACGCTGACCTCTCCGCCGACCCGCAGCCGCGCCGCGACGGAAGTTGAGACGGCAGAGGCGATGGCCCTGTTCGGGTTGCGGCCGGGCGATCTGGACCCACGCCTGCCGCCTGCGCGCATCCATGGCGGTGCCGATCACATCATGCTTGCGCTGAACAGCCGGGCGAGACTTGCCGCGATGCACTACAGCCTGAGCGACGGGCGCGCGGTGATGCGGCGGCACGGGGTCGTGACGATCATGCTGGTGTTCGTGGAAGGCGACAGCCGGTTTGCCGTGCGCAACGCCTTTGCATCCGGCGGCGTGCTGGAAGACCCGGCAACGGGTGCGGCGGCGGCAGCCTTTGCGGGCTATCTGCGCGATTGCGGCTGGCCGCATGGTGGCGCGTTCACCATTCATCAGGGCGATGACATGGGCGCGCCTTCGACGATTGCGGTCGCGTTGACGGACGTCGCTGGATCGCCGGTGCAGATTTCGGGAAATACGCGCCCGATTACGGAGGGTTAGCGAACGGTGGCATCGCGCGGGGCGTCGTCGCAAGGCCGTGCGACGCCAGCAGGTTCACATAACAAATGCCGCGCGGTTCAGTGATCGCCGTCCAGAAAATCTTCTTCCTGATCGGTGACATTCATACCCATAGCCTCCATCCCGGCCTCAAGCACTTCGGGCAGGTCGGTCATCGCCATCAGATAATCGGCGGTCGGGCTGATCGCTTGGGCGTGGGCGGTGGCAATCGCCTCGTCGATATCCTCTGGTTCAAACGCACCGCGCCCGACCCATGCAAGGGCCACAAGATTGGCCTTTTCATCATCGTTCATCGCGTCAATGAAGCCGTGCAGTTCGGCGCGCGCCCATTGTGCCTCGCGGAACTGAAAGATGATCTGCACGACCTTCTGAGGGTTGATTTCAAGCATGGCATCGCCTCCGGATTGCATCAGGGTGGACTGCGACGGGCCATGATGCAAGTGCGGTGGACGCCAGCCGCCCTTGGGCCTAGTCTGAAGCCGCACGAATCCTGATCGAGGCCCGATGTCAGACGAAACTGCGCAAGGCTACCGCGTTCTTGCCCGCAAATACCGACCCCAGACCTTTGCCGATCTGATCGGGCAAGAGGCGATGGTGCGCACCTTGAAAAACGCCTTTGCGGCGGACCGGATCGCGCATGCCTTTGTGATGACGGGCGTGCGCGGGGTGGGCAAGACCACCACCGCGCGGATCATTGCCAAGGGGCTGAATTGCGTGGGGCCGGACGGGGCAGGGGGGCCTACGACGGAGCCCTGCGGGCTGTGCGAGCCCTGTGTGGCGATCACCGAGGGGCGGCATGTCGATGTGATGGAGATGGACGCAGCGTCGCGGACGGGGATCGGCGACATTCGGGAAATAATTGACTCCGTGCATTACCGGGCGGCATCGGCGCGGTACAAGATCTATATCATCGACGAAGTGCACATGCTGTCGACCCAGGCCTTCAATGGGCTGTTGAAGACGCTGGAAGAACCGCCCGCGCATGTGAAGTTCATCTTTGCCACCACGGAAATCCGCAAGGTGCCGGTCACGGTCCTGTCGCGCTGCCAGCGGTTTGATCTGAAACGGATCGAGCCTGAGGTGATGATGGCGCATCTGGCGCGGATTGCGGGGCTGGAAAACGCCGCGCTGGCCCCGGATGCGATGGCCCTGATCACCCGCGCCGCCGAAGGGTCAGTGCGTGACGCGATGAGCCTGATGGATCAGGCGATTGCCCATGGCGCGGGCGAGACGACGGCGGCACAGGTGCGCGCGATGCTGGGGCTGGCCGACCGGGGCCGCGTGCTCGATCTGTTTGATATGGTGATGCGGGGCGATGCGGGCGGCGCGCTGGCGGAACTGTCGGGGCAATATGCCGATGGGGCCGATCCGATGGCGGTGCTGCGCGATCTGGCCGATATCACGCATTGGATATCGGTCATCAAGATCACGCAGGCGGCGGCGGATGATCCGACCACGCCGCCGGACGAACGTGCGCGGGGTCTTGATATGGCCGCACGTTTGCCGATGCGGGTGCTGTCGCGGACGTGGCAGATGCTGCTGAAGGCCATCGAAGAGGTGGCTTTGGCCCCCAATGCGATGATGGCGGCGGAAATGGCGATCATCCGTCTGACCCATGTGGCCGATCTGCCGGACCCCGAAACCCTGATCCGCAAGCTGCAAGGCATCAACCCACCCGCCGCCGTGGCCGCGCAACCTGCGGCCCCGGCCCCTGTGGGTGGTGGCGCGCGCATGGTACAGGCCGTGGGACAAAGCGTTGTCGCCCAGCCGATGGAGGCAGGGCTGACGATGTATGGCAGCTTTGACGCGGTGGTGGACCTGATCCGCGAGCGGCGCGACATGCGGCTGCTTGTCGAGGTGGAAACCACCTTGCGCCTTGCGCGCTATGCGCCGGGGCGGATCGAATTTGAACCCGCACATAACGCGGCGCCTGATCTTGCCGCCCGGTTGGGCCAGCGCCTGCAGGGCTGGACAGGCGCCCGGTGGGGGGTGTCGGTTGTGGGGTCCGGGGGGGCGCCCACCATCGCCGAGGTGCGCGATGCCGCACAGGATGCCGCCCGCGCCGAGGCCGCGCAGAACCTGCTGGTGCAGGCCGTCATGGCGGCCTTTCCGGGGGCAAAGATCACCGATATCCGCACGCCTGAGGCGATGATTGCACAGGCCGCAACCGATGCCCTGCCCGAAGTGGAAGACGAATGGGACCCGTTCGAAGACAACTGATCCTTGTTATGGCCTTTGCAAACCCTGCGCTGGCCGAGGTTTGCAGCACCGCTCGGCCCGGTTGGGCCCCCGGCGATGCCCCGGTCAGTGCTTTGGCCGAGGCGCTGGCTTTTGCCACGACGCCTGCGGCCCTTTTGTTGTTGATCGGGCTTGGTGCGGGCTGGTTTTTCCGTCAGCAACTGCTGCTGGTCGCGGTTATTCTGGCCAGCCTTGTGTTCATGTTCCCGCGCCTGTGGCCCGTGAATGCCGACCTTGAGGCCGCCGCGCGGGCCGAAGGCTGCATGGGGCCGCCTACCCTTGTGATCGGGTTTCTGGCGCTGATATGGTGTGCGGCAATGGTC
The DNA here is from genome assembly GCA_963783595.1 of uncultured Alphaproteobacteria bacterium. Lineage (GTDB taxonomy): Bacteria > Pseudomonadota > Alphaproteobacteria > Rhodobacterales > Rhodobacteraceae > JAAFHS01. Next base: position 33,521 of record CAWAPA010000006.1, on the reverse strand, counting down.
GGCCTTCTGGTCCGGCGCAAAGGAGGGTGACGATGCTGAAAGGATTGGGCGGCCTGAGCGGGCTTGGCGATATGGCCAAGATGATGAAAACCGCACAAGAGATGCAGACCAAACTGGCCGAGATGCAGGGCGATCTGGCCCGCATCGTGGTGATTGGCGAATCCGGTGGCGGGTTGGTCAAGGCACGGGCGACAGCCAAGGGCGAATTGACCGGGCTGGAGATTGATCCGTCGATCTTTGTCGCGTCGGAAAAAGAGGTTGTCGAGGATCTGATCCTTGCGGCGATCAAGGATGCGCAGACGCGGGCGGCGGAACGGTCGCAACTGGAAATGGGCAAGATGGCCGAAGGGCTGGGTCTGCCACCCGATTTCAAGATGCCGTTCTGAATGGACGGCCCGCGCGCCATCGAGGACCTGATTGATCTGATGGCCCGCCTGCCCGGTCTTGGGCCACGTTCGGCCCGGCGCGCGGTGTTGTTGCTGTTGAAAAAGCGGGGGCAGGTGATGGCACCCTTGGCCGCGAAAATGGCGACCGTGGCCGCCACTGCCCGCGATTGCGTGATCTGCGGCAACATCGGCACCGATGACATCTGCGCGGTCTGCGCCGATCCTGTGCGTGCAACGGGCGAGATTTGCGTGGTCGAAGACGTGGCTGATCTGTGGGCGATGGAACGGGGCCGGGCGTTCAAGGGGCGCTATCATGTGCTGGGTGGCACGCTGTCCGCACTTGATGACGTGGGGCCGGATGCGCTGCGCATCCCGCAACTGGCGGCCCGCGTGGTGGATGAGGGCGTCACGGAAGTGATCCTTGCGCTGAATGCCACCGTTGATGGCCAGACCACCGCCCATTATATCGCCGACGCGCTGGCAGGCACCGGGGTCACGCTGACCAGCCTTGCGCAAGGCGTGCCCATCGGGGGCGAGCTGGACTATCTGGATGACGGCACAATTGGCGCGGCCCTGCGCGCGCGCAAGGCGTTTTGATCCGCCATTGCCAGGTGAACACACCGCAAAAGAAACACCGCCCGGTTCAGGAAGAGGGAGGGCTTCCTTACAACGGGCGGTGTCGGCACCGGCATGATGTGCCTGGCGGGCGAAGGCCTGCCATCATCCGGCAACGCTGTGGTTGCAAAGCTACCGTCTGCGGCGAGATTTGTGTGATTTTGACCTGACGGTTGTCAGACGGGTGGTCAGTGGCCATGACATCAGGGCCAGCGCCACGATGGCGAAAACAACGAAAATATCCGAAACGACCATTGCAAATACCCCCAGGGCCAAACGCGGTAGCGTCTTTGTGAAATGAAACTGTGCAAATCAATCCGTGAATATCTGCAGAATAACAGCAGATGCGGCCGTCACGTAAGGCAGGTTTTCCTTACCCTGCGGCAATCCCGGTCAGCACCATGTCGGCGGTGCGCGGGCTCATCGCGGTGGGCACGTCATACAAGACCGCCAGCCGCAGCAGGGATTTCACGTCAACATCATGCGGCATTGCCGACAATGGATCGGTGAAGAAGAACAACGCATCCAACCGTCCTTCGGCGATCATCGCGCCCAATTGCGCGTCACCCCCCAAGGGACCGGACTTTAGCCGCGTGATGGGCAGCCCCGTTGCTTCGGCGACCCGGCCGCCCGTCGTGCCCGTGGCCCACAGATCAAAACGGGCCAGGGTGGCGGCATGCCGCAGCGCCCATGCCGCCATATCGTCTTTCTTGTCATCATGCGCCACAAGCGCCACGGCCAGACGTGCCATCATCCCCTCGCAAGAAAAAAGCCCCCGCGTGGGGGGCTTTCGGGTTCAACGCCGCAGGGGCGATGTGTCGTTGTCATCTTCGTCTTCGTCGTCGTCATCCGTTTCGGGCAGGTTGAAAAAGCTTTCTGCATCGCTGAAATCGGCGGGCTTTTCACCCTTTTCCTGCTTTCCGAACGCGGCAAGGCTTTCCAGCCCGGACGGCATCTTGGCATCATCGGCCATTGCCAGCGACTGTTCGGTCGACACCAGCTTGCGCCGTTCATCATCGCTCATCACGGTGCCATCGGCGGCCTTTTTGCGGGCGGCAACCTGCACGGCGGCATCAAGTTCGGATTGCCGGCACAGGCCAAGGGCCACCGGGTCAATCGGGTGTGATCTGGCTGATGTTCCAGTGGCTGCGTTCGCGGATCGACAGGATGGTGGGTTTGGTGGTGCCGACCAGCTTGCCAATCGCGCCGTCACTGAGTTCCGGGTGGAACTTGACCAGCCACAAAATCGCGGCGGGGCGGTCCTGGCGTTTGGACAAGGGCGTATAACGCGGCCCGCGGCGCTTTTCCTCGCCCACGGCGGCGGCATAGAATTTCAGCTTCAGCTTGTAGGCCGGATCTTTCTGACCGCGTTCGATCTCAATCGCGTCAAGCTGGTTGTTGGCCACGGGATCAAACCCCTTGACCCCGGCGGCGACGTCGCCATCCGCGATACCTTGGATCTCCAGTTCGTGCATGCCGCAGAATTCGGCAATCTGGTGGAAATTCAGGGTCGTGTTATCCACCAGCCAGACAGCGGTGGCTTTTGCCATAAGCGGTTTGTTCATGCCGAACACTCCTTTACAAATGCTCCCCTAGCCGGGAAAACGGCTGCGACCGGGGTCGCCATTCCTGCGTTTTCAGGGAAATCACCGTCCATATAAGGCTGGATCAGCCAAGAGGGAAGAGAAAATGCGCAAGATGGCAACAGTTCTGATGATGGCGCTGTTGCCGGGTATGGCGCGGGCCGATGGCGAGGCGGCGGGGGATTTCGATTACTACGTCATGGCGCTGTCATGGTCGGCCAATTGGTGCGCGCGCGAAGGCGATGGGCGGGGTGATCCGCAATGCGATGATGGCCGGGGCCTGACATTCACGCTGCACGGGCTGTGGCCGCAGTATGAGGCTGGCTGGCCGTCGTTTTGCCGCACGGTGGCGCGCGATCCGTCGCGGGGCGAGACGGCGGCGATGGCCGATATCATGGGGGGTGCGGGCCTTGCATTCTATGAATGGAAAAAGCATGGCCGTTGCTCGGGGCTGTCTGCCGCCGATTATTTCGCGGCATCGCGCAAGGCCTATGCAGGGATTGTGATCCCGCCGGTATTTGCGGACCTTGACCGCGATGTGGCCCTGCCGGCATCCGTGGTGGAGGATGCGTTCCTGGAGGCAAACCCCGGTCTGCAGCGGGATCAGATCACCATCACCTGCACGGATGGCATGATCGAAGAGGCGCGCATCTGCCTGACGCGCGATCTGGAACCGCGCCGCTGCGGCGATGATGTCATTCGCGATTGCCGGATGCAGGACGCGGTGATGGAGGCGGTCAGGTAGGGGCGGATGGGCAGATTGCCGATCCTATTCTTGTGCGCGCAGCACTTGTGCCGGGCGCGCGGCCAGCGGACGCCACGCAAACGCAAGCCCAGCCGCCAACGTTGCCGCAATACCCCCGAGCACGATGGCAAAGGCGCTGACGGGTTCAAAGGTGTAGTCCACCTCCATCACGAATTTCATGACGGCCCAACCCGCCAGCGTGCCTGCAACAATCGCAACCGCGCCCGCCGCTGCCCCCATCAGCCCCGCGCGCAGGGCGAATGATCCAAGAATCCGCCCGCGTGTCGCCCCAAGGGTTTTCAGCACGGCAGCCTCATACACGCGCAGGCGTTCGCCCGCCGCCGCCGCCCCGATCAACACGATGAACCCGGTGAGCAGGGTGGCCGCCGCTGCCCAGCGGGTGGCGGTGCCGATGGCACCCAACGCCTCGGTCACGCGGTCGATGGCATCACGCACACGGATTGCGGTGATGTTGGGATAGGCGCGGGCAAGGTCACGCAGGATCGGAGCCTCGGCCTCGGGCGTCGCATAGACGGTGGCGATGAAGGTATGGGGCGCGCCCTGCAGGGCCGCAGGGTTCAGCGTCATCACAAAGCCCATGCCTGCAGACGAAAAATCAACCTCACGGAAGGATGTGATCGTGGCTTCGATATCGCGGCCAAGGATGTTGACCGTCATCTTGTCGCCAAGAACAAGGCCCATTTCCAGCGCCTCTTCGGTGGCAAAGCTGATCTGTGCATCACCCGTGTAATCGGCGGGCCAGAACGCACCAGCGGTGATCTGGGTGCCTTCGGCCGGGGTGGCCGCGTAGGTGATGCCACGATCGCCGCTGATGACCCAGTGTTCGCCGACCACCTCGGCCGCGGGCCGTCCGTTGATGCGGGTAATCACGCCGCGCAGCATCGGGGCGTTTTCAACCTTGCTGACGCCCGGATCATCGGCAAGACGGGCCAGGAACCCATCAATCTGGTCGGGTTGGATATCGACGAAGAAATAGCTTGGTGCGCGGGCGGGCAGGTCGCGTTCAATCGCGCTGCGCAGGTTCGCGTCGATCTGCCCCACCGCAGCCAGCACCGAAAGGCCAAGGCCCAGCGACAGGATAACGCTGGTCGCCTCGGCCCGTGGCCCGCCGATGGCGGCAAGGGCGGCGCGCAGGCCGACGCGGCCGCGCACAAGGCTAGAGCGTGCAACACGGCGGGCAAGGGCGCGCAGGCCCCATGCGGCGACGGCCAGCACAACCAGCGCCCCCACCACACCGCCCGCCGCACCAAGGGCCAGCTTCCATGTGCCCGAAAACCAGACCGCCCCGCCGATCAGCAGCACGGTCAGCACCAAAAGCGCCACCAGATGCCGCCAGCGTGGCCAGCCCACGCCGCGCGCATCGCCCCGATAGAGTGCCGCTGCGCGCACCTTTTCAGACCGCGCCAAGGGCCAGAGCGTGAACAGGAACGCCGTCACCACGCCATAAAAAGCCGCCTCCATCAGGGGCATCGGATACAGGGCGATCTCTGCCGGGAAGGGCAGGGCGGCCTCGATCAGCGGTGCAAACAGCATGGGCACGCCCGCGCCAAGGATCAGGCCAAGCCCGACGCCAAGCACAGAAAGAATGCCGATCTGGAACAGATAGGTGCGAAAGATCGTGGCACTGTCGGCCCCAAGGGTTTTCAGGGTGGCAATCGTAGGAATTTTCTCATCCAGATAGGCGCGTACTGCCGCCGATACACCGACACCGCCCACAGCAAGGCCCGCAAGGCCCACCAAAATCAGGAACGACCCGATCCGTTCGACAAACCGGTCAATCCCCGGTGCGGCCTGACGGCTGTCGGACCAGCGCAGGCCGGTATCGCGAAATGCCGCCAGCGCCTGATCTTCCAGCGTAGCCAGATCGCTGCCGGGGGGCAGCAGCAGGCGGTATTCGGTTTCATAGAGCGACCCCGGCCCGATCAATCCGCTGTCGGCCAGCGCGGTTGTCAGCACGATGGTCCGCGGCCCAAGGGTAAAGCCGCCGCCCGCACTGTCGGGTTCGCGGGCAAGGATTGCCGCAAGTCGAAACTCGGTCGCGCCAAGGCGAAACGTATCGCCGGGGGCAAGGCCCAGACGGTCCACCAGCACGCGGTCCATCACGGCACCGGGGCGCCCATCCTGCGCGGCCAAAGCATCGGCCAGCGGCATGTCGGGTTCAAGCACAACCGCGCCCGTCAACGGATAGGCATCATCCACCGCCTTGATCTGCGTCAGGGCGCGGTCTTCCGCATCGCCCATCCCCACCACGGCCATTGACCGGAAATCGACGATCTCGCTGGTGCGGGTGGCGACATCGTCCATAAAGGCGCGTTCTTCGGGGGTGGCGAAACGGTAGGTGAACTCCATCTGCGCATCGCCGCCAAGGATCACGGCACCCTGTTCGGTCAACCCGTTGGTGATGGCGCTGCGCACGATGCCGACGCCTGCGATGGCTGCAACCCCCAGCGCAAGGCAGGCCAGAAACACGCGAAACCCTTGAAGGCCGCCGCGCAGTTCACGGCGGGCAAAGCTGGCGGCGAGGGCAACGCTCATTCTGCGGCCGCGCGCAGATCGCCCGTCGTCGGGGCAAACGTGTCGGACGCGATGCGCCCGTCGACCATGCGCACCGTGCGGTCACACCGCGCGGCAAGTTCCGGCGCATGGGTGACAAGGATCAGCGTGGCACCGTGCCGGTCACGCAGGCCGAACAGAAGGTCCATGATCGCCTGCCCATTGACGCCATCAAGATTGCCGGTCGGTTCATCGGCCAGCAGGATCGCGGGGCGGGGCGCTGCAGCGCGGGCCAGTGCAACACGTTGCTGTTCGCCCCCCGACATCTGCCGCGGATAATGGTGCATCCGGGACGCCAGCCCCACCGCCTCCAGTTCCGCCTGCGCGCGGACAAAGGCATCGCGCGCACCCGCCAGTTCCAGCGGCACGGCCACGTTTTCCAATGCGGTCATCGTCGGGATCAAGTGAAATGACTGGAACACCACGCCCATGTTGCCGCGCCGGAACCGTGCCAGCGCATCCTCGTCCATCCGCGTCAGATCTTGCCCCAAGGCGCGCACTTCGCCGCCCGTTGCACGCTCCAATCCCCCCATCAGCATCAGAAGCGATGACTTGCCAGACCCCGATGGCCCGATCAGCCCCAGCGTCTCACCCGGCTGGACACTCAGCGTGATCCCCTTCAGAATTTCCACCGGTCCGGCATTGCCCGCAAGGGTCAGCGCCACATCTGTAAGGTTCAAAACAGGATCAGCCATGCAATATCATTCCTTTTTCGCGCGTCTTTCTGGATATGGCGCATTTCGCGCGATCCGCAACGCCGCAATTGCATTCACTTTTACGGCATCCCTCGCATCTGCGGAACCCGTGACCATTGTGGCTTTGGGTGACAGTCTGACGGCTGGCTATGGTTTGCGCAGCGAAGATGGCTTTGTGCCACAAATGCAGGCATGGCTGGATGCACAGGGCGCGGATGCGATCGTGCTGAATGCGGGCGTGTCGGGCGATACCACGGCAGGGGGGGCCTCACGGCTTGGCTGGGCACTGACCCCCGAGACCGATGCGCTGATCGTGAACCTTGGCGGCAATGACATGCTGCGCGGCATCGACCCCGCCGAGGCGCGCGCCAATCTGGACAAGATCATGGCCGAAGCGGGTGCGCGGAACCTGCCGGTGTTGCTGGTCGGGCTGCGCGCGCCGTCCAACTATGGCGCGGACTACAAAACCGCCTTTGATGCAATCTTTCCGGACCTTGCGGCGCAATATGATGCCGTGTTTTTCCTGAACTACTTCATCCCGCTGATCGATCAGGACAAGGCCCTGCTTGATCCCGCACTGATGCAGATTGATGGCATCCACCCGAACAAGCGCGGGGTGGCCGTGGCGGTTGCGGCCTTGGGGCCGAAGGTGCTGGAGCTGATTGCAAAGGTGGGCGCGTAGGGCGGCTATTTCAGCGCGACCCAGACCGCGACCCCCACCAGCGCCAGCGCGAGGCCTCGCCGCACCACCACCGCGCGGCCCGGTGCCTGCAGCCAGTCGCGCGCGGTGCCCGCCCCCGCGACGATCACGGCATGCACGGCAGTGGCCATGCCGACATAGATCGCAGTCAGACCCAGCGTTCCCTGCAGGCCGCTTGTCACGGTCAGAAACCCCGGCAAAACGGTGACATAGAAGACAAACGCCTTGGGGTTCAACAGATTGGTCACCAGTCCGCGCCGGAAGGCGGTGACGGGCGTCATGCGGTCGATCGCATCCGGCGGGTCGTCGGCCGCGCGCCATGCATCCCAAGCCAGCCACAGCAGATAGGCCACCCCGGCCCAGCGCAGGGAGCCATAGGCCAGTGGCGAGGCCGCGATCACGGCAGCCAGCCCAAGCGCCGCCGCCAGACCGATGATCGCAAGCCCCAGCGCTACCCCCGCCACGGCGGCAAAACCCATGCGCCGCCCGTCAGACGCCGCCACAATCGCCAGCCACACCATGTTCGGCCCCGGCGTCAGTTCGATCAGCAATGATGCCACCGCAAAGGCGACGAACGGGGTCAGGTCCACTTGGCGATGGGGGGCAGGCTCATCAGCACGGCATTGGCGTCATGGCCGGTCTCCAGCCCGAATTTGGTGCCGCGATCGTAGACAAGGTTGTATTCGGCATAGAGCCCGCGGTGGATCAGTTGGGTTTCGCGGTCGGCGTCAGTGAAGGGCGTCGCCGTGCGGCGTTCCACCAGCGGCTGAAATGCGGGCAGGAAAGCGGCCCCTACGCTTTGGGTAAAGGCGAAATCCGCCTCCCAGTCGCCAGTATGCAGATCATCATAGAAAATCCCGCCCACGCCGCGCGCGCGGCCCCGGTGCGGGATATAGAAATACTCATCCGCCCAGGACTTGAATTTGGCATAGTAATCAGGGGAATGCGCGTCACAGGCCCCTTGCATGGTGGCGTGGAAATGTGCGGTATCCTCGGCGTATTCAAGGCAGGGGTTCAGGTCTGATCCACCGCCAAACCATGCCGCCCCCGGCGTCCAGAACATGCGCGTGTTCATATGCACGGCGGGGGCATGCGGGTTGACCATATGGGCCACCAGCGAAATCCCCGATGCCCAGAACCGCGGGTCCGCCTCCATGCCCGGCACACCGCGCGCGGCCATCGCCTTTTGCGCACGAGGGGCAAGTTCGCCATGCACTTCGGAAAAATTCACGCCGACCTTTTCGAACACACGCCCGCCCCGCATCACGCTCATGATCCCGCCGCCGCCGCCGTCGCGGGTGGTTGGCGTCACCTCGAACCGGCCCGGTGTGCCGTTGCCGTGGGCATCTTCCAGCCCTTCGAACGCGGCGACGATCCGGTCACGAAGGCTGTGAAACCATGCCGCTGCGCGCGCCTTGCGGGTGTCGAATTGATCGGTCATCTGTTTTGCCTTCTGTCCCTGTTGCCCCGATTTAGCACCCAGAAAGGATGCCGCCAACATCGCATTTGGCATCCGGCGCAGGGCGGGTTATCTTTGTGCAAGCCTCAGGAAAGTCGCAACCATGCGCCGCATCGCCATAACTTCGCTTTGCCTCATCCTTGCCGCTTGCGGCACGCCACAGGAACAATGCATCAACCGCGAAACCCGCGATCTGCGCGTCGTCAACCGTCTGATTGCGGAAACCGAAGGCAACCTCGCGCGCGGCTACGCGTTCGAGGAATACACGACCTTTGAAACCGAATATGTGCGCTGCGGTTTTGAACCCGATGATGGCGATCCCGCAACTCCGCGACGTCCGCGCCTGTGCCTTGACCGCGTGCCGGAAACGGAACGCCGCCCCGTGGCGATTGATCTGGGGGCCGAACAGCGCAAGCTCGACAGCCTGCTGGCCAAACGCCGCGATCTGGAATTGCAGTCATCGCAAGTGGTTGCGGCCTGCAAGGCGGCCTATCCCGAGGGTTAGTGCGCCGGGGCCGCAACCGGATCAATCAGCCCACGCCCGCCATCCAGCATCAGAACCTGCCCCGTCATGAACCCTGACGCGTCCGAGGCCAGAAACTGCACTGTTTCCGCCAGTTCTGCGGGCGACGCGATGCGCCCCAGCGGCGTTTCGGCCAATATCGCATCACGGTAATCGGGGTTGTCGCGCAATGCACCTTGCAAACTTGCGCTCATCACCGACCCGAAGGCCACGGCGTTGACGCGGATACCGCGCGGGGCCAGCGCCACGGCAAGGCTGCGCGTCATCTGATCCACCGCAGCACAACTGATGGAATAGCCCAGCAATGCCGCTTGCGTCCGCGTCGACGCCAGCGATGACAGATTGACGATCGACCCGATCGCCCCTTCCGCCCCGATCTTTTCGGCCCGCGCGATCATGCGTTTCGCCGTCAGCTGCGACAGGCGCAGGCTGGTCATCAGGTTTTGTTCCAACAAGGCCTCGACCGCGTCGTCTTCGGTTGACAGCGGATCAGAGGTGGACATCTGGCGGCTGGCATTGACCAGAATATCGATCCGGTCAAACGCGTCATAGGTCGCAGACAGCAGGTTCACCATCGACAGCTTTTCGCGCAGATCGCCTGCAAACATCCGCACTTCGCCTTCAGCCTTGCAGGCTTGTCCAATCTCGGCCTCAAGCCGGGCTTCATCCATGTCGGCGAACATGACGTTTGCACCCTTGTCAAGGAAATGCCGTGCAATGGCGAGGCCAATGCCGTTGGCTGCACCCGTGACGATGGCTGTCTTACCGGCGATGGACAGGGACATGGGGTTTCTCCTCGGGGCGCAGGGGCAGGGTGCAGCGGGTCAACCGAAAGGCAGGGGTGCCGCCCAAGTCTTCAACATTGCGGAACAGGGTCGCGAGGACAGGCATATAGGGCAGGCCACGGTTCGCGACCAGCAAAAGCGATCCTTGTGGTGCCAGCATGGCGCGGGCGGCGCGCAAAAAGGCCACACCAAGCGCGGGGTCGGCATCGCGCCCGGTATGAAACGGCGGGTTCATCACAACGGTATCCATCAGGTGCGGCGCACGAAAGCTGCGTGCATCGGCCCAGTGAAAGCTGGCGCGCGGATCGGTGATATTGACGCGCGCGCAAGCCAGTGCATCAAAGTCGGCCTCGATCAGGTCAAGCGATCTGACGCCGTCCCGGCCCAGAATGGCGCGCGACAGATACCCCCATCCCGCACCGAGGTCGGCCACACGGGCGCCCAGCTTTGCCGGCAAAGCAGCAGCCAGCAGGGCCGACCCTGCATCCGGCCCATCGGCCGAAAACGTGCCGGGCAAGGTCTGAAATCCCCCGTCGATCATCGTCGGACGGGCGGCCCAGTCGGCCAGCGCATCAGAGGCGGCAAAGGTGAACAGCTTGCCATGCGCCTTGGACAGCGGGTCTGACACCGCCACCCGGGCGCGCAGATCTTTCAACGCGGTATCAATGCCATCAGTCTTTTGCCCGTCTACCGCGATGATGCCACCGGGGGTCACCTCTGCCGCTGCCTGCGCAAGCAACGCGCGCGCGGCAGATTTTGCCCGTGGCAGGCAGACAACTGCGGCGGCATACCGCGCGGGGCCGTCATGGCGCACGGCATAACCTTGCGCGGCAAAGGCATCGTGGTCGGGCCGAAAGCCGGTCACGACTTGCACGCGGGCCTGCGGCAGCGATGACAGCACATCGCCTGTGCGGGGGCCATAGACGGCAATCAAACCATCTGCTGGCAGTGTCAGGGCACCCGTTTCAAGCGCCAGTTCAAGTCGGGAAGATCGCATGGGCGGCTGCGAATGCAGCCTCGCTCCTTTTTGGCACGCGACTGCGCGCTATTCTTTTTCCGTCGCGCGACTGCGCGCTATTCTTTCTCCATCGTGCATTGCAGCGGATGCTGATGGCGACGGGCGAAATCCATCACTTGCGCCACCTTCGTCTCCGCCACCTCGTGCGAGAATACGCCCACCACTGCGAGGCCCTTCTTATGCACCGTCAGCATGATGTCGAAGGATTGCGCGTGGGTCAGGCCAAAGAACCGCTCCAGGACATGCACGACAAACTCCATCGGAGTGTAGTCGTCGTTCAGCAACATCACCTTATACAGCGGTGGCCGCTCGGTCTTTGTCTTCGTTTTGGTCAGGATCGAGGTATCGTTCCCCGGCCCTTTCGGTTCGTCAGACATATGAAACGGACGCAATGTCACGGGGCAAGCCGCCTTTGGCAGGATCAGGTTGGGTTTTGCAGACTGGTTGTAATATAGCGGTTTTTCTGCGCCGGGGAAGGGGGCCCGCCTTGCGGTCCGTGTCTTTCCCTGCAAACCATGCGGGAATGGATGCGCGAAAGATCACCACCATCGGTTTTGATGCCGACGATACCCTGTGGCAGAACGAGACGTTCTTTCGCCTGACGCAGGATCATTTCACCCGGCTTCTGGCTGATCACGCCCCATCGGACCATCTGCATGACCGCCTTTTGGCGGCAGAACGGCGCAACATTGGCCTTTATGGCTTTGGCGTCAAAGGCTTTACCCTGTCGATGATCGAAACGGCGATCGAGGTGACGCAAGGCAAGGTGCCAGCCGCCGTGATTTCTGAAATCATGGCCGCAGGGCGCGACATGCTGGCCCATCCGATTGACCTCTTGCCCCACGCACGCGATGCCGTCGCAGCACTTGCGACCGAATATCGCGTGATCCTGATTACCAAGGGCGACCTTCTGGATCAGGAACGCAAACTGGCACAATCGGGGCTTGGCGATCTGTTTGACGGGGTCGAAATCGTGTCAGACAAGACGCCTGCCGCCTATGCTGCGATCTTTGCACGGCACGGGCATGGGGTCGCGCGCGGGCTGATGGCGGGCAATTCGCTGAAATCCGACGTGCTGCCCGTGATCGTGGCGGGGGGGCATGGTGTTCATGTGCCGCACCCGATGACTTGGGCGCTGGAGGTTGCCGATCCGCCACAGGACGATGCGCGGTATCATGCCGTCGCACATCTGGGGGAACTCCCCGATCTTGTGGTTCGCCTGACATCCACCCCCTAGATATGGCGTCAAGTGTGTTAAATTCCATGCGAAACGAACCGCTTACTTTAGCAAAGTCACGAAACCTGTTGAAATAAAGGGGTTTTCGCATTTGGACCGCTATGGTAGCTTTTCATTCAAGATGACGTCCCGGTTAACAGGGGCGCAAGAGGCAGTAAGTTAGGGGCAAGCGTCGTGATCGCGCAAATTGGGCATTTCGCCCGCAATCTGTCATTGCTCATGGTTCTGGTCGTTGTTGCGGCCTGTTCAAAACCTGAACCCGTCGGGGCAGCACCCTTTGCCGCCTATGTGATGGATGCCCGCACGGGCGAGGAATTGTATTCCCGCAATGCCGATACGCGGTTGCACCCCGCATCCCTGACCAAGATGATGACGCTGTATATCGCGTTTCAGGATATCGAGGCCGGGCGCATCTCGCCCGACACGATGATCACCGTCAGCGCGAATGCCGCCGGGCAGCCGCCGTCGCGGCTTGGCCTGCGGGCCGGGCAGACGATCGCCCTGCGCTATCTGATCCGCGCCGCTGCCGTGAAATCTGCCAATGACGCGGCCAGCGCGATTGGCGACCATATCGGCGGGTCCGAGGCGGCCTTTGCCCGCCGCATGACTGAAACCGCGCGCGCACTTGGCATGACCAATACGACTTTCCGCAACGCCAATGGCCTGACGCGGGACGGGCATCTGTCCACCGCGCATGACATGTCTATTCTGGGCCGTCATCTTTTTTACGATTTCCCCCAGTATTACAACATCTTCTCACGCCGCTCCACAGATGCGGGGCTGGCCGAGGTCAACAATACAAACCGCCGTTTTCTGGATGCCTACGAAGGGGCCGACGGCATCAAGACCGGTTTCACCAATGCGGCGGGCTTTAATTTGACGGCCTCTGCGGAACGTGGCGGCGTGCGCATCATTGCGACGGTGTTCGGCGGCACGTCTACCGCGAACCGCAACGCCAAGGTGGCGGAACTGCTTGACCTGGGCTTTGACCGCGCGCCGCGCAATGCCGCTGTCAGCATCGCCCGCGCGCCGGGGATCGTGGATTCACCTGTCGCTCCGGCACCCGATGATGACGCCGCAATCGCCGCTGCGGTGGCCGATGCATCCAACGCGACTTCGGCGGGCAAGACGATACGCCTTGTGACCACGCTGACCTCGTCCCCGTTGCCGCGTGCGCGACCGGGTCGTGACCCTGTGCCCTTTGCTGTGGCCGACGCAACCGAGGCATCGCCCGCACCCGTTGACGACCCGGCCAGTGCTGCACTGCAAGACGGCATTGCAGGTGCGTTGGCCGAGGCATTGGGCGAAGACCCGCCAGCACCAGCCAACACAGACGCAGCCCCGGTAGAGTTGGCCGCCGCAGATGTGGCCGCCCCGGTTGACGATGGTGCGCCTGCCGAAGTTATCCCCACCGAAATCGTGATGGACAGCGCCCCGCCCGCCGACAGTCTTGAAGCGCAGGCCGTCGCGCTGGCCGATATTCCCGTGACCGAAGTCATCATCGCGGATGCCGCCCCGGTCACCGAAGTTGCGGCCTCGCCCCCCGTCCGCCGTGCGCCGATCTATGACAGCCCGACCGAAGAGGTGATCGTTGCCACTGCCGAACCGGCCACTGCCGTCGCCCCCGAAGATGTGGTGCTGGTCATGTCCACGTCGGGTGGGCGGTCGTGGGGCGTGAACGTCGGTCGCTTTAACACACGCTCCGAGGCCGAGCGCGCGCTGTTGCGCACACAACTGGCCGAAAGCGCCACACTGAACGAATCGCTGCGCAAGGTCAGCGAACGTGGCGGCGGCTATGATGCCAATTTCATGGGACTGTCGCAGGAACAGGCGGATCTTGCCTGCCGGCGCCTGCAGGCCCGCGCGATCCAGTGTTTCACCATCGGTGAATGATCCCGCAAAGGGGCCCGGCCATGTCATACGTCTTTCCCGCACCTTTGACGACAAGCGTGGCTGTTGCTGGCAGCGCCCTGCGCTTTCCCGTGCGGCGCATCTTTTGCGTGGGACGGAACTATGCCGAACATGCCCGTGAAATGGGCCATGATCCGCAAGCCGAACCGCCGTTTTTCTTCACCAAACCGGCGGATGCGGTGGTGGAAAGCGGCGCGCGCATTCCGTATCCGTCGGCGACATCCGATCTGCACCACGAGGCGGAACTGGTGGTGGCGCTTGGATCAGGCGGCGCGTTCCTTCCCGAGGATGCAGCACTTTCGCTCGTATGGGGCTATGCGGCGGGCAATGATCTGACACGCCGCGATCTGCAGGCCGCCGCGAAATCGGCCCGCCGCCCTTGGGACATGGCGAAGGGGTTCGACAACTCTGCCGTCATCGGTGCGATTCAGGCCCATGCCATCGGCGAACAGCCCGAAGGGGCCATCCGCTGCCACGTGGACGACGATCTGCGCCAGACGGCGCATCTGTCTGACATGATCTGGCCCGTGGCCGCAATCATCGCGCATCTGTCGCGGATGGTGATCCTGCAGGCGGGCGACATCATCATGACCGGCACGCCTGCAGGCGTGGGGCCGATTGCACCGGGGCAAACCTGCACGGTGACGATTGACGGGCTGGAACCTGCCGCCGTGACGATCAGCTAGTCAGCCCTTCGCAATCATCCAATCCAGCATGCGTGTCGGCAGCAGGCGCCGCGCGACGTTCATCAGATATGTCGGCGTCGTCACAAAATAGCGCGGCGCCGGGCGCGCGGCCTCCAACGCATGGATCAGTTTTGCTGTCACAGCTGACGCCGGCAATTCAAACCGGTCCGGCCCGGATTTTTCATAAAGCCGTGCGCGCAGCGTCGCATACTGATCGCGCCGTGCCGAATTTTCCCAATCAATCCACCGTTCAAAATGCGGAATCGCGTTTTCGCGAATACGCGTGCCAATCGGCCCCGGCTCGATCAGAATCACCTTGACCCCGGTGCCCTGCATTTCGATCCGCAACACATCGCTCAGGCCCTCCATCGCGAACTTTGTCGCCACATAGGCCCCGCGAAACGTCATCCCCACCAGCCCCAGCACGGACGAACAGTTGATGATCCGCCCGTGGCCCTGCTTGCGCATCACCGGAATCACCCGGCGCGCCAGGTCGTGATAGCCAAACAGATTGACCTCGAAGATCGCGCGCAGCGCCCCACGCGGCAGATCCTCGACAGCCCCGGGGCAGGCGAACGCCCCGTTGTTGAACACCGCATCCAACGTGCCGCCTGTGCGTTCCAGCACCGTGTCGACCGCCGCCGCGATGCTGGCCTCATCGGCGTAATCCAGAGGGAAACTTTCAAGCCCCTCGGCGAGAAGGCGGTCGCAATCGCCCTGCTGACGACAGGTGGCAAATACCCGCCAGCCACGCGCCTTCAATGTCCGTGCCGCATCAAGGCCAATGCCTGATGAACACCCTGTAATCAGAATGGATTTGCCCTGCATCGCTTGTGCCTGCCCGCTTTTTTCCGGACGTTACGGGGTTTGCGCGGGCAACGCAAATGGCAGGTTCATGAATGTCGTAGGGTCAGGGTGTGGCGGACAGATAATCCATCGACATATAGCCCTCAAGCCCGTCCCCTTCGATGCGTATACGGGCCCAGCCGCTGGCATCGGTGGCAACGATGGTGACCGCCTCGCCCCGGCCAAGGCGCGTCAGCACGGGGTTATCGGTGCTTGGGCCCTCGCGCACGTTGACCTGTTCGGCGTCAACGTAACCGATGTTGCCCACATTGTCTGATGACGCCGTGACCGACTGGTCGGTGGCAGGCTGATCGCCATAATTGGCCAGCGAAAATACCGTTTCGGAAATTTCCGCCGCCGTTTCGGGGGTGGTTACCGGTGCAACGGTGACGGGGGTTTCCACCTGTGCAAGATCGGCAGAGGGCGCTGGCGCAACAACAGGGTCCGCAGCCGCCACCGGGGCCACCGTGGGAACGGCAATCGCTGCGGGAACGGGTGCAACCGCAACAGCCGCCGGGGCCGCGGCGGCCACGACATTGGCGTTGGCCAAGCCGGGGCGCAACTGCCCACGGTCTTCACCCGCAATCAGAAAAACAGCAAACATCGCTGCGCAAAGCAATGCGGTCAGCTTGAACATCACAACCCTCACCCGATCAAGAGAACGTCATCTAACACGAAAATCCCCGAGTCGCAGGGGAAAAAACACGCGATTTCAACATTGCGTGACCCAATGGGCCAAATCCGGCTGGACCAGACCCGCCCGGCGATTTACACCACATCCATGGCGAAAATACCCGATACCCCCAAGATAGACCCTATCATCGAAGCTGAACCCCTCGCCCGCGCAATTGGCGAGCGGTATCTGACCTATGCCTTGTCCACCATCATGCACCGCGCGCTGCCCGATGCGCGCGACGGGTTGAAGCCTGTTCATCGGCGAATCCTTTATGCCATGCGTGAGTTAAGGCTTGTCGCCACCGGTGGGTTCCGCAAATCGGCAAAAATTTCCGGCGATGTGATGGGCAACTATCACCCGCATGGCGATGCCGCGATCTATGACGCGATGGCGCGACTCGCGCAGGATTTCAACGTGCGCTACCCGCTGGTGGACGGGCAGGGCAATTTCGGCAACATCGACGGCGATAACCCGGCGGCATCGCGCTATACCGAGGCGCGGCTGACCGCGATTGCCGAAACGCTGATGGAAGGGCTTGCCGAAAACGCCGTCGATTTCCGCCCCAACTATGACGGCACGCTGGAAGAACCGGTTGTGATGCCTGCCGCCTATCCGAACCTGCTGGCCAATGGTTCCAGCGGCATCGCCGTGGGCATGGCCACCAACATTCCGCCGCATAACCTGGATGAACTGATCGACGGTTGCATGGCCATGATCCGCAACCCCGACTTGCCGACGATGCGTTGGTCGACCTGATCCCCGGCCCGGATTTCCCCACGGGCGGCGTGCTGGTGGAAAGCGCTGACGCGATCCGCGATGCCTATCGCACCGGGCGGGGATCGTTCCGTGTGCGCGCGAAATGGCATGTGGAGGATCTGGGCCGTGGCACATGGCAGATCATCATCACAGAAATCCCCTATCAGGTGCCGAAATCCCGCCTGATCGAAAAACTGGCCGAACTGATCCAGTTGAAGAAAGTCCCCCTGCTCGCCGATGTGCGCGACGAATCCGCCGATGACGTGCGTATCGTGCTGGAACCCCGCGCGCGGGGGGTAGAGGCGGACATGCTGATGGGCATGCTGTTCCGCAACTCCGATCTGGAAACCCGCTTTTCGCTGAACATGAACGTGCTGATCGACGGCCGCGTGCCAAAGGTCTGCAGCCTCAAGGAAGTCCTGCGCGCCTTCCTTGATCACAAACGCGACGTGATGCTGCGCCGCACGCAGCACCGGATCGAAAAGATCGACCACCGGCTGGAGATCCTTGAAGGGTTCATCCTGACGTTCCTGAACCTTGACCGGGTGATCGACATCATCCGCTATGACGACGACCCCAAGCCCGCCCTGATGCGCGAGACATGGGGCATCGCCCATGTGCGCGCGACATCGGAAAAGGACTACCGCAGCCCGCCCCCCGGCGACGGCGAACTCAGCGAGGTGCAGACCGAGGCCATCCTCAACATGCGCCTGCGGTCATTGCGCCGTCTGGAAGAGATGGAGCTGATCGCCGAACGCGACGCCCTGATGAAGGAACGCAGCGATCTCGATGATCTGATGTCGGACCCGCGCCTGCAATGGAAACAGATCGCCCGCGATCTGGAAGCCATCCGCAAGCAATTCGGCAAGGCCACCCCCGGCGGCGCGCGGCGCACCCTTCTGGGCGAGGCGGGTGAAACCGTCGATGTCCCGTTCGAGGCGATGATCGAACGCGAACCGATCACCGTGATCTGTTCGCGCATGGGCTGGATCCGCGCCATGAAGGGCCATGCCGATCTGGCGGCCGAGCAGAAGTTCAAGGATGGCGACGGCCCGCGTTTCGCCTTCCATTCCGAGACCACCGACAAGATCCTGCTGATCGCCGCCAACGGGCGGTTCTATACCTTGCTGGGCGCAAACCTGCCCGGTGGGCGCGGCATGGGCGAACCCGTGCGCCTGATGGTCGATCTGCCGAACGAGGCGGACATCGTCGATCTGATGATCTTCCGGCCCGGTGAGAAACTGCTGGTCGCCTCAACCGCTGGCGATGGGTTCGTGGTGCCATCAGACGAGGTGCTGGCCCAGACCCGCGCGGGCAAGGCGGTGCTGACGGTGCGTGATGATGTGCGCCTTGCGATCTGCCGCCGCGTTGCGGGCGATCATGTCGCTGTGGTGGGGGACAACCGCAAGATGTTGGTTTTCCCCCTGTCAGACCTGCCCGAAATGGCCAAAGGCAAGGGCGTTCGGTTGCAAAAGTACAAGGACGGCGGTTTGACCGATGCCACAACCCTGACACTTTCCAATGGTTTATCGTGGCTCGACCCGGCAGGGCGCACGCGAACCGAGGGCGATTTGGCCGAATGGCTGGGCGCGCGTGCGTCAGCCGGTCGCATGGCCCCGCGTGGGTTTCCACGGGACAACAAGTTTACCTGAAAGTATAGACACAAAGGGAATTTATGGTGATCCAGTCGACGCATGATACAACCGGGCAGGCCCGTTATCACAACACCGGCCGGCTGATGTCTTTGGCAATGGTCACCGGCCTGCTGAGCATTGTGACACTGGGGATTTACCGGTTCTGGGGCAAAACCCGCATCCGCAAGTACTTCTGGGGCAACACAAAAATCGCCGGCGACGCGTTCGAATACACCGGCACGGGGCTGGAAAAGTTCCTTGGCTTTCTGATCGCCGTTGTCATCCTCGCCGTCTATCTGGCGGCGGTGCAACTGATCCTGTTCCAGTTCGGTCTGACATTTGTATTCCAACCCCGGACCGAGGCCGAATTGCTGATGCAATTGGCCGTGTTCTACCTGTCATTCTTCGCCATTCTGCCGCTGTTATTTTTCGCGCAGTACCGCTCACGCCGCTATAAACTCGCACGGACCCGGTTTCGCGGCATCCGGTTCGGCATGCTGGGGGCGGCGGGCGGCTATGTCTGGCGCGCGATCCTGCTGACGTTGGTCACGGTCCTGTCGCTGGGCCTCTTGTCCCCCCTGATGTCCTTCCGGCTTGAGGCCTACATGACCAACCGGTCATGGTACGGCGACACGAAGTTCGCCCAGGGTGGCAAATGGACCGGGCTTTACGGGCCGATGAAACATCTGCTTTTTGGCGCGCTCGTGCTTGGCGTGGGTATCGGTCTCGGCGGTGCCATGCAGTCAATTGCGATGATGAGCATTGGCGGGATCGTCGGATATCTCTGGCTGATCTTCGGCTTTGTCCATTACCGCGTGCAATCCTTCGCCTACCTCACCAATCACAAGACACTGGGTGCCGAGATCGGGTTTCAGACATCGCCGCGTTCGGGGCATGTGCTGGGCAAGGTCATCCTTGGGTCGATCTTGTTGTCGATTGTCATTGGCGTGGTGGCCGGGATCGGGGCCTTCGTTCTGAAGGGCCTCTTCACTGGCGGTAATCCGCAACTGGCAGGAATTGTCGGCGCGGTTCTTTATCTTGTGCTGTTGGTCTTCGCCGGGGCGTTGTCGCTGGTGCTGATCACCGAGCCGATCCTTGCCCATATCATTGACGAAACGCGGGTTCTGAACATGCCCGCCATGGCCGCGATCCGCCAGCGCGTCACCGACAAAGGCGCCGATGCCGAAGGCTTTGCCGATGCATTGGATTTCGGCGGGGCGATCTAACGTGCCAAGCCGCCCCACAGCGCCGGAGCCGGGCATCTACTTTGATGGCCAGACGGCCCGGCGGTGGCAGGTGCAGGTGTCCGTACAGTCCGACTATCTGGTCATTGCCCCGGTTGACCCACCGGCCAAACCGTTTCACGTGCCCGTGGAACGGTTGCGCGCAATGGCCGGTGGGCGCGACCGAAAAGCCGATCTGACCGTCACGATCCATACCGATACCGATGACGAAAGCCCGCGTGACCCCGCCCGCCTGACGATTGCATCGGGCGGGATCACCGACTGGCTGCGCAGCCAGCCCACGCTGTATCAACGCGATGTGCGGCGCGGCACATGGGGCAAGGTTGCGCTGTATCTGGGGGGCGCAGTTGCCGCTGTGGCCGTGATCCTGCTGGTCCTGCTGCCGCGCGTCGCGGATGAACTGGCGCGGCGTATGCCGATTGACCGCGAAGTGGTCTTCGGGCAGGCGGTCATGGCCCAGATGGAACGCGTGCTGGGCGGTGGCAATGTGCTGCGCGCCTGTGACGATCCGGCGGGACGGCGCGCTTTGGATGTGATGCGTCAACGACTGACGGCAGGGCAGGGGTTGCAGTATGACCTGACCCTGCGTGTGCTTGATACCGATATGGTCAATGCCTTTGCCGCCCCCGGCGGGCAGGTGGTGATCCTGCGCGGCCTGCTGGATGAGGCGGGATCGGCCGCCGAGGTGGCAGGCGTCTTGGCACATGAGATCGGCCATGTAGAGGCGCGCGATCCGACGCGACTGGCCTTCCGCGCCGTCGGGTCGGCGGGGATATTGTCGCTGCTTCTGGGCGATGCGACCGGGGGCACGCTGATTGCCATCGTCGGCGATCAGATGCTCAGCGCCGCCTACACCCGCGAGGCCGAGGCCGCAGCCGACGCTTTGCCCATGCCCTTCTGACCCGGACAGGTATCGGGACCGCAGGGATGGCCGCCTTCTTTGACCGGATGGATGGCAAGGGGCTGGACCTGCCCGATTACCTGTCCACCCACCCCGCCTCTGCAGGCCGCGCAAATGCCGCCCGCGCGTTGGACAAGGGGGCGGTTATCCCCGTGATGACAGACAAGGAATGGCAGGCGCTGAAGGGGATTTGCGGCTAGGACAGCAGCGGGGATCGCTGTCTTGCGGCAAGGGCGGCACTGCGCTCAACGTGATCTTCAGAAAGACCATCCCAAACTCTCGATCACGCAATGTTTCAAAAGTCTTAACGTCGCCCTGTGGATAACTCGTTAGTGCATTGATATAAAAGTAAAATGCTGTAAATTGACAGCCGTCAATTTACACCTTTTCCACTCCCAACCACACCCCCCCCTCTGGCCGCAGGGTCAGGATCATCACGGGCTTCGGCTCGCGCCCCGGCACGCGGGTGAACCGGAACCGCGCCAGCAACGTCGCAAGGATGATCACAGCCTCTTGCAGCGCGAAATTGGCCCCGATGCAGATGCGTGGGCCATCGCCAAAGGGCAGATAGGCGAACCGGTCAATCGCCTTGGGGTCGGCAAAGCGCCCCGGATCGAACCGGTCCGGCTCCGGCCACAGGTCATGGTGCCGATGCAGTGCATAGATCGGCAGGATCACCGTATCGCCGGGCCGCACCTCGCGCCCGCACAAGGTATCCGCCGCCTGTGCCGTCCGCGACAGGAATGCGGCGGGCGGATACATCCGCAGCGTTTCATCCACGATTCTGCGCACCAGGGGCAGGGCCGCAATATCCCCCGCCACAGCCGCCCTGTCACCCAGTACCGCCTGCGCCTCGGCCCGCGCGGCGTCCTGCACGTCCTGATCGAACGCACACAGATACAGCGCCCATGACAGCGTCAGCGCAGTGGTTTCATGCCCGGCCACGATGAATGTCAGCAGGTTGTCCCGCAACTCTGCCGTGGTCATGCGGCGCCCCGATTTCGGGTCCTCGCCCGCGATCATCAGATCGAGCAGGTCCGGCACCTCCTTGCCGCCATCCGCCTTCCGCGCATCAATCGCGCCGTCCGCCACCCGCTTCATATCCCGCATCGCGGACCCCGCGATCAGCCGACCGGGGCGCGGCACCCACGGCGGCGCGCCGATGATATCCAGCAGCGATACCTTGGCCGTCTGGCTGATGTATTGCTCGATCGCCTTGTGGACTGATGCGCGATCAAACCCCTCACCATCCGAAAACGTGACATCCGAGATCACTTCGAACGTCGCCGTCACCATCTCGTCGAACAAATCCGCCGCACGGCCCGCGGCCTGTTCGATCCGTGCCGAGGCGCGCTCCGCCGCCGCCGTCATCACCGGTGCCAGCGCCGCCACGTTGCGATGCGAAAACACTGGGGCCGCCGCGCGCCGCTGCCACAGCCATTGCGCGCCTTCCGCCACGAACAGGCTGTCACCAATCGCCGGTTCCAGGATCAGCTTGGTCACCACCGATTTCGGATAATCCTCTACTTTGTCGCGCAGGATGCGGCGCAAGGCTTCGGGGTCCATCACCATGTGCCAGCGTTTGACCGTGCGCCCCGACAATATTGGGGCACGCGTCGCGACCTCCGGGATCAGCAACAGGACATTCTCTCGCCCGGCCTTCAGGCTGCCGAAAATGCCCAAGGGCGTGTTCGACAGCGGAACGCGGGCAGGAACGGGAACGGGAACCGGGCGAATGTCATTCATCCGTTCAATCATAGCGCATGGCAGACAAAGGCCAATGCGTCAGCTTGGCCGTGTCACAGGATTGCATGGGCGCGGATGGCAAGGTATCTGCTGGTGAAGACCCAACTGGATTTTGCCATGACCCGTATGTTCGCCCTGCTGCTGTCGCTGTCTCTGCTTGGGGCCTGCGGGGCCAAGAATGATCTGGCAGAGCCCCCCGTGCCCTTGGGTGATTTTGTGCTGGGTCTGAATGTCGTGGTCGCGGACGAGGCGGGAAAGGTTCCGATCTCGCGCAATGCCACACCTGAGGAATGGGAAGCGGCGATGAAAAAGGCGGTCGAAGATCGCTTTGGCCGGTATGAAGGCAGCCGCATCTACAACATCGGCATCAAGATTGATGGCTTTGCGCTGGCACCGCCCGGCATTCCGGTGGTGGCTGCGCCTAAATCGGTGCTGGCGATCACCGCGAACTTCTTTGACGACGCAACGCAGACCCGGATGCATGCCGAAGGCAAACAGATCATCGTGTTCGAAAGTTTTTCGGGCGATACAATCATCGGCACCGGTCTGACGCGCACCAAGGCCGAACAGATGGCGGCGTTGTCCTACAATGCGGTCAAGGCGGTGGAACGCTGGCTATTGGAAAACCCGCAGTGGTTTGATGTGGACCCGGCAGTGGCCGCCGCCGCACTGGCGGCATCTGATGCGCCGCCACTGGCAACCCTGCCGACGGACGAGCCTGCCACGACGACCCCCGTCGCGGCACCGGTCCCTGCAGCCCAACCTGTGCAGCCTCCCGCCGCCCAACCCCCAGCGACGCAGCCCCCCGCCGGCACGCGGCCGCCACGTCCGGTGCTGCCGCCCGATCTGCTGTCCCCGCCCGTCAACTGACGGCTTGATTTCCCCTGTACGGCACTTTAAATCGCGCACCGTGATGAACCATGGGCCGCTGGCCCAGCAGACAGGGGCCGATCATGGCGAAGGCAAAGTTTGAACGGAATAAACCGCATGTGAACATCGGGACCATCGGTCACGTTGACCATGGCAAGACGACGTTGACGGCGGCGATCACGCGGTATTTTGGCGAGTTCCGCGCCTATGACCAGATCGACGGTGCGCCCGAAGAGCGTGCGCGCGGGATCACGATCTCGACCGCCCATGTGGAATACGAGACGGCCAACCGTCACTATGCCCACGTCGACTGCCCCGGCCACGCCGACTATGTGAAGAACATGATCACGGGTGCGGCGCAGATGGACGGCGCGATTCTGGTCTGCGCGGCCTCCGACGGCCCGATGCCGCAGACGCGCGAGCATATCCTGCTGGGACGGCAAGTCGGCATTCCGTACATGGTGTGCTACATGAACAAGGTCGATCTGGTCGATGACGAAGAACTGATCGAGCTGGTGGAGATGGAACTGCGCGAGCTGTTCTCGTCCTACGAATACCCCGGCGACGACATTCCGATCATCAAGGGTTCGGCGCATCAGGCGATGATTGGCGAGCGCAAGGACATCGGCGAAGACAGCATCCGCGCGCTGCTGAAAGCCGTCGACGAATACATCCCGACGCCTGCGCGCGCCGTGGATCAGCCCTTCCTGATGCCGATCGAGGACGTGTTCTCGATTTCGGGCCGCGGCACGGTTGTGACGGGCCGGATCGAGCGTGGCGTGATCAACGTCGGCGACGAAGTTGAAATCGTGGGCATCCGCGACAACAAGAAATCGGTCTGCACGGGTGTGGAAATGTTCCGCAAGCTTCTGGACCGTGGCGAGGCTGGTGACAACGTCGGCATCCTGCTGCGCGGCATCGACCGTGAAGGTGTTGAGCGTGGCCAGGTGCTGTGCAAGCCCGCATCGGTGAAGCCGCACACCAAGTTCGAGGCCGAAGCCTATATCCTGACCAAGGAAGAGGGTGGCCGTCACACGCCGTTCTTTGCAAACTACCGCCCGCAGTTCTACTTCCGCACGACGGACGTGACAGGGACCGTGCAACTGCCGGAAGGCACGGAAATGGTGATGCCGGGTGACAACCTGAAGTTCAACGTCGAACTGATCGCGCCGATCGCCATGGAAGAAAAACTCCGCTTCGCCATCCGCGAAGGCGGCCGCACCGTCGGCGCAGGCGTCGTATCCAAGATCATCGCCTGAAACCAACACGCCAGGATGGGTAATATTGCCCATCTGACGCCGCAGAGGCCGCCCTTCGGGGCGGCCTTTTGTCTTGCGCGGTTACGAAAAACGCTGTCGCGAATCCGCAAATTCAGCTACCTTTCCGGCATTGAACATTTCCGCTGCTTTTTTTCTTTATCACAAGGTTTTGCGCCATGCCCTATAATGCCACGACTGCAATTGAATTTTGTCAGCGCCAAAGCGGCCGGTACCGCGACGGCGAATGTTGGACCTTGATGGAGGATGCCGTTGTCGGGGCCGGGGGCAGGTCGTCGCGTGGGCAAACTCCGCATTTTTCGCCAACGGCCGCTTACGTCTGGGGAACAGTCGTCGCCGCAGGCAGCCTGCAACCCGGCGACGTGCTGCAATTCAGCGGCTATTCCTGGACCCGCACCACGCTCACCGATGTAACCAATGCCAACGGCAGCGGGTCCACCAATGAAACCTTCGCCACCGAAGGGCGCGGCACGCCGCAGCATTCGGCCATGGTAGTCCGCGTCATCTCGTCGGGGATAGTCGAAGTGATCGAACAGAACGTGCCACGCACCACGGGCCCCGTGCAGACGGTTACTCTTGTGCTGATCGCCCCCGCAAACTCTGTGACCACCACGCGCACGCCGGATGGCAGCGGTGGCGAAACCGTGACAGTGGTGACTGTCAGCGATGTGGTGTCCAGCGTACCCCGCTGTTACCGCCCGATCTGAGGCCCGCGCGCGACAGATCTTGCTTGAAATCCATGTTGCGGGATGGGCAATATCCCGAAACCGGCGTGAGGCGGGAAGGGGCGCGATCTGGGACACTTGCTGCTGAAAATCCTGCCCTGGTGGTTGTTCGCCCTTGTCGCATTGGCGATGGTACCGCTGACCATCGAAACAGGACGCGACTTTCTGACCAGCCGATCGATGCTGGCGTCAGCCAGGCAATCGACGCCACCACCATCGGTGGCGGTTGCCGACTTTGACTCGGGCCGCGATGTTGCCATCCTCGATGAGGTGCGGGTTCGGGGCATCTGGCTCAGTGATCTGGGCATCGGAACGATACCGAAAAAGCAGATTGATGACGGCTATGTCATCATCAAGGATTCGACCGGGTCGGCCTATGCCGTGCTTTACTTTCCGGCGATTGATGGCGCGTCGGTGGAAAAGGGGCTGCGGGCCCTGATTGATGCCGACGGCGTCGTCACCGTTGCGGGCTTTCGTGAAACATTCCCCAGTGCGGCAGTGACTGCCGATCTGATCGCGCGGGGCCTTGCTGCCGGGCCGCCCGTTGTGGTCCTCGCGCCCTATTTCGGCGACCGTGAAGCGGCCCTTGCGGATCGTGTCCAGGATGAGATGCTGCTGTCGGCCGTGATCGCAGGTGTCAACCTGATCTTTTTGGCAATCGCCGTCATCAAGGCGCGCAACTGGCGCAGGCGGGTTGCCGCGCGCAAGCGCCCCATGACCGGTTCCGTGACGGCATCGGTCACCGGAATGCCCCGCGTTTCGGCTGTGGCGGCCCGCGCGGCGGGTCCTTCCCGCACCGCGATCCCCACGCCGCCACAGTCGGCAAGGGCCATCCAGCCGCAAGGCTGGTCGCGGCGCGATGATTTCGCCAGTGGGCCGATCCAATCGCCCAAAGGTTGGTTCCGGTAACGAAAGCCCCCCCCCGTTTGCCCCTTGATTTCCGCGCCCCGCTGGCCTATTCCCCCGCGCAGGCACAGGAGTTTAGCTCAGTTGGTAGAGCATCGGTCTCCAAAACCGAGGGTCGTGGGTTCGAGTCCCCCAACTCCTGCCAGTTTTCCCGGATAGTCCTGTTTTTGCCCTGAAATCGGCCATAAAGCTCCCCTCTCCTATGGCGGTCATCCGGGGGCCACCATCATGCATCATTTGATCTTCGCTCTGTTTCGCGGGCCGTTCTGGTCGCAGCTTGCGTGTGCATGTGGCCTGATCGCGCTGGGATACACCTTCCAATCCTCGGCTACGCAGCGTGCGGCAATGGAAGCCGCCTTGTTGCAACAGGCCCCGCCCGCCGCAATTGCCATCGCCGATATGACGGTCGACTATGATCACCGTATGGCCACCGAAGTGGCCGTCACCGCACAAGTGGCGCTTGACCGGACGACGCGCCTTGTGCGCACAACGAATTTCATCACGACCAGCGAAGACATGCTTTACGTACTTGTCGATGCGAACGCGTCCATTCTTGACGATGTTGCTTATGGTGCGATTGTGGTTGATGCGGATGAGGCTGACAGGGTCAGTGACTGGCTTACCGAAAACGCAACGTCAGTGGGTGGCGCCGGTCCCGCTTTGACAATCACGGGCCTTCTTTCAGGCAGCATCCGGGCGGATATGGTTGATGGCGCGCTGAAGGATCGGGGCATGGTCAAAAGTCCTGACTTTTTCTATATCACGCCGCATTTTGATGGCCGCGAGGCCGCGCTGACGCCGCAACCGTTCGCCGGTTTTTGGTCTGCGGCATGGGTGTATGCAATCGCTGCGTTCTTTCTTGCCCTTGGCGCGTTCAAGTTTGCCCTCAGGGATCGCAACCCGCAAGTTGCGCGAACCTCGCCGCACGTCGAGGCTGCCCACAGCCATGAGGCGGCGTATCAGATCGCAGACCGCCTGATCGATAAAGACATCGCGCGCGCGCGGATCGAAGCGGCGATGGCAAATCCCCTGATCGCACCGGGCGGGGCCGCGCCGCCGCCCAAGCGGGTCGAGGAAATGTTCACGGTGCCCGTGCCCGTATATCAGGCAGATGCGCCCCTCATGAACGATCCGGTCATCAAGACGTCACTGCCATTGGGCCAAGGCATCGGCCTGTTGCTGCGCGAGGTGCTGACGCCACAGCGCGTCGCCTGTATCGGCATTTTAGTGTTGATGGCTGTGCTCTCTGTGTTCATGGCGGATGAGCGCAGCAATTCTTTCGGTGCGCACGGCGCAAGTGGACAAAGCGATCTCGCGTGGGAACTGCTGCCGTGGCTGGGCGGGTTGGTTGTGGTGATCGTGCTGCTGAAAGGGTTTATCTGGGTGCCTCAGACCAGCAGGCGCAAAGGCATCTATGATCCCTATTTGCGGTTGGCTGAACGAGAACGGGCCGACGACTAAGCTGGTTTGCGCACCGCGTTCCGAAGTCACGGTCCGAAACGGCGTTGCAGCCAGACCCAAACCTTCTCGGCGATACTGAGCATGACGATGATCGCCAGGCAGGTCACCGGACCCCCAAAACCGCGCAAGAACGTATTGCGCAGCAGGCCGGGCATCACGGTGTAAAGCCCGTAGGATACGACGGCCAACACCGCAGCAAGCACCAGTCCGGCCAGATGCAAGCCCAGTGGTGTTTTTGCGTCATCTGCCATCACATCCGCCGCACAGACCCGAAATCGACGCGAAAGATCAGCAGATCATCGCGCCGTTCCAACCGGCCCTCCAGCATAACCGATACAGCCGTCATGTCATACAGCGCGTCTGGCATCGGGCCCCCATCCGCATCTGCCAGCAAGACAACGGTGGACCCTTCCACAGGCAGTTCCATCACCAGAACCGGCGGCAGGCCGGTCAGGATGCACAGATTGGCGCAGGCTTTATGCGCAAGTCCTGTTCCCGGCTTCATCGCGCCTGCATAGCATTTGCCATCGCAGATCTCACCCACAAGCTGCCAACGGCCCAGATCCTGCGTGGCGGCAGGCGAAAAGCCGGGCAGGGCGGTCGCACTTGGCACGACGCCGCTATTGGGTGCCAATAGCATCTCCATATCGCCCCGGCGCACAAAAATGCCACCGACATCGACAACCACGGGGCCAGCCGTGGCGGCCTGACCTTGCAGGCCGAATTTCTCCTGCCCGCCCAGCAGAACGGCCCTTGCCGGGCCTTCTGCCGTGGCCGGAACCCGCAGGATTGGATAGGGCAGCGGGTCGATCACCCCGGTCAATTGGCCGCCGCGCAGATCGTCGGCATAGCGTCCCGGCCCCGGATCGGCAGCACCCATCGGCAGCATCACGGCCATCGCGACCAAAAAGCACAGCATCAGGACGCCGGTGACCAGCGCAAAATTTCGGATCGGCGTAGCCACCTTCTGAAAATACCCCACAAAGAACGGATCAGCCGGTTTCTGTGTCATGCCGTTGCCTCCTCTTGTGGAATGGGAACAGGGGCCACCACCGTCCCAAGCGGCACTGCCACAGGGTCAACCCAGATCGCGGTGCCGTCCAGTCGCAGATGATACTTGCGGATACGCTCTTTGAATGGCGGCGGAGAGCAGCCATCCTCCATCCGGTATTGATACCCATGCCAAGGGCAGGTCACGAGGCCAAGCACCACCTTTCCCTCGCCCACCGGACCGCCCTGATGCGAACAGACATTGGACAGCGCCGATAGCCTGCCCTTGAACTTGAACACCGCAATCCGTTCGCCCCCGATACCTGCCCCGATCAACGCGCGTCCTTCGGTCAAGTCGCGCAGATCGCCGATCAGGGTCCAGCCGTCGGGCGCGGTGCGGGCATCTGTCGCCCGGTCGCGCGCAGTTTCGCGCCGTCCGGCCAGCAGATGCAATGTCACCAGAACCGACAAGCTGGCCACGACCGTGGCAATCATCATGGGGTTTTCGCCACCCGCCAGCGGACCCAATGCCACATGCAGCACAATCGCGCCGTAGGCCAGATAGACCAGCATATGCAGCGCCTTCCAGACCCGCGCGGTCAGGAATGATAGCCAGAAATCATGGCTGGTCACCGCCATCATCACCAGAATCGTCAAGCCGATGACGCCGAAAATCTCAAACGGAAAGCCTGCGATCTGCCCGTAACTGGTGTTGGCGGTGAACAACCCTTCCAGTTTTGATGTGGCGGCAAAAGCAAAATACCAGTCCAGCACCGTCATCGCGTGCGTCACCGCGACCACCGCCGTGACAACCCCGAAATGTCTGCGGTTATACAGCAACGGCAGGAACCGCGTATCAAGCCGCGCCAACGGGCCAATGGCCAGCACCATGGTCAGCAGCAAAAACGCGCAACTGCCAAATGCGCGCATCCGGTGAATGGGTGCATTGATCGCGGCCACAGACTTTGACAGCATGGGTGCGATCTCGATGAACAGCACAAGATAGGCGACCACACCCACCAGCAGAAATGCGTCGTAGATCAACTTGTTACGGTTCCACAGCACGGGCTTGTAGGCATGGCTCATTCGCCTGCCCCCCCGGTTGTTGGGGCGGGTTCCAACAGTTTCGGCGCGCGTTCATAGGCCGGGCCGGGCGCCAGCGCCAGAATCCACGCAATCGCCAGCGGCAGCAGTATGGCCAGCAGGGTCCAAATCCGGACATGGGCTTTGCGCTGGCTGCGGATCATCCGATGTCATCCTTCTGCCGCACCAGTGCGATCCAGCGGACCAGCACCAGCGGCCACAAAAGCGTCAGCCCCGGCAGCAACAAGGGGCGCACCGCATAGGCGCCACGTGCCGCCGGATCGACCCGGTCAAAGCCGATCAGCACAAAAGCCAAGGCCACGACAGCGCCAATCCCGCCGTAAACAGATGCGCCAGTGGCCGCGAGGTCAAACATGGCCGTCACACCAATGCAGTGGCTGGGATCGCGCCGCCTGTGACAACTCCACCAGCGGGCGATACAAGATACGCAATCAACTCGGCAATCGACTGCGGCGCAATCCAGATATCGGGTTTGGCATTGGGCATCGCCGCGCGATTGACCGGCGTGTCGATCGTGCCCGGCAGCACGCAGTTGGCGGTAATCCGGTGGCTGCGATGTTCGGCCGCAATCGTCTCGACCAGTCGGATGACAGCGGCCTTTGATGCCGCATAGGCTGCTTGGCCTGATGTCGCCTTGATGCCGGGTTGCGCCGCGATATGCACGATACGCCCATGCCCCGCTTCCATCAGCGCAGGCAGCACAGCCGCACTCGTAATCAGCGCAATCTTGGCATTCAGCAGCATCATCAGATCCCACTGCTCCAGCGCATCCTCGATCACCTTGCCGGTGGTGAAACCGCCAACTGTGTTCACCAGTCCGGTCACCCGTCCGAACCGCGCCACGGCTGCGGCGACCACGGCGTCAACGTTGGCCTTGTCGGTCAGATCACGCCCACCCATCATGAGGAAACGGTCAGGATCAAGCCCCTCGGATATCGCGGCCAGCTTGTCCTCCGAGCGGTCAGCACACACGACCTGTGCCCCCCTTTGCGCCAAGACGCGCGCGACGACCGACCCCAGATTGCCGCCCGCCCCCGTCACGATGATGCATTCCTGTTCAAGCGTCATGGTCTGTCCTCCAACATGTCACTGCCTTGCGCCCCCTGGACTTCGTGGCAATCCGATCATTCGGCCTGGACCTTCACGC
This sequence comes from uncultured Alphaproteobacteria bacterium, assembly GCA_963783595.1. Taxonomy (GTDB): domain Bacteria; phylum Pseudomonadota; class Alphaproteobacteria; order Rhodobacterales; family Rhodobacteraceae; genus JAAFHS01. The sequence goes on along the minus strand of CAWAPA010000006.1, from coordinate 2,321 downwards.
GGGTCTTGTCGCCTGAAGCTGCGCGTTCCGCCTTCATCTGCGCATGCCATACATCGAATACCCGCACACCGACCTCCTGCGCCTTGGGTTCCAGCCATGGTGCTGCCGCAAGCGTATTATCGGCATCAGCCAGACCTGCGTCCCAACGTTGTTCCATTGTGGCGCGGCTGAATTCGTAGTCCTTTTGTGATCCTTGCGGCGCATCAGGCCGATAAATCAGCTGCACGATATCCATCTGAGTCACGCACCCCATCTTGTACAGCCTGCGCGCCTCGGGCGTATTTGCAAGTTCGGGTGGCAACAATGCGATCAGGTCGTTGATGGCGTGGCGAACCTCGTGTCGTCTGGCGTGAACATCGGTGTTCATCCGCGTGCGGCTGGCATAGCGAATATCCTTTTCGCGTTCGGCCACGCCTTCCAGCGTTGTCGGCACCACGCCATAGCCATGAAAGACATCGACCTGAAAAATCAGCATGCTGCGGCGAGGCAGCTGGTCCAGCACATAGGCGAGCGGCGTATTCGACACGACGCCACCATCCCAATAATGCTCTCCATCAATCTCAACCGCCGGAAAACCGGGGGGCAGGGCACCACTGGCCATGATGTGTTCGGGGCGGATGGTGATCTTGGTGCTGTCGAAATACGCAAACGTCCCTGTGCGCACGTTGACGGCACCGACGCTCAGGCGCGGCTCGGTCGCGGCATTGATCCGGTCGAAATCGACCAGCCGCTCCAGCGTGGCCTTCAAGGCGTTGGTGTCATAGTAACTGATCGGTGGCGCGGGCGAGATCCATTCAAGTGCCTTGCGCGGCGCGAAAAAGCCGGGCTGGCCAAACAGAAGTGCTGCCTGCGCATAAACCCGCTGATGCACCGAGGCCAGCGCCTCAAAACTGCTAAGCGGCCAGCCGACGGCGGTTGATGTAATCTGCTCCCAGAAGGTGCGCATCTGGTCAACCCGTGTTTCCGGCGGATTGCCGGCGATGATGGCGGCATTGATGGCACCAATCGAAATCCCGGCGACCCAGTGCGGGTGATAGTTGGCCTTGCTCAGCGCGGCATAGACCCCGCCTTGGTAGCTGCCCAAGGCACCCCCGCCCTGCAGCACAAGTGCGATTTTTTCCGGCGGTGATGTACGGCCAGTACGGCCAGAATGCGTGTTCATGTCGAACGCTCCTTGGTTAGGGAAAGAATGCCGCGTCGCAGCAATATTGGCAATTTGTTTCAAGGCACTTCACGCGCCGCCGCATGATGAACGCGGCGGCCTGATTGCGGGGTCAGCGCGGCCCCACCAGCACAAACCTTTGGGCACACAGTGCCGCAAAACACAGCACGACCGCCACGCACGCCAGCATCGCATGCCAGCCGAATGTCGTATAGATCTGCCCCAGCACGATGGCCCCCACAAGACCACCCGAAAAGTAGCTGGCCAGATACAGCCCACTTGCGGCAGCGCGGTCGCCCTTGGCCGCACGGCTGACAAAGCTGGTCGCCAACGCCTGCGCAAGAAACGTGCCGATGGCAACAAGGCACATCCCCACCAGCACAGCTTGTAGCCCGTCCACGGCCATCAATGCATACCGGTGATACCACCACCAGCTGCATAGAACTGGCTGGCGGTCTTGGTTCGCAGGGCGGCCCAGTAGGTAATCGCCAGGGTGGCGGCGACAAAGGCAAGGAAGCAGACAATGGCGGTCGCGTTGAGTTACAGATGACAGTTTGATACTGCGGTGCTGTTGGCATGGTCATCAACCTCCGAACCGTTTTTTGACGCGTTGACCATCTCGTCATAAGTATTGTTAGCCCAATAGATATAAACACCGGTGAGTACCCACGAGGATGATCACCCCGACCGCGATCGGGATACCAATGGTAATCGCCGAACCCTCGGAGATTTTCTGGGCCAGGAATGGCTTGTTGTAAGCGATAAGGGCAATGAAGCCGAAATAGAGGAACAGCTCGGCGACGGTCAGAATCAGGGAAACCTTATTCTTCTGCCGGGCGAGCTCCTGGAACTCCGGATCGTCAAGGATGGGGTTGTGGGTTTTGCCGGCTAATCGCTGTCCTCCTATTGGCAGTTGAGTACTTTAGGGGCCGTTTCGGCTTGTTTCATTGCGCGGTCTCCTTTTTCATTTTTTGGTTATACCACGTTGTTACACAAAAACTTGTCGAGTGTAGCTAACATAAATTCCCGAAGGGTGCAGTAAAGAAATCCACCGCCCCAGCTTTTATCACGCGTTGCGACCTAATACCACGCCTCGCGATTCACACATTCCTGGCCATACCCTCCTCAATCCTGGCGGAGCAGCAGTGGCCTACCGGCC
>CAWAPA010000005.1:0-57242 GCA_963783595.1 uncultured Alphaproteobacteria bacterium | reverse complement strand
GGCTATGACGAGGCCGGCGGGCGCTACGTCGGCCTCTGGACCCCCGGCGACAAGGTAGAGCGCGCCGGTGGCGACTGACTCGCCGTCCGCCGCGTCCCGACGTCGCGCAGAAGCAACGCGCGGAGGAACCGGGTCCAGGTCCGGACCCTGAGCTCGGTCCAGGCCCGTCGCCCGCCCCTGGCCCGGGGCCCAAGCCGCCGTCACCGCCGGAAGTTCATTGGCCGACGCGATTCTTCGCCGTGAAGACGCTCCACGCAGACAAGGTCGCGCTGGACTTCAAGAACGTCGCCGACGAGGTGCTGGCACATCTGCGTTCCGGCGAGAACACGATGTGACCGTACGAATCGAGATCGAGGCGACAGACGACGACGGCTTCAACGATGGCCGCGTGCGGACCATCTCCGAGAACGCACGGACGCTGAAGTTCGACCAGTCCGGCTTCGAGGACATGTGAGATCAAGATGCGGAGTCCGGCCTCGTGTGGGCACGTGTCCGTCCGCGCCTAGGAGATCTTGCGGAAACCCTCACCAGCGCCTTCTGCGAACTCAGGCTAGAAGAGGGCGTCCAAGGACCCGGCGAGCCACGGGCACTCCGCGCGGTGCGCTCGCAGTGCTTCGCGATTCGGCTCGTCGCGAGTTCGGAAGGGTGCCGAAGCGAGTGACCGGCCGGCGAAGTCGGCGTACTCCGATCCTACGAGCTCGGGAGACACGAGCACTCGTAGGTCACCGTCAACGGTCAGCAGATGAAGGTCGAAGAGCGTGTGTACGTCGGCTCGGAGGAGTAGGCCGTTCGAGACGACATTGGTGTTCAATCCCCGATGCGGCGAGATGTGGGAGCCTCAAGGACTCCGACTACTGCACTGGCGGTCACGGCACACCGCCCGTTGTAGGCGTTGAGCAAGGCCGATCGGAACTCGCGCGACCTCGGCGTAAGCGCAATGGTTCGCTCGGCTCGCTCGCGAGTGTCCTTGAGGAGGTCTTCTAGCTGGACCTGCACATTGTCCGCGAAGCGGAGATCGACGCGCGGCTCGACGCCGTCGAAGAGTGACCGCAGCCACTCCTGCACTCCGGTGTCGTCAGTCTTGACAACGCCCGTCATGGGTGCCGGGGTGAGGCCTGTGGCTGTCGCGACCTCTCCCCACCGCGGGCGCCTCACCGGTGTGTCGGACACGAGTGTGAAGCGGAACCGGCGCCGGTAGTCGGCCGTGTCGGCATCAAGCCAGGGGCCACGTTGACCAGCGTTTAGTGGGATCGCGTCGGTCTGTGGCCCGCGTCCCTGAGCCTAAATCCGGGCCGCGATAGTCCGGCCTGCCAGAAAAGCACGTCGTCGCCCGCGCGGATATCCGCGGGCCTGAGCAGGTCCCAGAGCCCATGCTCGACGGCGAGTCTCCAGTGGCTGGGGAACTCCTTCGAGATCCAGAGAACCCAGGTTGTCATGAGGGCACAGCCCTTCCCGTGTCGTCACGGGTGGTGGCATGTCCTGTGGCGGAAGCCGGTCGGGCCGTGTGATGTCTGCCGCTGTGTGCGGCGCTCGTTCCTAGATGAGGTCGTCGAGCCGTTCTTGCGTTCGGCGGTCGGTGGAGTAGAGGACAACGCCTCGCATGCCCCGAGTCAGGAGCACCTTGTAGACATTGCGCACGAGCCGGTCGAAGTCGTGGTCGCCGACCTTCGAGAGGTTCTTGAAGTCGGGGTCCTTGTTGGCGGAGCGCACCGAGACCCAGCGGCCGTCACGCCAGACGAGGTCGGGCCCGATATCACGCCGGCGTAGTCGTACTCAAAACCCTGCGCGGTGTAGATGCAGCCCACCTGGCCGAAGCCCGCGGGGTCTGACGCCCAGAGGGCGGCAGCGGGGGCTCCGCCCACGGACCGGTCGCCCTTGAGGTTCCATGGGCGGGCCCACTGACCGATGCGCACGTCCGGGACCAGAGTCCCGTCGCTGCGTGGATCGCTCCACCGCCAGCAGTAGCCGGCCGCCATCCGGGCCGAATAGCCAGCATCGAGCTTCGAGCGGAGGTAGGCCTCCATCTCGTGCGGGTCGTCGGCGACCGAGACCTCGAAGTTGGGGTCGCCAGACCACGTGTCGCACCACCAGGCTCGAGCTCGAGCAGACGCTTGACCCACGTGACGTACTCCTGCGAACCGCCACAACGGAACTGAGCATCGAGGTTGATTTCGACCACGTCGATGCCGCGCGGAGCCGCGTGGCCGCGGATGTCCTCAACCGTGCCGAGCTCGCCCGGGCGGACGACCTGGTGCTGGTCGAGGAGGAAGACAGGGACCCGCGCGGCATCGAGGAGCTCCTCGACCTGCGGCCTCCCGGTGCGGTGCTCGGCTCTCGTCCATCGTGAGGCTGACGTCTCGCGGATGCGGTGCGCCTCATCCAGGATCAGAGCGTCGAGGTCGTTGGGGGTCGCGGCCATGAACGAGTTGAAGTACTGGAACATCTTCTGGACCCGAGGAGCCCGTCGTCCGGCGACCTTGCGCAGGGTCTGCGTGAACGAGCGCGACCCCGTGATGCAGGACCGAGTCGGCCCTGGCGAGAGAGCTCGCCCAACAGCGACAGCGCGATGACACTCTTGCCACTCCCCGGGCCGCCGGAGACGATGACCGCGGTCTTGGTGTTGCTCCGCCGGGCCCGTTCCACCGCGTGGAGTACGAAGTTGTACGCGTCGCGTTGCTCGTCCAGCAGGATGAACATCTCGCGCTGCATCCCGCCCAACGTCATCTTCGGTCCCGGTGTGACCGTGAAATCCGGCGCCGAAATCAAGGCCTTCTGCCATCTCGAAGGCTGCCATATCAGCCGCGGTGCCACCGTCGGCCCCTTCGCAAGACTGCGCCCCGGAGCCGAACTCGCCGAAGATGTCCATGTCGGCAACTTTGTCGAAATCAAGAACGCTATCCTTGATGAAGGCGTCAAGATCGGCCACCTGACCTATATCGGCGACGCCGACGTGGGCGAACACACCAACATCGGTGCGGGCACCGTCACCTGCAACTATGATGGCGTGATGAAACACCGCACCACGATCGGCAAACGCGCCTTCATCGGGTCAGACACCATGCTTGTCGCCCCCGTCACCATCGGTGATGACGCCATGACAGGCTCCGGTTCCGTCGTCACTGAAGATGTGCCCCCCGGCGCGCTCGCGCTTGGCCGCGCAAAGCAGATCAACAAACCCGGCCTTGCGATCCGCATACTCGAACGCTTGCGCGCCATCAAAGCCGCGAAGAAAGGCTCGTAAATGTGTGGTATCATTGGTATCCTTGGCAATCACGAAGTTGCGCCCCTGCTGGTTGAAAGCCTCAAACGGCTCGAATATCGCGGCTATGATTCTGCGGGCATCGCCACCATCCACAACGGCACGCTCGACCGCCGCCGCGCTGTGGGCAAACTGGTGAACCTGTCCGACCTGCTGGTCCACAACCCCCTCGCCGGCAAGGCGGGCATCGGCCACACCCGTTGGGCGACGCACGGGGCTGCCACCGTCACCAACGCACATCCACACAAGGCAGGTCCGGTCGCGGTCGTTCACAACGGCATCATCGAAAACTTTCGTGAGTTGCGCGCCGAACTGGCCGCAGCGGGCCTTGCCTGGGAATCCGAAACCGATACTGAAACCGTTGCCCTGCTTGTAAAGATGTATATGGATCAGGGCCTTGCCCCCGCTGCCGCTGCCGAAAAGACGCTGTCGCGCCTGCACGGGGCCTTCGCCTTGTGTTTTCTGTTCGACGGTGAAGAAAACCTCATCATCGCCGCCCGCAAAGGCTCCCCCCTCGCCATCGGGCATGGGACGGGTGAGATGTTTGTCGGTTCCGACGCCATCGCCCTGTCGCCGCTCACAGACCGCATCACGTATCTCGAGGAAGGCGACTGGGCCGTCGTCACCCGCCATGGTGCCGAAATCCGCGATGCAGCAGGTCATCTGGCCAACCGTGCCGTGACAGCAATCCAGATCGACGCCACCCGCATCGAAAAGGCTGGGTACAAGCATTTCATGGCCAAGGAAATCGCCGAACAACCCGTGGTCATCGCCGATGCACTGAAACACTACCTCAAAGATGATGTGATAAACCTGCCGGAAGCCATTGATTTTACGGGTGTCGATCGCGTCAGCCTCGTCGCCTGCGGCACTGCCAGCTATGCCTGCCATGTCGCCAAATACTGGTTCGAACAGATTGCAGGCCTGCCCGCCGACATCGATGTCGCCTCCGAATTCCGCTACCGCGAACCGCCGATGTCGCCCAAATCCTGGGCGATCTTCGTCTCCCAGTCGGGCGAGACTGCCGATACTCTCGCCGCCTTGCGCTACACCAGGGACAAGGTTGCGCGCGTCATCTCCGTCGTCAATGTGCCGACCTCCTCCATCGCGCGCGAAAGCGATCTCTCGCTGCCGATCATGGCGGGGGTAGAGGTCGGCGTCGCTTCGACTAAGGCGTTCACCTGCCAATTGACGATCCTCGCTCTGTTGGCCCTCAAGGCCGCCGTAGACCGTGGCCGCATCGACGCCGCAACCCTTGCCACCCACCTCGCTTCACTGCGCGCCATCCCCGGCCTGATGAACCACGCACTTACCCTGTCCCGCCCGATCACAAAGATCGCCGATGAACTGGCCCGCGCGCAGGACGTGCTGTTTCTGGGCCGGGGTGCGATGTTTCCGATGGCACTTGAGGGCGCGCTGAAACTCAAGGAAATCAGCTATATCCACGCCGAAGGTTATGCATCGGGTGAACTGAAACACGGCCCTATCGCGCTGATCGACGAAACCGTGCCGGTAATCGTGCTGGCCCCGCGCGACGCGCTTTTCGACAAGACCGTGTCAAACATGCAAGAGGTGATGGCCCGCCACGGCAAGGTGCTGCTGATCTCGGATGCGCAAGGTGTAGCCGAGGCCGGCACTGGCGTCTGGCGCAGCATCACCATGCCCGAGGTGGATCCGATCTTCGCCCCGATCCTTTACGCTGTCCCTGCACAACTGCTCGCCTACCACACGGCCATTGCAAAAGGCACCGATGTCGACCAGCCCCGCAATCTGGCAAAGTCCGTCACCGTTGAATGACAATCATCATCTTCCTTTCTGCAAAAATATCCCACGGGTGGTCTGGAGGGTGTGAAACCCTCCAGTCCGCCATCAGTCGAAAGAGCCGTTCATGGGCAAACGCTATAGCGAACTGCAACCCGATCAGACCGCCTTCATCGCGCAGCAGCATCTGTTCTTTGTCGCCACCGCCCCCGTGCAAGGCCGCGTGAACCTGTCGCCAAAGGGGATGGATGCGCTGCGTGTCCTCACGCCCACCCGCATCCTGTGGCTGAACCTCACAGGCTCCGGCAATGAAACGGCGGCCCATCTCGCGCATGATCCACGCATCACGCTGATGTGGTGCGGTTTTGAGGCACGCCCCCTGATCCTGCGCGCCTACGGCACCGCGTGCGCACTGCACGCCGACCACCCGGATTGGCCCGCGATGACAGCCCTTCTGCCCGCCCAACCCGGCGCGCGGCAGATCATGGATGTGACCATCGACCTTGTGCAATCATCCTGCGGGTTCGCGGTTCCGTTCATGGATTTCGCGGGCGACCGTCCGGTTCTGCATGACTGGGCCGTTGACAAGGGCGAAGACGGCCTGCGCGATTATTGGCGCACCCGCAACAGCGAAACGATTGATGGCGCGCCCACTGGCATCACCCGATGATCGACACGGCCCTCACCCAACTGCGCGCGCTGGCCGACCCTGCCAAGGCCGTCGATGCCGCCGCCTATCACAAGGTGCCACGCGTCTATCTGGGCATCGCCATTCCCGAACTGGAACCCCTCATCGCCGCATGGCGGGCCGACGCCAGCCTCGATCAACGCATCCGGCTTGCCGCCGATCTTTGGGCTACCGATATCCACGAGGCCCGCGTCTGCGCCGCCAAACTGCTGACGCAAGCCCGCATTCGTCCCGATGTGGCCGTCTGGGATCTGATCGCCTCCTGGGTGCCGCAGTTCGATGCCTGGGCGCTTGCCGATCATGTGGCCATCGCTGGCCAGAAACGGCTGGTCGCCGACCCGTCGCGCCTTGACCACGTCGAAACCTGGCTCAGTCACGAAAACATGTGGGTCCGGCGCGCCGCCCTCGTCATGACCCTGCCATGGACCAAACAGAACCACCCCAAACCCGCTGAAACGGCCGCCCGCGACCGCATTCTGGGCTGGGCCGCCACGCTCGCGCCAGACCGCGACTGGTTCATCCAGAAATCCATCGCGTGGTGGCTGCGCGAACTGTCCAAACACGACCCCGACCGCGTCCGGGCCTTTCTCGATATCAATGGCGAAACCCTCAAGACATTCGCCCGCAATGAAGCTGCGAAATACCTGTGAACTTCCTCTGTTCCCAACTATCCCACGGGGGTGCGGGGGTGTGAAACCCCCGCCGCTATCAACAGGCACCGGCCTCAGTTCGCGAAAACCGTCACTTCCGGCAGATCCGTCAGGCTCAACCCCAATTGCCGGAACGCGGCGAGCGACAACAGCGCGCCACCGGTCCCAGGCAACAGATCAACATTGACCGATGCCCCCGACGCCGTTTCCACCCGCCCCTTGCCCGCCACGGTCACAAGGGTTGTCTTGATCCAGAATCCCTGTTCCGCCGGGCTGCCCAAAGCGACCACCGCCGCGCCAAGGCGGCGTTCGCCCGCAGGCTCCGGCGCAGCCGTTGCCGCTGCAACATCCGCCGCCGAAGACTGGTCCAAAGCCGCTGCCGACTGTCCGGTCACGCCCAAAGGTCCGGGATTGGGTGGCGGGGCCACAGCCGAGGGTGCCGCTGGTGTCGCCACAACTGGTGCCGCTTTGGTTTGGAACAGGGCACAGCCCGACATGGTCAGCGCGGCCAGCGACAGGATCAGGGCACGAGTGATATACATAGGCCTACAATAATGCCGCAAACCGCGCCCTGCAACCACGCAGTTGTGCCTTGCTTGCCGCGACCGGCACGCCTACCTTGCCGCCATGGAACCCCTGATCGACCCCTTCGCCCGTGCCATCAGCTATCTGCGCGTGTCCGTCACCGACCGCTGCGATTTCCGCTGCGTCTACTGCATGTCCGAAAACATGACCTTCCTGCCCAAGGCCGACCTTCTGTCGCTGGAAGAACTGGATCGCCTGTGTTCCACCTTCATCCGGATGGGCGTGCAAAAGCTGCGTATCACGGGCGGTGAACCCTTGGTGCGCAAGGGCATCATGACCTTTTTCCGCGCCATGTCCCGCCACCTCGACAGTGGCGCCTTGCAGGAACTGACGCTGACCACCAATGGCAGCCAGCTCGCACGCTATGCGACCGATCTTGCCGCCTGCGGCATCCGGCGCATCAATGTGTCGCTTGATACGCTGGACCCCGCCAAGTTTACCAACATCACCCGCTGGGGCCGCCTTCCACAGGTGCTCGACGGCATCACCGCCGCCCGCGCCGCTGGCCTGCGCGTCAAGATCAACGCCGTGGCGCTGAAGGGCTTCAACGAGGATGAACTCTTTTCCATGCTCGACTGGTGCGCGCGTGAAGACCACGACATGACCTTCATCGAGGTGATGCCGATGGGCGATCTGGGCAACGAAAACCGACTTGACCAGTATTGGAGCCTGAAAGACCTGCGCACCCGCCTGTCCGAACGCTTCACGCTCACCGATCTTGCAGAACGCACCGGCGGCCCCGCCCGCTATGTCCGCATCAATGAAACCGGACAGAAGGTCGGCTTCATCACCCCGCTCACCCATAACTTCTGCGAAAGCTGCAACCGCGTCCGTCTGACCTGCACGGGCGAGCTGTATATGTGCCTGGGGCAAGAGGATATGGCCGACCTGCGCGCGCCCCTGCGTGCCAGCGCGGATGACGCCGCGCTCGAAACCGCCATCCGCGCCGCCATTTCCCGCAAACCACGCGGCCACGATTTCGACTATTCCCGCCAGAACGTCACTGGCCAGATGACCCGCCACATGAGCCATACGGGGGGATAGTCCCGGCTCTTTGCCGCAGTCTGGGGCCCACTGTCGCACCCCCCTGTGCCAAATGCTGCACCTGCACTAGGTATGTCGCAGGTTAAACGAACCAGGCAGGTGAACCATGGACGCCCTTCTTCTTTCCCGCATCCAGTTCGGGGCAAACATCTCGTTCCATATCCTGTTTCCGACCATCACCATTGCGCTGGGCTGGGTGCTGCTGTTCTTCAAGCTGCGCTTCAACATGACGGGCGACCGGAAATGGATGGATGCCTACATGTTCTGGGTCAAGGTCTTCGCCTTGTCCTTCGCGCTCGGCGTCGTGTCCGGCATCACCATGTCGTTCCAGTTCGGCACAAACTGGCCCGGCTTCATGGAAACCGTGGGCAACGTCGCAGGCCCGCTTCTGGCATACGAAGTCCTCACCGCGTTTTTCCTTGAGGCGGCGTTTCTTGGCATCATGCTGTTCGGCGCCTCGCGTGTGAAACCATGGGTCCATACGCTGGCGACCTTCCTCGTCGCCTTCGGCACCACGATGTGCGCATTCTGGATCATCGTGCTGAATTCGTGGATGCACACGCCCCAAGGGTTTGAACTGCGCGACGGCGTTGTGCATGCAACAGACTGGATGGCCATCGTGTTCAATCCGTCGATGCCCTACCGCCTTGTGCACATGCTGCTGGCATCCGGCCTGACGGTGGCCTTCCTGATCGCGGGCATCTCCGCCCTGCGGCTTTTGCTGAAAGACCGCGCCGAAGGCACGAAATCCACCTTCCGCACCGGCATCGTGATGGGCGCACTGCTGATCCCCATCCAGATCGTCGCAGGCGACATGCACGGGCTGAACACGCTGGAATATCAGCCCGCCAAAGTCGCCGCGATGGAGGCGAACTGGGAAACCCGCGGTAACGTGCCCTTGGTCCTGTTCGCAATTCCGAACAAGGAAACCCGCACAAACGACTATGAAATCGCCATCCCGAACGTCGCCTCGATCATCCTGACGCACAAGGCGGACGGCGTGGTACCGGGCCTGAATGACTTTGTCGCCGAAGACGGCACCATCCTGCACCCACCCGTGTTGCAGGTGTTCTGGTCCTTCCGCGTCATGGTGGGTGTGGGGATGCTGATGCTCGCCACCTCTTGGCTGGGCGTCGTCTTGTTGTGGCGGCGCGGCGTTGACCACATGCCAAAGCTCTATCTCATGGGTATGTCCGGCATGGCCTTCATGGGTTGGGTCGCCACGCTCGCGGGCTGGTATACCACCGAAATCGGTCGCCAGCCCTGGCTTGTGTCGGGCGTGCTGACCACGGCCGAGGCGGTATCACCCGTGGCCGCCCCGATGGTTCTGTCGACGCTGATTGCCTACCTCTTGGTTTATGCAGGGCTGATGCTGGCCTATATGTGGGTCATCACCTATCTTGCCCGCAAGGCGGCGCGTGGCGAAAAACTGCCCCCCGATCCGCGCATCCAGAACCCTGAACTCGCAGCCATGCCGGCCGAATGACATGATCGAAAACCTCAACCTGCCCTTCGTCTTTGCTGCGTTGATGGGCGTCTCCATCCTTGTCTACGTCATCCTCGATGGCTTTGACCTGGGCGTGGGCATCCTGTTTCCCTTCGCCACCCCCGATGAACGTGACCGCATGGTCGCCTCTATCGGGCCGTTCTGGGATGCCAATGAAACATGGCTGGTGCTGGCCATCGGCCTGCTGCTTGTGGCCTTTCCCGTGGCGCATGGCGCGATCCTGTCGCAGCTTTACCTGCCTGTCACGATCATGCTGATCGCGCTGATCCTGCGCGGCGTCGCGTTCGAATTTCGCGCCAAGGCCCCTTTGGGCCACAAACGCGCATGGGATGTTTGCTTCTGGTTCGGCAGCGTGCTGACGGGCCTGAGCCAAGGCTTCATGCTTGGCATGTATGTCATGGGTCTTTCATGGACATGGCTGCACGTCGGCTTTGCCATGCTGACAGGCATTTTTTTGACGGTGGCCTACAGCTTTATCGGCGCGGCATGGATCATCCTCAAGGCTGACGGGGACTTGCAAACCAAGGCAATCAGATGGGCGCGTGACGGGCTGTGGGGCATCGTTCTGGGCATGGCGGCGGTGTCGATGGCCACGCCCTTCGTCAGCGCGCGGATTTTCGATAAATGGTTTTCATGGCCGCAAATGCTGTGGCTGTCGCCCCTGCCCATACTGTCGGCGGGGTTGATCGCCCTTGTCTGGTGGACACTGCGCCGCCTGCCCTTGGTCAACGACCGCCTGTCATGGCTGCCCTTCGTCGCGACCTCGGCACTGTTTGCGCTGGGTTTTGCTGGCATGGCTTACAGCTTTTATCCCTTTGTAGTGCCAGAAGCGATCACGATCTACGATGCCGCCGCCGCGCCCGAAAGCCTGTGGATCATCCTGATTGGTGCGTTGATCGTCATGCCGATGATCGCGGCCTATTCAGCCTTCAGCTACGTCATCTTCCGGGGCAAGGCGACATCGCTCAGTTACGACTGATGGGCAGGATGGGCAATTCTGCCCATCCCCACCGTCATTAACACTCTTCACGCAATGTTTCAGAATCGTTAATGCAAGCGGGAAATATGCATGTCATATGTTGATTTCAAACGATAATCCGTGAAATTGACAGCCGTCAATTCCTACGGTTTTCGCGCATATTTGGCCACTAACGCCACCTGAACCGGGGGGGGGACGAACTTTGTTACATCGCCGCCCAACCGCGCGATTTCCTTGACCAGCTTTGACGCAATCGCCTGCCGCCGCGCATCGGCCATCATGAAAACCGTCTCGATCGTCGCATCCAGCGCACGGTTCATGCCCACCATCTGGAATTCATACTCGAAATCCGCCACCGCCCGCAGCCCCCGCACAATCACGCTCGCGCCCACATCGCGCGCGCAGTCGATCAGCAGGTTCTCAAACGGATGCACGATGATCTCGCCGCCCGTTTTGGCCACGATGGCCGCACATTCCGCCTGTACCATCGCCACGCGTTCTTCCAGCGTGAAAAGTGGCCCCTTGTCGCGGTTGATCGCCACGCCAATCACCAGCCGATCCACCAACGCCATCGCGCGCTGAATGATGTCGGTATGGCCCAGCGTGACCGGATCGAACGTGCCGGGATATAAGCCGATGCGCATGTCACTTCCCCGGCTGCCCAAGACTCTGGCAACACGCAACAATATTGCGCCGCGCTTTGCAAGGCCGAATGGCTCAGAACCCCTTGATCATGCCTTCCAGCGCATCCACTTCCGTCGCCAGCTCCGACAGCCGCACCTTGACCACATCCCCAATCGAAATCACGCCAACCATCTGATCGCCGTCCATCACCGGCATATGGCGAAAGCGTCCGTCCGTCATCTTTTGCAGAACATCATTGGTGCGATCTGACAGCGCACATGTCACCACCTTGCGTGTCATCAGCGTATCGACCTTGTCCGTTAGACAGCCCGCCCCGCGCCGACCAAGCTCGCGTACGATGTCGCGCTCGGACAAGATCCCCGTCACATGGCGTCCGTCTTCCGACACGATCACCGCGCCAATCCGCTTTGCGGACAAAAGTTGCGCTGCATCCGCAACCGTCGATCCGGGTTCAATCGTGACAACCCCTTCCGATGGCTTTGAGCGGAGTATCGTTGAAACTGGTATCATGGCGAAGCGTCCTCCCGTAGTGCAATCAATACCCAACCGTCCGCCCGCAAAGCCATTCTGTCAAGCGGCGGCTTCCAGCCGCGTAATCTCGGCTCGCAAGCCCTGCATCAGCAGGGCCGCAAACTGGTTCAGGCGTTCAACGCGCCCATCCCCCTCGTGCCGGATCAGCCAGAACGCGCGGGTCAACGCCACATCATGCGCCAGCACCCTGACCAGTTCCGGTGCCGCAGGCAGCGCAAAGTCATGCACCACGCCAATCCCCGCCCCCGCCCGCAACCAGTTCAACTGCACCGAGACCGAGTTTGATGCCATCGGCGCATGGGTGACGCCAATCTCGGCCAGATAGTCCAACTCCTTGTCAAAGATCATGTCCGGAATATAGCCGATCATCCGATGGCCCCGCAGGTCGCCCCGCCCCTTTGGCGTGCCGCGTTGGACAAGATAGCCGCGGCTGGCGGCCAGATGCAGATGATAGTCGGCAATCTTCTGCACCGTCACCCGGCCCGTTTCCGGACGGCTGACCGCCACCGCCAGATCTGCCTCGCGTTTTGACAGGTTGAACACGCGGGGCAGCGCCACGATCTGCACCTCCAGCCCCGGATTGGCATCGCAGATCGCGGTCAGCACCTGTGGCAACAGATAATTCGCACAGCCGTCCGGCGCGCCGATCCTGATCTGCCCCGTCAAGCCCTTGCTCCCCTGTACGACGTCCCGCGCCGCAGTCATCGCCGCCTCTGCCGCCTCGGCATGGTCCATCAGGCGCATCCCGGCATCGGTGATCGCATAACCTTGCGGTGATTTCGCAAACAGTGCCGCCCCCACGGCAGCCTCCAGCCGCGCCATGCGCCGCCCCGCCGTTGCTGGATCAATGCGCAAGACCTTGCCTGCCGCCGTCAGGCTTTCGCTCCGCGCCACTGCAAGGAACACCCGCAGATCATCCCAATCCATACCTGCAATCCTGCAAAATGACTTTGGGACATTGCCGCTTTTCAAGGCATTTCCGCAAGACTATTGTACTGCCAAAATCAAAGGAAACGCGCCATGCAAGAACTGACCCACTGGATCAACGGCAAACATGTCAAAGGCACCTCCGGCCGTTTCGCCGATGTCTTCAACCCCGCGACGGGCGAAGTGCAGGCACGGGTTCCGCTGGCGTCAAAGGCCGAACTGGATGCCGCAGTTGCCTCTGCCGCCACTGCCCAAGTGAAATGGGGTGCCACAAACCCGCAGCGCCGTGCGCGCGTCATGATGGCATTTGTCGGCTTGCTGAACCGCGACATGGACAAACTGGCCGAAGCACTCAGCCGCGAACACGGCAAGACGATCCCCGATGCCAAAGGCGACATCCAGCGCGGTCTGGAAGTGATCGAATACTGCATCGGCGCGCCGCAGATGCTGAAAGGTGAATTCACCGACAGCGCAGGCCCCGGCATTGACATGTATTCGATGCGTCAGCCCATCGGCGTGGCCGCTGGCATCACGCCCTTCAACTTTCCAGCCATGATCCCGATGTGGAAAATGGGGCCGGCGCTGGCCTGCGGTAATGCCTTTATCCTGAAACCGTCGGAACGTGACCCGTCAGTGCCCCTGATGCTGGCCGAACTGATGCAAGAAGCAGGCCTTCCCGACGGCGTATTGCAGGTTATCAACGGCGACAAGGAATCGGTTGATGCCATCCTTGATAACCCGACCATCGCAGGGATCGGCTTTGTCGGCTCCACCCCTATTGCCGAATACATTTACAGCCGTGGCTGTGCGAATGGAAAGCGTGTGCAGTGCTTTGGCGGTGCCAAGAACCACATGATCATCATGCCCGACGCCGATCTGGATCAGGCCGCTGATGCGCTGATCGGGGCAGGCTACGGGGCCGCTGGCGAACGCTGCATGGCGATCTCGGTCGCCGTTCCGGTGGGCGATGCCACGGCGGATGCGCTGATCGAGCGGCTGATTCCGCGGATCGAAAAGTTGAAAGTGGCGCCATACACAGCCGGCAACGATGTGGACTACGGCCCCGTCGTCACCGCCGCTGCCAAGGCGAACATCCTGAAACTTGTCGAATCCGGCGTGGCGCAGGGCGCGAAACTGGTGGTCGACGGGCGTGGCTTCAATCTGCAAGGCTATGAGAACGGCTTTTTCGTGGGCCCGCATCTGTTTGACCACGTCACCACCGACATGGACATCTACCGCAAGGAAATCTTCGGTCCCGTCCTGTCAACGGTGCGCGCCAAGACGTATGAAGAGGCGTTGGGCTATGCGATGGACCACGAATACGGTAACGGCACCGCGATCTATACCCGCGATGGCGATACCGCCCGCGACTTTGCCAACCGCGTCAACGTCGGCATGATCGGCATCAACGTGCCCATCCCGGTGCCGCTGGCCTATCACACCTTTGGCGGCTGGAAAAAGTCGGCCTTCGGCGATCTGAATCAGCACGGGCCCGACAGCTTCCGCTTTTATACCCGCACAAAAACGATCACCTCGCGCTGGCCGTCCGGCATGAAGGAAGGCGCCAGCCTGAACTTCAAACCGATGGACTAACGGCGGGGGGGGCCTTGGGACAGTAGAACATTCTGCTTTTTGGTCTATACTTCACAGACCGGATGGAGCATCCCATGGCCGCTTGGCGACTTGCCCTGATCGCAACCCTGATGGCGGCACCTTTGCCCGTGGCCGCAGGCTGCGCGTCATTGGTCGCATCGGTGTGTCCCGACGATGACGGCACCGATGCGGTCGCATCACGCTTTATTCGCCTGCCCCCCCGCCCCCCGGCATTTGCGATCGGTGAGGTTTTCCCTGTTGCAGACCACAGCCTGATGATGAACCCCGAACGCTATGGCCTGCCCCCCGTCGATGGGCCGTGGCGATACTATCAGGTCGACCACGAAGTGTTTCGCGTCGACAACGCCACGCAGCGCGTGCTTGAGGTTGTGAAAGACGGCAATCGGCTGATGATCCGCTAGTCTACCGCCACTTTTCGCGCAAGGCCCGCGAATAGGCCGCATCATCCTGCCCATCATCGCCCGATACAGGCAACACCCCGCGCGCATTCAGTTCGGCCATCGTGCCGGGCGGCAGCACGCCCAGCTTGTGCAGAAAACCCGGCAGATGCCCTGACAGCAGCAGCCGCCAGTCATAACCCAACCGGGGCGCAATGGTCTTTACAATCTCGAACGGGACGGTGGTGCAGTTGGTAGTGACCGTGTTGTACCACTTGGGCTGCGTGACCAGATCATTGCCCTGCTGCAGGAACGCCAGAAAAAGTGCCTTGCGCGCCGCAGGTTCCATCAACACGGGGTAAAGCGACACGTTCTCGCGTCGAATGTCTGTGCGCAGGTGGATCACGTCACGTTCATCCGCCGCCAGCATCACCAATTCGAACCGCCGGAAAAAACCGCCCGTGATGGTGAAACGATCGCCCTTCTGCCGCCGCGTCTCGCCCGAAAACACAAGATGCCTGCCATCGGCAAAGCCAAAGCTGACCATCGTATGCGCAATCAGCGGACTGCTCCAGATCGCCATTACCAGATCAACGGATGTGATGGCTTCAGGGTCCAGCAGCCATTCGTCCCAGCGTTCATCGTATTTGTTCTTCGCGGTCCAGCGGAACCGCCGTACGTTGTGCAGCCGGACCATTTCGCCGATCTCGGCCGTTGCCCCATACGCTACTTCCGGGATCCAGGCCCGGTCATGGCGCGGAATGCGGGTCAGATACCAGATGAGGAACCCCGCCGCCGCAAGCACCGCCGCAAGCGCCACCTGATCCCGCCAACCAACCCACAGCCCGACCGCCGCCACAACGCCTGCCCCGATCACAAGGCCACGCAGAACCTGCAACCTGCGCCCCATCGTGTGCGCATCAACCGCCAGCCAGATCAGGCCCAGCAGCACCAGAACCACCAAACCAATCAGAAACGCCACTGGGTCATCCTTGTTCGCATTCCGCAAGGATCAGGGCACAGACCCGTGCCGTCAATACCACATATCGGTTTTCTCGGCCTTCCGTCGCGCGACGAAATCATCAAGTCCATCCTTGATCCCGTCGTCCAATGCCGGGGCCTCGAATTCGGCCAGCCGCTTCTTCCACAATGCATTCGCGCGGGTGGCAGCGTCGGTCGATCCCGCCGCCTCCCATTTCTCGAACGGTTCATTGTCGGACAGATCGCTGTCCCAGAACGCCGTCTCATAGTGCCGCATCGTATGGGCGCAGCCAAAGAAGTGGTTGCCGGGGCCCACTTCGGCAAAGGCATCAACGGCAAGCTGGTCTTCATCCATCTTGATGCCATCAAGGTAGGAATGCAGGGCGCCGCACAAATCCGCATCCAGCATGAATTTCTCGTAACTCATCGACAGCAGGCCATCAAGGAAACCCGCAGAATGGAGGATGAAATTCGCGCCGCAGTGGATGGCGGCCAGCATGCTCATCGTGCCTTCCATCATCGCTTGCGCATCGGGCAGTTTCGACGTGGTAAAGTTCCCCGAACAACGCAGCGGCAGGTTCAACCGGCGCGCCAATTGCCCGATCACCATCGACCCGATCGCAGGTTCCGGCGTCCCGAAGGTGGGGCTGCCGGATCGCAGGCTCATCGAAGACAGGAAATTGCCAAAGATCACTGGCGCACCGGGCCGTTCCAACTGTGTCAGCGCGCAACCAGCCATGGTTTCGGCAAGGCTTTGCGCAATCGCCCCCGCAGATGTCACCGGACCCATGGCCCCGCCCAGGATGAACGGCACGATCACCGCCGCCTGATTGGCCCGCGCATAGGCGCGCAGGGAATTGGTCATGGTGCCGTCCCAGACCAGCGGCGAGTTGACGTTGACGTTGCCAAGGATGACGCAGTTCTGGTCCACGAAATCCGCGCCAAACAGAATGCGTGACATCTCGATACTGTCCTCGGCCCGTTCCTCGGCCGTCACCGATCCCATGTAGGGGCGATCCGAAAGGGTCATGTGCGCCAAAACCATATCCAGATGCCGCTTGTTCACCGGAATATCCGTGGGCTCGCAGATCGTCCCGCCCGAGTGGTGAAAGTTGGGGCTGGACTGCGCAAGTTTGATGAAGTTCTGGAAATCCTCCAGCGTGCCAAAGCGCCGCCCACGATCAAGGTCCATCACAAAGGGGCTGCCATAGGCAGGTGAAAACACAACGTTCTTCCCACCAATCTCAACGGAATGCGCGGGGTTTCTCGCGTGCTGGGTGAACTGGGACGGGGCGGTCTTCAACACCTCGCGCAACAGGCCCGGCGGAAACTTGACCAGCAGCCCCTGCACATCTGCACCCGCCCGCCGCCAGTGTTCCAGCGCCACAGGATCATCGCGAAACTCGATCCCGGTTTCCGCAAGGATTCGGTCTGCCGCAGCTTCGATCCGGATCAGGTTTTCCTCTGACAGCACATCATAGGTCGGAATGTTGCGCACGATGTAGGGCCGCCCCATCCCGCCACCCTTGGCCGCACGTTGCACCTGCCGCGCGCTGCGCCCGCTTCTGATACGTTCGTTCATGGCGATCCTCCAACTGATCCCCATGTGACACCCAAGCGTGGAAAAACCGCGCCGCGCGCGCGACGGTTGAAGGTCTGTTTACGCCGTCATCGGTCAGGTCACGACATCGGGGGCCGTCCGCTCCGTATGTGCCGCAATCCCCGCCAATGCATGTGCCGCACGGATCACCGGGGCCAGCGCCGCTTGCGGGTCATGATGAAGGCCCTCTGGTCCTGCCACATACCGCTCCAGATACAACCGCAGCGTGGCACCTTCCGTCCCCGTTCCCGACAGGCGCAGCACAATCCGGCTGCCATCTTCAAAGATGATCCGCACGCCCTGTTTCAGGCTGACCGAGGCATCGACGGGATCGGTGTAGGCAAAATCATCCGCTGTTTGTACAACCATCCCTTCAATCTGCCGCCCCGGCAGCCCTGCCAGACTGGCCCGCAGTGCCGCCATCATCGCATCGGCCTTTGCTGTTTCAATCGCCTCGAAATCATGGCGGCTATAGTAGTTGCGCCCGAACCTCGCCCAATGCTCCGCCAGAATATCGGCCACCGATTGCTTGCGCACCGCAAGGATATTCAGCCACAGCAAAATCGCCCAAAGCCCGTCCTTCTCGCGCACATGGTCCGATCCGGTGCCAAAGCTTTCCTCGCCGCAGATCGTGGCGCGGCCTGCGTCCAGCAGGTTGCCAAAGAACTTCCACCCCGTCGGCGTTTCATACTCGCCGATGCCCATCGCATCTGCCACCCGGTCGGCGGCGGCGGAAGTCGGCATCGACCGTGCCACGCCCTTCAGGCCGCCCGCATAGCCCGGTGCCAGATGCGCGTTGGCTGCAAGCACCGCAAGACTATCCGAAGGCGAGACATAGATACCCCGCCCCACCACCATGTTGCGATCACCATCCCCATCCGATGCCGCCCCGAAATCCGGGGCCGCCGCCCCAAACATCTCATCCATCAGGGCCTTCGCCCAAGTCGGGTTGGGGTCCGGGTGCATGCCGCCAAAGTCCGGCAGGGGTGTGCCGTTGATGACCGTCCCTTTCGCCGCACCAAGCCGGTTTTCCAGAATTTCAATGGCATAGGGCCCGGTCACGGCACACATGCTGTCCATCCGCATGGCAAAGCCACCCTGGAACATCGCAGCAATCGCCGGGAAATCAAACAGCGTCTCCATCAGGGCCGCATAGTCGGCCACCGGGTCCACCACATCGACGATCATGTCGCCGAGGTGCTGCCGCCCGACGCGTCCAAGGTCCACATCCTGCGCATCCATCATGCGGTATTCCGTGATGGTCGTCGTCCGCGCAAACATCGCCTCCGTCACGCTTTCGGGGGCCGGCCCACCGTTCGGCATATTGAACTTGACGCCGAAATCCTCATCCGGGCCGCCCGGATTGTGGCTTGCCGACATGATGATGCCGCCATCCGTTTTATTCAACCGGATCAGGTGGCTGGCGGCAGGTGTTGACAGGATTGCGCCCTGCCCCACGATCACGCGCGCGGCCCCGTTCGCTGCCGCCATCCGGCAGATGACCTGTGCCGCGCGGTCGTTGAAGAACCGCCCGTCACCGCCCAGCACAAAGGTTTTCCCCGCAGTGCCGACCACATCGAAAATCGCCTGCACAAAGTTTTCAAGGTAATGCGGCCCCATGAACACGCGGGTTTTCTTGCGCAGGCCAGACGTGCCGGGTTTCTGACCTGCAATGGGGGTGGTGGCGACGGTGTGAATGGTCATGCGGCGTCTCCTCGGGCAAAGACAAGAACGGAATGGGCTGGTGCGGATTGCCCCTTTGGCCATGTGCCGGGCGGGGCATCCGGCTGCGTGGTGTTCAGAACGACCTTCCAACCCTGCACGGCGGGCGGCAAGACAAGCGGCACGGCCCCCCCGGTATTGAACACGGCAAAAACCGCATCGGGCGCGTCCGGCCCATCTGCCGCCATGCGCAACTCCACGCACAGGCAGCGGAATGCGGCATCGTGCCAATCAGCAGATGACGGCACCTGCCCATCCGCACGTCGCCACGCCACATCGGGCAAGCCATCGGCGGGGCGCGCCTCACCATGCAGGAACCGGCGCTGCCGCAGCACCGGGTGCGCACGCCGCAACGCCGTCAGGCGTGCCACAAACGCGAGCAACCCCTTGTCACCATTGGTCCAGTCAATCCAGCTGGTTTCATTGTCCTGCGCATACGCATTGTTGTTGCCGCCCTGACTATGGCCGACTTCATCACCCGCAAGGATCATCGGCATACCCTGACTGATGAACAGCGTGGCCAGCAGGTTACGCTTGCGCAGCGCGCGATTGGCACGCACCACCGGGTCGGCGGTTGGCCCCTCCTCCCCCAGATTGTCCGAATGATTGTCCGAATGTCCGTCGCGGTTGTCCTCGCCATTGGCAAGGTTGCGCTTGACGCTGAAGCTGACCACATCTTCAAGCGTAAAGCCGTCATGGCTGGTAACAAAATTCACCGATGACGTCGCCGCCCGTCCATCCCGGTCAAACGCGTCGGCCGATCCCAGAACCCGGCTCGCGAGATCCGGCATCATCCCCGCATCCCCGCGCCAGACCCGGCGAACGCCATCGCGATATTTGTCATTCCATTCGGCAAAGGGATAGGGGTAATTGCCCAACTGATAGCCGCCGGGCCCGATATCCCACGGCTCGGCAATCAGCTTGACGCGTGACAGAACCGGGTCCTGCCGGATGGCATCGAAAAACCCACCCGACGGATCAAATCCATGTGCTTCGCGTCCCAGAACAGACGCCAGATCAAAGCGAAAGCCATCGACATGGTAGGTTTCAACCCAATGCCGCAGGCTGTCCATCACCATGCGCAGCACCATCGGATGCGTCAGGTCTAACGTGTTTCCGGTGCCCGCATCGTTCATGTAATACCGGCCGCCCCCCGTCAGGCGATAGTAGCTTGCATTGTCCAGACCGCGGAAAGACAGCGTCGGCCCGTGCTGATCCCCTTCGCCGGTGTGATTGTAGACCACATCAAGAATGACCTCGATACCGCCGGCGTGGAACCGGCGCACCATCGACTGGAACTCCCACACCTGCCCCCGCGAAAGATAGCGCGGCTCGGGCGCAAAGAATCCAAGTGTCTGATAACCCCAGTAATTCTTCAGCCCTTTCGCCACCAGAAACCGGTCATCCATGAACGCCTGCACCGGCATCAACTCAATCGCCGTCACCCCGAGCTTTTGCAGATGACCTATCACCGCATCCGATGACAGCCCCGCAAAACTGCCACGCAGCCCGCGTTCCACCCCCGGATGCAGCGCGGTCATGCCCTTGACATGCGCCTCATAGATCACGCTGTCGGCGCGCGCAGTGCGTGGCGCGCGGTCACTGCCCCAGTTGAAAGACGGATCAATCACCACCGATTTCGGCACTGCAAAGGCACTGTCTCGGGTGTCAAAAGACAGATCACCACGCGGGCTGTCGATCTTGTATCCCATCAATGCATCCGACCACCGCAACCGCCCCTCCAGCGCACGCGCATAAGGGTCAATCAGCAACTTGTGCGGGTTGAACCGATGCCCCTGTTCCGGCGCATATGGGCCGTGGGCACGAAAACCATACAAGGTGCCGGGCGGCAGTCCGCCCACATGCCCGTGCCAGATGTCGCCGTCGCGTTCGGTCAACGCGATGCGCGCCATTTCCTTGCGCCCGTCCGGCGTGAAAAGGCACAATTCGATCAGGGTCGCATTTGCGGAAAAAACGGCAAAGTTCACCCCCTCGCCGTCAAACGTCGCCCCCATCGGCCAAGGCCGCCCCGCGGTCACCGTATGCCCCGGCAATCGCGCGGGCAGCTTCGGGGTTGCTGTCACTGCAACAGACCTTCGTAAAGTGCCGCATAGGCGGCGGCTGATGTCTCCCACCCAACCGGATGCTGCATTGCATTCTTCTGCACCTGCCCCCACGCCTTTTTGTCGCCATGCAGCGCCAGCAGATGCCGCAGGGCTGTTGCAAAGGCAATGCCATCGGTCGGATGAAACGTGATCCCCGTCGCCACCCCCGCCGTCATTGCGGCAGGCGAGGCATGGATCACCGTATCCGCCAAACCGCCTACCGCCGCGACAACCGGCACCGCGCCATAGCGCAGGCCGTACATCTGCGTCAGACCGCAAGGCTCAAACCGGCTTGGCACCAGCACGGCATCGGCACCCGCAAACATCCGGTGGCTCAATGCCTCATCATACCCGATCCGCAATCCAACCCGGCCCGGATAGGTTGCATGCAGGCCGCGCATCGCCGCCTCCAGCCCCGGATCGCCCGATCCAAGAATCGCCACGCCACCGCCCGCGGCAATGAAATCGGGCAGCACACTTGGCAGCAGATCAATCCCCTTCTGATCCGTCAGGCGGCTGACGACAATGGCCAGCGGCCCCGGCACATCCAGCCCGAACTCTTCGCAAAGGGCGGCCCGCGCCGCAGCCTTTCCCTTCATCGACCGCACTGAATAATTCAGCACATCGCCGTCCGTCTCGGGTGACCAGACGGCGGTATCCACCCCGTTCAGAATGCCGCTGACCACATCCGCCCGCGCCACAATGACACCCTGCAACCCCATCCCGTATTCCGCGCGCGCGAGTTCGGCGGCATAGGTCGGCGACACGGTGGTGATCCGGTCCGCCGTCACCATCCCCGCCTTCAAGGCAGAGATACCGCCATAATACTCCAACGCACCGGGATAGAATTGCTCCGCTGGCAACCGCAAAGCCCCCAACATGCTGGCCCCGGCCCAGCCCTGAAATGCGATGTTGTGAATGGTGATGACGGATTTTGCCCCCTCTGCGCCGCCATACGCAAGGTAGGCCGGGGCCAGGCCCGCCTGCCAGTCATGGGCATGCAGAATATCGGGGCGCCAGCCCGTGATCCCCGTCCGCGCGATACCTGCGGCAACCCAGGACAGTGCCGCAAAACGCTGCGCATTGTCCCCCCAGTCGCCGCCCGGCCCCGCATATGGCCCACCCTCGCGGTCAAACAGATGTGGGGCGTCCAGCAGCAGCACCGAAATGCCCGCCACCTCGCCCGCGCGGACCACGCCCACGCCGCCCCAAAGATCCTCCTCGCGCCAGACCTCGGGCCAATCACCACACATGGCCCGCAAAGGGCGATAGGCCGGCAACAGCACCTTCATCTCCCAGCCAACCGCCGCCAGCGCCCCCGGCAGGGCCCCCACCACATCCGCCAGTCCGCCCGTCTTGATCAGCGGCACGCATTCCGACGCAACCGACAACACCCGCCCCCGCGTTTTCATCGCTCTCGTCTTCCTCTGTTCTCAACTATCCCACGGGGGTCCGGGGGTGTGAAACCCCCGGTCCTGTCGCATCAGCCCTTCGCTTTCGCCCGGGCATGCAGCATGTCCTGCGTCACAAGCACAATGCCACTGTCGGTCCGACGGAACCATTTCGCATCTTCCGCCGCATCCTCGCCTACAATCAGCCCTTCGGGAATTTGCACCCCCCGGTCGATCACGCAGTTCTTCAGACGTGCCTTGCGCGCAATATCGACATAAGGCAGCGCCACCACGTAATCGAGCGCCGAATAACTATGTGTCCGCACCCCGGTAAACAGCAGCGAATTACGGACCTCCGACCCCGACACGATGCAATCGCCCGATACCAGCGATGATACCGCCGATCCGCGCCGCCCGTCCTGATCGTGGATGAACTTCGCAGGCGGCACGCTTTCCGAATAGGTCCAGATCGGCCATGAGTTATCGTAAAGATCCAACTCCGGGACGAAGTCGGTCAGGTCGATATTGGCCCGCCAGAACGCATCCACCGTCCCCACATCGCGCCAATAGGGCTCTTTCTCCAGACCAGACCGCACGCAGCTGTCGGCAAACTTGTGCGCCACCGCTTTGCCGTGCTTCACGATGTCGGGGATGATGTCATTGCCGAAATCATGGCTGGAATTGGGGTCTTCAGCATCCTTGATCAGCCGTTCGCGCAGGAACTTCCAGTTGAAGACGTAAATCCCCATCGACGCCAGTGCGTTGTCCGGATCGCCCGGAATGGCAGGCGGGTCTTTCGGTTTTTCCAGAAACTGCGTGATCCGCATATCCTTGTCGACGTGCATTACGCCAAACGCCACCGCCTCCATGCGGGGCACTGTCAGACAGCCGATGGTCACATCGGCCTTGGTGTCCACATGCTGGCGCAGCATGATCTCATAATCCATCTTGTAGATATGATCGCCCGCAAGGATCACCACATATTCGATGCCGTAATCGTCAACAATATCAATGTTCTGCGTCACTGCATCTGCGGTGCCCAGGTACCATTTGTTCTCATCCACGCGTTGGCTGGCGGGCAATATGTCCAGATACTCATTCCGTTCCGCCCGGAAAAATCCCCAACCGCGCTGCATGTGCCGGATCAGGGAATGCGCCTTGTATTGCGTGGCGATCGCCATCTTGCGAATGCCGGAATTCAGCGCATTCGACAGGGCAAAGTCGATGATCCGCGTCTTGCCGCCGAAATAGACCGCAGGTTTCGCTCGCCGGTCCGTCAGCTCTTTCAATCGGCTGCCGCGTCCCCCCGCCAACACAAAGGCCATCGCCTGGGACGACAGGCGCGCGTTCGGTCTTGGTTTCATCGTATCCTCCCTTGAAACGCGGGGTTTGTCCCCTGCGCGATTAATCCTGCTTCAGATACACCGCCGACAATGGGGCCAGCGTCACAACTGCCGATTGCGCCTGCCCATGCCATGGCTTTGCCTCCGACGAAACGCCTCCCGCGTTCCCACGGTTGCTCCCACCGTAAACCGCTGCATCCGTGTTCAACAACTCTGACCACCGCCCCGCCGCTGGTAGCCCCAGCCGATAGCTGCGCTCCACCGGCGTCATGTTGACAACCGCGACCACCATCTTGTCCTTCGGCCCGCCCTTGCGCACCCAAGCATAGACCGACGCCTGCGCATCGTTGGATTCAATCCATGCAAAGCCCTCGGGCCGGGTGTCATTCACGTGCAGCGCCCGGTTTTCCCGGTAAACCCGGTTCAGATCGCGCACCAGGCTTTGCATTCCCTTGTGTTCGGGCAGGTCCAACTGATGCCAATCAAGGCTCTGGTTGTGGTTCCATTCAGCGCCTTGGGCGAACTCCTGCCCCATGAACAGCAGCTTCTTGCCCGGATGCGCCCACATGAACCCATAGTACGCCCGCAGGTTCGCAAACTTCTCCCACGCGCCGCCCGGCATCTTGGACAGCATGCTGCCTTTGCCATGCACCACCTCGTCATGGCTGATCGGCAGGATATAGTTCTCCGACCACGCATAATGCATCCCGAACGTCATCTGGTGATGGTGATACTGCCGGAACAGCGGGTCTTTCTGCATGTAGGACAGTGTGTCGTTCATCCAGCCCATGTTCCACTTGAAACCAAAGCCCAAACCGCCATGGTTCACGGGTCGCGACACGCCCGGAAATGCCGTCGAATTCCTCGGCAATTGTCATGATTCCCGGCACATCGCCATAGGCCGCGACGTTCATGTCGCGCAGCACCGAAATCGCCTCGTAATTCTCGCGCCCGCCGTCCTTGTTCGGCACCCACTGACCATCATTGCGGCTGTAGTCGCGGTAAAGCATCGACGCCACAGCATCCACGCGCAGCCCGTCCAGATGGTATTCCTCCAGCCAATACAGCGCGTTGGACACAAGATAATTGCGCACTTCCGTGCGACCGTAGTTGAAGATCAGGGTGTTCCAGTCCTGATGAAACCCTTCGCGCGGATCGGCATGTTCGTACAATGGCGTGCCATCAAACTGCCCCAACCCATGCGCATCGGTCGGAAAGTGCCCCGGCACCCAATCCAGCAGAATGCCGATACCCTTTTGATGCGCGGCATCCACAAAGGCGCGAAACTCCGATGGTGTGCCATGCCGGATCGTCGGCGCAAACAAGCCCACGGGTTGATAGCCCCACGATCCGTCAAAGGGATATTCGCTGATCGGCATCATCTCGATATGGGTGAAGCCCATGTCGGCCACGTAATCTACCAGCTGATCCGCCAGCTCCAGATATGACAGCATCCGGTCCCCCGGTGCGCGCTTCCACGACGCCAGATGCACCTCATAAACCGAAATCGGCGCATCCACATTGTGATGTGACGCGCGGGTTTTCATCCAGTCGCCATCATGCCAGTCGCCGCCAATTTCCCTGACAACTGAGGCATTTGCAGGCGGATGCTCAGATCCGTATCC
Source organism: uncultured Alphaproteobacteria bacterium (assembly GCA_963783595.1). Lineage (GTDB taxonomy): Bacteria > Pseudomonadota > Alphaproteobacteria > Rhodobacterales > Rhodobacteraceae > JAAFHS01. The sequence goes on along the minus strand of CAWAPA010000005.1, from coordinate 31,908 downwards.
AACCGGGTCCGCCTTCAGCGGCAGCAGGGCGCCACCCGGTCCGCAAATTTCATACTTGTAGGTCACACCTGCAGCCAGACCGGGTACGAAAATCTCCCATACACCCGTCGTTCCGCGCCGCCGCATCGGATGCCGCCGCCCGTCCCAGATGTTGAAATCGCCCACCACCGACACGCGGTCCGCATTCGGCGCCCAGACGGCGAAATGCACACCCGCCACGCCTTCATGCGTCATCACATGCGCGCCCAGCACCTTCCACAGCCTTTTGTGCGTGCCTTCACTGAACAGGTATTCGTCCATTTCGCCCAGCACCGGACCAAAGGCGAAAGGATCATCGAATTCCCACGCGGCCCCATGCCCGGTTGCCCGCAGCCGATAGGCGGATTTCTTTGGCAATTCCGCCACAAACAGCCCCGGAATGCCATGCGCGATGCTGGCCTCAATCGGTTTGCCTGCCTTGCCCGTCAGCACCCAAAGCTGCTCTGCGCCCGGCACAAAGGCTGTCACCACCCAAGCGCCCCGCTTGTGCAGACCAAGTACCGAAAACGGGTCACCATGCCGCCCCTCGGCAATCGCCCAAGCGGCGCCACTCTCAATCAGGTCCGACATGGTGCTATCCCTCCCCGGCAAGCGCCCGTCATGTTAAAGTGCCGAAGCGACACCCCAGATCTGGTCCATATAGCTGCGAATGGTGCGGTCGGATGAAAAGAACCCCGACCGCGCCGTGTTCAGCGCCGCCATTTTCACCCAGCGGTCCCGGTCGGCATAGGCCGCATCAACCCGCTTCTGTTCCGCATGAAACGCCGCAAAGTCATCGGCCACAAGGAAATAATCGTGGTTCCAGATGCGGTGCAGCAATCCGTGGTATCGATCCGTCTGATCGGGCGAGAATCGCCCTTCGGCGATCATCTGCAATACATCCTGCAAAGGCTGGCAGCCCTCGATCGCCTTTTTCGCATGGTCCGGGTCTTCGCGACGCTTGACCACTTCTTCCGCCGTCAGCCCGAACAGGAAGAAGTTCTCCGCTCCAACCTCTTGCAAAATCTCGACATTCGCGCCGTCCAGCGTGCCAATCGTCGGCGCGCCGTTCATCATGAACTTCATGTTGCCCGTGCCCGACGCCTCTTTTCCGGCGGTCGAAATCTGCTCTGACAGGTCGGCAGCTGGCACCAGCCTTTCGGCCATGCTCACGTTATAGTTCGGCGGATAGATGATCTTCAAAAGATCGCCCGTCACCGGGTCCGCATTCACAACCGCCGCCACATCATTGATAAGATGAATGATTTCCTTGGCAACTGCATAGCCCGGCGCAGACTTGCCGCCGAATATCTTGACCCGTGGCACCCAGTTGCCTGTCGGGTTCGCGCGAATGGCCTGCCAATGCGCAACCGTTTCCAGAATGTTCAACAACTGCCGTTTGTATTCGTGAATCCGTTTGATCTGCACATCGAACAGCGCGTCGGGCGAGATCTGCACACCTTGCGTCTCCGCGACCCACTGCGCCAGTTCAACCTTGTTCTCCCGCTTGGCTGCATGAAAAACATCGTGAAAGCCCTTGTCATCACAATGTTTTTCCAACTCCTTCAACCGATCGAGATCATCTTCCCAGCCAGCGCCAATCGTCTCTGTGATCAACCCCGACAAGGGCTGGTTGCACATTTTCAGCCAGCGGCGCGGAGTCACGCCATTGGTCTGGTTGATGATGCGCCCCGGATGCAACAGGTTCAGTTCCGGAAACAGGTTCTGCTTCACAAGGTCCGAATGCAGCGCTGACACCCCGTTCACCTTATGCGCCATGATGAACGCCAACTCGCCCATCCGCACCTCGTGGTGCTTCACGATGCCCACGTAATGCGGCCGGTTCGGATAGGTGCGCCGATGCCAGCCGTCAATACGCTCGACGATCTGCATATGGCGCGGCAGCACATTGCCAAAGGTGAATGTCGCCCAGCGTTCCAGCGCCTCCGGCAACAGCGTGTGATTGGTATAGCCAAGGCAGGCTTGCGCGGTTTCCAGCGCCGTGTTGAAATCCATGCCATGTGCATCCGTCAGCAGGCGGATCAACTCCGGTCCCGCAATTGCCGGATGCGTGTCATTCATCTGGATTGCCACGAATTTCGGCAAGGCCCGCAGATCGGAATGATTGGCCAGATAGCGCCGCAGAATATCCTGCAACGCGGCCGAGGTCAGGAAGAACTCCTGCTTCAGGCGCAACTCTTTGCCAGCATAGGTCGTGTCATCAGGATAAAGAACCCGGCTCAGCGTCCGCGCCAAGGCTTCCGGTTCCGCCGCCGCCGCGTAATCGCCCCGGTTGAACCGGGCAAGGTCAAACTGCGTCGTCGGCTTTGCGCCCCACAACCGCAGCGTATTGGCCCATTTGCCCTGCCAGCCCACCACCGGCGTATCATAGGCCGATGCATAGACCGTCTCGCCCGGCACCCAAACCTCATGCCCGTCACGGGTTTCGATCTCGCCCTTGAACCCGATGGTATAGGCGGATTCGGGCCGCTCGAACTCCCACGGGTGCTGCTGGCTCAGCCAGTCTTCGGGCGCTTCGGCCTGCTGGCCACCTTCGAACCGTTGCCGGAACAGGCCATGTTCATAGCGGATGCCATAGCCATACGCAGGGCAGCCCAGCGTCGCCATCGATTCCATGAAACAGGCCGCAAGACGCCCCAGACCGCCATTGCCAAGTGCGGCATCCGGTTCATCGCCGACAATCGCCGCGAAATCCTGCCCAAAATCCGCCATCACCGACTGCGCCATGTCGCGCAGACCAAGGTTGACGGTCGCATCCTCAAGAATCCGCCCGATCAGGAATTCCATCGACAGGTAGTAAACCCGCTTGCGATCATCGGCCCATGTCTGCCGCGTGCTGGCAAACCACGGCCCGACAATCCGATCCCGGATGGCAAAAGACAGCGCCATGCGCCAGTCATAAATGCTCGCGTGGTCGGCATCCTTGCCCAGCGTGAAGGTCAGATGCCGCAGCACATCGTTTTGCAACAGGTTCGGGGTCATGCTTTGATCGGTCAAGGGGCGGATCCGTTTGTCAGGGCGGCTTATGTGGTCAGTAACGCCTGCCTTGGCACAACGGTCAAGTGCCAATGCTGCATAGCAGCACTGCAAGACGTCGATCAAAGCGCTTTTATGTTATCGCAAACATTCCCACGCATGGCCATCTATTTTTTACGCTTGCGACAAGAACTGCCAATCCAAAGCGCTTTCAATCGACGCCACAATCTGTCAGGTCAGCGTCCAGCCGCCGTCAATAACATGGGCCACACCGGTCGTATAGCTGCTTTCATCGCTTGCCAAATAGACGATCAGGGCCGCGATTTCCTCGGGCTGGCCGATCCGCCCGATTGGCTGACGCGCGATGAATGCCTTGCGCGCGGCCTCATAATCACCCGTCGCCCGCAACCGCTGATCAAGGCTCGGGCTTTCCACCGTGCCGGGGCAGATTGCATTGCACCGGATGCCGCGCGTGATGAAATCCGCCGCAATCGCCTTGGTCAGACCGATCACACCCGCCTTGGTCACCCCGTAAACATACCGGTTGGGCGCCCCGATCAACGATCCCACGGCCGAGGCCATGTTGATGATCGACCCATGCCCCTGCCCCAACATGCCCGGCAGAAACGCCCGACACATCCGGTGCATCGCCGTCAGGTTCAGATCAACGCTGAAATTCCACTGATCCTCGTCGCAATCCAGAATCGTGCCTGCCGCCACAAAGCCCGCGCAGTTGAACAGAACATCCACCGGCTGCACGGCGGCGGCCACCGACATCGCATCACGCACATCCAGAAGCCGCGTCTCCAGCCCCTCTGCCGCCAATTCCGCCAGCGCCTCACGGTTCACATCCGTCGCTATGACCCGCGCGCCTTCCCGCGCCATCGCCAGCGCCGAGGCCCGCCCGATGCCCTGACCCGCCGCCGTTACCAGCGCCGTCTTTCCGCTCAACCGTCCCATTCGCACACCCCGGCTAACATGTCAGTTCCCGAAGTGGTGCAGGAAAGCCTGCGCCAAGGCAAGGCCGAACGCGGGCAGCACCGGCGCGTCATAATGAATGCCATCCACCGGCGATACGACCAGATGCGGGCTGGCATGGAACACCGGGCACCCCGCCCGCGCCGCAGCCAGCGAGATCTCGCCCTGTATCGCCCCCGATTTGGCCGCCCCACCCGCAAACATCCCCGCCAGACAGCCGATTTCCACAATCGGCGGCGGCACCACCAACATCACCGCAGGTGCGGCACCTTCCGGCCCTGCCTTGCTTTGCCGCACCACCGCCACCAGTTTTTCCAGCGAAAGTGCGATGTCCAACGGCGTCACCGCAAAGCGCGCCTTCAGATCATTCGTGCCCAGCATGATCACCACAGCATCAAGATCGGCATGCGATTCCAGCAAGGCAGGCAACATCGTCAGACCATTGCGATGCGGTCCCTCGATCGGGTCATCATGCACCGTCGTGCGCCCCGGTTGGCCTTCGGCAATCACCTCCCAACCCGGCAGCGCAGCGGCGAAATGCGTAGTCCAGCGATCCGCCCGCGCAAACCGGCCCCGTGATGACAGCGCTGCAATCGGCATCGTCCCGTGTGTGTTGCTGTCGCCAAAACACATGACACTGCGCATCTGCGAACTCCCCTTGCCCCGTTGCCCTCACCCTGCCCCCGGAACGCGCAACCGACAAGCCCCCACAATCGCCACTTGTGCCCGACCGCACCGCTTGTCACTGTGCGCCCGGCATAAGGCGGGACGACTTCAGATGGCACCTTCCGACACTTCCACGCGCGCCGCCCTTTGGGCGCTGCTTCTGGGCAATCTGGTGATTGGCACCGGGGTTTTGCTGCCCGCAGGCATGCTGACCGCCTTCATGGCCGATTTTGGCGTCGATGCCGGACGCGCGGGCCTGCTGATGCTGGTGGGCGGCGTGGTCGTGGGGGTCGGCGCACCGCTGCTTGCAGGCTGGACCAGCTGGATCGACCGCCGCCTTTTGCTCAGCTTTGCGCTGGCCCTTTATGCCGCGGGCCACATCGCCGCGACCTTGACCACCGATTTCACGCTGCTTCTGGTAATGCGCGCAATCACCATCATTGGCGCCGCGATCTTCACCCCCCAAGCCGCAGCAACCGTGGGATTGATCGTGCCTACTGCACAGCGTGGCGGGGCCATCGCCTTTATCTTCATCGGCTGGTCGCTGGCCTCGGTTGCAGGCATTCCCCTTGGCAGCCTGCTGGCCGACGCCATTGGCTGGCAAAGCACGTTCATCGGCCTTGCCGCCCTGTCAGCCGCGATGGCCGTGATCGTCTGGCGTACCGTGCCCCGCGGTCTGGTGACGGCGCGCATTGATCTTGCCGCGTGGGGCCGGGTGCTGGGCAACCCGATCCTGCTTATGGTGCTTGCGGTGACGCTGTTGTCGATGTCGGGGCAATTCACGCTGTTCACGTACCTGTCGCCGCTTCTGAAAGGGCCCTACGGCGGCACAGCACAGGCGGTATCGGTAACCTTTCTGATCGTCGGCGGTCTGGGCGTTCTGGGCAATTTCATGGGCGCGCGGATTGCCGGATCGCTGGGAATTGACGCAACCATTGCCATTGCACTTGCATTGATGGCCGCAGGACTTGCGGTCATCGGGCTTGGTTATGGCAATCTGACGGTATTCCTGATCGGCGGCGCGCTGTGGGGACTGGGCGGGTTTGCATCGAATTCCCTGCAACAAAGCCGCCTTGTGGCGCTGGCACCGGCGCTTGCATCGGCCACGGTCGCGCTGAATACCTCGGTGGTTTATCTGGGCCAGTCGCTTGGCAGTGCGGCGGGCGGGCGGCTGGTTGATGCCCATGCAAACCTGATGCCATGGGCGGGGGCTGCATTCATGGTGCTGGCGCTTGGCCTGTCGATGCAGGCAACGCGTCTTGCCAAGGCTCAGACCACTTAGGAGAAGATGCCGATGGTGATCGAGCTTTTGCGCATTCGCGTGCCCCTCGCCGATCAGGCCCGCTATCTCGCCGCGGATGCGGCAATCTGGTCAACGGCCCTGGCGCAGCACGACGGCTATCTTGGCAAGGAAATCTGGGCCCCCGCGGATGACCCCGAAACGTTGCATCTTGTCATCCGCTGGGCCAGCCGCGCCGCATGGCACGCTGTCCCGCGCGCGCACCTTCACCAGACCGAGACCGCCTTTCGCGCCGCCATGGGCGCGGATTATCCCGTCTTGTCCTGCACCGATTTCAACGTGACCTGACGCGCGCATCACGCCGCTGCGCAGCCTGCCATCAACCCATCGTGTCACCACTGAATTCCGTTAGCTGCGCCATGTCATCGGCGTCAATGCCCAGACCTGAAATCAGCTCTGCCATGGGTGATCCCCCCACAGCGTCGCCGCCCTGTTCGGCCACAGCCGATTGTCCACGCCTGCTGCGGGCGATGAACTCTTCCTGTGCCGCCGCCAAATCCGGGGCGGGGGCAGCAGCATCATTGCCGGGGTCGCCCTCCACATGCGCCAGACGCAGCGCCCGCATCCCCCGCGCCTGCCCCAGCCGCCCCGTCGCCATCCGCCGCCCGTCCGGCGTTTCCAACTGCACCAGATCAAGGCTCGCCCCCGGCAGAACCAGCACATCCTCGACACCCAGGGCCATCATCTGCGTCAGATCAATCGACAGGCGCACCAGAATGGCATCCAGCTTGCATTCCGCGTGTCCGACCTGTGCCATCAACGCTGCGCTGAATTGCGCCTCGCGCGGGTCTTCACCGTGGGTGTCGGCCCCCGGCCCCCGCGAAGGCAGTGCCAGCAGCACGCGCCCGGTCTTGACCCCGTTGGCCAACACCATCTCTGCCTCGACCACCTGCCATTGCGTATCCTCCAGCATCAGGCCAAGCGGGCGTGGATCATCCAGAAACGATGCATAGCGAAAGCCCGCCACCGCACCCAATTCATGCGTGCCATGCAGGCACATTTCCATCTCGGCCAACGCCGCATCGAAGAACCCTGCCACCATCGCCGCATCGGTGCGCGTCGGCTTGCGCGCCATCGGCGGGTTTGCCGATACCCGGCCCAGTGTCTGCACTTCGATCAGCCCCGACATCACCTCGGGCGACAGCACGATCACCCCGGTCTTTTCGCCTGGTCCGTCCAGTATTCCGATCAACGACCGCGCGCCCGGCAGTTCCAGCAACTCGGCCACCGAAAGGCGGCGCATCCGGCACCCGCTGATGTCGACGCGCAGCGACAGCATATCCTGTGCGGCCCGGCGCAGCGCCATGTCCCAGGCCCGCTCCACGGCGCCACCTGCCGCCGCCACGCCATCGGCGGCACTGCGCTGCAATCGGCGGCGCAGCACGGTATCGGCATTTCCAGTTGCGCTGCCATCAGCGGCCATGCGATCCATCCCCGCGATCAGATGTCCCAGCAGTGCCAAAAGAAGGTTACGGCCCGGTTAAGGCACGCGACCTACGCCGCCGCCGCCCGTTCGATCCGCAGCGGCAGCACCACGCGGAACGCAGCCCCACGCTGCCCCGGCAGATAGCTGACCGTGCCCCCCAGCGTTGCCATCACTTCGCGGCTGATCGCAAGGCCAAGACCTGCCCCCCAGCACGGCTTTGGTCCGTCAGCCGCGCGAATTTCTCGAAGATCAGCCCTTGTGCCTCTTTCGCGATTCCGCGCCCGTTGTCGATGATGTCGATCATCACCCGCCCGCCGCGCTGGCGCACCACGATCCGCAACTCCGGTGCCGCCGCGTCACAGTATTTGCGCGCATTCGCAATCAGATTGATGAACACCTGCACCACCCGGTCCGGGTCGCTGTGCACGAAAATCTGCTCGGCCGGCAGATCGCGGTGAATGACGAAACTGCGTTCTGCATTGACATGCCCCGCCGCCACCAGCGCCTGATCCAGCATCGCCGAAAGATTGGCCTGCCGCAGGTTCAACTGCACCGTGCCCGCCTCCAGCACGCTCAGGTCCAGCAGATCGTCCAACAGCCGCGTCAGGCGCATCGCCTCTTCATGGATGACCCGCCCCGATTGCGCCACCATTTCCGGCGGCACATCGCCTTCGGCCAGAATATCCGAAAATGCCCGGATCGACGTCATCGGCGTGCGCAATTCGTGGCTGATCTGGCTCAGGAACGCATCCTTCTGCACCGACAATTGGGTCAGCTTTTCATTCGCATCGCGCAGCGCCCGCGCTGTGCGGGTCAGCTCTTCCTGTTGCGCCTCAAGGCGGGCCTGATTTTCGATGATGGCCGCCGTTTCATTGGCCATCGCCATCAGTTCATCCACCGTCACCGTGGCCCGGCCAGTCAGTTCGGCAATCATCGCATGTGCTGCCGCCGCCCCGATTGATCCGGCCAGCCTGCGTTCCACATTGGTAAAGACTTCCGGCGTCGGGTCGGGCAAATAGCCGCTGCGCCCCTGCGCGCGCGCCTCGGCCTCGAACAGATGCAGCGCATCGTCATCCCCCAAGATCCGCTGCGCCAGCACCAGCAACGCCTCCGGCATCCGCAGCGCGGCCCTGTCCCCACGTCCGTGGCCCAACCGCCTCGGCGTCGAACACATTCACGAACGCCGCCCCCTGCATCCGCTCCACCGGCCCCGGAAATGTCAGAACCGATCCCAGACTGAACGCCGCGCTGTTCACCACCAATGACCAGAACATTGCATGCACCAACGGGTCCATCCCTGCCGTGCCGAACATCGCCTGTGGTCGCAACCAGCCCAGCCCCCATGGCCCGACCGTCATCACCTCAGGCGGAATGACTGTGCCGAATGATGGCAAGAACAGCGTCCACAACCACACCGCCGCCCCCGCCAGCAAACCCAGTGCCGCCCCGGTCCGCGTCGCCCCGCGCCAGAACATGCCGCCCAACAGCGGGGGCATGAACTGCGCCACCCCCACAAACGCAATCAATCCCATGGCCGCCAGCGCCGACGACCCGCCCGACAGGCGGTAATACCCATAGCCAAGCGCCAGCACCCCCATGATCGCCAGTCTGCGCGACAACAGCACAAGCCGCCGCACATCGCCCGATTCCGCCCGCGCGGGTGCAATCCGCAGCCATAACGGCACCACCATGTGGTTTGAAACCATCGTCGCCAGCGCAATCGTCTCGACGATCACCATCGACGTGGCCGAACTGAACCCCCCCAGAAACGCAAGCAACGCCAGCGCCCCCTGCCCTTCGGCCAGCGGCAGCGTCAGCACGAACAGGTCCGGGTTCGCCCCCGCAGGCATGCGCGCCGTCCCGATCACCGCAATCGGCACGATGAACAGGCTCATCGCGAACAGATAGGCCGGAAACGCCCAGCTTGTCGGGCCAAGCTGCGCCTCATCGGTATTTTCCACCACCAGCACATGAAACATCCGAGGCAGACAGATCACCGCCATCGCCGAAGCCATGATCAGCCCGGTCCAGCGTGCCGGGTCCAACTCCCATGCCGCCAAGGGCGATGCACTGATGCGCTCCATCACCGCCCCCAGACCCCCGGCAATGCCCCAGACGACAAAGGCCCCCACGGCCAGCAAGGCCACCAGCTTGACCACCGCCTCAACCGCAATTGCGGTTACAATCCCATGGTGCTGCTCGCGTGCATCAAGCTTGCGTGTGCCAAAGATGATCGTGAAGATCGCAAGTCCGCCCGCCACCCATGCCGCCGTCGCCTGCCCCCAGACCTCGGGCGTCTTGCTGGCAAACACCCCGAACGACAGCGTCACCGACTGTAATTGCAACGCAATGTAGGGCGTCGCCGCCATCACCGCCAAGGCCGTAACCATCGCCCCCAGCAGGTTCGATTTGCCATAGCGGCTTGAAATCAGATCGGCGATGGATGTGACCTGATTTTGCCGCCCGATCCGGACAAGTTTGCGTAACAGCACCCACCAGCCCACAAAAACCAGCGTCGGCCCCAGATAGATCGTCAGGTATTCCAGCCCCGACCGCGCCGCCGATCCGACCGCGCCATAAAATGTCCATGCCGTGCAGTAAATCGACAATGACAGCGTGTAGATCCACGGTGATCGCAGCCATGCGGCCCGCCCCAGTGCCGCCCGCCGCTCGGCAAAGAAGGCAACGCCAAACAACAGCGCGACATAGGCAAGACACACCAGAACCAGCAGGTTGAACGCCATGTCTCAGCGCTCCTTGTCCGGGGTCCGGTCTGTATCGCGCGGGTCTTCAGGCGTGGTCAGCGCCCGCGACAGAACCGCCGCAATCGCTATCAGTGCGGCCCAGACCGCAAACAGATAAACCCCTTCCCATGCCAGCAGCCGCGCCGCGCCGCGGGTATCCGGCCCCCACAGCAGCGGCAGCAGGATCAGCACAAGCCCGAACGCCGGCAACAGCCGCGCTGCATCGCCCAACCGGCGCCGCCGATAACTGCGCCGCTCCAGAAAGACCTGCGCGCGCGGCCGTCTCATGGCCCTGCCACCCTGCCGGGTGTCATCACGCGCAGCGCGGCCACGATCTCGGCATTGGCAAAGGGCTTGGTCATGAACTGCGTGACACCCGCCGCCTCGGCCGCCGCCCGGTCCCGGTCCTGTCCCTTGGCTGTCAGCATCAGAACCGGCAAAGCAGCCGTCGCCGGATCGGCCCGCAACGTTGCCAGAATGTCCAGCCCACTCGCTCCCGGCAACATCAGATCAAGGATCACGACATCCGGCTTTTGGCGGGCGATTTCCGCCAGTGCAGTCGCCCCATCGGCATGCACCCCCACGTCCCAGCCATCACGCCGCAGAATGAACCGCAGCGCCTCGGCAATATTGGGCTCATCCTCGATCAGCAACACCCGCCCTGCCACAAAAGCCCTCCCGTGCCTGCATGATTGGCAACAGTGTGCCGCACCCGGTGCTGCAAGTCAAAACAGGCAATGGCACGGGCCAACATGGCCCCGCCTTTAGCTGTTCCGCTTGTCCTGCAATGGGTCAGACCCGGCGCCATCATCAATCTGCACTGTCTGATCCTGCTTGATCAGCAGCGGAACCACCGCAAGCACGAACAGAACAACGATCGTTGCAACAACAGCCGTCGCTTCCATCCCAAGGCCCGCCGCGACGCCGATGCCTGCCGCCGCCCAGATCCCCGCGGCCGTGGTCATCCCCTGAACCTTTTGCGTCGATGTTCCGACGATGATCGCCCCTGCACCCAGAAACCCGATGCCCTGCACGACCCCCTGCATGACCCGCGAAAGATCGCCAAGCGACATCCCCGCCTGAACTCGGCGCGATCATGAAAATGGCCGCACCCACTGCGACCAGCATATGGGTCCGTACACCCGCGCTGATCGACTTGCGCTCCCGTTCATAACCCAGAACCCCGCCCAAAAGGGCGGCCAGCAGGATACGGACAACAATCCGGGTGAGCGTACTTATATCCGGCACGTCAGCAAATTCTGACACCACGGTTGACCAGATTTCTTGCAGCATGGGACCCCGGATTTCTTTTCTGCACGCGGCGCTGACCTTGGCAGCGGCGCATGGGTTGCACAACAGCCAATTGGCGGCACCGGACAACGCGGCTTGAAAGACAAGGTTCCCTGCTGCCGGTGGGGCGGGTCGCAGTGGAAAAGGCGTTACCTACTACCCCGCCACCAACGCAACCCACGTCCCGCAGAATGGCCCAGCCGCATATCCCACCTGATCACGCAATGTTTCAAATGTCTTAACGCACCCTGTGGATGACATCTGACATTCATTGATTTCATTGAATAATCCTGAAAATTGACAGCCGTCAATTTCCCCATCACGCGGTCAGGATCGACGGCTCTCGCCGCGCCACGCACGCCGCGCGTGTGCAAATCCGGCAGGTCGAGCCAATCGCCAGCGTCGGCACTGTTCCCGCAGGCGCAGGCAGGATCAGCATCGCCGCCACCCGCAACTCCACCCCGCCGAACCCGCCCGCGATCCTGCTTTGCCCATAGGCACGCAACAAAAACCGCTGCGGCGGCTGGCCGACCATTTCCGCGACCGCCTCGATCGGCACCATCGGTCGCCCCAATGCCGGATACAGCGGCCACAGTGCACAGCCCGCCCCCGCACGCGGCAGCGCAAATCCCGGCAGCGCGCGTCGATGCACCAGCGCGCCTGTCCCGTCGCAGATCACCAGCCCCGCCCCGCTCAGCGCCGCAATCCGCCGGCATGCCGCAATCACATCGCTGCCAAACCGCGCCGCCAGCGCCACCGGGTCCGGCCCCAGTTCCGCCAGCGCGGCGCGGAACGGCACCTGCGGCATGGCCTGCGCATCATCCACCGCCGTCAGCGCCACCTCCCCCGCCAGTGCCCGCGCCGCGTCCGATGCAAGACCCGCGATCCCGGCCGCATCCACGCCGCCCGTCTCGGCCTCCTCCAGCCACCAGCCCCGCGCGTCCAGCCATGCCTCCACCTCGTCCTGCGGCGTCATCGCCACCGGTGCTGCCTGCCCCGCGTTGTCAAGATAGGCCACCAGCGCCTCGGCCCCCACCGACAACCGCGCGCTGTCCTGATCCAGATTGCGGTGAAACCGCGCGCGCCAGTCAGGATCAATGTCTTCGGTCTCTGCCAGAATGCCCGCTGTCGCCCGCACAGATGCCGCCGCCGACAGCACCTCGTGCAGGGCCGCCGACAGGTGCGGGTCATGGTTCAGCCGGTCGTTCAGCGCCGCCACCGCACGCTCCAACCCTGCCACCCGCGCGCCCTGTGCTGCCAGCACCGCGGCCCAGTCGGGAAACCGCGCCAGAAACGCCTGCGCCTCAGCCCCGTCCTGCCCGACCGCCGCCGCCAATGCGCGCAGATCATCCGCCAGTGCCGTCGCCGCAGCCCCGGTAAGGGCCGCAGGATCAAGGTCGAGCACTCCGGCCAGCCGTGCCAGAACATCACCAGCCACCGCCCTGCGATTATGTTCGATCAGGTTCAGATAAGACGCCGAAATTCCGGCCTGCGCCGCCGCCTGCCCCTGCCGCAGCCCCAACATGATGCGGCGTTCGCGCAGGCGTGTTCCGGTCAGCGGGTTCATCAAGGCTCCATCCGTGTCACCCCATTTACAGCCCGCTGCGCGTGATTTGCAAAGCAAAAGGGCGCGCCCCGCGGACGCGCCCCCCGCCATTTCGTGCAGGTTTACTCTGTCAGCGCCTTGTCAGTAATCACGGATGTCCACGCACCAACAGGGGCCGCAGAAATCACCGGGTCCGACCCGCCCGCCAGCAAGGTTGCCACGGTCCGTTCGGCCGCCGCCACATCCAGCGCACCGTTCGATCCGGCAGTCAGCAGCGCCACTTCCGCCATCATCCGCTTTTGATGCTCTTCGGTCTGCGCGCCGGTCTCGTCATTTTCCAGCACGATCATCGCCGCCTCATCCGGGTTGGCTTCGGCGTATTTCCAGCCCTGCATGGACGCGCGCACAAACCGCACCATCTTGTCCTCGAAGGCCGGATCGGCAAGGTTTTCTTCCAGCACGTAAAGCCCGTCTTCCAACGTGGCCACGCCTTGATCCTCGTATTTGAAGGTCACAAGATCTTCGGCCGCAATTCCGGCATCAATGACCTGCCAGTATTCGTTATAGGTCATCGTCGAAATGCAGGCCGCCTGTTTCTGCAACAGCGGGTCAACGTTGAACCCCTGCTTCAGCACCGTCACGCCGCCCGCCGACCCATCCGTCGCAAGGCCAAGCGTCGCCATCCAGCTCAGGAACGGATACTCATTGCCAAAGAACCACACGCCCAGCGTCTTGTCCGCGAAATCGGCAGGCGCCGTGATGCCCGTTTCCTTCAGGCAGGTCAGCATCATGCCCGACGCTGCAAACGGCTGCGCAATATTCACCAGCGGCAGCCCCTTTTCACGGGCCGCCAGCGCCGACGGCATCCAGTCCACCACGACATCAGCCCCGCCGCCCGCAATCACCTGCGTCGGCGCAATATCCGGCCCCCCCGGCAGGATCGTGACGTTCAGCCCCTCGGCCTCGTAAAAGCCCTTCGCCTGCGCCACGTAATAGCCCGCAAACTGCGCCTGCGTGACCCATTTCAACTGCAGCGTCACCTTTTCGCCGTCGCCACCTGTGAAAAGCTGTGGTTGCGCAAATATATCCCTCCAGCCACTGCCAGCGGCAAGCAGCGTCCCCGTCAGTAGCTTCTTCATTCTTCAACCTCCAAGTTGTGTCCCCATCGGGGATCGTTAAATCCGTTGCGACGGGTGCCAGAACGTCACCCCCCGTTCGATCAGCGCAATCGCCCCATAGAACAGCGATCCCGCCAAAGCCGCCACCGCAATCTCGGCCCAAACCATGTCAAGGCCAAGCTGCCCCACCTCGGTCGAGATGCGAAACCCCATGCCGCGCGTGGGACTGCCGAAAAACTCCGCAACAATCGCGCCGATCAGGGCCAGAGTCGATGCAATTTTCAGCCCGTTGAAAAGGAATGGCATCGCCGCAGGCAAGCGCAGTTTCAGCAAGCTCTGCCAGTAACTCGCCCCATAGGTCGCCATCAGATCACGCTGCATCCGGTCAGTCGCCGCCAGCCCCGCGACCATGTTCACCAGCACCGGAAAGAACACCATGATGACGACAACGGCGGCCTTGGACTCCCAGCCAAAGCCGAACCACATCACCATGATAGGGGCGATCCCGACAATCGGCAGGGCCGCCACGAAATTCCCCACGGGCAGCAGGCCCGCGCGCAGAAAGGGTGAGCGGTCGATCAGGATCGCCACCGCAAAAGCCGCCGCACAGCCGATGAAGAACCCCGAGAGCGCGCCCTGCAGAAAGGTGGTCACGAAATCAATCCACAGGATCGGCAAGCTGCTCGCGATCTTGGCCGCAATTGCGGATGGCGGTGGCAAGATCACAGGCGACACCTGAAACCCCCGCACCAACCCCTCCCACACCACCAGAATTGTGATCCCGAACAGCGCGGGCACCACCGCGCGCCCGATGCCTGACAGGTTCATCCGCGCCAGCCGCATGTTCAGCCACCACGCCACGGCCCAGAATGCGAGGCTTGCGATGATCCACATCACGCGGGCACCCCCATCTGCCGTTTCGCAAACCGCTCCAACGCCCCCACGATCAGGATCAACC
Organism: uncultured Alphaproteobacteria bacterium; assembly: GCA_963783595.1. Taxonomy (GTDB): domain Bacteria; phylum Pseudomonadota; class Alphaproteobacteria; order Rhodobacterales; family Rhodobacteraceae; genus JAAFHS01. The sequence continues at coordinate 16,867 of CAWAPA010000005.1, read as the reverse complement.
CTCCCGCAAGGATCGCCGCCCCAAACAGCGCCGCCCACATGTCCAACGGTCGCCCGAACTGACTGCCCACCAGCATCCGCGCGCCCAAGCCTTCCGTTGCCCCCGACGGCAACTCCCCCACGATCGCGCCGACCAAAGCCGCCGCAATCGCGACCTTCAATGACGCAAAGAAATACGGCATCGACGCAGGCAGGCGCAGTTTCCAGAAATCCTGTGCGCCCGACGCGTTGTAAGTGGACAAGAGATCCAGTTGCATCGCATCCGGGGCGCGCAGCCCTTTGATCATCCCTACCAGCACCGGAAAGAAAGACAGATAGGCCGCGATGATGCCTTTCGGAATCATCTTGCCATCAATCCCCGCCTTGTCTGACAGAACGATGATCATCGGTGCCAAGGCCACAATCGGAATCGTCTGGCTGATGATCGCCCACGGCATCACCGATTTCTCCATCGTGCGCGAATAGACAATCGCCACCGCCAGCCCCACGCCCAGCACGATCCCCATGCCAAACCCCAGCAGCGTCGCCTGCAACGTCTTGAACCCGTGATAGACCAGACTGCGCTTTGACGTCACCGCCTGCCCCGCCACGCCGTCCCACAACTCCCCCGCCACCTGATGCGGCGGCGGCAGCAGGGGCCGTTCCTGATCCATCGTCTGCGGCACCATCTCGGCAAAGCTCACGGTGGTTCCCGCCCGCTCCGCCTGATCGTAAACCCACTGCGCGTTCAGCCAGATGGTTGCGGCATACCAGACCACCAGAATGATCCCCAGAACGGTAAGGATGGGGGCCGCGCGCGTCACAGCCGTGCCCGCAACGCATCGTCAGCGGACTTGCCGGCCAGAAAGTCCCGCTTGACCGCCCGCCAGTTGAACAGACTGTAAAGGCCGAAAATAGCATAGATCGCCGGCAGCGATATCCAGACGGGAATGGCCGAAGGGTTTGGCTTCTCTTTCGGGCCACCGAAAACAATGAATGCCAGAAAGATCGTCGCCGTCAGAATGACCAAGGCCCAGACGGTGCTGCGCCGCCAGCGCCGAAACAACGCCGTCACCTCTTCGGCAGTCTGCGTCATCCGCGCCCCCCGTTCGGCCCTGCGGCCATCGCTTCGATCATCAACAGGTGCCGTTCAACTGCAGGCGCAGCACCTCCACAGCCGTCTTTACCGAATAAAGACGCAATGTAGACGCGATGAAGACGCGCCACTTCGCTGATTTCGCTCGGCTCACACCTCATCGCCATGCCCCGCGCGCAACCCGTCCCGCACCCTGTGGGCGATGTCGATAAAGGCCTGACTGTCGCGAATATCCAGCGGGCGATCCTTTGGCAGGGGTGAGTCAATGATGTCCGTGATCCGCCCCGGACGGGGTGACATGACCACGATCTTGGTTGAAAGATACACCGCCTCGGGGATCGAATGGGTCACGAATGCAATCGTCTTTTCCGTGCGATTCCAAAGCTTTAGAAGCTCTTCATTCAACCGGTCCCGCACGATCTCATCCAGCGCGCCAAAGGGTTCGTCCATCAGCAGGATATCCGCATCGAACGCCAGCGCCCGCGCAATCGACGCCCGCTGCTGCATCCCCCCCGAAAGCTGCCACGGAAACTTGCGCCCGAACCCCGACAGCTCCACCAACTCCAGCACCCGCTCCACCCGCGCATCCTGATCGGCGCGCGAAAACCCCATGATTTCAAGGGGAAGACGCACATTCCCCGCAATCGTCCGCCACGGATAAAGCCCCGCCGCCTGAAACACATAGCCATAAGCCCGCGCCCGCCGTGCGGCATCGGGGGCCATCCCGTTTACCGTCAACGTACCGCCCGTCGGGGTTTCCAACGCCGCAATCGCCCGCAGGAAGGTGGTCTTGCCGCACCCACTCGGCCCGATGAAGCTGACAAACTCCCCCCGGTTGATCGTCAGATTGACGTCCTTCAGCGCATGCACCGGGCCGTCCCCGGTCTGAAACACGAGGTTCAGGTCATGGGCCTCGATGACGGGGGGGCTTTGGCTTAAGGTATCCTTCATTGTATTGGGCCAAATTCGGTCAACATTCTTGGGCATACCATTGCGAATTCACACCCCACTCGCCGGAATACCCGTCCGCACCACGGGACGCGGTGCAGTCAGGTCTTTCCACTGCGTCAGGGCGCGGTTCACGGCCCCGTTCGGCGGGCGTTTGACGAACTGGCCATGGCCTTCCTCGGTTTTCACCGCGCCATCATCAATGACGACCTTGCCGCGAGACAAGGTGTAACGCGGCAACCCCGTCACCACTTTCCCCTCGAACACATTGTAATCAATCGCAGATTGCTGCTTTGCGGCAGAGATCGTCTTGGATTTCGCAGGGTCCAGCACCACGATATCGGCATCCGCCCCCACCAGCACCGCACCCTTTTTCGGATAGCAATTCAATATCTTGGCGATGTTTGTTGATGTGACGGCCACGAATTCGTTCATCGTGATCCGCCCCGTCGCCACCCCATGCGTCCACAGCATCGGCATCCGGTCCTCAAGGCCCCCGGTGCCATTCGGGATCTTGGTGAAATCCCCCACCCCAAACCGTTTCTGCGCCGTGGTGAAGGCACAATGATCGGTCGCCACCACCTGCAACGACCCCGCCGCAAGGCCCGCCCAAAGACTATCCTGATGCCGCTTGTCGCGGAACGGCGGCGCTCATCACACGCCGCGCGGCATGGTCCCAATCGGGGTGGCGGTATTCGCTGTCATCCAGTGTCAAATGCTGGATAAGTGGTTCGCCGTAAACCCTTTTTCCATTCATCCGCGCCCGCCGGATCGCCTCATGCGCCTCCTCGCAAGAGGTATGCACGATATAAACCGGCACCCCCGCCATATCGGCAATCATGATGGCGCGATTGGTGGCCTCGCCCTCCACCTCGGGGGGCCGCGAGAACGCATGCGCCTCTGGCCCGGTATTGCCCGCCGCCATCAACTTGCGCTGCAACTCTGCCACCACATCGCCATTTTCGGCATGCACAAACGGCATCGCCCCCAGTTCGGCACAGCGGCTGAAGGAGGCGAACATCTCATCATCATTCACCATCAACGCGCCCTTGTAGGCCATGAAATGCTTGAAGGAATTGATCCCGGCTTCCGTCACCGTCTTCATGTCGTTGAAGACCTGCTCCCCCCACCAGGTGATCGCCATGTGATAAGAATAATCGCAGGTCGCCCGCCCCGATTTGTTGTGCCACATCTGCATGGCATCCATCAGCCCCTGCCCCTGCCCCGGCAGCACGAAATCCACCACCATCGTGGTGCCACCAGACAGCGCCGCCCGCGTGCCGCTCTCAAAATCATCCGCCGAGTAGGTGCCCATGAAGGGCATCTCCAGATGCGTATGCGGATCAATCCCGCCGGGCATGACATAGCAGCCGGTCGCGTCAAGCTCGGTGCCGCCCTTGAGGCCCTGCCCGATCTCGGTGATCACCCCGTTCTCGATCCGGACATCGGCCTTGTAGGTGAGGTCGGCGGTGACGACGGTGCCGTTCTTGATGATGGTGGTCATTTGCTCTTCCCCCAAATTCTCAGAGCCGAGTGTTTGCGTCATAGCCGATCAACTCGATCCTTCCAATCGACCTGAAGTACACGGAGCTCCATCGGCTCTGGATCGTCACTTCACAAGTCCATACAGCTAGACTTGGATTGACCAGTTCCCGATTCATCGCAGCCGCGCAATTCAGACGGTCAGGCTGCACCAAGATGCCGATTGGTGCTGTCTATCCGACGTGACGTGCACGCATTAGTTCACCAACTGCTGTCCAAATGACGCAACAGCTAATCCGGGTCGTCAGGCGAACCATGGCCGTCGCGGATACTCTCAGCTCGCCACCGCTTGGATGAGTCAGATCCTGAAGGCTGCCAGTATGCGCTCACCCCACCACCCCCGCCACCTCCAGCACCGCGTGCAGCAGCACATCCGTCCCCGCCGCCGCCCATTCCGGCGAAATCTCCTCCGCCTCGTTATGCGACAGCCCGCCCACACAGGGGCACATCACCATCACCGTGGGCGCCACGCGGTTGATCCAGCAGGCGTCGTGGCCGGCGCCGCTGACGATGTCCATGTGGGAATAGCCCAGCTTTTCAGCGGACTGGCGCACGATCTTCACAAGGCCGGGGTCGAAGGTGACGGGATCAAAGTGGCCCACATCCTCGATCTCGCAGCCCAGCCCCAGTTCCTTCGCCACCGCATGGGCCGCGCGCAGAACCTCGGCCTTCATCGCGTCCAGCTTGGCCTGTTCGGGCGACCGGATATCCACCGTGAACACAACCTTACCGGGGATCACATTGCGTGAGTTCGGGTGCACGAACAGCTGCCCCACGGCCCCCACGGCATTCGGCTGATGGCTCATCGCGATCTGGTGGACCCGTTCGGTGATCCGCGCAGCCCCCAGCCCCGCATTCACCCGCATCGTTCATCGGCGTGGACTCCGGTATGGGCATCCTTGCCCGTCAGCGTGATTTCCAGCCACCACAGCCCCTGCCCATGGGTGACGACGCCGATCGACTTGCCCTCGGCCTCCAGAATCGGCCCCTGTTCGATATGCAACTCCAGCATCGCGTGCATCTTGCGCGCACCGACCGCCTCATCCCCGACCCAGCCGATCCGCGCGAGTTCGTCGCCAAACACCTTGCCCTCAGGGTCGCGCGCGACTTCGCATAATCCTCGGTATGAATGCCTGCGAACACGCCGGACGCCAGCATCGCAGGCGCAAATCGCGCGCCTTCCTCATTCGTCCAGTTCGTCACCACAATCGGATGCCGCGTCTTGACCCCCGTGTCGTTCAAGGTGCGCACCACCTCCAACGCCCCCAGCACCCCCAGCACCCCGTCATATTTGCCGCCCGTGGGCTGGGTATCCAGATGCGAGCCCATGTAAACCGGGGGCAAATCTTCCGTGCCCGCCCGCGTCGCGAACATGTTGCCCATCGTGTCGACGCCCATCGTCAGGCCCGCGTCCTTGCACCAGCGCGCAAACAGATGCCGACCTTCGCTGTCGGCATCCGTCAGGGTCTGGCGGTTGTTGCCGCCCGCAATACCGGGGCCGATCGTCGCCATCTCCATCAGGCTGTCCCACAGCCGTTGCGGATTGATCCGCAGATTTGCGCCCTGTGCCGCCATATCCATCCCCTTGCGCCGCCCTGGCCCTGCCATCCGGCAACAGTCTTGACCATGCGGTCAAATATTGACCCAAACGCACCACAGCCACGCGATCCGGTCAACAGCAATCTTCACGCGCTTGTGTCACCCTGCCGACAGGTTGCCCCTCCACGGGCCGCAGGACAAGCACCTTGCCAAAAAGAAAAGCATCCCGCGCACCGATCACAGCGCCCCTTTCAGCAGCGGCAGCATCATCGCAAAAAGTTCGGCCTGCGAAGAAATCCGGCATCGGCTGTAAAGCTGCTTGCGAAACACCTTGACCGTCTGTGCCGCCACATTCAACCGCAGCGCAATGGAAACGGTCGAATGCCCGCGCAGGATCAGCAGCGCCACTTCGGCCTGCCGGGGCGAAAGGCGAATACCGTGAACCGCCTGCGCCGACACGATCAGCCGCGCGGCAACATCGCCCGCAACACCGGCGCGCGGCGCGATGGCGGCCCAGTGCCGTGCCGCCAGCGTGACCACAATCGGCGCCAGACGCTGGCAGGTGGCAATCTGGCGCCCGGTAAACTGCTGGCCCGTTGATGCATCGCGCCCGAGGCAGATGTTGATCGACACCCCCGCCACCGGATAGGCCACGAATGTCAGTTCATCGATCAGCGTGGTCTGTTCATAATACTCGCTGTAATATCGGCTGCGATGAAACGCATCGGGCACCACATCGCGCATCCGGTAAACGCCCGCCGCCACCCGGTTCAGATGCATGTCGTAATACGGGTCCAGCAGATAGGCCCCGGCGACATAGGTATGTTCAAGGGCTGCGAAAACATGCGGCTGATCGGTCTGGGTATACAGGATCTGCGGCGGGCCCCCGTCGCGGTAGGCCAGCACCAGCATGTTGTCGGGGGCCACGGTCCGGCGCAAGACCTCCCACAGGGCCGCCTCGAAACCCGGACCATCCAGCAGACTGATCGCAACCGCCATGGCCGCTTCGCCCGAATTCGGCAGCGGTTCCACCCTGCACGCTCCTGACCATACCTCTCTGGGGGTATATACCCCCGCCTGTCCAAGAACCTAGGCTTTTCTCAAGCATCAAGGGGTATGAACCAACCCATGACCGAAGCGATTGAAATTGCAGCCGTCAGCAAACGCTTTGGCACATTCACCGCGTTGAATGCGGTGTCCTTCACCATCATGGACAATGAATTCTTTACCCTGCTTGGCCCGTCAGGTTGCGGCAAGACCACCCTTTTGCGCTGCATCGCGGGCTTTGAGGATGTGACCAGCGGTGAAATCCGGCTGTTTGGCCAAAACATCGCCGCGCTGGAGCCGAACCATCGGCCGGTCAATACCGTGTTTCAGCATTACGCGCTGTTTCCGCACATGCGCGTGATCGAAAATGTGGCTTTCGGGCTGAAGATGAAGGGGATGGATGCACCCGAAAGACTGGCGCGTGCGGGCAAGATGCTGGAAATGGTGCATCTTTCGGCTTTTGCAGACCGCCTGCCGACGCAGCTGTCAGGGGGGCAGCAACAGCGTGTCGCGCTCGCCCGCGCGCTTGCACCCGCACCAAAGGTGTTGCTGCTGGACGAACCTCTTTCTGCGCTGGACCTGAAATTGCGTCAGGCCATGCGGGTCGAACTGAAAACGCTGCAAGAACAGACCGGCATCACCTTTGTCTTTGTCACCCACGATCAGGAAGAGGCGCTGACGATGTCAGACCGCATCGCCGTGATGTCGGCAGGTTCGGTCCAGCAAATCGGCACAGCGCGCGAAATCTACGAAACCCCGGTCAATCGCTTTGTGGCCGACTTCATTGGCGAAACCAATCTGTTAGAGGTCGATGTTCAGACCGTATCCAACGATATGGCAACGGTTGTGCTGCCCGGTGGCCATCGCCTGACCTGCCCGGCCGCCACGGCGGATACCGGACGGCATCACCTGTCGATCCGGCCCGAACGCGTCTCGATCGCCGCTGATGGCACACTTGCCGCAACGGTTGACCGGGTGGTCTATCTGGGGACCGATCTGCAACTTTTGACAACGCTGGACGGCGGCCATCCGTTTCACATCCGCCTGCAGAACTCTGCCCGCGCCGCCGTGCCCGCCCCCGGCACCCGCATCGCCCTCAGGTTGGAGGAAGGTGCTGCGCGCCTTCTGGCCGACTGATGGCGCGCCTGCCCGGATACCGTGGGCTGACGGTGCCGCTCTTGCTGCCGACATGGCTCGTCGTCGGGTTTTTCATGCTGGTGCCCGTGGCGGTCATGGCAATCTATTCGGTCCTGACCAAGGAATTTCGCGGCGGTGTGATCTGGGATTTTTCGCTGGCCGCTTATGATCAGTTCTTCCTGACGCGCGGCTTGTTCGGCGATGAACCCGCGCAGATCGAATGGACCTACATCAACATCTTCTGGCGCTCGATCTGGCAGGCCGGTGCTGCCACGCTGCTCTGCCTGATCGTCGGCTTTCCGACCGCTTGGTTCATCGCCACCCGCCCCGTGCAAAGCCGTGGCGTCTGGCTGTTTCTGATTACCATCCCCTATTGGGTCAACCTCCTGATCCGCACGGTCAGCCTGAAATTCCTGATCCGCGACAACGGCCCGCTGAACGAGGCGCTGATGGGCATCGGCCTCACATCGGGGCCATTGCCATTGGTCAATACCAATATCGCGGTGCAACTGGGTCTTTTCTACAGCTATCTGCCGTTCATGGTGCTGCCGATCTATGCAGCGGTTGAACGCTATAATTTCGCCTGGTCCGAAGCCGCCGCCGACCTTTATGCCGGACGCTGGACGATCCTGCGCGAAATCGTGCTGCCCATCGTGCGTCCAGGCATCATCGCGGGGTGCCTTCTGGTGTTCGTGCCCTCGCTCGGGGCGTTCCTCGCCCCCGATCTGCTGGGCGGGGCGAAAACCTTCATGATCGGCAGCCTGATCGAAGAGCAGTTCAAGGGCGCCCAAGGCAACTGGCCGTTTGGTGCGGCCGTCGCGATGATCCTGATGACACTCGTTCTGATCGTGCTCATCGCTTATGCCCGCGCCGCAACCAAGGCGGAGGCACGATGAAAGGTCTGCGCCACTATCCCGGCTTTCTGACCATGACCATCGGGTGTCTGGTGCTGCTGTATGCGCCACTGCTTGTGATCATGATCTATTCCTTCAACGGCTCGAACTCGATCACGACATGGGGCGGCTTTTCGCTGCACTGGTATGTCGATGTCTTCACCGGGCTTGAGGCGGCCCGCTTTGGCGCAGCGGCGCGCAATTCGCTCAGCATCGCATTTCTGGCGGCGTCCGGTGCCACACTGATTGCGGTGGCCGCTGCCGTGGCCATGGTGCGCGGCGGGGCGTTCCGGGGCAAACAGGTGACCTTCGCGCTGATCAACTTGCCGCTGATGGTGCCCGAAATCGTGATCGCCGTGTCTACCTTGATCTTCTTTTCCGCCATCGGCCTGTCCACCGGCTACATGACCATCCTGCTCGCGCATCTGACCTTCTGCATCCCCTTTGCCTACCTGCCGATCGCCGCCCGCTTGCACGGCATTGAGGAAAGCTATGAACAGGCCGCGCGCGATCTGTATGCTACCCGCTGGCAGGCGTTCCGGCTGATCCTGCTGCCCCTGATGATGCCGGGGGTCATTTCGGGTTATCTGCTGGCGTTCATCATCAGCCTTGACGATTTCATCATCACCAATTTCGTCAAGGGCGCGGGAATGGAAACCCTGCCCACGGCGATTTTCGGGTCGGTGAAACAAGGGATCAAACCCAACATCATGGCGATTTCCACCCTGATGCTTCTGACATCCGTGCTGTTCGTGACACTTGCCTATATCGTCAATCGCAAGGGGCAAAAGACCCCGTAACCCAATCGAAAGGACTGCTGCATGAAAAAGTCTCTGCTCGCCGCCGCCACCCTCGTTGCTGCTCCGGCCTTTGCCGAGGGCGAACTGAAGGTCTACCACTGGTTCGAATACATCCCGCAGGAACTGGTGGATAAATTCACCGCCGAAACCGGGATTGCCGTCACCATTGACACCTACGATTCCAACGAATCCATGCTCGCCGCCCTCAAGGCGGGCAAACTGGGTGAATATGACGTGGCCGTGCCCGCCGATTTCATGGTCGGCATCATGAAGGCCGATGGCATGCTGGACACCTTCACACCCGAAGAAATGCCCAACTTCGCCAACATCGCCCCGCAATGGCTCGACGTGCCCTTCGATCAGGGCCGCACCTCATCCATCCCCTACCAATGGGGCACCACATCGTTCTCGGTAAACCGCGATGTCTATCCCGGCGACATCTCCAGCCTTGCCGTGATCTTCAATCCCGCCGCCGGAACTGCAGGGCAAGATCAACGTCCTCGACAGCCAGAACGAAGTGCTGATCCTCGGCTCGCTCTACCTTGGCATCCCGCAATGCACGACAGACCGCGAGCAGCTGAAGGCACTGAACGACATGCTGCTCAATGCCAAGCAGTATTGGGCCAGCTTCGGGTCTGATACGGCCAAGGATGTGCTGGTATCAGGCGATGCAGCGGCCGGCATGATCTATAATGGCTTCTCCGCCAAGGCCCGTGCCGAAGGCGCGAATGTCGAATATGTCTACCCGACCGAAGGCCATGTCGTCTGGATGGACAATATGGTGCTGTTGGCCGATGCGCCGAACCGCGACAACGCCATCGCTTTCATGAACTTCCTGCTCGAACCTGAAAACGCCGCCGCCGTCACCAATTATGCGGCCTACACCTCCGGCGTCGCAGGCGTGGAGCCGTTCCTTGATGAGGCGATCCGCACCAGCCCGGAAAACAACCCACCCGCAGATGCCACACCGGGCGTCTTTGCCCAGGCCTGCGATCAGGCAACCCAGGAACTTTACGACGCAATCTGGACCAATCTGAAGAAATGACAGCACAGCGCATCGCCCCATTGCCGGGGCGGTGCGCAATCTCAAGACGTGGATCAAAAATGCAACTTCCTCTGTTCTCAACTATCCTCGGGGTGCGTCCAGTGGTGCGCCATTGGTTCAAGCACCACTGGACGCGGGGGGTGCAGACAGCCCCCCGGCGCCGGACATGAGGCTCGCCGTCTGGCAAGGTCCGTCCCCGGCAGGCGAACCTGGTCGAGCGTATGCCGCACTTGCCCCAGCCCTGTCCGCAGCCGGTGCCGCAGGTGCAGTAATGCTGGTCACCCCGGAGGTCTACCTGCCGGGCTACAATCAGAATGACATAGCAGCACAGGCGCAACCCCGCGACGGCACGTGGATCAAACACTTGTCCGCTCGTGCCGCCAAGGCGCGCTGTGGCCTCGTCATGGGCTATGCCGAACGCGATGGCGACCAGGTCCACAATGCCGCAATCGCGATTGGGCCGGATGGCGCGATCCTCGCCCACTACCGCAAGATTCAGCTCTACGGCCCCCGCGAAAACGCGATCTACGCCCCCGGCGATGCCTATGTGACCTTCGATCTCGCAGGCGTCACGGCCACGATCCTGATCTGCTATGACATCGAGTTCGCACCCCACGTGGCGGCCTTGGCCGCGCGCGGGGCCACCCTTTTCCTTGTGCCGACGGCCAACATGATGCCCTTCACCCATGTCATCCGCGCGACGGTGCCAGCGATGGCCGCCAACTACGGCGTCACCATCGCCTATGCCAATTACTGCGGCACCGAAGGCGATCTGACTTATGTCGGCGGCAGCCTCATCGCGGGCCCGCATGGCGAGGTGCTGGCGCAGGCGGGCGATCACCCCGCACTGCTGATCGTCGATGTGCCGGATGCCGATCCTGCCCGCCTGTCCACCCAAAGTGCCGATTTCCGAAAGGTCTGACCCATGCCCAAGGATGGTCGCGACGCCCGCTATGATATCCTGTTCGACCCCGTGCAAATCGGGCCAAAGGTCGCGAAGAACCGCTTCTATCAGGTGCCCCATTGCAATGGCGGCGGCTACCGCGATCCGTCTGCCGTGGCCGCGATGCGCGCCACCAAGGCCCAAGGCGGCTGGGGCGTGATCTTCACTGAACAGACCGAAATTCACCCCTCTTCCGAAATCACCCCCTTCATCGAACAGCGCCTGTGGGATGATCGCGATATCCCCGCCCTTGCGAACATGGCCGAGGCGATGAAATCGCATGGCGCGCTCGCGGGCATCCAGCTTGCCTATTCCGGCATCAACGGCCCCAATCTTTACACCCGCGAGGTGCCGCTTGCCGTGTCGGGCGGCCCCATCCTGACCTTTACGCCCGATCCCGTGCAGGCCCGCACGATGGACAAACAGGATATCCGCGACCTGCGCCGCTGGTTCCGCAACGCATTCCGGCGCAGCCAGCAGGCCGGGTTCGACCTGATCTGCCTTTACGGCGCGCATGGCTTTGGCATTCTGCAACACTTCCTCAGCCGTGCCTACAACCACCGCACCGATGAATACGGCGGCAGCCTTGAAAACCGCGCGCGTTTCATCCGCGAAATCGTTGCAGATGCCCGTGATGAAACCAAAGGCGAACTCGCCATCACCCTGCGCCTGTCGCTGCACGAGGCGGGCGAGATGGGCTTTTCCAATGCCGAGGTGCGCGATTTCATCGAAATGCACGGCGATCTGCCCGACCTGTGGGATCTGGCCCATGGCACGTGGGAGCAGTGTTCCGGCACGTCACGCTTTACCACTGAGGGCCATCAGGAAAGCCTTGTCCAAGGCATCAAGGCGCTGACAGCGAAACCCGTCGTCGGTGTGGGGCGCTTTACCTCTGCCGATGCGATGGTCCGGCAGGTGAAATCAGGCATCCTCGATTTCATCGGGGCCGCGCGCCCCTCCATCGCCGATCCGTTCCTGCCAAAAAAGATCGAAGAAGGCCGCTTTGACGATATCCGCGAATGTATCGGCTGCAACATCTGCGTCAGCGGCGACATGACAGGATCCATCAGCCGCTGCACCCAGAACACCGCCTTCATGGAAGAATGGCGCAAAGGCTGGCACCCTGAGCGCAGCAGACCGAAGGGCGCGTCAGAGACCATCCTGATCGTCGGCGCTGGCCCCGCCGGATTGGAAGCAGCCCTGCAACTGGGCAAGCGCGGCTATCAGGTGACGCTGGCAGAGGCGACAAGTGTGCTTGGCGGGCGCGTCGCCCGTGAACGCGGCCTGCCGGGCCTGTCCGCTTGGGGCCGCGTTGCGGATTATCGCACCGGGCAGATCGCGCCGATGCCGAACGTGCAGGTCTACCGCGACAGTCACCTGATGCCGCAGGATGTACTGGATATGGGTGCGCAGCATGTGGCGATAGCCACAGGCGCGCAGTGGCGCCGCGATGCCGTCGCACGCCATCATTTGTTCCCGATCCCGACCGATGCGGCCATGCCGATCTTCACGCCGGACGATCTGATGGCCGGTCAGGGGCCGTTCGCCGGGCGTGTCACTGTCTATGACGACGATCATTTCTACATGGCCTCGGTTCTGGCCGAGCTTTTGGTGTCGCGCGGATGTGCGGTGGATTTCGTGACACCGGCGGCCAAGGTCGCGCTGTGGACCGAAAGAACGCTGGAACAGGCGACGATCCAGCGCCGCCTGATGCAGATCGGTGTGCGGCTGCATCTGTCACGGGCGCCGACAGCCGTCATGGGTGACGCGGTGACACTGGCCTGCACATGGACCGGGGCGGAAACCACACTGCCTGCCGATGCCGTGGTCATGGTCACATCCCGCAAGCCCGATGACGCGCTCTTTCACGCCACGCGCGCGCTCGATTGGCAGGGCGCAGGCTTGCAGACATTGAAACTGATCGGCGATGCCGCAGCCCCGGGCCCGATTGCATGGGCCACCTATGCCGGGCGCCAATATGCCGAAGACCTTGATGCAGACCCGCTGCATGACGCGCTTCCGTTCCGGCGCGAAATCGCCGAACTCCAAGTGTGATCATGGCCGGGCCACCGATCACGAAATGTTTCAAGAGTCTTAACGCAGATCGGCAAAATTTATCTATGCCATTGATTATGCTTCATAATGTTGGAAATTGACAGCCGTCAATTTTGCCTACTGCCGCGCGACAATCCCCATCACGCCCGCCAAAAGCTGCGCCGCAACCATCGCACCCATACCGTCAATATCCCGGTCCGGCATGAACTCTGTCATCGCGAATCCCGAAATCCGCGCGCGTTCCGCCACACCCCCGATCAATTCCAGCACTTGCCAATACCCCAAGCCCCCCGCCGCCCGCCCGATCGCCGCAGGCATGATCGACGGGTCCAGCGCATCAACGTCGAAACATACGATCACCTCTGCGCCCTCGGGCACCAGATCAATCGCGCGTCCCACGCCCGCCCGCGCAACCTCGCCCGCTGGCACGAAATGCACGCCCCACGCCACCGCATCCGCCAGATCGTCCTCCCGCGCCGATCCGATCCCCCGACTGCCGACCTGAATGATCTGCCCCACATGCGCCATCTCGGACGCGCGGCGCATGGTGGACGACAGGCCCAAAGTCTCGCCGCCGACTTCATCGCGCCAGTCGATATGTGCGTCGATCTGCAGAATCGTGAAATGGCGATGGCGCGCGCCATAGGCCTCCAGCATCGGAATCGGCAGACTGTCATCCCCCCCGATCAGCAACGGCACCCCGCCACGATCCAGCACGGTCGACACAGCACCAGAAGATTCGCGCCCGATTGCCCGCCGGATCGTCCATGTCCTGCGGCAGATCGCCGGCATCGACACAACACACCGCCCCCGGAAACACTGGTGCGCCCAGATCGAAATTCACATGTGTTAAATTCGCCGCATAAACCGCGCCCGCCGCCCGGATCGCCGCAGGGCCCCCGGCACAATAGAAACCGACCGTCGGATAGGGCGTGCAACCATCCGCGCCAATCAGCGCCATCTTGGTATCAAGACGCGCAAGATCGCGGCTGCGCGGCACGCCCATGAACGTGTCGACCGTCCCTGCCCCGAACATCGCGCCCAGATTTGCCATGCCTGCCCTTCCGTCTTTGCGCCACAGTGGGGTGAACCGATGCAAGGCTCAAGTCCGCAACCCGCAACCCACGATTTTCCGCCGACGCGCCATGCAAAAGGGCGCCCCGCAGGACGCCCTTTTGGCCGAAATCCGAAAAGCGTTCAGGCCGCTTCGGTGATGAATTTCACTGCGTCGCCAAATGTCTGGATGGTTTCGGCGGCATCATCAGGGATTTCGATCCCGAATTCCTCTTCGAACGCCATCACCAGCTCAACGGTGTCAAGGCTGTCCGCGCCCAGATCGTCGATGAACGACGCGTTCTCGGCCACCTTGTCTTCTTCCACGCCCAGATGCTCAACCACGATCTTCTTCACGCGGGCTGCGATATCGCTCATGTCATTCCTCGTTCAGGTTGCAGGGGCAGGCCCCGTTCAGGTCACGTTTCACCCCACAGTATCAGGGCATCCCGAAGCCAGATCAAGCGGCTTCGAAGTCTGGCGCGCCTATAGCAAGGGTGTGGGCGCATGGCAAACGGTTTCCCGGTTGCGGGCGCAGATTGCGGCAAGGATTGGGCAATCGCGTTTACGTTTAGGTATCTTCCCGGCAGCTGGAAACCATCCGGTAACCGCAATTCCGGCATCTTGGCATCAGTCGCACCACAGGACGAGAGCCAGCATGCCCACATCTCCGCCCCGTATTCCAATCGTCGTTCTGGCCGGTCAGTCGAATGCCAACTCCGTCCAGCTGGGGACCGAGATTTTTCGTCAGGTCGTCCAGAACGGCGGCATGATGGTGCATGCGGCCTTCAACGGCTCGGCCCTGTCCGAACGGCTGAATACCGGCTCTGGCAACTGGAACGCGGCGACGGCAACAACACCGATGGGCAGCAACCTTGCAGCACTTTGCTGCTGGTGCGGCGCTGTCCAGTGCCGCGGCACGCTGTTGGCGCCCAAGCGACGGAGCCGATAGGGTGCGCCGGTCGGCCTGGCCGATGCGCGCGCTCAACGACGCGCTGCAAGCGCTGGCGCCAGGGCTGGCGCCGCAAGTCGAGCTGGTCGATTCGATCGACTCGACCAATTCCGAGTTGATGCGCCGCGCGCGCGATGGACGGCGCCAGGCGGTGCTGCTGGTGGCGCAGCGCCAGACCGCCGGACGCGGACGCATGGGCCGAAGCTGGAACAGCGACCAGACGCATGCGCCGGCGGCAGACGCATCGACGACGGTCGATCAAGCGCCGGCGTCGTTGACGTTTTCGCTTGGAATGCCGCTGGAGCCGCCGCACTGGTCGGGACTTTCGCTGGCGGTGGGGGTCAGCGTGGCGCAGTCGCTGCATCCGGCACTGATGTTGAAATGGCCCAACGATGTCTGGCTGCACCAGCGCAAGCTGGCGGGCATTCTGATCGAGACCGCCGGCACCGCCGAGGCGCGGCGCTTCGCCGTGATCGGTGTCGGTGTCAACATTGCCCCGCCCGAATCGGCCGGGTTGTCGATGCCTGCGGCCAGCCTGCGGGAACTGGCGCCCGAACTCGACGCGCCGGACCGCTGGCGCGGATTGCACCGGCGTTGCTTCAGGCCGTGCTGGTTTTCGAGGCGCGCGGTTTTGCCGCGTTCGAGGCCGCGTTTCGCGCGCGCGACGCCTTGTTCGGTCGTGCGGTGGAACTCAGCGATGGCAGCGCCGGCATCGCCGATGGAGTGGACACCGGTGGCGCATTGCGGGTGCATACTGCGTCGGGTATGAAGACCGTCAGCAGTGCCGAAGTCAGCGTGCGCGCGCTCGGCCCGGGCGCCGGCAAGCATTGACGGGACCCGGGTGTTGCGCGTCCTGGCACTGCTCCTGATGCTGGTCAACGGCGTTTATTACGCCTGGTCGCACGACATGCTGCGACCCTACGGTTTCGGGCCGACGCAGCAGGACCGATACGTACCGCCTGGCGCAGCAGATCCATCCGCAGTGGATGCGCAGATCCTTTCGCCGACGAGGCGCGCCAGGCCGATCTGGTGGCGCAACCGGTTCCCAAGGCGACGCAATGCCTGCAGGCCGGCCCGTTCGATGAGGCGCAGGCAGAACAGTTGCGCCAGAGCGCACAGGCACTGTTGCCCGCGGGCGCGTGGGCGCTGGATGCGGTTTCCGCGCCGGCGCGCTGGATCGTCTACATGGGCAAGTATCCGGACGCACAAACCATGCAGCGCAAACGTGCGGAACTGGCTTTGCTCGATCTGCGTTTTGAGCCGGTGACGAACCCGGCGCTGGCGCATGGCCTGTCGCTGGGAGAATTCGACACCGAGTCGCTGGCCAAGGCGGAGCTGGCGGCGTTGGCCAAGCGTGGCGTGCGCACTGCACAGGTGCTGCAGGAACGCGTCGAGCAGCGTGGCACCGTGTTCCGGGTGCGCCAGGTGGACGAGCGCCATGCGCGTCAAGCTCGACGCCTTCAAGAGCGCGCTGGCCGACAAGTCGCTGCGCGCGTGCGACTGACGACGACCCGCGCTCGGGCAGATCAAAAAGCATCGACGCCGCCGCGCCGCTCGCGCCGCCTCCCGGCCCAAGTCCGACGCCCGACTCGGGCAAAGCGTGGACCTGCGGATCAGGGCCATGTGGCGTATGCTGGCGGGGCCTTTGCTTTTCGAGGGCGGGCAGGAGTGAGCAATGGTTCTTGACGCCAGCGTCGCGTTGACGTGGATATTTTTCTGGCCTTGTTCCCGATGGCCTTCTTCTGGCGGCGCAGCGCCTGGCGCATCCTGGTGCGGCGAGAGTTCTCTCGCAAGTGGCGCTCGACGTTGGCGGCAGGTCACCGGATGTCGCCAGGTGGG
>CAWAPA010000004.1:0-33444 GCA_963783595.1 uncultured Alphaproteobacteria bacterium | reverse complement strand
CTTGAAGAAGGAAACTCCATCGACGTCTCGACGGGGCTCTGATACTAAGCCGCGAATTCTGGCGGCCCCGGTTGTCCGGGGCCGTGTGATTTTCGAATACTGGGGAGCTTCGGCGCCCTATAACCTCAGGGTCCATCTGGACCCGCCAAGCAAACGGAAGACAGAAAGCATGGCACTCAAGTCGTATAAACCGACGACGCCTGGCCAGCGAGGGCTGGTTCTGATCGACCGTTCGGAGCTTTGGAAAGGCCGTCCCGTGAAAGCCCTGACTGAGGGTTTGACCAAAACGGGTGGCCGGAACAACACCGGACGGATCACGATGTGGCACAAAGGTGGTGGGGCCAAGCGGCTTTACCGCGTCGTCGATTTCCGCCGCACGAAATTCGATATGGCGGCAGTGGTGGAACGGATCGAATATGACCCGAACCGCACCGCCTTTATCGCGCTGATCAAATATGCCGATGGTGAATTGGCCTATATCCTTGCACCGCAGCGGCTTGGTGTGGGCGACAGCGTGATCGCTGGTGCCAAGACCGACGTAAAGCCGGGCAACGCGATGCCGTTTTCCGGCATGCCGATCGGTGCCATCGTGCACAACGTCGAACTGAAGCCCGGCAAGGGCGGCCAATTGGCGCGCGCTGCAGGCACCTATGCGCAGTTCGTGGGTCGTGATGGATCTTATGCACAAATCCGGCTGTCGTCGGGTGAATTGCGCATGGTCCGTCAGGAATGCATGGCCACCATCGGTGCCGTGTCCAACCCCGACAATTCGAACCAGAACCTCGGCAAAGCGGGCCGCAAGCGTCACATGGGCGTCCGCCCGACGGTGCGCGGCGTGGCCATGAACCCCATCGACCACCCGCATGGCGGCGGTGAAGGCCGCACCAGCGGTGGCCGTCACCCGGTTACCCCATGGGGTAAGGGCACCAAGGGGAACAAGACCCGCAAGGCCAAAGCTTCGGACAAGCTGATTGTCCGGTCGCGTCACGCGAAGAAAGGGCGCTAATCCATGGCACGTTCACTCTGGAAGGGCCCGTTTGTAGACGGCTATGTCCTGAAGAAGGCCGAGAAGGCCAAAGAAGGCGGCAAAAACGAGGTCATCAAGATCTGGTCGCGCCGCTCCACCATCCTGCCGCAGTTCGTTGGTCTGACGTTCGCGGTATACAATGGCAAAAAGCATGTCCCGGTCAACGTGACCGAGGAGATGATCGGCCAGAAGTTTGGTGAATACTCGCCGACGCGCACCTACTACGGGCACGCCGCCGACAAAAAAGCGAAGCGGAAATAAGACATGGCAAACGATAAAAATCCGCGCCGTGTGGCCGATAACGAAGCAATGGCAATTCTGCGCATGCTGAAAACCAGCCCGCAAAAGCTGAACCTTGTGGCGGGTCTGATCCGTGGCAAGAAAGTGGAACGCGCGCTGGCCGATCTGACTTTTTCGAAAAAGCGGATCGCGGGCGATGTGAAGAAATGTCTGCAATCCGCAATTGCCAATGCCGAAAACAACCATGGTCTTGACGTTGACAGCCTTGTCGTCGCCGAAGCCTGGGTTGGCAAGAACATCACGCTGAAGCGCGGTCGTCCGCGTGCGCGTGGCCGGTTTGGCAAGATCATGAAACCATTCAGCGAGCTGACCATCAAGGTGCGTCAAGTTGGGGAGTCTGCATAATGGGTCAGAAGGTTAACCCCATTGGGATGCGTCTGCAGGTCAACCGGACCTGGGACAGCCGCTGGTTTGCCGACAGCAAAGACTATGGCAACCTGCTTTTGGAAGACCTGCGGATGCGGGAATATATCCACGAAGAGTGCAAGCAGGCTGGCGTGTCGAAGGTCATCATCGAACGTCCGCACAAAAAGTGCCGTGTGACGATTCACACCGCGCGTCCGGGCGTCATCATCGGCAAGAAAGGCGCGGATATCGAGACGCTTCGCAAGAAGCTGACGGTGTTCACCAAGTCGGAACTGCACCTGAACATCGTCGAGATCCGCAAGCCGGAGCTTGACGCGCAACTGGTGGCCGAAAGCATCGCACAGCAAATGGAACGCCGGGTGTCTTTCCGTCGCGCCATGAAGCGGGGCGTGCAGAACGCGATGCGCATTGGTGCCCTTGGCATCCGCGTGAACGTAGCGGGCCGTCTGGGCGGGGCCGAGATTGCCCGCACCGAGTGGTACCGCGAAGGCCGTGTGCCGCTGCACACGCTGCGTGCCGACATCGACTATGCCATCTATGAGGCGAAAACCGCGTATGGCATCATCGGCGTGAAGGTCTGGATCTTCAAAGGCGAAATCCTTGAGCATGATCCGCAGGCACATGACCGCCGTCACGCCGAGGCACAGGAAGGCGCGGCTCCGCGTCCACCGCGCCGCGACCGCGAACGCGCGTAAGGGAGAGAAAAGATGCTGCAACCAAAGCGCACCAAATTCCGCAAACAGCACAAGGGCCGTATTCACGGCGAGGCGAAGGGTGGCTTTTTGCTGAACTTCGGCTCGTTCGGCCTGAAATCAACTGAGCCTGAGCGTGTGACGGCCCGCCAGATCGAAGCGGCCCGCCGCGCGATCACCCGCCACATGAAACGTCAGGGCCGGGTCTGGATCCGGATTTTCCCGGATGTTCCGGTATCGGCCAAGCCCGTCGAAGTCCGTATGGGTAAGGGCAAAGGCTCGACCGACTATTGGGCGGCCAAGGTAAAGCCCGGCCGGATCATGTTCGAGATCGACGGCGTGTCGGAAGTCATTGCGCGCGAGGCCCTGCGCCTTGGTGCGATGAAACTGCCGGTCACGACCCGCGTGGTGGCCAAGGAAGATTGGTAACAGAGTTCGGGGTGAACCCCGACCTACCTGGGGCCCCTGCTGGAAACGGCGGGGGCTTTTTCTTTAACCGCTGGAGCCTGTCATGGCCGAGATCACATCACTGTTCGTCACCCGGCTATACCGGGCCGACGTGAACGAACTGGCCAAAAAGAAGGTCGACTACGACGATCTGCAATCGTCCTGCCTGGCGATTGCCGAGGATGACGCGGCGGGGCAGCGGTGGTGTGAGAAAAACGGCTATCCGGGATATACATCGTATTCGTCGCTGAACGATCTGCCGTGGCGGTTTCCGATTTTTGGCGCGCTGGAAAAGGCGCTGGACCGGCATGTGGCGGCGTTTTGCAAGGACCTTGCGTTTGATCTGGGCGACCGCAAGCTGAAGTGTGACAGCCTTTGGATCAACATTCTGGGCGAGGGGGGGATGCATGCCAGCCACATCCACCCGCAATCAGTGATTTCGGGGACGACCTATGTGGCGATGCCGAAGGGGACTTCTGCGCTGAAACTGGAAGACCCGCGATTGGCGATGATGATGCACGCGCCGTTGCGATTGAAGAAGGCGGGGCAAGAATTGCAGCAGTTTGTCTATGTGAAACCGGTCGTTGGGGAGGTGCTGCTGTGGGAAAGCTGGCTGCGCCACGAGGTGCCGATGAACATGGCCGAGGACGAGCGGATTTCGGTGAGTTTCAATTATGGGTGGGCGTGAGGGAAATTGACGGCTGTCAATTTTCAGGATTTTTGAATGAAAACAATGAGTTGACGTTTTGAAAGCGGGTTTTGTTCATGCTTGGGTAAGGTTTTCTTAAGGCCTTTGCGCATGTAGTTGTTTTCAATAATGAAATTCTTGAAAAGTGTTAATTCGCCATCAAACTCGGTATTTGTATGGTGCGCATGAATGCACACCCTGCAGGCTTGCTTTCGGCGCAATTGGAAAAAGAGCAAAGTTTCTCCACGCAGTTCATGAAGTGCCCCTCTAACTTCCCCCTTGCCCCCCCGCCGACCTTCCCCTATAGGACGCCATCCACGGTTCCGGGGCAGCCTCAAATCGTTGGTTCATCATTGATCCGCCAGGTTCAAGGTAACCCTGACCAACTTCCGGGGGCCTTCTGGCGATTGTAAAAGGAAAAGCCGCATGGCCAAGAAAGCCACTGCAAAGCCAACGAAGACAGCGCCCGTCAATGCCGCGTCCGAGTTGCGTGCAAAAACGCCTGACCAGCTGCGTGACAGCATGATCGCGTTGAAGAAAGAAGCGTTCAACCTGCGTTTCCAGCAGGCCACAGGCCAGCTTGAAAACACCGCCCGCATGCGGGCTGTGCGTCGTGACGTGGCGCGTATCAAGACCGTTCTGAACCAGAAAGCCGCCGACGCGGCGGCGAACTGAGGAGAAGACCCATGCCAAAACGTATCCTGCAGGGTGTCGTCACCTCGGACAAGAACGAGCAGACCATCACGGTTCTGGTCGAGCGCCGGTTCAAGCACCCGCTTTTGCAAAAGACCGTCCGGAAGTCCAAGAAGTACCGGGCCCACGACGCGATGAACACCTACAAGACCGGCGACACCGTCCGCATCGAGGAATGTGCGCCAATCTCAAAAACGAAACGCTGGACGGTGGTTGCTGACGCTACGGCGTAAGCAACTTCCCAAAGCTCCATCGAAACCCTGGGGAATGACCCCCAAAGGTCGGGAGAAACCTAAATGATCCAGATGCAGACCAATCTGGATGTTGCTGACAACTCTGGCGCGCGCCGGGTTCAGTGCATCAAGGTTCTGGGCGGTTCACACCGCCGCTATGCATCCGTTGGCGACATCATCGTGGTGTCGGTAAAGGAAGCCATTCCACGTGGCCGTGTAAAGAAAGGCGATGTCCGCAAGGCCGTTGTCGTGCGCACCGCCAAGGAAGTTCGCCGTGAAGACGGCACCACCATCCGCTTTGACCGCAACGCTGCCGTCATCCTGAACAATCAGGGTGAACCGGTGGGCACGCGTATCTTCGGGCCGGTCGTGCGCGAATTGCGCGCCAAGAACTTCATGAAGATCATCTCGCTTGCTCCGGAGGTGCTGTGATGGCCGCGAAGCTGAAAAAAGGTGATACGGTCATTGTCCTGACGGGCAAGGACGCGGGCAAGAAGGGCGAGATTTCGTCCGTGAACCCGACCGCGAACAAGGCCGTGGTGGATGGCGTGAACATCGCGATCCGGCACACGAAACAGTCACAGGCGAGCCAGGGCGGACGTATCCCCAAGGCGATGCCGATTGATCTGTCGAACCTTGCCATTGTCGATGCGAACGGCAAAGCGACGCGCGTTGGTTTCCGCATGGAAGGCGACAAGAAAGTGCGTTTCGCCAAGACCACAGGGGAGGTGATCTGATGCTTGATGCAGCCAAATACACCCCGCGCCTGAAGGCCGACTACAAGGCGCGCATCCGCGCGGCCCTGAAGACGGAATTCGGCTACAAGAACGACATGCAAATGCCCCGTCTGGACAAGATCGTGCTGAACATGGGCGTCGGCGACGCTGTGAAGGACACCAAGAAGGTGAAAACCGCAGCCGAGCAACTGACGCTGATCGCGGGCCAGAAGGCCGTGATCACCCATGCGAAAAAGTCGATTGCAGGGTTCCGCGTCCGGGAAGAAATGCCGCTGGGCTGCAAGGTCACGCTGCGTGGCGACCGGATGTACGAATTTCTGGACCGTCTGGTGACCATCGCCCTGCCGCGCGTGCGCGACTTCCGCGGTGTGAAGCCGACGTCGTTCGACGGCCGTGGCAACTATGCCATGGGGCTGAAAGAACAGATCGTGTTCCCGGAGATCGAATTCGACAAGGTCGATGACGTGCTGGGCATGGATATCATCATCTGCACCACCGCCAAGACGGATGCGGAAGCCAAGGCGCTGTTGAAGCATTTCAACATGCCCTTCACTGACTCCGTGGGAGGGAACTGACGATGGCGAAGAAATCCATGGTGAACCGCGAAGTAAAGCGCGCCAAGCTGGTGAAACAGCATGCGGCCAAGCGCGCCACACTGAAAGCGGCGATCAGCGACCAGTCCAAGCCGATGGAAGAACGTTTCAAGGCGACCATCAAGTTGGCTGAAATGCCCCGCAACTCCTCTGCCACGCGGCTGCACAACCGGTGCCAGCTGACGGGGCGTCCCCATGCTTATTACCGTAAGCTGAAACTCTCGCGCATCATGCTGCGCGATCTGGCCTCGTTCGGTCAGATCCCCGGCATGGTCAAGTCGAGCTGGTAAGGAGATCGCACGATGATGATGAACGATCCTATCGGCGATATGCTGACACGCATCCGCAATGCGCAGATGCGCGGCAAGTCGACGGTGAAAACACCGGCGTCCAAGCTGCGCGCATGGGTATTGGATGTGCTGGCCTCGGAAGGTTATATCCGCGGTTATGAAAAAGCGCCGTCTGACAATGGTCAGGGCGAAATCACGATCAGCCTCAAGTATTTTGAAGGCACCCCCGTGATCCGCGAAATCAAGCGCGTGTCCAAGCCGGGCCGCCGCGTGTACATGAGCGTGAAAGAGATCCCGACCGTGCGTAACGGTCTGGGTGTGTCAATTGTGTCGACCCCGAAAGGTGTCATGTCCGATGCAGCCGCACGGTCCGCCAATGTTGGCGGCGAAGTGCTCTGCACCGTATTCTAAGGGAGGGTGGTATGTCTCGTATTGGCAAGAAGCCCGTAACCCTGATCAAAGGGTGTTCTGCGTCCATTTCGGGCCAGACCATCGAGGTCAAGGGTCCCAAGGGTGCGCGCAGCTTTACAGCGACCGATGATGTGACGCTGACGATTGATGGCGACAGCGTGAAGGTGACCCCGCGCGGGACATCGAAGCGGGCGCGCCAGCAATGGGGCATGGCCCGGTCGATGGTGGAAAACCTGGTGACCGGTGTGACCACAGGCTTCAAGAAGGAACTGGAAATTCAGGGCGTGGGTTACCGCGCCGCGATGAATGGCCCGAACCTGAAGCTGTCTTTGGGCTATAGCCACGAAGTGAACTTCGAGGTGCCGAAGGGCGTCACCGTCTCGTCACCGAAGCAAACCGAAATCGTTGTGGAAGGCATTGACCAGCAGCTTGTTGGTCAGGTCGCCGCGAACATCCGCGAATGGCGCAAGCCCGAGCCCTACAAGGGCAAAGGCATCCGCTATAAGGGTGAGTTCGTGTTCCGCAAAGAAGGCAAGAAGAAGTAAGGGGCGCAATCATGGCGAACACGAAAAGAGATCTGTTCCTCAAGCGCCGCTTGCGTGTCCGGAACAAAATCAAGGCGACCTCGCATGGTCGTCTGCGTCTGTCGGTGCATCGGTCGTCGAAGAACATCAGCGTGCAGCTGATCGACGATGTGAAGGGTGTGACGATTGCGGCGGCCTCGACCTTGGAAAAGGATCTGGGGTTCGTTGGCAAGAACAACGTCGAAGCAGCGACAAAGGTCGGTTCGGTGATTGCCGAGCGGGCGAAAAAAGCCGGGGTCGAAGTGTGTTATTTCGATCGTGGCGGTTTCCTCTTTCACGGCAAGATCAAGGCTTTGGCCGAGGCAGCCCGTGAAGGTGGCCTGAAGTTCTGATACCGGTGGGTGGCGCCAGCGCCACCCCGATGATCCGCGCGTTCGGGCTCCAGGGCCCGCGCAGCAGGATTGGCCCATAACGGCGCAGTGTTGCGCCACCATGCAAGGAATGCCCTATGGCAGAACGTGAAAATCGCCGGGACGATCGTGGCCCGCGCCGCGACAACCGCCCGGAAGAAACACCGGAATTCGCAGACCGTCTGGTCGCGATCAACCGCGTGTCGAAAACAGTAAAAGGCGGCAAGCGCTTTGGCTTTGCAGCGCTTGTGGTGGTTGGCGATCAGCGCGGCCGCGTGGGCTTTGGCAAGGGCAAGGCGAAAGAAGTGCCCGAGGCGATCCGCAAGGCCACGGAGCAGGCGAAACGCCAGTTGATCCGTGTGCCGCTGAAAGACAGCCGCACGCTGCACCATGACATCGAAGGCCGCCATGGCGCGGGCAAGGTCGTCATGCGGACAGCTGTTGCCGGAACCGGGATCATCGCGGGCGGCCCAATGCGCGCCGTGTTCGAGATGTTGGGCCTGCAGGACGTGGTGGCGAAATCCATCGGGTCGCAGAACCCCTACAACATGATCCGCGCCACGATTGATGGCCTGCAGAAAGAATCCAGCCCCCGTCAGACCGCGGCACGCCGTGGCAAGAAGGTGGCCGAGATTCTGAAGCGGCCGGAAAATGAAACCGCCGCTGCCGAAGCTGTGGAGGCCTGATCATGACCGCAAAGAAAACCATTGTGGTCAAGCAGATCAAATCCGCCGCCCGCCGCCCCGCCGTTCAGACCGCGACCCTGAAAGGTCTGGGCCTGAACAAGATGAACCGCACGCGCGAGTTGGAAGACACGCCGTCGGTGCGCGGCATGGTCAACAAGATCAGCCATCTGGTGCAGATCGTGGAAGAACGCGGATAGGAGTTCGGGGCAGGCCCCGACCTACGTAAATCGCTGCGCCCCAGGGGAAACCCCGGGGCGTTTTGCTTTGGTAGGTCGGGGCCTGCCCCGACTCTGGCTGCAGCCCAAACAACTCATTCCCCCAATTCAAAGCCGTGCTAATCTGCCTCCATGCGCCGAGGTGCAGGCGCTGGATTTCTGGGAGGGAACCATGGCCGCAAAATACACCGGGGGCTGCGCGCATGTGCATGTGACAGCCAGCGCCGAGCCGATCGACAATCACGAATGCCACTGCAACGTCTGCAAATCCGTCACCAAACAGCAGCATACACATGTGGCGTTTTTCAATCATGCCGATATCACCGCCGACCATCCTGAAAAGATGAAACGCGTGCCGTTCAATGCGGCCAACCCCGACGGCCCGTTGGAAATCTGCCTTTGTACCGATTGCGGGGCTGTGTTGATGCTGGACGACAAGCAACACCGCATCCGCGTCGCCGTGCCGAACGTGATGGGCTATGATGATGCCAAGTTCCCGAAGGCCAGCTATCACGCGTTCTGGGACGAGACGAAGGGGTATGAGAGGCCGCATGACGGGCGACCGGTGTATGCGGGGCTGCAGCCGAGTTTTGTGTGGCCTGCTGCGCATTGACGATGCAAAGGATGGGCAACATTGCCCATCCTACTTGCGGCGTGCGGTGCCAGCCTCTATACGCCCCCGGTGGCGTCCTGTGCCACGAGAATCAAGAAACGCCGTGTTGTCCGCATCCGTCGCAGGTATGGGCATTCCGGCAAATGGAGTATGCGACATGAAATTGAATGAACTGTCAGACAACGCTGGCGCCACCAAAAAGAAAAAGCGCGTCGCGCGTGGGCCCGGTTCGGGTTCGGGCAAGACCGCAGGGCGCGGGATCAAGGGCCAGAAATCGCGTTCGGGCGTCGCTATTGGCGGCTATGAAGGCGGTCAGATGCCGTTGTATCGCCGTCTGCCCAAGCGCGGCTTTACCAAGCCGAACCGCCGCGAATATGCGGTCGTTAACCTGGGCCTGATCGAGAAATTCATCGCAGCGGGCAAGCTGGATGTGAAATCCGACATCACCGAGGATATGCTGGTGGCCGCTGGTCTGACCAACAACAAGCGTGACGGTATCCGTATCCTTGCCAAGGGCGAAATCACGACCAAGGTCAAACTTGTTGTGACCGGCGCATCGGCAGCGGCCGTGGAGGCCATCGAAAAGGCTGGTGGCAGCATCACCGTTGCGACACCAAAGCCTGCTGCCGCGTAATAAGTGGTTGTGAGCGGGCATCAGACCGCTTACATCATTTCCAAGTTTTCCCGCGCCGCCGACCGGAGAACCGGGCTGGCGGCGCTGTCACGAAAGAGACTGATATGGCATCTGCTGCAGAGCAAATGGCGGCAAACCTGAGCTGGTCGACCCTTGGCAAGGCATCCGACCTGCGTCAGCGCATCTTCTTTACCATCGGCATCCTGATCATCTACCGCCTTGGCACATATATCCCGGTGCCGGGGATTGATGGCACGGCGCTGCGTCAGTTCATGGAGCAGGCGCAACAGGGCATCGGCGGCATGCTGAACATGTTCACCGGCGGCGCGATCAGCCGGATGGCGATTTTCACGCTGGGGATCATGCCCTACATTTCGGCCTCGATCATCGTGCAGTTGATGACGGCGATGGTGCCGACGCTGCAGCAGTTGAAGAAAGAGGGCGAACAGGGCCGCAAGAAGATCAACCAATACACGCGCTATTTCACCGTGGCGCTGGCGACGTTCCAGTCATACGGGCTTGCGGTCAGCATGCAGGGGCAGGGGCTGGCGCATGAGCCAGGGTTCTTTTTCATCGCGTCCTGCATGATTACGCTGGTGGGCGGGGCGATGCTGCTGATGTGGCTGGGTGAACAGATCACCGCGCGGGGCATCGGCAACGGCATTTCGCTGATCATTTTCGTGGGCATCGTGGCCGAGATCCCGGCCGCGCTTGTGCAGTTTCTGGAAAGCGGGCGGTCGGGCACATTGTCGACGCCAGTCATTCTGGGTGTCATCGTGATGGTGGTCGCGGTGATGGCGTTTGTCGTGTTCATGGAACGCGCCTTGCGCAAGATCCATATCCAGTATCCGCGCCGTCAGGTGGGGATGAAGGTCTATGACGGTGGATCGTCGCATCTGCCGGTCAAGGTAAACCCGGCGGGTGTGATCCCGGCGATCTTTGCCTCGTCACTGCTGCTGCTACCGACGACGATTGCCACGTTCTCGGGTGGGTCGACCAACCCGGTGCTGTCGTTTCTTTCGGCGCAACTGGGCTATGGGCAGCCCCTGCACCTGGTGTTTCTGGCCGCGATGATCGTGTTTTTTGCCTACTTCTATACGACGAACGTGTCGTTCAAGGTGGATGAAGTGGCTGAGAACCTGAAAAACCAGAACGGGTTCATCCCCGGTATCCGGCCGGGCAAGAAGACCGAGGAATATCTGGAATACGTGGTGAACCGCATTCTTGTGCTGGGGTCGGCCTACCTTGCGGTGGTGTGCCTGCTGCCGGAACTTCTGATCAGCAAGCTGGCGATCCCGTTCTATTTCGGCGGCACGTCGGTGTTGATTGTGGTGTCGGTGACGATGGACACGATCCAGCAGATCCAGTCGCATCTTCTGGCGCATCAGTATGAGGGGCTGATTGAAAAATCACAGTTGCGCGGCAGGAAACGCGCAACCAAGGCCCCGGCCCGGCGCTGATCCCATGACAAACATTATCCTTCTGGGGCCGCCCGGCGCGGGCAAGGGCACGCAGGCCAAGCGTCTGGTCGACGGGCGTGGCATGGTGCAATTGTCCACCGGCGACATGCTGCGCGAGGCGCGGACGTCTGGCACCGACATGGGCCGCCGCGTGGCGGAAGTGATGGACAAGGGCCATCTTGTGACTGATGAGATCGTGATCGGGCTGATTGCGGAAAAGCTGGCAGGCGGCGGGTCAGGGTTTATCTTTGACGGCTTTCCCCGGACGTTGAAACAGGCTGATGCGCTGGGCGATCTGATGGTTCAAAGCGGGCAGGCGATTGATGCCGTGATCGAGCTGCGTGTCGATGACGAGGCGTTGAAATCGCGGATCGTCGGCCGGTTCACTTGTGGCAATTGCGGCGAGGTCTATCACGATGTGACGCGGCCGACGAAAGTTGCGGGGACCTGCGATGTTTGCGGATCAAACGATCTGAAACGCCGCGCCGATGATACCGAAGAGGCGTTGCGCACCCGGATGCTGGCCTATTACCGTGATACATCCCCCCTGATCGGGTATTACTACGCCAAGGGAATGCTGTCGTCGGTGGACGGATTGGCGGAAATGGACGCGGTATCGTCCGCGATTGCGAAAGTTCTTGACAGGACGTGAAAGCCGCCTTGACGGGGCGGGCAAAAGCCCATAAGTCGCGGTGTCCCGCAAGGGAATCGTCTGCTTTGGGCTTCCCCCACAGATTGATCGTATCGGCAGGGCCTCGCGCCCCGTCGGTGTTGTGAAAAAAGGTTCTGGTATTACGGAACCGCAACGAGAAAAGGATACACGTTTGGCACGTATTGCTGGCGTTAACATTCCGACCGGAAAACGCGTTCCGATCGCACTTACCTACATCACGGGCATCGGCGCCCATTCGGCTGAGTTGATCTGCGACGCCGTCGGCATCGACCGTGCGCGCCGTGTCAACCAGCTGAGCGATAGCGAAGTGCTGGCCATCCGCGAACACATTGATGCGAACTTTACGGTTGAGGGCGACCTGCGCCGTGAGACGTCGATGAACATCAAGCGTCTGATGGACCTTGGCTGCTATCGCGGCCTGCGTCACCGCAAGGGCCTGCCGGTCCGCGGTCAGCGCACGCACACCAATGCGCGCACGCGCAAGGGCCCCGCAAAAGCCATCGCTGGCAAAAAGAAATAAGGGGCAGCAGATATGGCACGCGATACAAAAGCATCCCGCACCAAGAAGAAGGAACGCAAGAACATCGCCGCAGGCGTGGTTCATGTGAACTCAAGCTTCAACAACACCAAAATCCTGATCTCGGACGTTCAGGGCAATGCAATCTCGTGGTCGTCTTCAGGCACCATGGGTTTCAAAGGCTCGCGCAAGTCGACGCCTTATGCCGCCCAGATGGCCGCTGAAGATGCAGCCAAGAAAGCGCAAGAGCATGGCATGAAGACCGTCGAGGTCGAAGTGCAGGGTCCGGGTTCGGGCCGTGAAAGTGCGTTGCGCGCACTGGCGGCTGTGGGCCTCAACATCACTTCGATCCGTGATGTGACCCCACTTGCGCACAATGGCTGCCGTCCGCCAAAGCGCCGCCGCGTCTGACATCGTTTTCTCTGCCGGGCCGTGAGGTGTCACTCACGGCCCGGATTCGTCATTTCTATCCTCGGGCGTCCTTGCTGCTTTGGACATCGGCAGCGGACAAGTATAGGGGCTTCAGCATGATCCATAAAAACTGGCAGGAATTGATTAAGCCGATGCAACTCGTGGTCAAGCCCGGTGCTGACCCGCAGCGTCTGGCAACCGTGATCGCAGAACCGTTGGAGCGGGGCTTTGGCCTGACGCTTGGCAACGCGCTGCGCCGGGTGCTGATGTCGAGCCTGCAGGGCGGTGCGATCACCGCGATCCAGATCGACAACGTGCTGCACGAGTTTTCGTCGGTGGCGGGTGTCCGCGAAGACGTGACCGACATCGTGCTGAATCTGAAGGGCGTCAGCCTGAAGATGGACGTTGATGGGCCAAAGCGGCTTTCAATCTCGGCCAAGGGTCCGGGCGTTGTCACCGCCGGGGATATTTCGGAATCCAACGGGATTGAAGTGCTGAACAAAGAGCACGTCATCTGCCATCTGGATGACGGCGCGGATGTGTTCATGGAACTGACCGTGAATACCGGCAAGGGCTATGTCGCCGCCGACAAGAACCGCCCGGAAGATGCGCCAATTGGCCTGATCCCGATTGATGCGGTCTACTCGCCGGTGAAAAAGGTCAGCTATGAAGTGACACCTACCCGCGAGGGCCAGGTGCTGGACTATGACAAGCTGACGATGAAGATCGAAACCGACGGCAGTCTGACGCCTGATGATGCGGTGGCCTATGCCGCGCGTATCCTGCAGGACCAGCTTGGCATCTTCGTCAACTTTGACGAGCCGGAAAGCGCCAAACTGGGCGAGATCGACGCCGGGCTGGAATTCAACCCGCTGCTGTTGAAGAAGGTGGACGAACTGGAACTGTCAGTGCGTTCGGCAAACTGCCTGAAGAACGACAATATCGTCTATATCGGCGATCTGATCCAGAAAACCGAAGCCGAAATGCTGCGCACGCCGAACTTTGGCCGCAAGTCCCTGAACGAGATCAAGGAAGTGCTGTCGGGCATGGGCCTGCATCTGGGCATGGACGTCGAGGACTGGCCGCCAGAGAACATCGAAGATCTGGCAAAGCGGTTCGAAGACCAGTTTTAATGACGTAGGATGGGCAATCTGCCCATCCCACTTTCGAAAAAATGCCCGGACTGCCGGGGAACAACTGGCGCAAGCCCAAGGTGAGCGGGGCCAATCGTAGGCCCTGCCGGACAAAGCAAAACCAAACGTCTAAAGGAGACGATCATGCATCACGGAAGCGGCTATCGCCGTCTGAACCGCACCCACGAACATCGCAAGGCGATG
This sequence comes from uncultured Alphaproteobacteria bacterium, assembly GCA_963783595.1. Lineage (GTDB taxonomy): Bacteria > Pseudomonadota > Alphaproteobacteria > Rhodobacterales > Rhodobacteraceae > JAAFHS01. The sequence goes on along the minus strand of CAWAPA010000004.1, from coordinate 19,487 downwards.
TTTGCCAACATGTGCGGCAGCCTTATCGAACATGAACAGATCAAGACCACCTTGCCGAAAGCCAAGGAATTGCGTCCGATCATCGAAAAGCTGATCACGTTGGCAAAGCGCGGCGATCTGCATGCCCGCCGGCAGGCGCATGCGCAGTTGAAGCAGGACATGCATACCGCGCGCCTGTTCGAAATCCTTGGCCCGCGCTACAAGGACCGTCAGGGTGGCTACGTCCGCGTTCTGAAGGCCGGGTTCCGCTATGGCGACATGGCCCCGATGGCGATCATCGAATTCGTGGATCGCGATACATCGGCCAAGGGTGCGGCTGACCATGCGCGCACCGCGGCAGCCGACGCGGACTGAAGAACGGGATCAGATAATCCTTGAAAAGCCCGCGCGAGCGGGCTTTTCCATTTGCCATTAAAAGATGACAAATACTTACACCGAAAGGCTAGCATCCGCGCCGTCGGCAATTTAGAGTTGTAAAAGAATCAACATGTTTACGTATCGAGAACCTGAGTGAAGCTGGGATTAGACGTTGAACTGCACCGTCTGTCGCTGCTTGCGCCTGCTGGTTACTTTGTTGGGTTGCACATCCGCTTCACCGCACCGCTGTTTACCTTCCAGACCTATGATCAGGCTTGGATCGACCACTACACTGAGAACGGTTTCGTGCTGCGCGATCCAATGACCGCATGGGGGTTCAGCACCATCGGCAGTATCCGCTGGAGCGACCCGCGTCTGCCTGATCCGTTTGGCTTGTTCAAAGAGGCCACGCGATTTGGCCTGGTGCACGGCGTCACAGTGGCCTGCGGGCCAATCAAGTCGCGCACCATTGCGTCGTTTTCACGGTCTGACCGCGAGTATGCGGATGCGGAGATAGAGGCGATCACGGTGATCGTTCATCGTCTGCATGACATGACCGAGCCGCCCGAACAGCTGACCAGAGCGCAGGTCGAGGCGTTGCGATGTATTGCAGGGGGTGACAGATTTGCTGCCGCGGCTGTCAAATTGGGAATATCTGAAAGTGCACTCAAGGCCCGGATCACGTCGGCGCGCATTCGTCTGATGGCGCGCACGACAGCCGAGGCCATCCAGCGCGCAAAGGATTTTCGTCTGATCTGATCTCTTCCTGCATGGTTTACGGCCACCATCAACCCTGCAGGAGAACCCAATGCAGACCACAACGCTTTCCTTTGCCAATCTACACAACCATGGCGAGCTTTTCGCAAACATGTTGCGCGCTAGGCGCGAATTATTCATCGTGCAGAACAAGTGGAACCTGCCCGAGGCGATGGGCATGGAGTATGACCAATACGACACGCCCGCCAGCCGCTGGGTGGTCGTTCATGACGGCGCGGGCAACGTGCTGGCGGGCAACCGTCTGACGCCCACGACCACGAATTGCGGCATCTACAGCTATATGATCCGCGACGCGCAACGCGGCCTTTTGGACACGATCCCTGCACATCTGCTGTACGAACCGGCCCCGGTCGCGCCACAGGTCTGGGAAAGCTCTCGCCTGTTTGTCAGCAATGATGTGCCTGCGGCGATCCGGCGGCGGGTGCATGCGCAACTGATCATGCAGCTAGGCGATACGGTGCGCAGTCTGGGGGCGACGCATGCGCTGACGCTGCTGGCGGCGAACTGGCCTCGCTGGGCGGACCGGGTTGGCGTCAAGATGCGGGCGATGGGGCCGGTGATGGCGATTGACGGGATCGATAATCAGGTGGTGGAGATGGATTTCGGCCTGACGGTGCATTGACCCTATGGATCGGCGGGGCGTTTGGCCCTGCCGATCTGGCTTTCCTGCCCGCACGAAGCCGCGTATCGTCGGGCCATGGCCGACCTTTTTGACACGCCCAAACCCGCCGATAACGCGCCGCGTCCGCTCGCGGATCGGCTGCGGCCGCGCAGGTTGGCGGATGTGATCGGGCAGGGGCACGTGCTGTCTGCGGACGGGCCACTGGGCGCGATGCTGGCGGCGGGCAGTCTGTCGTCGCTGATATTCTGGGGGCCGCCGGGGGTGGGCAAGACCACCATCGCGCGGCTTGCTGGCGGATGAAACGGACTGGCGTTCGTGCAGATTTCGGCGATTTTCACCGGCGTGCCGGATCTGCGGAAGGTGTTCGAGTCCGCGAAGATCCGGCGGCAGAACGGGCAGGGGACGCTGCTATTCGTCGATGAGATTCACCGGTTCAACAAGGCGCAGCAGGACGGCTTTCTGCCCTATATGGAGGATGGCACGATCCTGCTGGTGGGTGCGACCACGGAGAACCCGCAGTTTCGAATTGAACGCGGCACTGTCTGTCACGCGCGCAGGTGATTGTGCTGGAACGGCTGACGCTGACGGAACTGGAGCTGCTGGCGCAGCGGGCCGAACGCGAATTGGGTCGTGCGCTGCCGTTGACGGGCGAGGCGCGCGAGGCGCTGTTGGAAATGGCGGATGGCGACGGGCGGGCGGTGTCTGAACCTGATCGAACAGGTCGCGGCGTGGAAACTTGATGCGCTGCTGAGCCGCGATGCGCTGGCGGCACGGTTGATGCGACGGGCGACGCAAATACGACAAGTCGGGGGAAGAGCATTACAACCTGATTTCCGCGCTGCACAAATCGGTGCGCGGGTCCGATCCGGATGCAGCCCTTTACTGGTTTGCGCGGATGCTGGAAGGGGGGGAAGACCCACGGTTTCTGGCCCGCCGAATCACGCGGATGGCGGTCGAGGATATCGGCCTTGCCGACCCGCAGGCGCAGGCGGTGTGTCTGGAGGCGTGGCAGACCTATGAGCGGCTGGGCAGCCCCGAAGGTGAATTGGCGTTGGCGCAGGCATTGGTCTATCTGGCGCTGGCACCGAAATCCAACGCGGTTTACGTGGCCTACAAGGCCGCACGGGCAGCGGCGCGCGAAACGGGGAGCGAGCCGCCCCCCAAGCACATCCGCAACGCGCCGACAAAGCTGATGAAGGATATCGGCTATGGCAAGGGCTATGCCTATGACCATGATGCCGAGGACGGATTTTCGGGGCAGGACTACTTTCCCGAGGGCATGAAGCGGCCGGTGTATTATTTGCCACCCGAGCGGGGGTTCGAGCGGGAGCTGAAAAAGCGGGTAGAGTATTTCGCAAAACTGCGGGAAAAACGGAAAACCTGACGGCTGTCAATTTTTCCGTATTTTCATTGAAATCAATGGCTTGATCTTCAGATAGTTGCCGTGTGTGCTATGCCCTGCGGGTCAGTCTTTTTTCTGCGCGGCGGCGGCCGCCTTCATGCGGGCCAACAGTTCGGCCTTGGTGGGGCGGTTGGCATTGCCTTCATCATGCGGGATGGCATCATCATGGCCGGGGCGAAACTTGCCCGGTTTGGGGTTGCCTGATTTGCCGTAGTCCATCGTCGCACCCTATACTGCCAATTCGCGCGGCACGATGAAGTCGAGCGTGCTGCCGGCACCCCATGCCACATCCGCCCAGTCGCTGACAGCGAAATCAATCACCGTGGTAGCCCCGGTAGGATAGCGCGCGAATTCCGTGTTCAGGGGCGCAGTCGCGGTGATGCGCGTCGCAAATTCCGCGATACCGGGGTTGTGGCCGATCATCATCACGGTGTCGCCATGCGCATGGCGCAGCACCGCCAGCATGACATCAGGACCCGCGTGATACAGCGCAGGCTTCAGTTCCAGAATCGGTGTGCCGGGAAGGGCGGGGGCAAGGCCCGACCATGTCTTGCGGGTGCGCAAGGCGTCGGAACACAGCACCTCGTCGGGCACATAGCCGCGCGTGGCGAGCCATTGGCCAAGGTCTGCTGCCGCCGCCTTGCCGCGTTCGTTCAGCGGGCGGTCATGGTCAGCCATCAGGGGATCATCCCAGCTCGATTTCGCGTGGCGCGTCAGGATCAGGCGCTTCATCTGTGAAATTGTCCCATATGATAGGCGGAATGTTCCGGCATCCTTGCATAGGCTTGGGCAACGGGGCAAGCGCGACGCACGGCACATCCCTGTAACATGCATGTGTCGCCCTGCGGGCTGTCCAGATAGCCGTGGCAGGCGGGCAAATCGTAACCCGCGCCGGTCAGGGCCGCCACCGGGCAAGCCGTGAGGCACGGGGCAGGGCAGGTGTCACATGGACGCTGCGTGGGGGGGGAAGTGGCAGCCGTTCTTTCAGCGCAAGCGCGCCTCGAAAACTGACCATCAGGCCTTGGGTGTCGTGGACCAAAAGGCGCACCGGGCTTTCCCAAATGCGGCCCGTGCGTAAGGCCCATGCGTAGAACGGGTGATATGGCGGCCCGCCGAAGGGAAAGATCGCCTTGCCCCCAAGATCGCAGGCAATCGTGCCAATCACCCGGCGCGACCAACGATCAATCGGATCAGGCGTGCTGTCCCATTCGGGCTGCGCCGTCACATGCGGCCAGAACCCGTCGCCGGGGCCAATCATCAGCAGGGTTTGCGTGCCCTTTGGCAGCGCATCATCTGGGTCTGCGTGAAAGCCACCAAGCACAGTCAGGTGATGGGGGGCGAGCAGCGCGTCAATCATTTACGAAAGGGGAGCAGCAGGCTCCACCCCAGTTGGCTTGGGCGGTCATCCTGCCAGTCAAGCCCGATGGTCATGGCATCATGGCCCGCAGCGGGTTGCGCGCGATAGGTTCGGAAGATGCGATCCCAGATGGAAAGGCAGAAGCCGAAATTGCTGTTGTGTTCGGCGCGGTCGTCCGAATGATGCACGCGGTGCATGTCGGGCGTCACCAGCACCAGACGCAACGCGCGGTCCAGCCCGCGGGGCAAGGCAAGATTGGCGTGGTTGAACAGGGCGGTGCCGTTCAGCGCGACCTCGAACACCAGAACGGCGATGGCGGGCGGGCCGAGGGCATAGATCACAGCGATTTTCAGTAGCATTGAGGCTGCGATTTCAATGGGATGAAAGCGGATGGCGGTGGTCACATCAAAATCACCATCGGCATGGTGCACACGGTGAAAGCGCCACAGGACCGGTATCTTGTGGGTGACCAAATGCTGCGTCCAGATTGCGAGATCAAGCAACAGAAAAGCCAGCACGCCCTCAATCCAGGGGTTCCACGCCAGCGCGTTGAACAGGCCCCAGCCGCGTTGCGCCGCATCCAGTGCCGCCCCCACCGCCAGCAGGGGCAACAGCAGGGCAAGGCCACGCAGCAGCACCGCGCCCAGAACCATGATCGCACCATTAGTGGCCCAGCGATGCGCGCGGGACCAGCGCGCGACACGGCGCGGCGACAGCCATTCAAGCACCGCAAAGGCCGCAAAAAGCGACAAGAAAATCACAAGGCGCAGGATGTCGGTATTGGCCATGCCCGAAGTCTAGGGCAGCGTGGGCCGAAAAACTAGCGCCGCACGCGGGGTTTGATACGCGGCTCGGTGGACCGGATCTGTGATCCCGCACCGTGATCGGTGAACAGCTCCAACAGGCAGGCGTTGGGGATGCGGCCATCCAGAATTGTCACCGCGCGCACGCCCTGTTCGATGGCCGCGAGGGCGGTTTCGGTTTTCGGGATCATGCCGCCGCTGATGTCGCCACTGGCGATCATGGCGCGGACCTCTTCCGGGGTGATCTGGGTCATGACCTCGCCGCCCGCATTCTTGACGCCCGACACATCGGTGAGCAGCAACAGGCGATCTGCCTTGAGTGCGCCCGCGATGGCACCGGCGGCGGTATCGCCATTGACGTTGAAGGTTTCGTTATCCTCCATCCCCGTGGCGACCGGAGCCACAACCGGAATGATGCCCGCGGCATAGAGATCGCGCAGCACCTGGACATTCATTTCCACCGGACGGCCCACGAACCCCAGCTCCGGGTCATCGGCGACACAGACCATCAGATCATCGTCCTTGCCCGATATGCCCACGGCGCGGCCACCCTGATCGTTGATTGCCTGCACGATGCGCTTGTTCACGAGGCCCGACAGGATCATTTCCACGACTTCGACTGTGGCTTTGTCAGTGACCCTTTTGCCACGCACGAACTCGGACTTGATCCCCAGCTTGTCCAGCATCTGGTTGATCATCGGCCCACCGCCATGCACGACAACCGGGTTCACCCCGACCTGCCGCATCAGCACGATGTCACGGGCAAATTCGGCCATCGCCGCATCATCGCCCATGGCGTTCCCGCCGAATTTCACCACAACGACCGCGTCTGAATAGCGCTGCATGTAGGGCAGCGCCTCGGACAGTACGCGGGCGGTGACGAGTGAGTCGTTCAGGGTCATGGTCTGCTTTCTCATCGCGGCCTCCGTGCGCCGTGGTAGCCCGTTTGCACGGGTCTGCCAAGCGCTTGCCTTACCCGACAGAAATGGTAGGGTTCTTGGATGAGCGAGCAGAAAACAATCGTGCTGACCGGGGCAAGCCGGGGCATTGGCCATGCCACGGTGAAACGTTTCGGGGCGGAAGGCTGGCGTGTGCTGACATGTTCGCGCCAACCTTTTGATCCGCGCTGCCCATGGCCGGGGGGCGAGGACAACCACATCGAGATTGATCTGGCCGATCCGACCAAGACCATTGCCGCCATTGAGGTCATCAAGTCAAAGATCAACGGGCGGCTGCATGCGCTGGTCAACAATGCGGGTATCAGTCCGAAAGACGCTGATGGCGGGCGGCTGACGACACTGAACACCGATCTGCGCACCTGGGGGCATGTATTCCACGTCAACTTCTTTGCGCCGGTGGTGCTGGCGCGGGGGCTGCAGGATGAACTGGCGGCGGCGAAGGGGGCGGTGGTCAATGTGACGTCCATCGCGGGAAGCCGGGTGCATCCCTTTGCGGGCGCGGCCTATGCCACGTCAAAGGCGGCGCTGTCGGCGCTGACGCGGGAAATGGCGCATGATTTCGGCCCGTTGGGGGTGCGCGTGAACGCAATTGCACCGGGCGAGGTTGAAACGGCGATCTTGTCACCGGGCACCGACAGAATCGTGGAGGCCTTGCCGCTGCGCCGACTGGGCCAGCCGCGCGAGGTGGCCGATGCGATCTGGTTTCTGTGCAATGACGCGGCGAGCTATATCTCGGGCACCGAAGTGCAGATCAACGGCGGCCAGCACGTCTGACGGCGGGGGCTGAAAGCTCTTGGTCCGGAATTCTTAGGTGTCAGACCAGCGTTGCGATGATTGCGCGCAGAGTTTCGATGCCATCGCCCTTTTCGGAACTGGTCACCACCAATTCGGGAAAGGCCGCAGGATGTTTGGCCAGTGCGGCCCGCACCTGTTCGATATTGGCATCGCGCGTGGCGGCAGACACCTTGTCGGCCTTGGTCATTACCACCTGAAAAGCCAGTGCCGAGCGGTCAAGCAGTGTCAGGATTTCTTCATCCACGTCCTTGACCCCATGACGGGTGTCGATCAGCACAAAGGCCCGGCGCAGGGTTTGACGCCCGGCCAGGTAATCGCGCAGCAGGGCCTGCCATTTGGCCACCACGGCCACCGGGGCCTCGGCATAGCCATAGCCGGGCAGGTCGACGAGGTAACGTTCGGTCCCAAGTGCAAAATAGTTGATCTCTTGCGTGCGGCCCGGCGTGTTGGATGCGCGGGCAAGGCTTTTTCGGCCTGTCAGCGCGTTGATCAGGCTTGATTTGCCAACGTTCGACCGGCCCGCAAAGCAGACCTCCAGCCGGTCTGCCGGCGGCAGGCCCGACATCGCGACCACGCCTTTGACGAAATCGACCGGGCCAGCAAACAACAGACGGCCTGCCTCGTGTGCGGCATCTTCGGGCGTGGGGGCGAGGGGGAAGGGCAGGGTCATAGCAGCGCCCAATCATCACCGCGCGCAACCGGACCGCCATTCAGAACGGTTGCATACAGGCCGAAATCCTGATGCCCGAAATGGGACTGCAGGGCCGCCAGCGTATCGCCATGCACATGTCCCGTAACCGGATCGGCCATCGTGGCCCGGCAGCGCGTGATGCGCTCGTCGATCCGCAGGACCGCCCCGCCGATACGAATGGTGCGGCCAAGCCAGCCTTCTTCAACCCAGGGCTCCGCCCCGTCCAGCCACAGATTGCCACGCCAGCGGTGGATCGACAGGTCGATCCCCATGCGGGCGGAGAGATCGCGCAGGGAAGCCATCGACAGAATCGCAACCGACGGAAAATTGCTATCCGTCATGCCGCGCCCGACGGACACGATCTGTGCGGGCTGCGCACGATCTGCGGGGGCAAGCGGTGCGGCCCATGCCAGAAACCGCGCCGTATCGGCCGGATCATCGGGACGAAAGGTCAAGCTGCCGATCGCGGGATGTGTCAAGGTGATCTGGCGCGTCGTCTCATCCAGTGCTGCCGTCATCGCCATCAGAGTTTGCGCCTTGGCCCCGCGGGCAAAGTTGGCGCAAGGCACCCACGCTCCGGTCAGTTTGGCCGCATCATGCGCCACGGCCCAATGCCGGTCAAATGGCAGGCATTCCCCTTGCGCGAGGGTAGCGGCTGCCAGTTCCTCGCGCCCGTGGCCCTTGATCGGGTGGCGGCAGATATGGATCAGCGTCCCGGTCACTTGCGTGGCTTGCGGTTGCGGGGCGGGCTTTGGCGATTGGCGGGTGCCGACGTGGTGACTTTGGGTGCCGCCGGTTTTGCCGGGGTCGATTTGGCGGGGGTGGTCTTGGCCGGTACGGCGGCCGCTGGTGTGCGTTTCAGGCCGGATTTGATGTTGCCGAACAGGTCAGGCTTGTGGCCATGGCTGCGCATGATGATGTATTGCTGCACGAAGGTGATCGTGTTGTTGGTGATCCAGTAAACCACAAGCCCACTGGCAAAGCCGCCCAGCATGAACATGAAGACCCACGGCATCCATGCAAAAATCTGCTGCTGCACCGGGTCGGCGGGGGCGGGGTTCAGTTTTTGCTGCAACCACATCGTGATGCCCAGAAGGATCGGCAGCACGCCGATAAAGATCAGCGCCAACAGTGTTCCCTGCGCGGGCGCGTCCCACGGCAGCACACCGAACAAGTTGAAGATCGAACTGCTGTCAGGGGCGGACAGGTCATTCAGCCAGCCAAAGAACGGCGCGTGGCGCAATTCGATGGTGACAAAAATCACTTTATAGAGCGCGAAGAAGATGGGGATCTGAATAAGAACAGGCAGACAGCCCGCTGCCGGGTTGACCTTCCGCTCTTTATACAGCTGCATCATTTCCTTTTGCATGCGCTGCTTGTCATCGCCTGCGCGTTCCTTCAACGCCTCCATCTCGGGCTGCAGTTCTTTCATCCGCGCCATCGAGACATATGACTTATAGGCCAGTGGCAGCACGATCAGCTTCAGAACGAAGGTCAACCCGATGATCGCAAGGCCCATGTTGCCGATCAGTTTATTCAGCCAGTGCAACACGGCGAAGATCGGCTTGGTCAGGAAAAAGAACCAGCCCCAGTCGATGCTGTCGATAAAGCCTGCGATGCCCGCATCCTGATAGTTGCCGATCGTTTCCCACTCCTTGGCCCCGGCAAACAGGCGTTGTGCCTGTGTGACGGTGGCACCGGGGGCAATCGTCAGCAGCGGTTCGCGGATCTCGGCCTGATAGATGTCGGAACCGGGCGTGTATTTTGCCACGGCGGTAAAGGCCGCGCCCTGATTGGGCACAAGGCTGGTCATCCAGTAATGATCGGTAAAACCGATCCAGCCATCGGTTGTGGCGGGGATGACTTCGGACGGCGCGCCTTCGTCTGCCACGGCGGGAAGTTCGGTGATTTCGTCGTAGTCCATTTCATGAAATTCGCCATCGGTGCGGCGGATCAGGCCTTCGTGGACGACGAAAATGTTCTGCAGTTTGGGCAACCCGTGACGCGCAACGACGCCACGCTGCGCGAGTTTCACCTCTGCCGCGCCGCTGTTTTCTACAGCGTCGCTGATGGTGAACATGAACTTGTCATCAATGCTGATGGTGCGGGTGAAGGTCAGGCCCTTGGTGTTGGCCCATGTCATCACCAGCGGCGTGTCGGGGGTGAGTTTGGCATCGGATGCGGCCTGCCACAGCGTGCGCGCGCCGGGAACATCGGCGCGTTCAAGGCCCGCGCCCGGCAGCCAGTCGAACACTGCGTAATAGGCGTTGTCCTGCCCGATCGGCGCCAGCAGGCGCACGGGCGGCGAGGCGACATCAATGGTTTCGCGATAGTCGCGCAGGCTGAGGTCATCAATCCGCCCGCCCAGCAGCGAGATCGTGCCTGTCAATTCGGGCGTTTCCACCGGCACGCGGGGGGCTGCGGCGGTGGCGGCTGCGTCGGCGGTTGTATCGGTAGCGGCTTCGGAGACAGCCACGGTATCGGTGGCCCCTTCGGATTGCGTCACCGCAGGCGCATTGGGATCGACCACGGGTTCGGGCGGCGGAAAGAACACCAGCCAGACAAACACCACCAGCATGCTAAGCACGATGGTCAGGACAAGGTTTTTGTTATTCTGTTCGTCCATCTGGGACAGCCGCCGTTTCTGGTTCAATCAACGGCGGTTCAACAGAAGGGGGGCGGAAAGGTCAAGCGGTATTGCTGCAAAACGGTACTGCGGGCGACGATGTGAACACCTGCCCGCCGATTTCAGACGGCCTGTGGCCTGCTGTTTTGCGTCACACCGCGCGTGATCCGATCCGGGGCAGGGGGCGCAGGCCCGCGCGGTGATGGGTGATCCAGGCCGCCACGTCGTCAAACGGCATCGGGCGGGCAATGACATAGCCTTGCACATGCTTGCAGCCAAGCTGCGCAAGCATGGCGTGTTCTTCCTGGGTTTCCACCCCTTCGGCTAGGGTGTCGAGGCCCAGCTGTTCGGCCAATGACAGGATCGCAGCCACCGTGCGCTGTTGTTCGCGGTCGTCATTGACATGGGTGATGAAACTGCGGTCGATTTTCAGGCGGCTGACACCAAAGCGGCGGATGCTGCCAATGGCCGCCTGACCCGTGCCGAAATCATCCAGATCCAGCGGGCAGCCGAGTTTGGCCAGCGCCGACAGGTTGCGCACAATGAGGTCGGTGGCAGAATCGGCGACGACGGTTTCAAGGATTTCCACACAGAGCCGGTCGGGACGCAGATCGAAACGGTCCAGTTCCCATTTGATGCGGTCGACAAGACGGGGGTCGCGCAGTTCAGCGGCTGAGAAATTGACTGCCACACGGGGAATACGGATGCCGGCCTGATCCCATTTGCGCATGGCCGACATCGCCCCCGCCAGCATCGTGTCGCACAGGCGCGAGGTCAGGCCCGCCTCGGCCACGGCGACAAGAAAATCGGCGGGCGGCAGGATGCCGCGTTCGGGATGATTCCAGCGGGCCAACGCCTCCAACCCGGTCAGAACGCCGGTATCGGTGGAAATCTGCGGTTGAAAGAACGGCTTGATCTGGCCTTCGTCAAAGGCAGCCTCAAGACTGCCGCGCAGATCATCTGTCTGTTTCAGGCGGGCGGCAATCTCAGGCGAATAGGCGCGGATTGCCCCCGGCCCACAGCGCAGTGCATCGGCCATTGCGGCAAGCCCTGCATCCATCACGGCGCGCACGGTCTGTTGCGGCGCACGCGCGGCAAGGCAAAATCCCGTGGATGCCGTGATATAGATGCGTGTTGCATCCAGACTGATGGGGGGTGCTACCGAGGCTTGCAATCGGGCCGCCACCTGCACCATCGTCTCAAGATCAAGGCGGCGCATCGGTGTCAGCACAATCGCAAAACACCCCGGCCGCACGCGGGCAATCAGGTCGGGACCGCGCAGGGCACTGGCAAGCCTGTCGGCGACACGTTCCTGCACCTCGGCCAGGGCAGAGGCGCCGAACCGCGCGTCGAGATCGGCAAGATCATCAAGGGCCACCATCAGCACGCCGGTCGTTTCGCCCGTGCGATCCGTGCTTTTCAGAATTTGGCCCAACTGCCGTTCCAGTGCGGGCAGCGCCGACAAACCGCCCAGATCATGCGGAAAGGCGGGCAGATCTTCGGCGTACCGGAAGGCACCGGCCAGCGCGAACAGCAAGGGCAGGCCCAACGCCGTGCCGATCAGCAGGTCTTCGCCCCCGAACCAGAAGGCGGCCAGTGTCAGCGCAGGCAGAAATGCCATGATTTCTGGCCGTCGCAGGCTGGCGCGGCGCGACCACAGGGCGTGCAAGATCGGCGAACGGGCAATGGCGCGCAGCATGAGGGGTATCCCTGCAAAGGCGGGGACAATCCCCCGTGGCAAGGTCATGCTAGGGAACAAAACCTGATCGAATGGTTAATGCACACCTGCAAGTTGCATCGGATTTTCGCCAATTTGGTAAGGTTTGCCTGACCCCAGGACCTGCAATACAACGCGAGGCTTTGGCGCGGACGGACACCGTGATATGATCGGTGTATTCATTTTTGAACGAGGGCTATTATGGATTACATTTTTTCGGCGCGCAGCGTGCGCGCAAATCGGTTTGGCAACAACGCGGGGCCGGTAAAGTATCTGGAAATCCCCGAAAATCATCGTGAACCGATGCCAGCCCACAGCGTGTCACTGCGGACATGGTTTGACCGGGTAATCGCAGAGGGCAAGACCAACGTCAATTCGCGCGGGATGCCCGTGGGGGATGTGCTGATTTATGTGCATGGCTTTAACAACAGCCCCGAAACCGTGCTGCTGCGCCATCGCGCCATCCGCAGTGGGCTGCAGGCGCAGGGGTTTGCCGGGGCCGTGGTCAGCTTTGACTGGCCATCGGCGTCAAGCGCGCTGAACTATCTGGAGGACCGGTCGGATGCGAAACTGACTGCGATCCGGTTGGTGGATGCAGGGATCGCGCCGTTTTCACGCTATGTGCAGCAGGACTGCGATATTTCGGTGCATATCCTTGCACATTCGATGGGGGCGTTTGTGGTGCGCGAGGCGTTCGACGATGCCGATGACCGCCCCGCCGTCGCGGCTACAAGCTGGACCATCAGTCAGGTCATGCTCTGTGCAGGCGATGTATCGTCGGAGTCGATGGGCGCGAGCGCGACCAGCTCGTCCCTGTATCGCCATTGCGTGCGGCTGACCAACTATTCCAACCCGGTATGATTCGATCCTGTCGATTTCGGGCGCGAAGCGGGTGGGCGTATCGCCGCGCGTAGGCCGGATCGGCCTGCCGCCATCGGCCCCGGCAAAGGCGGTGAATGTGAACGTGGGCGATTATTATGACGCGCATCGGGCCGATTTCGCAGGCGTGCCCAATGCCGATCATGCGTGGTATTTCTTTGACCCTGTTTTCCTGCACGATGTGCATGTGAACATCAGGGGCGCCATAGACCGCAATGTGTTTCCCACACGGCGGCTCGAAAATGGTGCCTTGCATCTGAAGGGCTGACGCATTGTCATCCGGGCGGCGCGGTCTATCGTATCAGAGGACCAGAAGGATAACATCATGCGCGCCGCCCTTTACCTACTGCCCTTGCTTGCGGCCTGTTCCGGCACGCCGTCGTTTGATGACCCGAGCCTTTCAAACCGCGAGTTGGAGCTTGAGGAATTCTTTGACGGTAATCTGGTGGCCTATGGCCAGTTTCAGGATATTTTCGGCACAGTCCGTCGCCAGTTTCGTGTGACGATCAAGGGCGACTGGGATGGCGAGCGCCTGCGTCTGGTCGAAGATTTCGTGTATGAAGACGGATCGACCGAACAGCGCATCTGGACCCTGGTCAAGACGGGGCCGGAGACCTGGCGCGGCACGGCCCCCGGTGTGATCGGCGAAGCGGTGGGCGAGGAACGCGGCGACCGCTTCAACTGGCGCTACACGATCGACCTGCCAGTGCCATCGGCAGATGGACCCGCCGCCACCACGCGCGTCACATTCAACGACTGGATATGGCTTGTGGACGACGACCGCGCCTTCAACCGGGCATATATGTCCAAGGCTGGGATCGGGATCGGGGACGTCAGCATTTCATTCGAAAAGATCAACTAAGGCCGTAGATGTCTGCTGTTGCCTGCGGTTTTCCGTTGGAATTTGTAAATTCGGGTGCCGTGAACGCATCAGTTGTCCGAAGGGTCTGATCCCGGTACCGGGTCATAGCCCGACCCGCCCCAAGGATGGCAGCGGCAGATACGATACACGGTAAGGTAGCCGCCCTTGAGGCCGCCGTGACGCGCCAGCGCGTCGAGCGCATAGGTGCTGCAGGTCGGCTGAAACCGGCAGCCATGACCGACCCACGGCGACAGCACCAGTCGGTAAGCACGCACCGGCAGGGCGATGATATGGGCCAGTGGCGTCATTCGCGGGGTTGCGCGGCGCGCGCCAGGTGCACCCGCGCCAATGCGCCGCGCAAATCATCAAGCAGCAGGGCAAAATCGCGGCTCACCGTGACGCCGGGGCGTGCGACAAGGACATAATCCCAGCCCGGAAGCCCCCCCACGGGCAAGATCGCGCGCACGACTTCGCGCAGGCGCCTTTTGGCGCGGTTGCGCGCGACGGCATTGCCGGTCTTTTTTGAGGCAGTGTAGCCGACGCGCACCAGCGGATTGTCATCGCCGCGGGCGCGGGCCTGCAACATGAAGCCGCCCGCGCTTTGCCGCCCCGCCTGTGCAGTGCGCAGGAAATCGGGTCGGTTTTTCAGCGTTTCGATCGTGCAAACGAAAACCGCCGGTGGCGCAACGGTGAGCCGGGCATTGCCGTCATTCACCTGTGCCTCCGGCGGCGTCATGGTCGTGTCCTTGTCAGGCCCGCTGAGGGCCGATCAATCAGGCCGACAGTTTCTTGCGGCCCTTGGCGCGGCGGGCTGCCAGCACAAGACGGCCGCCTTTGGTGGCCATGCGGGCGCGAAAGCCGTGGCGGCGGGCGCGCACGAGGTTCGAGGGTTGAAATGTACGCTTCATCGCGGCTTCTCCATCAGTCATGCGGTGCAAACCCGTTGCGGGATTCGAGCATCGCCTATTCGAAGGCTGTCCTTTACGGACGCCCGACGGCCAAGTCAATTCACCCATAGCGGAATTCTGGACAGCTGCGCGGATTTCTTGCGCGCCAAGGCTGCGCGGTCGGCTGAATAGCCCGTTGTCTCGTGGCGGAATGGAACGACTTTGGCTCGTTCCACGTTGTCCCTGCACGTGTTGGCCAGTCGAAACCCGCCCCGCGCGTCTGCGTATCCCCGCTATGCCTAAAGAACCCCGAGGAGATTTCCATGACCCAACCGATCCTGATCCTGACCACATCCCATGACCAGCTTGGCGACACCGGCAAACCGACCGGATTTTACTGGGAGGAGTTGGCTGTTCCCTATTGGGCTTTACGCGATGCGGGTTTTGAAGTGGTTTTTGCCAGCCCGAAGGGCGGGATGCCGCCAGCCGATCCGGCCTCAGCCAAACCCGATGATGGGGGCGGCGCCGTGAAGCGGTTCATGGATGATGCACGCGCGATGGCGTCATTGGCGCAGAGCCTGCCCGTCGCGGATGCAAAGGCCGCCGATTATGCCGCCGTCTACCTGCCGGGCGGTCACGGTACGATGTGGGACATGTCGCAAACAACTGCCGTCGGGCAAATCGTGGCGCAGGTGTTCGAGGCAGGCGGTATTGTCGGATCGGTCTGCCATGGCCCGGCGGGTTTGCTGGAGGCGCATCTGGCAGATGGCACGCCGCTGGTGAAGGGCCGCCGCGTGAACGGGTTTACCGATGCGGAGGAACGCGAGGCGGGTCTTGAAGGCACTGTGCCCTATCTGCTGGAAACCCGGCTGCGCGCGTTGGGTGGGATTTTTGAGGGCAACATGGCGAATTTCAAGCCGCATGCAGTGCGTGACGGGCGATTGGTGACGGGGCAGAACCCGGCGTCGAGCGCAGCCGTTGCAAGATTGTTGCTGGCTGCACTGGCGGATCAGACCCGCAAGGCGGCGTGACATAACGCTCAACCCTGCGTGATCGGGCTATGATCCGGCGTGCGGGCAGGCCACTCTGCCCGCAACAGTCACTGTCCGGATCGAACCAGAATGCCAGACCAGACGCCACCCCGTACCAGCCTCATGGCCAAGTTGCCGATCCTTGTCATTCTGGGGGTGGCGGTCGTGGGCTTTTTCACGCTGCGGTCCTATGCGTCGTTCGATGTGTTGGCCGACCATCGCGAGGCACTGATGGCCTATCGCGATGCGCATTTCATGATGGCAACACTGGCGTTCATTGGCACCTATGTCGGGATCACCGCGTTCAGTCTGCCGGGGGCAGCGGTGATTTCGGTGACGGGCGGGTTTCTGTTCGGTTTGTTTCCGGGGGTTCTTTACAATGTGGTGTCTGCGACGATCGGGGCCATTGTGATCTTTCTGGCGGCACGGTCGGGGTTTGGCGAAAGCCTTTCGCGCAAAATGAGCGAAAGCGGCGGCGCGGCGGCGCGGTTGCAATCGGCCTTGCGCAAAAACGAATGGTCGATGCTGTTCATCATGCGTCTTGTTCCGATCGTACCGTTTTTCGTGGCCAATCTGGTGCCTGCATTCACAGGCACCCGGCTATCGCGGTTTGCGATTTCGACATTTATCGGGATCATACCGGGCGCCTTGGTGTTCACCTCCATCGGGTCGGGGGTGGGTGAAGTGTTTGCGCGGGGCGAACGCCCGGATTTGTCAGTTCTTTGGCAGCCACATATCATCGGTCCGATTCTGGGGCTGGCGGCCCTGTCTGCCCTGCCGATCTTTTTCAAGAAGAAGACAACATGAACCGCATCACCACCGATATCTGCATCATTGGCGCCGGCTCTGGCGGGTTGTCGATTGCAGCGGGGGCTGTCCAGATGGGCGCGCGCGTTGTGCTGGTTGAGGCGAGCGAGATGGGCGGTGATTGCCTGAATGCGGGCTGCGTGCCGTCAAAGGCGCTGCTGGCGGCCGCCAAACATGCGCATGCGATGACCACGGGGGCGGCCTTTGGTGTGACGCCGGTTGTGCCTGAGGTGGATTTCAACGCGGTCAAGGACCACGTCGCCCGCGTGATTGCCACCATCGCCCCGGTTGACAGTCAAGAGCGGTTCGAGGGCTTGGGCGTGACGGTGATACGGGCCCATGGCAGCTTCACGTCGCCCACCACGCTGCTGGCAGGCGATACCGAGATTACGGCGCGACGGTTTGTGGTGGCCACAGGGTCGCGCCCGTTTGTGCCGCCGATACCGGGGGTTGAGGGCACACCTTATTACACCAATGAGACGATCTTTGATCTGCGGGTCAAGCCGGATCATCTGATTGTCATCGGTGGTGGGCCTATCGGGATGGAGATGGCGCAGGCGCATCGCAGGCTGGGTTGCCGGGTGACCGTCGTGGAGGGCGCGACCGCCCTTGGCAAGGATGACCCCGACTGCGCCGCCGTCATAATGGCTGCGCTGCGCGGCGATGGGGTGGACATACTTGAAGGGACGGCGGTGGCCAGAATCGCAGGTTCCGAAGGTGATGTCACAGTAACGCTTGCCGATGACCGCACCCTTTCGGGCAGTCATATTCTGATGGCTGTGGGCCGCGTGGTCACGGTTGACGGGCTGAACCTTGATGCGGCGGGCGTGGCCTATACCCGCAAAGGTTTGACCGTCGGCCCCAATCTGCGTTCGACCACCAACCGCCGCGTTTATGCGGCGGGCGATGCGGCGGGCGGGCTGCAGTTTACGCATGTGGCCGGCTATCATGCCGGCGTTCTTATCCGGCAGATGCTGTTTGGCCTGCCTGCCAAGGCCACAACGCGCCATATCCCATGGGCGACGTATACCGACCCCGAACTCGCGCAAGTGGGGATGACGGAAACCGAGGCGCGCAAGGCCCATGGCGCAGCCCTCACCGTGATCCGGCAGGAGTTTCACCACAATGACCGCGCCCAGACGCAAGGCGAAGCCCATGGCCTGCTGAAGGTCATGGTGTTCAAGGGCCGCCCGGTGGGGGCCAGCATCGCCGGGCCGCAGGCGGGTGAGCTGATCGCACTGTGGGCGCTGGCTATCGCGAACCGGATGAAGATGTCGGCCGTTGCGGGGATGGTCGCCCCTTATCCCACACTGGGTGAAATCAGCAAACGTGCGGCCGGCGCATATTTCACCCCGTCCCTGTTCGACAGTCCCCGCGTCAAATGGATTGTCGGGTTCGTGCAGCGCTGGTTGCCATGATCTGCGCCACTTCCTTGAACCGGTGCGCAAAGTCGGTCACCATGCAAGGTAGTCAACGGGCGAGGCAACGGTGAAAACAGGGTCAGGGCCGTTTCTGAACACGCTGTCCGGGCGGTTCCTGTTGTTGACCGTAGCTTTTGTCATGCTGGCAGAAGTGTTGATCTTTGTGCCCTCGATCGCGCGGTTTCAGGTCGATTATCTGCAACTGCGGCTGGAAAAGGCACAGATTGCGGCGCTGTCGGTGCTGGCGTCCGACGATGTGATCATGCCGGATCTTGAGGCGGAACTGCTGGCCAATGCCGAGGTGTTCAACGTGGTTCTGCGCCGTGATGAGGTGCGCCAACTGGTGCTGTCATCGCCAATGCCGAACGAGATCACGCAGACGATTGATCTGCGGGTCACGATGCCATGGCCCCTGATCCGCGAGGCGTTTTCCATGCTGTTTGCCGCGGAAAACCGGGTGATCCGGGTGATCGGAAACCCGGTGCGCGAGGCCGGGTTGCTGATTGAGATCACGATGGATACCAAGCGTTTGCGCGATGCGATGCTGGACTACGGGTTTCGCATTCTGATGCTGTCGGCGTTGATTTCGATTGTGACCGCGTTCCTTTTGTTTCTTGCCGTGCGTCGCCTTCTGGTGCTGCCGATCCGCAACGTGGTGCGCCAGATTGATGCTTATGCCCAAGCACCCGAAGACGCGCGACGCCTGATTACACCCAGTGCCAGCGTCGTGGAATTGCGCACTGCCGAAGATGCGCTGCATTCGTTGCAGACGCAGTTGACGGGTGCGTTGAAACAGAAGGAACGGCTTGCGCAACTTGGCGGGGCGGTCGCCAAGATCAGCCATGATCTGCGCAACATCCTGACCACGGCCCAGCTTTTTGCCGACCGGATCGAGGGCAGCACCGACCCCGCCGTTGCCAAATCCGCGCCCAAGCTGATTGGGTCGATCAGTCGCGCGGTGTCGCTGTGTGAAAGCACGCTGGCGTTTGGCAAGGCAGAGGAGCGCGCGCCCGTGATGTCGCGCGTGCCACTGTTGCATCTGGTGGAAGATGTTGTCGAAGGCGAAGGCATGCTACCCGGCGGTTTGGTGACCAGCCTGATTGACATCCCCCCGACTTTTGTTCTGCGCGCGGATGCCGAACAGCTATACCGCGTGCTATCAAACCTGTTGCGCAACGCCCGGCAGGCGATTGAAGCAACGGGCAGGCCCGGCACGATCGAAGTCTCGGCGACCGAGGATGAAACCGCCTGGCTGATCCGCGTGGGTGACACCGGGCCGGGTCTGCCGCCACGTGCGCGCGACCACCTGTTCACCGCATTTCAGGGTGGGGTGCGCAAGGGTGGGACGGGTCTGGGACTTGTCATTTGCGCCGAACTGGTGCGCGGTCATGGCGGCATGCTGGAACTGGCCCGCAGCGATGATGAGGGGACGGAATTCGTAATCCGCCTGCCAAAACAGATCGGGGCATCGGATCAGGCCTGACGCGTTTTGCC
>CAWAPA010000003.1:0-12959 GCA_963783595.1 uncultured Alphaproteobacteria bacterium | reverse complement strand
TAGGGTGGTGTTTTCTTGTCTTAGCCTGATTCATACGGCGGAAAACACCCGTCGGATCAAGTTGACATGAGCGTGTCCGAAATTTCTGACAGATATTTCAGATTTTATCGTTTTCAGGTGATCCAGTCTCGTCTGCGCCACGTAAACCCCGCATGAACTTCGAGGCGACCGTCGGTCACAAATCGGATGCACCTTCTGCCGTGTTTGCCTATGCTGCACACACAAAAAAGGAAGGTGTTTCTGCAGGATGGAATTGGCGTGGGCCTGAAACAGGATGAGACGGATTGGGCAGCCCTTGTGATGCGGGTGCGCGACCATCAGGACCGTGCGGCATTTGCCGCGCTGTTCCGGCACTTTGCCCCGCGGGTGAAGGGCTTTTTGATGAAGTCGGGCGCCGGTGCCACGCTGGCCGAGGAATGTGCGCAGGATGTCATGGCGACGCTGTGGCAGAAGGCACATCTGTTCGATCCGGCACGGGCGTCGGTGGCCACATGGGTGTTCACCATCGCCCGCAACAGACGGATCGACGCCCTGCGCAAGTCGCGCAGACCCGAGCCGGAAGACCTGCCCTGGGGGCCAGAGCCTGAACCCGATCAGGCCGAGGCGCTTGAGATGCAGCAAGAAACGATACGGTTGGGTCAGGCATTGGCCCAACTGCCCGCAAAGCAGCGTGCTTTGATCGAAAGGGCCTACTACGGCGATCTGTCACACTCGGAAATTGCCGAGGAAACAGGTTTGCCCCTTGGCACGATCAAATCGCGTATCAGATTGGCGTTGGAACGGCTTCGCCACCACATGGGTTAAGGCAGACGACAGACATGATGATCCGGCACACACTTCCTGACAATATCCTGATGGGCTACGCGGCAGGGATCCTGCCTGAGGCATTCAACGTGGTTGTGGCCACGCATGTGTCGCTGTCAGACGCAGCACGCGCCCGGCTTGCGGCGTTCGAGGCGGTGGGTGGTGCCGTGCTGGAGGATGATACCGCCGATCTGGCAGATGACAGTCTGGACCGGATGCTGGCGCGGCTTGACGGCTTGCCACAGGCCAATGCCCGCGCAGCCCAAGCCGCCGAAGGGATTTTCCCGGCACCGCTTGCCGATTACGTGCAGGGCGATGGCCGCAACATCCGCTGGCGGACCGCCGGGGGCGGGGTCAAGCAGGCGATCTTGCGGACCGATGGAAAAGCCAGTGTGCGGCTTTTGCGCATTCCCGCGGGGCAGGCGGTGCCCGATCATGGCCACCGGGGCACGGAACTGACGCTGGTGCTGCAGGGCGCGTTCTTTGACGGCAACAACCGCTATGGCCGGGGCGATATCGAGGTTGCGAACGAAGAGACTGAACACACCCCGATTGCCGAGGCGGGGATGGATTGTATCTGCCTTGCCGCGACCGACGCCCCCTTGCGGTTCAAAGGCATGATCCCGCGACTGGCGCAGCCGTTCCTGCGGATTTAGCCGACCAGCCGGACAGCGATGACAGGGCCGCCGCTGATGCTGGCGGCCGTTGTCATTTCCAGCAGATCACCAGGGGCCAACGCGGTGTCATCGACCCGCGCCTGATCCAGCGCCAGCAGGAACAGCCGTCCGCCTGCGGGGACATGGGCGCTTGCGAGCCACACTTGCGGGCGTGGCCTGTTTGCAGGCGTCATCACGTTGAAATCCTTGGAGGTGGCCGTGACGCCCACGGCACGGATCGCCACATCGCCGGGAAAAGCCACGGGCGACAGCGGTGCTGCCGTCAGATCAATCCCGTCACCCGAAAGACGAAAACCGGGGCCAGAAATGACCGTCAGGTTACGCGCGATGCCGGGAAAGATCGAAAACGGGCCATCCTCCGCCACGGTCGCAATCGACAGGCGCAAGCCGTCTTCGCGCAAAAGCTCGGTCGTCTGCCCGCGCCCGTTGGCCCAGGGCATGGTGCGATAATCGGCGGGGGTCAGATGGATCATCATTCCGCGGCTTGCGGCCCGATGATGGGTGCCGGATCATTGGCGCCCAGTTCTTCGAAATCAAAATTATCCAACCGCCGCGCCCGGCGTGCGGCCTTGTCGGAGGAAATCTTGATCTCTTCGATGTCTTTCGCCGCCTGCCCGAAATGCCGGTCAAGGTTGCCGACCCGTTCGCCAAGCCGTTCGACATCCTTGTAAAGTTCACCCAACTCGCGCCGGATCGCCCCCGCCTGTTCGCGCATCCGCGCATCCTTCAGCACCGCGCGCATCGTGTTCAGCGTGGCCATGCAGGTGGTCGGCGACACGATCCAGACCCGCGCGGCAAACCCTTCGCGCACCACTTCGGGGTGGTTCGCGTGCAGTTCCGCATACACCGCCTCGGACGGCAGGAACATCAGCGCGCCATCGGCGGTTTCGCCCTCGATGATGTATTTGTCCGAGATCGCCTTGATATGCGCCCGCACCGCCGTCCGCAGACCGCGCATCGCATCCGTCACCTCGACCGGGGTCTTGGCGCGGCGCAGCGCCTCGTAGGCCTCCAGCGGGAATTTCGCGTCGATCACGATGGGGCCGGGCGGGTTGGGCAGATGGATCAGGCAATCGGCGCGTTTGCCGTTCGAAAGCGTCGCCTGCATCGTGTAGGCATCCGCCGGCAGCGCCTTGACCACAATATCGTTCAACTGAATTTCGCCAAACGCCCCGCGCGCCTGTTTGTTCGATAGAATATCCTGCAGGTTCAACACGTTGCCTGACAGCTTTTCGATATTGGCCTGCGCCTTGTCAATCGCCTCAAGCCGCTGATGCAGATCGCCAAGGCTGCGCGCCGTGCGCACCGAAGTTCCTTGCAGGCTTTCGGTCATGCCGCGCTGCACCTCCATCAGGCGCTGTTCCATCAGGCGCATCATCGCGGTCTGGCTGACCGTCTGCGCCTCACTCACATGTTGCAAGCCGCCCGACAGACGTTCCTGCCCATCCGACAGCGCCTGCACGCGGGATGCCATCCAGCCCATTTCGCGCATCAGGGGTTCGGCCATCGTGGCCGATTTCCCCGCAGCGCGCAGGATCAGCCAGAGGAATAGCAGCAAGCGCAGCCATCCCGCCCGCAATGGCGAGCACAAGCGGGTCATCCCAGCGAAAAGCTTATGGGCCAATCGTGATCATCGCCGTCCAAACAGCCGTTCGATATCGTGCAGCTTCAGTTCCACATAGGTGGGCCGCCCGTGGTTGCACTGGCCCGAATGCGGCGTCGCCTCCATTTCGCGCAGCAGCGCGTTCATTTCTTCGGCGCGCATCTGGCGGCCCGAACGCACCGATCCGTGGCAGGCCATGCGCGACAGGATCGCATCAATCCGGGCGCGGATCGTGGTCGTGTCGCCCATGCCGAGTTCATCGAGGATATCGCGGATCAGGGCGGCGGCGCTGATGGCCCCCAGAATCGCAGGCGTTTCGCGCACCGCGATTGCAGACCCGCCAAAGGGTTCGATTGTCAGGCCAAGGGGTGCCAGATCGGGGGCCACCTCAAGAATGCGGGCGGCGTCCGTGGCGGAAAGATCCACAATCTCCGGGATCAGCAGGGCCTGTGCTGCGATGCCCGCCCCGTCCATCTGCGCCTTCAGCCGTTCATAGACCAGCCGTTCATGCGCCGCATGCTGATCGACAATCACGATGCCTGTCGCGGTCTGCGCGATGATGTAGTTTTCATGCACCTGCGCCCGTGCGGCCCCCAACGGGCCATCGGATGTATCCTGCACGGGTTCAAAGCGGGCAGCGGGCTCCTCGGCGAAACCGGGCGCCTGAAACGCCATGGCGCGGGCGAGGGTGGGCTGGCTGGCGCGGTCCATCTGGTAGATGCGCGCCTCAGGCCGGAAGGCGGCCAGCGTCGCATCGGCCACGGTCGATGATGCGCGCTGTGTCGCCCCCAGAAGTGCCGCCTTCAGCCCGCCCACGATCAGACCGCGCACCACGTCGGGTTCGCGAAACCGCACTTCGGACTTCGCCGGATGCACGTTCACATCGACGCGGGTCGGATCGACCAGCAGGTTCAGCACCGCCGCCGGGTGACGGTCGCGGGAAAGCAAATCCCAATAGGCGGCGCGCAGGGCCCCAAACAGGCTGCGGTCCATCACCGGGCGGCCATTGACGCACAGGTATTGCAGGGCGGATGATCCGCGCGACCATGTTGGCAGGGCGGCATAGCCCGTCAGGCGCAATCCGTCGCGTTCGGCGTCAATCGGGATTGCGTTGTCGATAAAGTCCGTGCCCAGAACAGACGCGAGCCGCCCGTGCAGCGCATCGAAGAAATCCCCCTGTTGCGGCATCGGCGCGAAAGATCACGCGACCGTCGCCACCGCCCGACACATCGCGCAAGGTGAAGCCGACGGCGGGTTCGGCCATCGCCAGACGGCGGATGCATTCATGGATCGCCTGCGCCTCGGCCCGGTCGGATCGCATGAATTTCAGCCGCGCCGGGGTGGCAAAGAACAGATCGCGCAATTCGACAATCGTGCCGCGTGTCAGTCCTGCAGGCCGCACCGGGGCCATCTGCCCGCCGGTAACCGTGATTGCCGCGCCATCATGCCCAGCACTGCGCGACTGGATCGTCAGGCGTCCAACGGCACCCAGCGACGGCAGCGCCTCACCCCGAAAGCCGAAGGACCGGATGTTCAACAGATCGGTGCCGTCAATCTTGGACGTGGCATGGCGCGACAGAGCCAGCGGCAGGTCATCCGCCGTCATGCCGCAGCCATCATCGGTGACGCGGATCAGGGTCTTGCCGCCATCGGCGTAGTCAATTGTGATGCGGCTGGCCCCGGCATCCAGCGCGTTTTCCACCAGTTCCTTGACGGCCGAGGCCGGACGTTCCACGACCTCGCCCGCCGCAATACGGTTGATTGCGGCCTCATCCAGTTGGCGGATCACCGGGCGATCCGGGGATATGTTGGGGTTTGCGGCATTCATGCCACAATCCATAGCACCCCGCAGCAAATTCGGCCACGGGATTTAGACAGGGATCAATTGCTGTTTTCCAATCCGTCCGGACTGCCGACCACCACAAAACGCAGATCGTCCGGTGCAATCAGGCGGGCGGCCACGCGCTTCACATCCTCCAGCGTCACTGCATTCACCCGGTCATTGCGGGTGGCGGGATAATCCACCGGCAGGCCGATCATCTGCATGCCCACAAGGATGCTCGCGATCCGTTCGTTGCCATCAAACCGCAGCGGGTACGACCCGACAAGAAAGGTCTTGGTCGCCTCCAGTTCGGCGGGCGTGATGCCTTCGGTGGCAATCTTTGTCCATTCGGCCTGCACGACATCAATCGCCTCGGCCGCGGTGGCGTTCGATGACGACATCTGCCCCATCATCACATCAGCCTGATCGTAATCGGCAAGATAAGTGCCAATGCCATACGTCAGCCCGCGTTTTTCACGGACTTCGGTCATCAGGCGCGCGCCAAAACGGCCGCCGCCCAGCACTTCGTTCAGAATGCTCGCGGCAAAGAAATCGGGGTCATCGCTGGCAATGCCGCCGTGGCCGAACAGGATCACCGCCTGCGGTCCGGGGTAAGGGACGACCGTCACGCCGGCGGAAAAGACGGTGTTTGCCGGCGGGGGAAGGGGCGTGCCGGTCGCGGGCAGATCGCCCAGCAGATCATCCAAGAGCAGGCCCAGTTCGTCCGCCGTGATATCGCCCGTCGCCGCAACGAAGATGCGGTCCCGTGCAAGCGCGCCCTTGTGCGCGGCCAGAATATCATCGCGTGTCAGCGCGGCCACGCTTTCGGGCGTGCCGTCGCCATTGCTGCCGTAAGGGTGATCGCCGAACGCCATGCGCATCAAACGTGTCGCCCGCGATGGAACCAGGGTCTTGCGCATCGCTGCGCAGGATCGACTGCACCTGCCCGCGCACCCGTTCAATCGCCACATCGTCAAACCTTGGCGCGATCAGCGCGCTGCGCAGCAGAGCCATCGCCTGATCGCGGTTTTCGGTCAGAAAGCTGGCAGAAACACCCACGGAATCCACGCTGGAATCAAAGGAAAACCGGGCGGCAAGATCATCGCGTGCCGCGGCAAAGCCTTGCGCGTCCAGATCGCCCGCGCCCTCTTCGATCAGGGCGGTCATCAGGTTGACAGCGCCGCGTTTGCCGGGGGCGTCAAGCGCCGTGCCGCCGCGAAACTGAATCTCCAGCGCGGTAAAGGGAATGCCGTGTTCTTCGACCAGCCACGCGGTAATCCCGCCGGGCGAGGTGACGGTCTGAATCGCGATTTCAGCGCGCAGCGGCGTGGCGAGCAGCACCAGTGCCGCAATGAGACGGATCATCATTCAGTCACACCTTCGGTTTGCAGCCATCCCGTCACGGCCTGATTGCGGTTCAGCACCATGCGCGCGGCGGCCATCACGTCATCTTCGGTCACTGCCTGCAACACGTCGGGCCAGACCTGCACGTCCTCGACGGTCAGCCCGGATGTCAGCGCCTCGCCATAGCGCCGCGCCAGACCATCGACATTGTCACGGGCATAGATGTTGGCGGCGCGGATCTGTGTTTTCACACGGGCAAAGGCCGCCGCATCAACCCCGTCGTTCAGGAAATCGGCCAGCACCTTGTCCATCGCGGCTTCGACCTCGGCCAGACTGACGCCGGGCAGGGGCACGACGACAAGGCCAAAGGTCGTGTCATCCATCGCCATGCCATCATAAAAGGCCGATGCGTAAACCGCTGTGCGCGTCTCGAACGTCAACTTGCGCGCCATGACCGACGTCGTCCCGCTGCCGCCCAGCAATTCGGCAAGGATGGCCAGCGCCGCCGCCTGCTCCTGATTTCCGGCATCGCGTTCCGGGGCAAGATAGGTGCGGATCACATAAGGTTCGGACACCCGCGCATCGCTGTAAACCAGCCGCCGCTCACCAAATTGCGGCGGTTCTTGCGGGCGCATGCGGTCGGGCAGGTTTTCCGTTGGCGCCAGCGGGCCGTAGTATTTCTTGGCCAGCGCCAGCACTGCATCCGGTGCGACATCGCCTGCCACCACAAGGATCGCATTGTTGGGCGCGTAATAGCGGCTGTAATGCGCCAGCGCATCGTCGCGGCTCAGCTGTTCCATCTCGTGCCGCCAGCCGATGATCGGGGTGCCGTAGGGATGGTTCAGAAACTGTGCCGCGCGCATCTGTTCCGACAGAATCGCGCCGGGGTCGCTGTCGGTGCGCTGTGACCGTTCTTCCAGAATCACCGCGCGTTCAGTCGTCACATCATCAGGCAACAGGCGCAAATCGCGCATCCGGTCGGATTCAAGCTGCATCATCAGATCAAGCCGGTCTGCCGCAACGCGTTGAAAATAGGCGGTGTAATCCCATGCGGTAAAGGCGTTGTCATTGCCGCCCTGCGCCTCCACGATGTCGGAAAAGGCGCCAGGCCCGACATCATCGGTGCCCTTGAACATCAGGTGTTCCAGAAAATGCGCGATGCCGGAATGACCGCGCGCCTCGTCTGCAGCGCCCACCCGATACCAGACCATATGCGTGACGGCGGGGGCACGATGATCTTCGATCACCACAATCTCCAACCCGTTGTCCAAGGTAAATGTCGTGACCTCATCGGCCATCGCCGTGGCGGGCAACAGGGCAATCAACATCAGACAGACACGCTGCAGCATCAGGTTCCTCCCGTAAGATCAAGGCGCAAGCTAGCGAGGAACGGGCGGGGCACAAGCCCCGGTCACGCCGGGTTTACTCGCCCGGCAGTGGCGGTGGTGCTGACGGCGTGCGCGCGCCACGGCTGCGCCAGAACGCAAGCTCGCGCTGCTGGTCCAGCGATTGATCGTCATAAGCCTTGTAATAGACGTTCACGTTGAACAGGCGTTCCAGAACACGGCCCTGATTGTCGCGCCGCCATTCAAGATCTTCGCTTGCCAGACGGTCACGAATGCCCGGTGTGGTGCCAAGCCGCCCGGCATGGGCCACCAGGGCCGCATCGCCCGACGGAATACCACCCGCTGCACCCGGATTGCCGCCCAAGGCCACAATCGCATCGGCATTCGGTGTCGGGTCTGTCAGGTTCGCGCCACCCGGCGTGGGGGCAGGCAGTTCGGCAAGGTTTTCAGGCAATTGCAGCGGACGTGGCGGCAGGATGGCAAATTCATCCGGACCGTTGCCCTGTTGTTCAAGATTGAACAGCGACGGCGTGTCATTGCCGTTACCGCACGCCGACAACACCACTGCCGCCGCCAGTGCGAAGACCGTCCGTGTTGCCGCCATGCCCGTCCCTTTCATCATTTGTCCTGTCTTAGCCTATGTCGGCGCGCGCGTCACGGGGTCTTTCGGCGCTTTGGCGCGGTTGGTTTGCCGGCAAAGATCACAAGGCCGATGGCACCTGCAAAAATCGCGATGTCCGCAACGTTGAAGGCGAACGGGTTTTCGATACCGCAGCAGGACATGTTCAGAAAATCGGCCACGGCACCGTAAATGATCCGGTCAATCACGTTGCCCAATGCCCCGCCCACCAGCAAGCCCGCGCTGATCTGGCCCATGCGCCCCGGCTTTTCGCGCCAGATCCACCACAACACCCAACCGGAAATCACGAGTGCGATGGCAATCAGCACCCATTGACTGGTGGCAAACAGGCCAAAGTTGATGCCGGGGTTCCACGCCATGCGAAATTGCAAAAGCGGCGGCAGCACGTCGATCTCACCCCGGTTGATCAGGTCAAGCCATTGCACGACAAACCATTTCGACGCCTGATCCAGCGCAAAGATCACTGCCGCTGTGAACGCCAATACCCGCATGTCAGTGCCGGAAATGCCGCTGGCCGGTGAACACCATCGCAAGCCCCGCCGCATCGGCGGCAGCAATCACCGCATCATCGCGCATTGACCCGCCGGGTTGGATGATGGCTGTGGCCCCGGCCTCGGCCGCCGCAATCAGGCCATCGGCAAAGGGGAAAAAGGCATCCGATGCCACCACCGCGCCAAAAGTCAGGGGCTGTGGCAGGCCCAGCGCTTCGGCCATGTCCTGCGATTTGCGCGCGGCGATGCGGGTGCTGTCGATCCGGCTCATCTGGCCCGCGCCGATGCCGACCGTGGCCCCATCCCGCGCATAGATGATCGCGTTGGACTTGACGTGCTTTGCCACGGTCCATGCAAACAGCAGGTCGCGCATTTCGGCCGTGGTTGGCGCGCGCTGCGTGACCACGCGCAGATCATCGCGCGCGATCCGCCCACCGTCCCGGTCCTGCACCAGAAACCCGCCCGCCACTTGCCGGAACGCCAGCCCCTTGGCCGTCGGGTCCGGCAGCCCTGCGGTCGTCAACAGGCGCAAATTCTTCTTCTTGGCGAAGATCGCCATCGCATCGGCATCCGCGCCGGGGGCAATGACAACTTCGGTGAAAATCTCGGAAATCGCCTCGGCGGTGTCGCCATCCAGCGCCATGTTCAACGCGACGATCCCGCCAAACGCCGACGTGCGGTCACAATCGTAAGCGCGCACATAAGCCTCGCGCAGCGAGGCCGCGCGCCCCACGCCGCAGGGGTTTGCGTGTTTGATGATGGCGCAGGCCGGGCCATCTTCGGGTGCAAATTCCGCCACCAACTCAAATGCGGCATCGGTGTCATTGATGTTGTTGTAGGACAATTCCTTGCCCTGCCATTGCCGTGCGGTGGCCACCCCTTCACGGCGCGACCCATCGGTGTAGAACGCCGCCCGCTGATGCGGGTTTTCGCCGTACCGCAGGGGTTGCGCCAAGGTGCCCGCAAACGCCCGGTGGCGCGGCGTCGCCTCGCCCATGGCCCCGCCATCCACCCCGACACCGCCGCATCATAGGCCGCCGTGCGCGAATACGCCGTCAGCGCCAGTTTCTGCCGGAAGGCAAAGGTCGTCGCCCCGTCGTTCGCGCGCATCTGGTCCAGCAGGCCTGCATAATCGGCTGGGTCCGTCACCACGGCAACAAAGCGGTGGTTCTTGGCCGCCGCCCGGATCATCGCAGGCCCGCCGATATCAATGTTTTCAATGCAGGTCGCATGATCCGCCCCGCGTGCCACCGTTTCCTCAAACGGATACAGGTTCACGATCAGCAGATCGATGGGTTCGATCCCGTGTGCGGCCATCGCCAGCAGATGTTCGTCATCGTCGCGCAGCGCAAGCAAGCCGCCATGCACTGCCGGATGCAGCGTCTTGACCCGCCCATCCATCATTTCGGGAAACCCCGTCACATCCGACACATCCCGCACCGCCAGCCCCGCGCTGCGCAACATCCCCGACGTGCCACCGGTGGAAATCAGCTCCACCCCTTCGGCGGCCAGCGCGCGGGCAAGGTCCAGAAGGCCGGTCTTGTCGGAAACGGAAATCAGCGCACGGCCAACGGGAACACGATTGGTCAAGAATACCCCCAGCAGTTATGGCCCGACGTCGGCATCGTCCTCGCCCACATCACGGATTGCTGTCGGAGTATCCTGTGCTTTCGCCAAGGTCCAGCCGATGCGTGTTTCAATATCCGCTGTCTGCGCCTCCAGCACGATCTGTTCCGATGCCCGTGGCCGCAGCCGCCCGCGTTCCAGATAAACCGATGGCTGGATCGTCAGTTTCGCGCGCCCGTCATAGCGGAACACCCAGATTTCCCCGCTTTTGAGCGACAGTGACACTGCATGCCCCCCCATATCCAGTGTCGCATCCACATCCGGGTGCAAATGGAACCGGATCGCAAAGCGGATGCCGCTGATCCCCGATTGCGCCAGCATCGCGTCGAATCGCTGGCGTTGCGCGGGCGTGCTTGCGGTCAGGCGGTCATCGCCGTCCAGATGCCGCCCATCGCCCGACAGCACCATCGTGCGCGCATGCACCAGCCCATGCGTGGCGACCCAGCCGTCATGAGCGGCATAAACGCCCTGTTCGCCGTCCTCGATCAACTGATGGCTGGCCGTCACCCGCGCGCATTGCACCAGCATGTCCGCCGTTTCGGGGCGGTCACCCAGCCGCGATGATGATACCCCGTCAACGCACAGGGTGGAATGTGATGGCGTGGCCCGTCCCGCGCGTTGCCAGTCGCTGCCAAAGGCACGGCCCGATCCGCAATTCACAATCACCGGACGCCGCCCCGATGTCAGTTCGAACCCCAATGTAGATGCATGCCCGCGTGTGCCCATTGGCGGCGGGGCAATGTCGCAGATCACGCTTGACCGCCCGCCGGTCAGGCGCGCAAAGCCCATCGCGAACCCCGCCAGCGGCACGGCCCGCGCACCGCCACTCGCCAGCGCCTGATCCAGCCGCCCAGCAATGCCCCGTCCGCCGCCATGAAACCGCGCCAGCCCGCCATCGGCATGGCGCAATCCGCGCAGGCAGGGCGCCATCCGCGCGATGGCCGCCACATGGCCAGGCGGCACCGTGCGGCCCGCCGCCGTCAGCGCCTCGGCCGCCCATGTCAGCAGGGTGAACACCTCCAGCAGGTCTTCGGGATTGCGGGTGGCAATCCCGCCTTGCGCGTCCACCTCGGCCGCACAATCGCGCGCCAGTGCCACACTCGCAGGCCCCACCATCGCCTCCATCCCGATCAGCGACAGCCCGGCATAGATCAGACCTGACAGCGCCTCGAACCGGGGCAGGCCGGGCGCGGCACGCGGCCATCGCCGCGACAACAGCAGCGTTTGCTGCGTCAGCGTCGCAAAAAAGGCGGCCGATTGCGCGCGATCCCGCCCCTGCAACAGAAAGATCGCGTGGTTGATCCACCGGATCAGCCGCCGGCCCGTCAGATCGGGCGTCCAGCCTGCGCCCTTGCCCTGCCCGAACCGTTCGATCCACGTCCAGAGCCAGTCCTGCGCCATGGCCCGCGCGTGGCCATCCCCAACCGCCGCCAGATCATCCAGCCAGCCAAAGCCATGCGCCTCGGCCAGAAAGGCCGCATCCGGGGCGGGAATATCCCACAGATTGACGCCCGGTGCTTGGGTAAAATGCCCGGCCAACTGCACATTCCCTGCGAGCAATTGCCGCCCGCGCGCAAGCATCCCGATGGTGCGCGGCTCGGGTTGTGATGTGAACCCGGTCGCAGGTGCTGTCAGCCCCGCCCGCCACACGGCAATCCGCGTGCCGATGGTCGAGCCCCGATGCCAACCCTTTGCCATACCTGAACGTTATCCTTTCGGGGTCTGTGCGCCGCGCACAGCGCTGCCTGACCATAGCGGGTGACGAATCCAGTGTCACCTTGCCAGACCGCCTCTGGCAATCGCGCCGTAAATCCCCACATCTCACAGTCAAGTGAGGGTGGCATGACACGCAGATGGTTCCTCTTGACGGCCTTGGCCAGCATCGCGACTGCGGCTGTGTGGCGCATTTCGCGCCACGCGCGGCTTTCGCCTGCCGAATTTGCCGCGCGTTATGCGGTGCCCCTTTCGCAGCCATTGGGCCCGATGCGCACCTATCATCTGGGCCACAGCCTTGTGGGCCGCGACATGCCCGCGATGCTGGCGCAACTGGCTGGCCATGATTATGCCAGCCAATTGGGCTGGGGCGCATCCCTGCAACAGCACTGGAACGGCGATGTGCCGGGCTTTGCCGCCGAAAACGCCCATCCCTTCCACCGCGCCGCGCGCGAGGCGGTCAATTCCGGCACCTACGATGCTATCATCCTGACCGAAATGGTCGAATTGCGCGATGCCATCCGCTATCACGACAGTGCGGATGCCCTGGCAAATTGGGTCGCAATGGCGCGGACCGCGAACCCATCGGTGCGGTTGTATCTGTATGAAACATGGCACCGCCTTGATGATCCCGCAGGCTGGATTGAACGGATCGACACCGATCTGGCCGCCCTCTGGGAAGGTCGACTGTTGCGGCCTGCGATGGCCAGACCGGATACGGGCACGATCCATGTCATTCCCGGCGGGCAGGTGATGGCTGCCACCGCGCGCGCGATTGCGGCGGGCGACATCCCCGGCCTTGCCGCGCGCACCGATCTCTTTGCCATGGCGGCCGATGGCACCCCTGATCCAATTCACCTGAACGACATCGGAAATTACCTGATCGCGCTGAC
>CAWAPA010000002.1:0-11452 GCA_963783595.1 uncultured Alphaproteobacteria bacterium | reverse complement strand
GGAGACATAGAACTGGAAGAATGCATGGCAGGGGGCCAGTGCCATCTGATCCAGTTCACCCACGTTCCAGGCTGAGACGATGATGCGGCGTGAATCGGGATTGTTCCTGAGCTGTTCGAACCGCCACTGATCTGGTCGATGACGCGCCCGTCCACTGCCTGCCATGAGCGCCATTGTTTGCCGTATACCGGTCCCAGATCGCCTGTTCTCGTCCGCCCATTCATCCCATATCCTGACACCGTGATCAGCAAGATAGCGGATGTTGGTGTCTCCCTGCAGGACGAATTGCAGTTCATGGATGATGGATTTCATGTGGCACTTCTTGGTGGTCACCAGCGGGAAGCCTGACGCAAGATCGAAGCGCATCTGGTAGCCGAATACGCTGACTGTGCCGGTCCCGGTGCGGTCGGATTTTTTCGTGCCGTGATCCAGCACATGTTGCATGAGGTTGAGATAAGTGCGCATAGTGCCCGTATAATCGCTTGATTGAATGACAACTTGAGGATGCAATGCTAGCACAACTGACTATCTCGAATATCCTGACGGGCACCACGCACCTGTTGGTGCTGATGCCCAAAGCCAAAATTCTTCCCAGGGACCCGGTCGATAAGATTGGCGGGGCGGATTATTCGTTCGATTGCACCGGCAATGTGAAGGTGATGCGCGATGCGCTGGAATGCACGCATCGCGGCTGGGGGCGGCAGTCGATCATCATCGGGGTCGCCCCTGCAGGCGCCGTAATCGAGACGCGGCCCTTCCAGCTGGTGACGGGCCGCGTCTGGAAAGGCACGGCCTTCGGCGGCGCGCGGGGCCGGACGGATGTGCCGAAGATCGTGGACTGGTACATGGAGGGGAAGGTCGAGATCGACAGCATGATCACCCATATCCTGCCGCTGGACCGGATCAACGAGGGGTTCGACCTGATGCACCGGGGCGAAAGTATCCGCAGCGTGGTGGTCTATTGAGCGGCTCGCGCGCTCGTATCCAGCCATAGGCTCACCGGGAGATTTCACATGAACGGCGCAACGAGCCTTGTCAAAACGCTGCTGGCATGCGGCGTGAACGTGTGTTTCGCCAACCCCGGCACGTCCGAGATGCACTTTGTGGCGCGCGCTTGACGCGCATCCCGACATGCGCTGCATCCTGTGCCTGTTCGAAGGCGGGGCCACCGGGGCGGCGGATGGGTATTTCCGCATGACCGGGCAGGTGGCGGCGAGCCTGCTGCATCTTGCCCCCGGTTTCGCCAACGGCTTTGCCAATCTGCACAACGCCCGCAAAGCGCGCAGTGCGATGCTGACGATCACGGGCGATCATGCGACCCATCATCAGCAGTACGACAGC
Organism: uncultured Alphaproteobacteria bacterium; assembly: GCA_963783595.1. GTDB lineage: Bacteria > Pseudomonadota > Alphaproteobacteria > Rhodobacterales > Rhodobacteraceae > JAAFHS01. The sequence continues at coordinate 10,111 of CAWAPA010000002.1, read as the reverse complement.
CCGCTGAAGGGCGATACGCTGGGGCTTGCGCGGACCATCTCGCACTGGACGCGCATGACGACGGATGCGCACGCCGTGGCCAGCGATGGCGCGGCGGCGATCCGGGCGGCGCGGAGCAACGGCGGGCAGGTCGCAACCCTGATCCTGCCCGCCGATACCGCATGGGACGCGGCAGAGGGGGCAGCGATCGCCGCCCCGCCGCCCGCATTGCGCAAGCCGACGATGGCGGCAGTTGCGGCGGCAGCGCGGCTGCTGCAACAGCCGGGGGCAGTGTTGATGGTGGACGGGCTGACGCTGCATACGGGGCTGGGCGATGTGGCCAGCCGGATTGCGGCCAAGACCGGGTGCCACCTGATGGCCCCGTATTTCGTGGCGCGGATGCGGCGCGGGGCGGGGTCGGTGCCATTTCAGCGTCTGCGCTATCCGGTGGATGAAAACGTCGCACTGCTGGCGGACAAAACCGCGCTGGTGCTGTGCGGTGCCGCGCGGCCTGTCAGTTTCTTTGCCTATCCGGGGAAGAAGAGTTTGCCCGAGGCGGATGGTTGCCATGTGATGGAATTATGCGCGCCCGAGATGGACTATGCCTGGACGCTGCAGGCGCTGGCCGATGTGCTGGACGCGCGGGATACGGCCCCGCTGCCATTGCAGGCGCTGGACCTGCCACCCTTGCCGACGGGGACGATGACCCTGCCAAAGGTGGGTCAGGCGATTGCGGCGCTGATGCCCGAGGATGCCATTCTGGTGGATGAAGCGATCACCTCGGCCCGGCCCATGATCGACGCGACGGTTGCCGCGCGCGGGCATGATGTTTTGTGCCTGATGGGCGGGGCGATTGGGGATGGATTGCCCACGGCGGTGGGGGCGGCGGTGGCCTGCCCTGAGCGCAAGGTGGTGGCGCTGATGGGGGATGGGTCGGCGATGTACACGCTGCAATCGCTGTGGACGATGGCGCGCGAGGGGCTGGATGTGACGGTGGTGGTGTTTTCCAACCGGGGGTATCAGATCCTGCGCGGGGAGTTGGCGAATGTGGGTGTAACGGATGTTGGCCGTAATGCCGTGCGGATGTTCGATGTGGTGGACCCGGTTCTGGATTGGGTCGCGCTGGCGCGTGGCCATGGGGTGGACGGCGTGCGGGTGACCGATGCGGATGCGTTCGTGGCGGCGTTCGGCGGGGCCATGGCGCAGCGGGGGCCGTTCGTGATTGAGGTGATGTGCGGATAGAAATTGACGGCTGTCAATTTTCACTTTTATCATTTAATAACAATAAGTAAGGAAAATTTATCGGGAACCGGTTAACACTTTTGAAACATTTCGTGATCGGCACGGGCGCGTAATGCCTAGGCCCCTACACCCCCATCGGCCCGCCACAACGGGGCAATGGGCGCGCCCGGTTTTCGTCATGGTGGTTCTGTGGGCGCAGAGGGCTGGAGGCCCTTTGTTCGTTCACGGATGGAAATATAGATGGCACTTGCGATCAGGATGCTGACGCCGACAAACGTCCAGACATCGGGGAAATCGTCGAAAAACCACCACCCGACGATCACTGCCATAATCATCTCGGTATAGGCGAGCGGGGCGAGCAATGACGCCTCGGCATGGTCATAGGCGCGCACGATCAGAAAATGGCCGCCTGTCGCAATGATCCCGATCAGCAGATAGAGCCCCCATTGTGCCGGGGTCGGGGTTTGCCACAGGAACAGCACGAACGCGGTGGTGATCAGGCTGCCCATCGTGCTGGTGTGAAAGGTGGTGACGATGGCCGCCGCCCGCCCCGCAATCCGCCGGGTGAGCAGCATGTAAAGTGCAAGGCTGATGCCGGCCGCCAGGGCAAGGACGACGCCAAGATTGATCTCTTGCAGGCCGGGGCGGATGATGATGAGCGTGCCGATAAATCCGACGAAGACGGCTGTCCACCGCCTGCGCCCGACCGCCTCGCCCAGCACCCATGGCGAGAGGGCGGTAACGACCAGGGGCTGCACGAAAAAGATCGCCAGTGCATCGGCAATCGGCAGAAACGTGAGGGCCGCAAAGAAAAAGAACGTGGCGGCGATCAGCAGGCTTGCCCGCAGACCGTGCATCGCGGGGCGATCGGGGATCAGGCCCGCCAACCCTACGCGGGCGGCGGCGAAGGGCAGGGTCAGGGCCGCGCCGAACACCATCCGTGCCCAGACGATCTGCATGATCGGCACGCCCTGTTCACCCAGCGTTTTGGCCACCACATCCAGAAACGGCAGCACCGCCATCGCGGCGAGCATGAGGGCGATACCTGTCAGGGGGGTGCGCGAGGACATGGGGCCAGTGGTAGGGGGTTGCGCAGGGAAAGCCAAGGCAGCCCTTCCCTCGCGCGGCCCTTTGGGCCATGGTCCGGATAGCAGGAAAGGTTTCCCAATGGCCGAAACACGTGCGCCGCGACTGGCGGTTCTGATTGACGCGGATAACGTTCCCGCAGGCTATGCCGAGGCGATTTTCGAAGAGATTGCCGGTCTGGGTGAGGCATCGGTGCGGCGCATCTATGGCGACTGGTCGGCGACTCGGTTAAGTGCGTGGGCGCGGCGCGTGGCCGCCTTGGGGCTGGTGGCGGATCAGCAGTTTTCGAACACCAAGGGCAAGAATGCATCCGACATCGGGCTGGTGATTGCGGCGATGGATTTCCTGCATTCGGGGCTGTTTGACGGGTTTGTTCTGGTCAGTTCGGACAGCGATTTCACCCGGCTGGCGGCGCGCATCCGGGAACAGGGGCTGGATGTTTACGGGATCGGCGAGAAGAAAACGCCTGAGGCGTTCCGGATGGCGTGCAAGCGGTTCATCTATGTGGAAAATCTTGGGGTATCGGATGAACCTGCCCCGCGTGAGGCACCAAAGGTCGAACGCAGCACTGGGATGATGCCGGAATTCCCGGTCGAGGTCGCGGCGCGCGCGTCGAAAGAGGCGCCTGCCAAGGCTATTCCGCTGATCATCGCGGCGATGCGGGCAATTGACCCGGAAGGCGAGTGGTATTCGCTGGGCCAGATCGGGCAATACATCACCCAGGCCAGCCCGGATTTTGACACCCGGACCTACGGCAGCGCAAAACTGTCAGATCTGGTGCGCAAGATCAGTCGGTTTGAGGTGAAGTCGGGGCCGGGCAGCCAATTGCTGGCAAGGGATGTGTCGTAGGTTCTGCAATGGCGCGCGGGTTGCTGTGCATTTCTGTGACTTAACGCGGCGCCCCTGCCTGCTTATGTTCAGGTCCGAACAAGAGGTGCCCCGATGACCGATCTTTCCCTTGGTATTGATACATTCGGCGATGTGACGCGCCGGGCCGATGGCAGTCTGACGCCGCAGGATCAGGTGCTGCGCGACGTGGTGGCCGAGGGTGTGCTTGCCGATCAGGTGGGCGTGGATTTCATCGGCATCGGCGAACATCACCGCGATGATTTTGCGGTGTCATCCCCCGAAATCGTGCTGGCGGCGATTGCGGGGCAGACGCGGCGGATCAGGCTGGGGTCGGCGGTGACGGTGCTGTCATCGGATGATCCGGTGCGGGTGTTTCAGCGGTTCTCGACCCTGAACGCCGTGTCGGACGGCCGGGCAGAGGTGATCGTGGGGCGGGGGTCGTTCACCGAAAGCTTTCCGTTGTTCGGGCAAGCGCTGGAGGATTACGAGCTGCTGTTCGAAGAGCGGCTTGATCTGTTCGCGCGGCTGATCCGCGAACCTTCCGTGACGTGGGCCGGGCAGACACGGGCCGCGTTGCAGGACCAACGGGTGTATCCGACGCTGGGCGCGCCGTTGACGACATGGGTGGGCGTGGGGGGCAGCCCTGAATCCATCGTGCGGGCGGTGCGGTATGACTTGCCGCTGATGCTGGCGATCATCGGGGGCGATCCGCGGCGGTTTCGCCGCATATCGACCTCTATCACCGGGCGGCGCAGCAAATGGCGCGCCCGGTGCGGCCGATTGGCGTGCATTCGCATGGGTTTGTGGCGGAAACCGATGAGGCCGCGCTGGAAACCCTGTGGCCGCATTACCGCGCGATGCATGACCGGATCGGGGGCGAGCGCGGCTGGCCTGCCACGACGAAAGAGCGGTTTCTGGGCGAGGTGGCGCATGGGTCGCTGTATGCGGGCGCGCCCGAGACGGTGGCGCGCAAGATCGCGGCGACGGTGCGCGATCTGGGGCTGGCGCGGTTTGACATGAAGTATTCGGCGGGCACATTGCCACATGGCGCGATGATGGAGAGCATCCGGCTGTATGGCACGCGCGTCATTCCGATGGTGCGCGAGATGCTGGCGGATGTGCCCGTGCCCGCCTGAGTGTGGTCAGGCGAGGTGAGGGCGGAAGGCGGCGATCACCTGCGCGTAGACATCACGTTTGAAGGGGACGATGGCGGCGAGCATGTCGTCAGCGCGGGTCCATTTCCAGCGGGCGAATTCGGGGTGGGCGGTGGCGATGTTGATCTGATCGTCGCGCCCGGTAAAGCGGTAGAGGAACCACTTTTGCCGCTGGCCGCGATACTTGCCGCCCCAGACCTTGCCCAGAAGTTCGGGGGGCAGATCGTAGGTGACCCAACCAGGGGTCTTGGCGACAAATTCCACCAGATCGGCGGTGACGCCCGTTTCTTCCCATAATTCGCGCAAGGCTGCGGTGCGTGGCTTTTCACCATCATCAATGCCGCCTTGGGGCATCTGCCATGCGGTGGCAGTGCTGTCTGTCCGCTGGCCTGCAAAGATCAGGCCAGCGGGATTGATCAGCGTCACACCCACGCAGGGGCGGTAGGGCAGGTCCATCACGGCGCGGGCGTTTGCGGGCCAAGAGCGATGGCGTTCAGGCCAGTGATGATGTCGACGGCATAGGCGAGCTGATAATCCTCGTCGCGCAGTTTGGCGGTTTCTTCGGCCTTGGCGCGTTCTTCTTCCAGCAGGCGGCGTTCATCTTCGGTCATCGAATCATTCGACAGAACGCCGCGCAGGCTGGCCTCGGTGCGGGCATTTGCGGCCTCTTCTGCGGCAGTGGCTTCGGTGCCTTCGGCGGTCGGATCGACACGGGGTTGGCTGACAACGATGTCGGGGGCGACGCCCAGCGCCTGAATCGACCGGCCGGACGGGGTGTAATAGCGGGCGGTGGTCAGGCGCATCGCACCTTCGCCGCGCAGGGGGATAAGGGTCTGCACCGAGCCTTTGCCAAAGCTTTTGGTGCCGACGACGATGGCGCGCCGATGATCCTGCAACGCGCCTGCCACGATTTCCGATGCCGATGCCGAGCCGCCGTTGATCAGCACGACAATCGGCTTGCCCATTGCGAGATCGCCCGCCCTTGCGTTGAAGCGTTCGCCATCAGAAGCCTCGCGGCCACGGGTCGAGACGATTTCACCCTGTTCCAGAAAGGCATCCGACACATCAATCGCCTGATTGAGAAGACCGCCGGGGTTGTTGCGCAGATCGACGACAAAGCCCTTTACGTTGTCCATGCCGCCCAGTTCTTCGACCGACTTGGCAAGTTCGGCCTGCAGGCCGCTAAAGGTTTGTTCGTTGAAGGTGGTGATCCGCAACACGGCGACATTGCCCACCACACGGCTGCGCACGGCCACCAGTTTGATGGTGTCGCGGATGATCGAGATTTCGAAGGGGTCCTGCACGCCTTCGCGCACGATGGTGATGATGATTTCCGACCCGACCGGGCCACGCATCAGGTCAACCGCATCATCAAGCGTCAGGCCAAGGGTGCTTTCGCCATCAACGGCGGTGATGAAATCGCCCGCCTCGACGCCCGCCTCGTCCGCGGGGGTGCCATCCATGGGCGAGACGACCTTGACGTAGCCTTCTTCCTGACTGACCTCGATGCCAAGGCCGCCAAATTCGCCGCGCGTCTGCACCTGCATATCGGCGAAATCATCGGACGACAGATAGCTGGAATGTGGATCAAGCGAGGTCAGCATCCCGTTGATCGCCGCCTCGATCAGATCTTTGGAATCGACTTCTTCGACATACTGGCTGCGGATGCGTTCAAAGATATCGCCAAACAGATCAAGCTGTTCATAGACCGTGCCGCCATCGGCCGCTTCTTGCGCGAGCAGGGGGCCTGCGACCTGTGTCGTCAGGAGTGCCCCGGCCAGCGTTCCGCCCAGAGCGGCCAACATGAACTTCTTCATCGCGCGTCAGTCCTTTTTTTCCTGCCCGGTCAGGGCAAACCATTCGGCCGGGTCAACCGGCTCTGATCCCAATCTTAGTTCGATATAGAGCGTTTCCGTTTCGCGTCCGCCACTCCCATTTTCGGCATTGGCAAGAAATTCCGCATCTTCTGCATCGCCGCCGCCCATCAGACCAAGGGCGGCGCCTGTCGAAACCACCTCGCCCACCTCGCCATAGACCGTGTCTAACCCGCCTAACACAAGAAGATAGCCGCCACCGGGTTCAAGGATCATCACATTTCCGTAGTCGAGCAGCGGTCCGCGATAGCGGATCGTGGCGGCATGCGGTGCGGTGACAAGGGCGCGGGGGCGGGTGGCAAGCGTCAGGCCGGGGCGGCGCACGCCAGCGGCGTCCGCCTCAGCCGCGCGCAGGATCAGGGTGCCAAGGACGGGCAGGGCCAGCGTCCCCTTGGTGGCGGTGAAGTCTTGGTTCGGGTTTTCGGACAGCGTGAGGCCGTTTGCAAACGCCTCAAGCGTATCGGCGCTGTCGAGCAGGCCACGCAGCACTTCGGGGTCTTCGGTAAAGCGGCGCGGCAGATCGGTGCGGTCGGATATGGCCTTGCTGAGTGCAGTGCGTGCAGTCTGGGCAGCGGCAAGGCCGGATTTCAGCGTTTCACCCGCCGCAAGCTGCAGATCGCGCAGATCGCGCAGTTCGGTGAGTTGCACGCGGAGTACATCAGCCTCGGCCTGCAGGGCGGGGGTGACTTCGGTCAGCAGCAGGCCAGACTGCACGGTGCCGACGGGTCCTGAGGGGTGCAAAAGCAGCAATGGCCCCGGTTCGGATTGCAGTTGCGACAGCACGCCCAGCAGTTGGGACACCTGTTCGCGTTTGGCGTCCAGTTGCAGTTGTAGCGCGGCCTCACGAATGGCGGCCTGTCGCAGGGCCTCGCGCAGGGCGGCAAGGCCCTGTTCATAGGCGCGGATGGTTTGCGTCAGGGCAGAGACGCGATCGCGCGACGTGGTGGCGGCCTCAAGCGCGTCAACCGCGCCTGCAAGGTTCGCGCTGGCCACGGCAGCCTCGGTGGCGACATCCTGCGCCTGTGCTGCGCCACAAAGCATCAGCAGAAGGGCCGCTACGCGCATCATGCGATCAGGCTTTCGCCTGTCATCTCGGCCGGTTGCGGCAGACCCATCAGGGCAAGCAGCGTTGGCGCAAGATCGGCCAGCCGCCCGTTGCGCAGAGCTGCGCCGGGGGGGCCACCGACCAGAATGACGGGCACGGGGTTGGTGGTGTGCGACGTGTGCGGCCCGCCTGTGACGGGGTCGACCATCAGTTCACAATTGCCATGATCGGCGGTGACAATCATTGCGCCGCCTGCCGCCTTGAGCGCCTTGAGCGCGCGACCAAGGCCCACATCCACAGCCTCGCACGCCAGAATCGCCGGCGGACAAGATGCCGGTATGGCCGACCATATCGGGATTGGCGAAATTCACGACGATCAGATCCTGGCCGGCCTCGATCGCGCCGACCAGATGATCGGCCACTTCGACAGCGGACATTTCGGGTTGCAGATCATAGGTGGCGACGCGGGGCGAGGGGGCCATGTGGCGGGTTTCGCCCGCAAAGGGCACCTCACGCCCGCCGTTCAGAAAAAAGGTGACATGGGGGTATTTTTCGGTTTCGGCCAGCCGGAACTGGGTCTTGCCATGCGCGGCCACCCATTCGCCAAGGGTGTTGGCGATACTGCGCTTGGGGTAGGCGGTGGTCATGAAGGCGTTATGGGCGGTGGAGTATTCGACCATACCCAGCATTGCGGCCCAGACCGGGCGGGGGCCGGTGTCAAAGTCAGAAAAGCCGGGCGCGCCGATGGCTGACAGGATTTCGCGCGCGCGGTCGCCGCGAAAGTTGAGGCAGAACAGGCCGTCGCCGCTGCGCGCGCCAGTGTAGTCGCCGATGACGGTGGGGGGGATGAATTCGTCGGTTTCATCGCGTGCATAGGCGGCGGCGACGGCGTCGGATGCGGTGGCGGCGGGCAGGCCATCACCCTGCACGATGGCATGATAGGCGCGGCTGACGCGGTCCCAGCGGTTGTCGCGGTCAAGGGCAAAGTAGCGCCCGATCACGGTGCCGATGCGCGCGCCTGCGGGCAAGCCTGCAACCAGCGTTGCGACAAAGTCCGCGCCGGAGGTGGGCGCGACATCGCGGCCATCGGTGATGGCGTGAATGACGACCGGCACGCCAGCAGCGGCAATCGCATGCGCGGCGGCCAGCAGGTGGGTGATATGGCCATGCACGCCGCCATCCGAGACAACGCCCATCAGATGCGCCGTCCCCCCCGAGCCGCGCAGGGCGGCGATGAAGGCAAGAAGGCTTTCGTTCTGCGCGAAACTGCCATCCTCGACCGCCAGATCAATGGCGCCCAGGTCCATCGCCACCACGCGGCCGGCACCGATATTGGTGTGGCCGACCTCGGAATTGCCCATCTGCCCGCGCGGCAAGCCGACATCGGGGCCGTGTGTGATCAGTTGCGCGTGGGGGCAGGTTTCCCAGATGCCGTTGAAGTTGGGCACATTGGCAAGGGCGGGCGCATTGGCAACCGGGCTGGTGCCGAGGCCCCAACCATCAAGGATGCACAGAACAACGGGTTTCACCATGGATCAGACCTTTCGCTCGCCCGCCATGGGTGTAGCCCCGTGACCGGGGACACGCCACGATTTTCCGCAGAAAAATTGACGGCTATACTGCGGTTTCCAGACAATGCCGCCGGAAAGCACGTTTGAGCATATCAAGTTCGGCGCGCAAGAGATCAATCTCGGCGCGCACGTCGTCTTCCATGGCAACGCCGGTAATGATGGTGAAATGCGCCAGCGTATCGGTTGTGCCCGCCTCGCGGATCAGAAAGGTTTGCACGCCTTCCGATAGGGCATCCAGCGGAATGGGCACGCTGACGGCCCAAGCGCCGGGTTTGTCAGGCGCGGGGGTGACGGAGACGCCCGGAACGGGTTGTTCCAACAGCAGCACTTCCAGCGCTGGTTCGCCCGCAACTCCGGTGAGGATGCCCTCCCAGACCCCGGCGCGGATGCGTGTCTTGGTCAGCACATGTTCGCCCATACCCCTAGAACTCCGCCCGTGGTCTGCGGCAGAAGGTGACGTCGCGCAGGATGATCTGGTTCATTTCCGGCCCTTCAAAAATCAGGTCCACCCACAGCCGTTCCACCCGTTTTTCGTTGATCTTGGAATAGGCGAGGTCGAATTCGACCATCACTTCTTCTTCGTTCAGGGGCAGTTCGCGCACGATCTGTTCGACGTTGGGGCCGTGCTTGATGTTCAGCCGGGCAAAGATTTCCAGCGGTTTTTCCATTTCCACAATCACGTCCAGACGGATCAGGTGTTTCAGTTTCAGGCCCTGCACCCTCGGCGAGGATGGAGCCGGTCAGCATCCAGGGCAAGGCCGGTCAACGAGAACGCATTCGTCGCGCAACGGTGGCCGGGTTCAACCATGAGTTCGTGCCGCCGACCACCGCTACCGACTACAACGGCAAGATCATGCCGCCTTCGGCGAACTGGCGTGCCGGCGCGACCTTCGTGTCGGCCTCGATCAACCGTGGGTGATGGGCGAGGCTTCATCGTTGTCGTCGTTCGTCGCCTGAAGCCGCTGGCGAAGCGTCACGGTGATGGTTTCCGGCTTCCAGCAACGAAGGCGCCAGGTGGCCGAACAATCTCGGCCCGGTTTTCGGCGACCTGTTCAAGACCGCCACCAACCAGCTGATCGGCGATCCAGGACCAGGGCGCGAGTTCTTCGACGGCCCTGTCGACAGCCTGGGCGGTGGGCCTGCTGATCAGTTCGTCCACACCCGGTCGAGCCCGCCGACGCGGTGAGTATTCCCCGGAACAGGCCGGTCCGGGTCGCCGAGCAGTGGGCCGCGACTTCAGCGGTGGCTGCCCGCTGGCCTTCGTCCCACGACCCGCGACATCACCACCCCGACCCGGCGCCGTCTGCGCGA
>CAWAPA010000001.1:0-32004 GCA_963783595.1 uncultured Alphaproteobacteria bacterium | reverse complement strand
TTCCGCATGCCCACCGCCTTTGCCCTGCGCGATGGCGCGGCACAGGCGCAGCGCCTTTTGGACACCCACCCGACCCTGCCGCGCACTGTGGCGCTGGTCCTTTGGGGATCGGACAACATCAAATCGGATGGCGCACCGCTGGCGCAAGCCCTCGCTCTTATGGGCACGCGGCCGCGCTTTGACCATTATGGCAGACTGTGCGGGGCGGACCTGATCCCGCTGGCCGAACTTGGGCGCCCGCGCATCGACGTGGTGATGACGTTGTCGGGCATCTTCCGCGATCTGCTGCCGCTGCAAACCCGGATGCTGGCCGAGGCCGCGTGGAAATGTGCGACGGCCGCGGATGAGCCGCTGTCGCAGAACTTCATCCGCGCGCATGCCCTGGCCTATGCCGAAGAGATGGGCGTCGATATGGAAACCGCCGCCTTGCGCGTGTTTTCCAATGCTGAAGGGGCCTATGGATCGAACGTCAATATCCTGGTGGGCAGCAGCGCCTTTGGGGAAGAAGACGAATTGGCCGATGCCTATGAGAACCGCAAATCCTTTGCCTACAGCCGCAACGGCAAGCCGGTGCAGAACGCAGCGCTGTTGCAGAAGGCGCTGAAGGATGTGGATCTGGCCTATCAGAACCTGGAAAGCGTCGAACTGGGTGTCACCACGGTTGACCAGTATTTCGACACGCTGGGGGGTATCGCTCGCGCCGTGAAACGGGCGCGCGGCGGGCAGGAAACCCCGGTTTATATTGGCGACCAGACCCGTGGCGGTGGCACTGTCCGCACGTTGAAGGATCAGATCGCACTGGAAACCCGATCCCGCAGCCTGAACCCGAAATTCTATGAGGGTCTGCTGCGCCATGGCGCCGAAGGTGTCCGCCAGATCGAGGCGCATGTCACCAACACGCTGGGCTGGTCGGCCACCACCGCGCAGGTTGACCCTTGGGTCTATGAACGCCTGTCGGAAACCTTTGTGCTGGATGATGTGATGCGCCGCCGTCTGGCGAGCCTGAACCCCGAAGCATCAAACCGCATGGCGCAGCGCCTGCTGGAAGCATCGGACCGCAATTATTGGCAGCCCGATGCCGAAACATTGGCCGCGCTGCAACGCGCCGCCGATGAACTTGAAGATCGACTGGAAGGGATCGCAGCGGAATGACCCATGCGAACACCCACGGATTTGAACAGAACTGGAAGGGGCGCCCCCCTTTCTGCAAGGAGGCCGCATGAGCCCGAAAGATGAAATCCCCCTGCTGAGGGGTTTGGATGGCGACGGGTCGGTGCAGGTGCACCAGGACTCGGAGGTCAAGATCGAAGGGGCCAAGGTCTTTTCCGTCTACGGCAAGGGCGGGATCGGCAAATCGACGACCAGTTCCAACCTGTCGGCAGCCTTTTCCATGATGGGAAAACGCGTGCTGCAGATCGGTTGTGATCCCAAGCATGACAGCACCTTCACCCTGACAGGCCGGTTGCAGGCGACGGTGATCGACATCCTGAAGGATGTGGATTTCCATGCCGAAGAGCTTCGCCCCGAGGATTATGTCGCCACCGGCTTCAATGGCGTGAAATGCGTTGAAGCGGGCGGTCCGCCGGCCGGCACCGGTTGCGGCGGCTATGTCGTCGGCCAGACGGTGAAGCTGTTGAAACAGCATCACCTTCTGGAAGATACCGATGTGGTGATCTTTGACGTGCTGGGCGATGTGGTCTGCGGTGGTTTTGCCGCGCCGCTGCAACATGCCGACCGCGCGGTGATCGTCACCGCCAACGACTTTGACAGCATCTATGCGATGAACCGCATCATCGCCGCCGTGCAGGCCAAGTCCGGCAACTACAAGGTTCGGCTTGCGGGCTGCGTTGCCAACCGGTCGCGTGAGACGAACGAGGTGGACCGCTACTGCGAACGCGTCGGTTTCAACCGCATCGCGCATATGCCCGACATCGATGCCATCCGCCGGTCGCGCCTGAAGAAGAAAACGCTGTTCGAGATGGACGACTCTGAGGACATCGTGATGGCGCGGGCCGAATACATGCGGCTGGCCGATGTGCTGTGGCGGTCGGTTCAGGGCGAAGGGTCATCCCCTGCCCCGCTGCCAGACCGCGAAATCTTTGAACTGCTGGGTTTTGATTGATCATGAGCGACTACGCCATCACCCGTGACCGGGTCGAGGACTATTTCGACCGCAGCGCCACCACCGTGTGGGAGCGTCTGACATCGGACGCGCCGGTCAGCCGTATCCGCCAGACGGTGCGTGAAGGGCGTGATCGCATGAGAGCGATCATGCTGTCGCGCCTGCCTGCCGATCTGCGCGGCTGCCGGGTGCTGGATGCGGGCTGTGGCACCGGGCTTATGACGGCGGAACTGGCGGCGCGCGGGGCGGATGTGGTGGCGGTGGATATCTCGCCCCAGTTGATCGCCATTGCCGAGGCGCGGTTGACCGATGATCTGAAACCCCGCGTCACCTTTGCAGCGGGCGACATGACCTGTGCCAGCCACGGGCGGTTCGATTTCGTCATGGCGATGGACAGTCTGATCTATTACCGCACGGCCGATATCGCCGAGGCGCTGGCAAAGGTTGGCGCGCGGACAGCGGACCGGGTGGTTTTCACCGTCGCTCCGCGTACACCGTTCCTGATGACTTTCTTCACGCTGGGCAAAGCCTTTCCGCGCGCGGATCGGTCGCCCACCATGATCCCGCAGGACTGGCGGCACCTGACGCGCCAGACAGGTGGCAAGGTCAGCCGGGTCGAGCGGGTCAGCCGTGGCTTCTATATCTCGGAATGTCTGGAGTATCGGCCGTGATCATCCGGAAGAAAGACCTTCAGAAATTCTCGGCCTCGTGGCTACCCTTTGCGGATGTCGCCTCAAGCGGCCTGCCGTTGGCGCAACTTCTGCGGCTGTCGCTCTTTCAGGTCTCGGTCGGGATGGCGCAGGTGCTGCTTCTGGGCACGCTGAACCGGGTGATGATCGTGGAACTGTCCGTTCCGGCGATGATCGTGGCGGCGATGATCGCCATTCCCGTGCTGGTGGCCCCCTTCCGCGCCTTTCTTGGCCACCGCTCCGACACACATCGTTCGGCCCTTGGCTGGAAGCGGGTGCCCTATCTGTGGTTCGGATCGCTGTGGCAGATGGGCGGGTTGGCCGTCATGCCGACTGCATTGCTTGTGCTGTCAGGGGACGTGACCTTTGATGTGCCGTTTGCGGGCGAGGTGCTGGCCGCCGTCGCCTTCCTGATGACCGGCCTTGGGATGCATATGACGCAAACTGCCGGTCTTGCCCTTGCCTCTGACAGGGCCAGCGATGCGACACGGCCCCGCGTCGTGGCATTGCTGTACGTGGCGAACCTCTTGGGCATGGGCATCTCGGCCCTGGCGATCGGATGGCTGCTGCAGAATTTCAACCCGCTGCTGCTGGTTCAGGTCGTGCAGGGCTGCGCCCTTGCGACATTGGTCCTGAACCTGATCGCGCTGTGGAAGCAGGAAATCGTGCGCCCAATGACAAAGGCCGAACGCGAAGAACCGCGTCCGCGCTTTCGGGATGCCTGGGCCGATCTGATGGCCGGCGGCACAGCCGGGCGGCTTTTGGTCGTGGTGATGCTGGGAACGCTGGGCTTCAACATGCAGGATGTGCTGCTGGAACCCTATGGCGGTGAGATCCTGGGGCTGAGCGTATCGCAGACCACGATGCTGACAGCGATGTCGGCGGCGGGGGCGTTGTGCGGCTTTGTGCTGGCGGCGCGTTGGCTGGCGCGTGGGGTGGATCCGATCCGCATGGCGGCGCGCGGCATTCTGGCGGGCGTTCTGGCCTTTTCCTGCGTGGTCTTTGCGGCACCTTTGGGATCGACCGCCCTGTTCTTTGCCGGGGCCGGGCTGATCGGCTTTGGCGGTGGGCTATTCGCCATTTCCACGCTGACCGTTGCAATGACCATGCCCGTGGGCGGCCTTGCTGGTGCGGGCATCGCGTTGGGCGCTTGGGGTGCGGCGCAGGCCACGGCTTATGGTCTGTCCATTTTCATGGGGGGCACCATCCGCGATGTGGTGGGCCATCTTGCCAGCTCGGGCCGTCTGGGCGCCGCGCTAAGCGACCCGTCACTCGGTTATTCTTTCGTTTACCACCTCGAAATCGGGCTGCTTTTCGCAACCCTTGCCGTGCTCGGACCGATGGTCCGGTTGCGGCCACTTGCCGACCCGAACCAACCGCAGACTTCCGGCGATGGGCGCCTGCGTATTGCCGAATTCCCCACCTGACCCGGAGGACCATCACATGGTAGGTGTCAACTTCTTTGGAAACTTCGATCTGGCCAGCCTTTCCATCTGGCTGTTCTGGGCGTTCTTCGCCCTGCTGATCTACTATCTGCAAACCGAAAACATGCGGGAAGGCTATCCGCTGGAGATGGAGGACGGCTCGCCCGCCCCGAACCAGGGCCCCTTCCCCGTGCCCAAACCCAAGACGTTCCATCTGCCGCATGGCAAGGGCGACGTGACCGTGCCTTCGGCAGCCAATGAGGCGGCGCATCGCCGGACCGATCTGGCGCTGGCGCGCACGGCGGTTTCAGAAGGCTTCCCCCATGCCCCGACCGGCAACCCGCTGGTCGATGGTGTCGGCCCCGCATCCTGGGTGCCGCGCCGGGACGAGCCGGAATTGGACGGCCACGGCCATGCCAAGATCGTACCGATGGGTCATGCCAAGGGCTTTGTCGTCAGCGCCGGGCGCGACCCGCGCGGACTGCCGGTTCAGGCCGCCGATCTGGAAGTGGTGGGCCGCGTGTCCGACATGTGGGTCGACGCCCCGGAACAGCTCGTCCGTTATCTGGAGATCGAGTTGAACGATGGTGGCAAGCGGCTTGTGCCGATGACCCTTGCCCGTATCTGGGGTGATCGTGTGCGCGTCCGTGCCCTGGCATCGGACAGCTTTGCCGCCATCCCGCAGACCAAATCCATGACCACCGTGACCAAGCTCGAGGAAGACAAGATCTCGGGCTATGTCGGCGGCGGTTGGATGTATGACGCCGACAAGCGCAAGCACGGCTTCTAAATCAAAAAGGGGGGCGGCCTGCGCCCGGGCCGCCCCGTCTTACCCCAACACGGAGGGTCTGAACATGTCAGACCATGATGATTTCGCTTTCGACGTGGCGCCGGGCATTCCCGCGCCGCTCCCCAAAGGGGAAGAGGTTCTCTGGCAGGGTCGTCCCGATACGGCAGCCCTTGCCCGCGAGGCTTTCAAGATCCGCTGGATCGCCGGATACATGGCGTTGATCGTGCTGTGGAAGGCGGGCCTTGGCCTGGCGGAAGGTGGCGTTCTGCTGTCGCTTGCGCGCGGCCTGCCATATCTGGCCCTTGCCTTCGCTGCGGTGGCCGTTGTCTGGCTGCTGGCCTGGGCACAGGCGCGCGCAACGGTTTACACCATCACCACATCGCGGGTCTTGATGAAGATCGGCGCTGCCCTGGCGGTGACCTACAATATCCCATTGACGCAGGTTGGCACCGCACGGGCCGAGATTGGCCCCAAGGGGACCGGAACCATCGCAATGGAAACGCTGGGCGAAACCCGCCTTGCCTATATTGCGCTGTGGCCGCATGTGCGGCCCGGCCATGTGAAAAAGACCCAGCCCGCCCTGCGCTGCGTCCCGGATGCCGCCAAGGTGGCGCGCATTCTGGCCGAAGCCGCCGAAAGCCGATTGGCCATGCCGGTCATCACGCGCAGCACTTCCGCCCCGATGGGCGCGGATGCCGTGGCAGCAGAGTAAGGGGGGCGCAGACCATGAACATCCCCCGTCAACCCGCGCTGCACAACCAAAAGCCGGAAATGATCCCGACAGCCCTGCTGCGCGGCATGTTCGCGCTGGCGGTGACAACGCTTGTCATCACGGCGGCCGCCGTGGTGTCTGACCGCCCGACCGTGGGCCAACCCAAACCCGCCGAGGTTCTTGCCTCACGGGCGGTGATCCTCGAGGGGCAAAGTGCGCAATCCGTGACGGTGCGCAACACTGATGGCACCGTGCTGGCAGAGATGCCGCATGGTGGCTTTATCACGGTGATCCAGAGTGCCATGGCGCGCGAGCGCGTGGTCCACAGGATCGAAGGCAATCCACCGATGAACATCGTCCGCTACGCCAATGGCCGCTTGGTCGCCGAAGATCCCGCCACGGGATGGAGCGCCGAACTGTATGCCTTTGGTGCCGAAAACAAAGCCGCGTTTGAACGGCTGCTGGATCAATAAGGGAACCGAGAAAATGGGAATTTTTGCGAAAACAAGGGAACAGGTGCCGTGCACCGTCGAAGTCAGTCATCGCTTCGAAAGCCTGCACGCCCATGTCCGTTTCAACAATGGCGCCGTGGTTCATCCCGGTGATGAGGTTCTGGTCCATGGCACGCCCGTGATGGCGGCCTATGGCGAGGTCGTCATCGAGGACCGCACCGCCACCATCACCCGTGCAACCTGGCTGGAACGTCAGTGGACCCGCCTGACAGGTGATTTCGACTTCATGGAACTGTGTGAATTCTCCTTTTCCGATGAGGTGACGCTATGAACGCGCATGCCCAACCGCAGCACGACACCACTCATGGCGAGCTGCATGCCGAGATGTCGGATGCCTTTGACACCACCGCCATGGCAACCGAAACAACGCTGCTGAACCCGCGCTTCTACACCACCGACTTTGACGAGATGGACCGCATCGACGTCACCCCGGTGCGCGCGGAGTGGGATACGCTGATTGCGCAGATGAAAAGCGATCCGAACCGCGGGCATTTCAAGAAGAACGCGGAATGGGACGCGATCGACTGGAAGGCGATGGACCCTGCCCTGCGGGCCGAATTGATCGACTTTCTGGTGTCGTCCTGCACGGCCGAATTTTCGGGTTGTGTGCTCTACAAGGAAATGAAGCGGCGCGGCAACAACCCCGATATCTGCGAGCTGTTCAACTACATGGCCCGCGATGAGGCCCGCCATGCAGGCTTCATCAACGACGCCTTGCGTGAGGCGGGTGTAGCGGTGAACCTGGGCTTTCTGACCAAGGCCAAGAAGTACACCTACTTTCGCCCGAAGTTCATCTACTACGCCACCTATCTGTCGGAAAAGATCGGCTACGCGCGGTATATCACGATCTATCGCCACCTTGAGGCGCATCCCGAACACCGTATCCACCCGATCTTCAAATGGTTCCGGGAATGGTGCAACGACGAGTTCAGCCACGGCGAAGCCTTTGCCCTGCTGATGCGGACCGATCCGAAACTGACCACCAGCTTCACAAACAAGCTGTGGATCCGGTTCTTCCTGACGGCGGTCTATTCCACCATGTGGGTGCGCGATCATGCGCGGGTGGAATTCCACAACGCGCTGGGCATCGACATCGACTGGTATGACCAAGAAGTCTATCGCAAGACATCCGCCATCGCGCGGCAGGTGTTCCCGGTGGAACTGGACATCGACCATCCGCGCTGGCTTCCCGGTCTGCGCAAGATGGACAGCGCCATGCGCGACATGGACAAGGCCACAGCGCAAGGGTGGGCTGTCCGGCTGGCTGGCGCACAAGGCGGCCGCGTCGCGCGCCCTGCTGGCCTTTGTTGGTCTCTATACGATCCCGGTCAAGAATACGACGCCTCCGGCACTGGTCCGGATGGAGCCGTCCTATTGATCGTAGATCGACATATCGCCGCGCGAGCGGTGGTTGCGGCGGCGGGATGGGCGCGTCCCACCGCCCTGTGCGGCACCCCTCTGATGGGGGGTGCCGTGCATGACTAATCCGTGGGTGGCAGCTGTGGCAGCCCTGTTCCTGTGGTGGTTTTCCACCGGCATCATCATCTGGCGCGTCAAGCGGGCCGATCTGGAAGGGCGCGATGCGCATCTGTGGTCGGTCATCCTTGGCCTGCCGCTGCTGATCGGTGGCTTTGGGGCCTTGATCCACAGCCTTGATAATGGCAGCGCCACCGGTGCCTTCATCGCCTTTGTCGCCGCGCTGGCCATCTGGGGCTGGATCGAGCTGGCCTTTCTGTCCGGCATCATCGCCGGGCCGAACACCCGGCCCTGCCCGCCCTTTGCGCCGATGTGGGAACGGTTCCTGCGGGCCTGTGGCACCATCGCGTGGCATGAATTGGTGCTGATGGCCACATTGGGCGTCTTGGCGCAGATCAGCGAAGGCATGGTCAACAAATTCGGTCTCTGGACCTTTGCCATCCTGTTCTTTGCCCGCATCTCGGCCAAGCTGAACCTGTTTTTCGGCGTGCCGCGCATTCATACCGAATTCCTGCCCCGCCCGCTGGCGCATCTGCCCAGCCATTTCCGCATCGCTCCGATGAACGCGGTCTTTCCCCGTGTCCATCACCGCGCTGACCTTTGCCGCCGCCTGTTTTCTGGAACGGCTCTGGGCGGCCACCACCGATGGCCAGATCATCGGCTTTACCCTGCTTTCGGCCCTGACCCTGCTCGCGCTTCTGGAGCATTGGTTCATGGTCCTGCCGCTTCCCGACCAGAAACTCTGGCGCTGGATGTTGCCATCCAACCGCGCCGCCCTGACACCAGCAAATGCATCGGGCAAACCAAGACCCGAAAAGCCACTGACAGTGAGGAACTGACGACATGGACTTCGACGCAATCTTTCAGGGCCAGATCGACGCGCTCAAGACCGAAGGCAATTACCGCGTCTTCGCCGATCTTGAACGCCGCTGCGGATCCTTTCCCCGTGCCGCCAACCACAAGGACGGCGCCGTGCGCGAAGTGACCGTCTGGTGTTCGAACGACTATCTGGGCATGGGCCAGAACCAGACGGTTGTGCAGCGCGATGGTCGATGCTGTCCTGAACCTGCGGCACAGGCGCGGGCGGCACGCGCAACATTTCAGGCACCAATCATCACCACCTTCTGCTGGAACGTGATCTGGCCGAGCTGCATGGCAAGGAGGCGGCGCTGCTGTTCACCTCGGGCTATGTGTCGAACTGGGCGGCGCTGTCCACGCTTGGGCTCGCGCATCCCGAATGCCGTGATCCTGTCGGATGAAAAGAACCACGCCTCGATGATCGAAGGCATCCGCCATAGCCGCGCCGACAAGGTGCTGTGGCGGCACAATGACTGGCGCGATCTGGATCGCAAGCTGCACGCCGTCGGTGACCGGCCCAAGATCGTGGCTTTCGAAAGCGTCTATTCGATGGATGGCGACATCGCCCCGATCCGCGAAATCGTCGAGGTGTGCGAAGCGCATGGCGCGCTGTCCTATATCGACGAGGTTCATGCCGTCGGCATGTATGGCCCGCATGGCGGCGGCGTGACCGAAGAACTGGGGCTAGCCGATCGCATCAGCCTGATCGAAGGCACGTTGGGCAAGGCTTTTGGCTGCGTCGGCGGCTATATCACCGGATCGGCGGCGCTGTGCGATTTCATCCGCAGTTTTGCAAGCGGCTTCATCTTCACCACCGCCCTGCCCCCGGCCGTGGCGGCGGCGGCCTCTGCGTCGATCCGTCACCTGCGCCAATCCGATGAAGAACGCCGAATCCAGCGGGAAAATGTCGTCAAACTGCGCGCCCGTTTGACGCGTGCGGGCATTCCGCACATGCACAATGAAAGCCACATCATTCCTGTCATGATCGGCGATCCGGTCAAATGCCGGATGATTTCCAACATCCTGATGGATGACTGGGGCATCTATGTGCAGCCGATCAACTATCCGACCGTGCCGAAAGGCACCGAAAGACTGCGTATTACTCCCGGCCCCTTGCATTCGGATGCCGATATCGACCATCTGGTCACCGCGCTTGCCTCGCTTTGGCAGCGCTGTGCTGTGGCACATGCGGTTGCCTAGGCGAAAAACTTCACATCTCTTTCACGAAGACTTGCCAGACAAACCGACCAGACCACATTAGAGTGCGCTAAGGAACCCGGGAGGATATACCCCATGAAGACCAAACTTACTGCCCTTGCCCTGCTGTCGACGATCATCGCCGCCCCCGCCTTTGCGGCTGGCGATGCCGAAGCAGGCGCCAAGGTGTTCAACAAGTGCCAGACCTGCCACGTTGTGGCGAACGAGGCTGGCGAAACGCTTGCTGGAAAGAATGCAAAAACCGGCCCCAACCTGTATGGCATCATCGGCCGTGCAGCAGGCACCTATCCGGATTTCAAGTATGGTGAATCCATCGTAGCACTTGGCGCAAGCGGCTTTACCTGGACCGAAGCTGATCTGGTGACTTACGTCGCCGATCCTGCCAAGTTCCTGAAGGACAAGCTGGGCGACACCAAAGCCAAGTCGAAAATGGTGTTCAAGCTGACCAATGAAACCGAAGCGGCCAATGTCGCGGCGTTCCTTGCCAGCTTCTCGGCTGCACCGGCCGCTGCCGAAGGCGAAGCCGCGCCTGCCGAAGGCGAAGCAACCAACTGATCCGGCATTCGCCATTCCTTCTGAAGGGCTGCCCTGATCGGGCAGTCCTTTTTCGTTTTGTGCATCAGACAGATACGGTGGCGCGCAATGTATCTTGCGACAGGTCGGTCTTGCTGCCCTGCAACGCCACCGCCCCGCGCTTTAGCACATAGAAACTGTCCGCCAAACCGTAGGCAAAATCGAAATATTGCTCGACCAGAATGATCGCCATGTCGCCCTTGCCGCGCAGATAGCTGATCACCCGCCCGATCTGCTGAATGATGTTGGGCTGGATGCCCTCGGTCGGTTCATCCAGAAGCAGGACCTTTGGCTTCATGATCATCGCCCGCGCGATGGCCAGTTGCTGTTGCTGTCCACCCGACAGATCGCCCCCCGCGGCGATGTGCCATGTCTTTCAGCACCGGGAACAGATCATAGATCTCGTCCGGGATGCGGTGGTCCGATTTCGGCAACAGGGCAAAGGCGGTTTCCATATTCTCGGTCACTGTCAGCAACGGGAAAGATCATCCGCCCCTGCGGCACCACCGCCAGCCCGCGTTTGGCCATCCCCTGTGGCGGCACACGCGGCACGTCCTCGCCGTCCAGGATCACCCTTGCCGCCCGACCGGGGGTGGGTGCCTGCCAGTGCCTTCAGCAGGCTGGTCTTGCCCACGCCGTTGGTGCCCATGATGCAGGTCACCTCACCTGCCTTAGCCTCCATGTCGATCCCATACAGGATCTGCGATCCGCCGTAATGCAGGGTCAGCCCTTCGGTCTTCAGCATGTCATCCCCGCCCCAGATACACTTCGATGACCTGCTGGTTTCTGGTCACGTGATCCAGCGACCCTTCGGCCAGCACCGATCCTTCGTGCAGCACCGTCACCTTGCAGTTCAGCCGCCGCACGAATTCCATGTCATGCTCCACCACCACCACCGCCCGTGTCCTGGCCATCTCCACCAGCAGCGCGGTGGTGTGTTCCCGCTCGGCCAAGGTCATCCCTGCGGCGGGTTCATCCACCAGCAACAGGCGCGGCTCCTGCGCCAGCAGCATCCCGATTTCCAGCCATTGCTTCTGCCCATGGCTCAATTCGCCCGACTTGCGCGGCAATTGATCGGCCAGCCCCACCTCGCGCGCCAGATCCTGCACCCTTTCGCGGTCTGCCGGACCTTCTTTCCAAAACAGCACCCGCCACGGCGCCCGCGCGGCCTTTAACGCCATCGTCAGGTTTTCGGCCACCGTCTGATCCTCGAACACGGTGGGCCGCTGAAATTTCCGCCCCACACCGGCGCGGGCGATCTCTGCCTCGTTCATCGACAAAAGCGAAATGGATTTCTCCCCAAAGATCACCGTGCCCATATCGGGCCGGGTCTTGCCCGTAACAATATCCATGAACGTGGTCTTGCCTGCACCGTTCGGGCCGATGATCGCGCGCAGCTCCGTGGGGCCGATAGAAAAGGACAGGTTGTTGATGGCGCGGAACCCGTCAAAGGTGACAGACACACCGGACACTTCCAGAAGCGCGGTCATTTCACGGCCTCTTTTTCCTGAAGCGAACTGTCATCGGGACCAAGCGCCGCGCCCTTGCGATCCGGGCTGCGCAAGCCTTGCCAAAGATCGAACAGCCCCCCAATCCCTTTTGGCGCAAACAATGTGACGGCAACAAAGGACAATCCCAACAGGACCAGCCACCAGTCCACCCAGTTGATCGTGTAGAACCCAAGCGGGATCGACGGCGCGCGCCCGCCGGTGAACCAAGATGACAGAAGCGAGACAAAGGCCGCACCGATCACCGCGCCATACAGCCGCCCCCGCCCGCCAATCGCCACCCAGACCGCCAGATAGATCGACGCGATTGGCGCCAATTCAGCCGGGTTGATGATCCCTGCCTGCGGATAATACAACGCCCCTGCAATGGCGGCGATCACCGCTGTCAGGGTAAACACAAACAACTTGTAGCCTTCGACCGAGTATCCCAGGAAACGCACCCGCTGTTCATCATCGCGGATGGCGCGGATCACAGATCCGAACTTTCCGGACACGACCCAAGTCAACAGAACATAGGCAAGGCCCAAGGCCACTGCCGATGCCCAGAAAAACCAGACCGACAGCGCATCCTGTGACACGTCGCCCAGCCCAGGCAGATTCTGCAAACCCGAAAGTCCGTTATTGCCCCGAAGGCCGGAATCGTTCTGGAACAGATACAGCGCAAGGGCGAGCGTCATCGCCTGCGTCAGAATGGACAGGTAAACCCCCGTGACACGGCTGCGAAAGGCCAGCCAGCCAAAGACCAACGCCAACACCCCCGGCACCGCGACGACAAGCGCCATCTGCGCCCAGAAGGAATGCGCCAGCGCCCAGACAGGCGGAAAGTCGGACGCCCCCACCACCCCGAAAATCTGCGTGGCGATGCCCTGCCGCACCTCTTCGGGCGTTGCGGGCAAGCCCGCCTTGGGCCAGGGCCGCCACAACAATCTCTTCCGTGCGGGCATACATCAGCCACATGCCCACCATGTAGCCGCCGATGGCAAAGAACGCCATGTGACCAAGGCTCAGGATGCCCGCATAGCCCCAGATCAGATCCATAGCGAGCGCGACAAGACACAGGCACAGTGTCTTTCCCAAGGTCTTAACGAAAGAGGTGGAGATGAAGGCCACGCCATAGGCCTCAGACAACAAGGTGACCGCGATGGTAAAAACCGCAAGGATCAGCAGGAACCACAGCACGGCAGGGTTCTGGGCGATAAAGGAACGGCGCGTCATGGCAACCTCGCGCTGATGGGATTTGCGGGGCCAGAGGCTTCAAGCCCCAGCCCTGCCCGGAAAACTATGTCGGAGGGAAAATTGAGTATCATCACATCAATCCCCCGCGGCCCGGCCCTTGAGGGCGATGATCCCCCGTGGGCGGAACTGAATGAACAGGATGATGAACAGGATCATATAGGTTTGGGCGGCAAGGGTATTGGACGGGTTCAGCCATTCAATCCCCTTTTGCAGCGTCCCGATTAGGAACGCCCCGGCCAGCGTGCCCCAGATATTACCAACGCCACCGACCACCACCGTCATGAAACTTTGCACGATGTAGTCGGAGCCAAGTTCTGACGTGACCTTAGCAAACAATCCGATGGCCACCCCTGCGATCCCTGCAATGCCGGAACCAAGGCCAAAGGTCAGCATGTTGATCCGGTCGGGATTTATGCCCATCGACGCCGCCATGCTGGGGTTTTGGGTCACAGCGCGCACCTCTAGGCCCAGCCGCGTCCGTTTCATCAGCCACAGGAAGAACAGCAGGAACACCATCGCCATGACAAAGATTGCAATCCGGATGTAGCTGATCGACAGAACGTCGTTAAAGGTCAGCGCCCCGTCCAGCCATGCGGGTGCTGTCAGCGGACGGGCCTGGGTTCCGAAGATGTTCTTGGCGATCTGCTGAAGGGCTATGGAAATGCCGAATGTGGCCAGCAGCGTTTCCAGCGGCCGCTTGTAAAGATGCCGTATCACCAGCCGTTCCATCGCCACACCGGCCGCGAACGTCACAGCAAAGGCCAAAGGCAGCGCCACGATGATCGACAGGGTATAATTCGTGATGAACAGTTGAACGACATAGCCGGTATAGGCGCCCATCATGATGAATTCGCCATGCGCCATGTTGATCACGCGCATCACGCCGAAGGTGATCGCAAGGCCAATGGCCGCCAGGAAATAAATCGACGCAAGCGATATTGCATCCAGCGCAAGATCGGCCGCCTGCATCGCACCCACGGTCAGGTCGATCCGGTCCATTGCGGCGCGTGCGGCAGTGGTCACTGCGGGGTCGGGTTCGGCATAAACCTCGGCAAAGCTATGGGCGGCGATTGCGGCGGCCACCTCGGCATCGGTTGCAGCGGGTGGCACGGCCCCGGCCGCCTCAAGCGCGGTGTAGGCACGGTCACGATTGGCCTGAATGCCAAGATCCGTCACAGGTATGCCAGCCACCGCACCATCGACAATGTGCGCCAGCAACGCCGCCCGTGCCTCATCAACCGTCAGCCGGGCCGGGGCCATTCCTGCACCGACCAACAGATCATAGGCTTCAACGTCCGAGATGTCCGTCCCCGGATCAAGCATGCGGGCAAGATTGGTGTTCGCGGGCAGGTCGCCCGCAAAGGCAATCTGCCGCGTGGCCAGAAGCGGGTTGATCGCGCCGCGGACATCAAGGCCAAGTTCGGCACCGAACCCTTCGATCGCCGCAACGCGCTTGGCGCTATCGGGATCAAATCGCAGGGTAAGAAGTTGTTCCAGCCGGGTCTTTTGTGCCTTCAGCGCCGGGTCTGGTTCCGCCTCGATCGAGGCGCGCAAAGGTTCCAGATGCGCGGCTTCCGGGTCGCGTGCGATGGATTGCAGGGCGTCGGCGCGCTTGGCCGGATCAGGATCGGACAGTGTGAACTGCACCAAAGCCGTGGCAATCAACCCCCGCACCCCGGCATTCGGCCGCAATTCCAACACGTCACCCTTGGCGGCGGTGCCGGCCTCTGCCCCTGTCAGGTCGCGCAGCTTCCAGCCATCTTCCCCAGCCTCGATCAGGAAAAACATTCCGTCGGATTTGCGGATGCCCAGCCCCTTGTCGCCCCATGCCCCAAGGACCGTCGCTGCCAGCGGATCACCGCTTTCCGCCAGGGCTGCAATCACGGGCGCAATCTTGGCCCGTGTGGGTTTTTCAACAAGGTCGCGGTTTGTGTTCAGGATATCGGTTGCCGACTGATCCTGAGCCAGCCCCGGCAGAGCCATGAACAGGAATGCGGCAAGGGAAAGAATGATACGGCGCATGGGATCCCGCGGAACAGACAAGGGGGCCGGGACATCCGGCCCCCTGCTTTGTGGAACAGATCAGTAGTTGGATTTGATCTGCACGCAGGTCTTGGTCTCAGTGTTGTACATACCGCAATCAAGCTCGGCCCAGTCCAGATTCCAGCACAGCCGATTCCGGCAGGAAGTCGGTCCATGCATCGCCGGGAACCGGGTTCGGTCTGGCTGATGATATCGAACTGACCGTCTGCCTGAATTTCGCCGATCAGAACCGGCTTTGTCAGGTGATGGTTCGGCAACATCTTGGCGATGCCGCCCGTCAGGTTCGGCGTTTCCAGGCCATACATTGCCTCGCGCACGGCATCGACATCGGTTGTGCCAGCCTTTTCAACCGCTTGCACCCACATGTTAAAGCCGATCACGTGGGCCTCCATCGGGTCGTTGGTCACGCGCTCGGGGCCAGCAAAGGCCTTCCACTTTTCGATGAATGCCGCGTTCTCTGGGGTATCTGCCGACTGGAAATAATTCCAGGCCGCCAGATGGCCGACCAGGTTCGAGGTATCAAGACCCGACAGTTCCTCCTCGCCGACCGAAAAGGCCACGACGGGGATTTCTTCCGCCGAGACGCCCGCCGCCGCCAGTTCCTTGTAGAATCCGATATTGGCGTCGCCGTTGATGGTGGAAATCACGCCAACCTTCTTGCCATCCGCGCCCAGCGCCACGACATCGGCCACGATCTTGGACCAGTCGGAATGGCCGAACGGCGTGTAGTTCACGAAGATGTCTTCCTTGGCGATGCCCTTTGGACACCAGGTAGGATTCAAGGATGTTGTTCGTGGTGCGCGGATAGACATAGTCGGTGCCGAGCAGGGCGAACTTTTCGACGCCCAGTTCTTCAAGGAAGTAATCCGTGGCAGGGATCGCCTGCTGGTTCGGCGCGGCCCCGGTGTAGAACACGTTCTTCGACGACTCTTCGCCCTCATACTGCACCGGGTAGAACAGCAGACCGTTCAATTCCTCGATCACCGGCAGCACAGATTTGCGCGAAACGGATGTCCAGCAACCGAACATGACATCGACATTCGACACGGTCAGCAATTCGCGCGCCTTTTCGGCGAACAGCGGCCAATCCGATGCCGGATCAACGACGACCGCCTCAAGCTGTTTGCCCAGCAGGCCGCCCTTGGCGTTCTGTTCGGCGATCAGCATCAGCATCGTGTCTTTCAATGTCGTTTCTGAAATCGCCATCGTGCCCGACAACGAATGCAGGACACCGACCTTGATCGTTTCCTCCTGCGCCAGTGCGGCCCCTGCGATGGCCATTCCCATCGCGCCGCCCAGCATCATCCCCTTGATCTTGTTCATTAGGTAATCCTCTTTCGAGGCCGCCCGAAGCCTTCCCTTCCCTTTCTGGGCCGGGGTCACTATCTTCGAGAGGCAACTCAGGTTGCACCCCGTGCGGCGGGGGCGGACTTCCACATCGAAACCCCTGCCGCACATCTGTTCTTTCGCGGGCCGCCGAGGACACCGCAAGCAACAAGAAATCGCCTTCGCCGCGCTGCGGCAACGCGCGACCACTGGCTGCCGGGACACCGCACCTGAAAGCCGGGATTTCCGCCCAATCCCTTTGCATCCCCGCCCGGAACGCTGCATTTATGGGCGATCACAAAGTTGCGACTGCGCGACTCAGGCCGCTTATGGGCAGCGATGTGTCGGAAATGCGGTGGGCGGGCGTGGCCCTGCTGCCCAGCACGGCACGGGCCAACGCTGTCATGCGGTCAAACGCAGCCCGCCTTCGCGTTCAAGAAAGGCCACAACCTCATCTGTCCCCACCCCCTGCCGCAATCGCGCCATCACGTAGGGGCGGCTGCCCCGCGCGCGCTGGGTGTCTGCCTCCAAAAGCGCGATGTCGACGCCGACATAGGGGGCAAGATCAGTCTTGTTCACGACCAGCAGGTCAGACCGGGTCACTCCCGGCCCACGTTTGCGCGGGATGTCCTGCCCGGCGGCCGTGTCGATCACATAGATGGTGATGTCGGCCAGTTCCGGGCTGTAGGTCGCCGCCAGGTTGTCTCCGCCGCTTTCGATCAGGATCAGATCAAGGTCGGGAAAAGCCCCGCGCAGATCGGCCACCGCCGCCAGATTGATGCTGGCATCCTCGCGGATCGCGGTATGCGGGCAGCCACCGGTTTCCACGCCCCGGATGCGTTCCACCGGCAAGACCTGCGCGCGCATCAGGTATTCGGCATCCTCACGGGTATAGATGTCATTGGTGATGACCGCCATGGAACAGCGGCCCGCCAAGCGCACGGCAAAGTTGTTCGGTCAATGTGGTCTTTCCCACACCAACAGGGCCGCCGATGCCCACCCGCAAAGGTCCGTGTCCGGTCATGTCTTGAAGATCCTTACATCCATGATTTCGTGCCGCATGGCGGCAAGGTCAGCCCCAAAGGCCGCGGTTTCGATATCGTCCACCCCCTGCCCTGCGGCAGCATCGGCCAAGCGACTGGATCATCGGATGCAGCGCCGCCAGCGCCGCCTGCCCTTCATTCTGGCCCAAGGGCACAAAGCGCACCGCAACAGACACCAGATTGGACGCGAAAGCATGCAGGTAAAGCGCGATCACCTGCGCCTTGTCCAATTCCAACGTCTGCGCCGCCGCGCCAAAGGCCACCGGCAGGGGCTCGCGCCACACAATCATCGGCCCGTCAACGCGGCAATGGCGCGGGCAAAGGCCGCGCCTTGTTCCGACGTTTCTCGCAGGCGCTCGGCCGGGGTTGCAACGCCACCGCCAGCGCCGCAAGCGCGGTGTGATCGGCCTCCGGTTCCAGCGCCGCAGACAGCAGGATTGCATCCTGACGCCCGGCGCCAAACCGCAGCACATCACCCAGCCAAGCCACCAGATCACTGCCAGAGGCGACGATGACCGTCGCTGATCACCTGCTCCATCCCGTGCGAATAGGCAAAGCCACCCGTCGGAAAGGCGGGCGACAGCCATTGCACAAGGGTCATGATCCCCGCAGATGTCATTCGTCGGGCAAATCCGGCTCTTCAGCATCCACCCGGTGCGAGGCGTGATGCTGGACCTGCACCGCCCCATGAGAATGGGCCAGCGTAAAGACATGCGGCACATGGCCATGTGCGTGACCGTGGTCATGCCCCATCGTCCGGCCGTGGCCATAGGCCCCGCCTTCGGGCGTAAAGGGTTCCATTGCATGGGTCACCGTCGCCCCAAGCTGCACCAGCATGGCCTTCAGCACATGGTCATCACGAATGACCAGCCGGTCATCTTCGATCTGGCAGGGCGTGTGTCGGTTGCCGATATGCCAGGCCAGACGCGGCAAATCGCCCTGCACGATCAGAACCGGCTCTGCCGCCGCGACAATCTCGATCAGCCGCCCATCCATCAGTTCAAAGCAATCGCCCGCTTCGGTGCTGACTGTCTCAGGCCAGATCGATCATCACGCCGCGATCCGCCGCTGTCATCAGCCGTTTGCGTCGCAGAAAGCGTTCGTCATAGCCAAGGACGACATGATCCACCGGCTTGCGCACGCCCACGGACAGACCGGCGGATCAAGGCGTGGGCAAGGGGATAGTCGGCCATTGATGATTGGTCCCTGTTTCGTTCCGTTGGTCTGCCAGAGTTTATCACCTCGAACCGGCAGCGTCGTCACCGCTTGTTAATGTGTGGCTGCCAAACTTTTCGGACAATCCGGGAGAATACCATGCATCACTTGTCCGCCATTGACGAGCTTGCCGAAATCCGGGCCGAAATTGCCCGGCTGAAACACCGCGAAGCGGCCTTGCGCAAGCAGATCATCGCCTCTCCTCCCGGCGGTCGCTACCGGCCGCTGGCATGGGGTAGAGGTGACGGATCACCTGATCCGGTCCTTCGATCCCGCGCTTTTGCCGCCAACCATCCGCGATGATCCGGCCTATTGGCGCGAACAGGTGCAAACCCGAATCCACATCCATCGCGATACAGCCACGCAGCGCCCGACCGGGATGGCCGATACGGCGTGGCGACGGTGGGGCCGCGCTGCATTGATCGCACGTCGTGGGCAATGTCCGGCGCGTCGCCCGGATGCCATGTGCCAGCATCATCTGGTGCTGCCGCCGCATCAGAACAGGAAATAGCGTTGCGCCAAGGGCAATTCCCGTGCGGGTTCGCACGTCAGTAACACGCCATCGGCACGCACCTCATAGGTTTCGGGGTCCACCTCGATCTGCGGCGTGGCATCGTTCAGACGCATGTCGCGCTTGCCGATGCCGCGGCAGCCTTCTACCGCCAGCGTCTCCTTGGCCAGCCCGTATTGGCCCCGGACATCGCCCTCCTGCCCCGCCTGGCTGACGAAGACCACGGCATTGCGTTCCACGCTGCGGCCAAAGGCCCCGAACATCGGCCGCGTATGCACCGGCTGCGGCGTGGGGATGGATGCGTTGGGATCGCCCATCTGTGCCACGACGATGCAGCCACCGATCAGCACCATTTCCGGCTTTGCCCCGAAAAACGCCGGCGACCACAACACAAGATCCGCGCGCTTGCCCATTTCCACACTGCCGATATGGCGCGACAGGCCATGCGCCACGGCAGGGTTGATCGTATATTTTGCGATATAGCGACGGACGCGCAGATTGTCGTTCTCGCCCTGCTCGCCCTCCAGCCGCCCACGCTGCACCTTCATCTTGTGGGCCGTCTGCCAGGTGCGGGTGATCACCTCGCCCACCCGACCCATCGCCTGACTGTCGGACGAGATCACCGAAAACGCCCCCAGATCGTGCAGGATATCCTCGGCTGCGATGGTTTCGCGGCGGATGCGGCTTTCGGCAAAGGCGACGTCTTCGGGCACCTTGCGATCCAGATGGTGACAAACCATCAGCATGTCGAGGTGTTCTTCGATCGTGTTCACCGTGTAGGGCATGGTCGGGTTGGTAGAGGACTGGCAGCACATTCTGGCTGCTGACCACCTTGATGATGTCCGGCGCATGGCCGCCGCCCGCGCCTTCGGTATGAAAGGCATGGATCGTGCGCCCCCGGATGGCCGCAAGGGTGTTTTCCACAAAGCCGAATTCGTTCAGCGTATCGGTGTGGATCATCACCTGCACATCCATCGACATCGGCCACGGTCAGGCAGCAATCAATGGCAGCCGGGCGTCGTTCCCCAATCCTCGTGCAGTTTCAATGCGCAGGCCCCGGCGCGGACCTGTTCCTCCAGCGCGGCGGGCAAGCGAGGCATTGCCCTTGCCCGCAAAGGCCAGGTTCATCGGAAAGGCATCCGCCGCCTGCATCATCCGCGCGATGTGCCATGGCCCCGGCGTGCAGGTGGTGGCCAGCGTGCCATGGGCCGGGCCGGTGCCGCCCGCCCAGCATCGTGGTAATGCCAGAGTGCAAGGCATCGTCGATCTGCTGGGGCGCGATGAAATGGATATGGGCATCCATCGCCCCCGCCGTCAGGATACGCCCTTCACCGGCGATGATTTCGGTCCCCGGCCCGATGATCACATCGACGCCGGGCTGCGTGTCGGGATTGCCCGCCTTGCCGATCTTGGCGATCCGCCCGTCGCGCAGGCCCGACATCAGCCTTGTAGATGCCGGTCCAGTCCACGATCAGCGCGTTGGTGATGACCGTGTCCATCGCCCCGCCCGCACCGGGTGATCTGGCTTTGCCCCATCCCGTCACGGATCACCTTGCCGCCGCCGAACTTCACCTCTTCACCATAGCGCAAGGCATTGGCGCCTTGCGATGATCGCTCGGCGATCAGGTCACGTTCCACCTCGATGATCAGGTCGGTATCGCCGAGGCGCACCTTGTCGCCCACGGTCGGGCCATACATGTCGGCATAGGCGGCGCGGCTTATGGCAAAGGGCATCGGATCACTCCTGCAATCGGGTCACTGGATTTCATTTGCCGCCCGGCTGTTCACCGACCCTGAACCGGTCATCCACAGGCACCTGCAGCGCGGTCGCCAGCGCGTTGGTCTGGGCGGCCATGGCGATCACCGCCAGAAGTTCACCATGTTGCGCATCGGTCATGCCTTTGGCGCGGGCTGCTGCGGTGTGGGAATGGATGCAGTAACTGCATCCATTGGTGACCGACACCGCCACATAAATCATCTCCTTCACCAGCGGGTCGATGTGACCCGGCCCCATCACCGCTTGCAACCTGTCCCAGGTCGCGCGCAACAAGGCCGGGTCAGAAGCAAGCGCCCGCCAGAAATTGTTCACATAATCCGTGTTCCGCTTGTCCCGGATGTCATCGAACACGGCGAGGGCCTCTGCCCCCGCCGCTGCGTCCGAAAGGATCGGCGCGACCGCCATCAAACCACCGCCATCACACGGGCAGGCCCGCCTGTGCCGGTCTTGTGTTTGGGCGCACCGATGAAAACGGTGGCCCCCGCCGCGGGCAACGCGTCCAATCCCGCCAGGTTTTCGATCCCGAACCGTCCACCCGGCAGCCAACTGAAATGCACGGCGAAATCGGCGGAATTGCCGGGGTCCAGCGACAGCGTATCCACCCCGATGCAAGCCGCATCCAGCCCGGCCAGCATATCCGTCGCCGCCTTTGAAAAGCCCGGAAAGGCGAATTTACCCTCTGTATCATTACGATAAGACGGATCGCCAACCTTGGCCGCCCAGCCCGAATTCATGGCCACGCAGGCACCCGGCTGGAATATCGCCATTCGCACTGACCCAGGCTTCGATATCGGCGGGCTCCACCATAGCATTCGGATCTTCGGCAGCCTTGGCCTTGATGTCGATGATGCAAAGCGGGCACATCAGGCGTTCGGGTGCCAGGTCAGCCACCGATGTGCCATCTTCGGTAAAGTGCAAAGGCGCGTCGATATGCGTGCCGGTATGTTCAAAAATTGTCAGCTTCCACAATTGATATCCGGAATCCGCAAACTTGACCGCCGGTTCATAAATGATCCCCGGATTGCCGTCGAAGGTCGGGAATGCGCCATCATAGGCATGGGTCAGATCAACCACCCGCCCCGCCGCCTGCGCCAATGCCGGACGTGCCGCTGTCAGCCCAGAGGCCACCACCGCAGCGGTTGTTGCGGCCGCGCCGGTGAACAACGATCGGCGTGACAGCATGGATTGCTTGACCAACTCGATAAGGCAGGTGTCACACATGGTATCCTCCTTGTTTTCGTTGGGTTTTTTTCTGCGATCTGGGCGCTGTGGCCCGATCTCTCCGCAGGTCGGACCTTAAGCCTTTCATCCACGACGACCCTGCGTCAAGCGTGGTCACAGTGGACCCATCACCTTGCCGTTGAAACCATAGACGGTGCGATTGCCTCCCAGCGGGACAAGCCGGACCTCGCGGCTTTGTCCGGGTTCAAAACGCACAGCCGTGCCGGCCGGAATATCCAGCCGCATGCCATGTGCGGCCGCGCGGTCAAAGGACAGGCCGGGGTTGGTTTCGGCAAAATGGTAATGGCTGCCCACCTGCACCGGTCTGTCACCGGTGTTGGCGACCATCATTGTCAATTCAGGCGCTTCGGCATTCAGGATGATGTCGCCCTCTGCCGGAAAAATCTCACCAGGGATCATGTTAACGGCCCTTTATCCAAAGGCCAGTGACAGGCCCGCAAGGGCCGTCGCTGCGCCAACAAACCGAAGTGTTTTCCGTGCAATGCCGGATTTCAAGGACAGGCCAAGCGCAACGCCCGCCAGATGCAGCGCCGCCGTGGCAAGCCCAAAGCCCAGCGCATAGGTGGCAAAATCACCCCCTCCTGCCTCGGCCCCGTGGGCATGTCCATGAAACAGCCCAAAGATGGACGCGATCGCCGTTGCCCAGAACGGTGGAGAACGCAAAACCAACGCCGCGGCACATCCCATAAACACGACCGATGCCAGGATCATCGGCTCGACCGCCGGCAGGGGTAGGCCGGCATAGGCTGCCGCGCCGCCCATCAGCATGGCCACGACGAACCCAAGCGGCATCGCCCAAAGCGCGCGCCCACCCAGCATTGCGGCCCATATGCCCACGGATACCATCGCCAGCAGGTGATCCGCGCCGCCAACAGGATGCGCCAGACCCATAAGAAAGCCTGAAGACATGGCCGCCTTCATGCGCCCAAAGCGCCGATGGGGCAGCGACGGCAACCGCAGCTATGAATTGGGCGATGTATCGCATCTGGATGCCTTTCAGCGGATCGGATGATGAACGGTGACAAGTTTGGTGCCATCGGGAAAGGTCGCCTCGACCTGGACCGAATGGATCATTTCGGGAATGCCTTCCATGCACTGGTCGCGAGAAATGACATGCGCGCCCGCCTCCATCAGATCGGCGACAGAGCGGCCGTCACGGGCACCTTCGACGACGAAATCGGTGATCAGGGCAATCGCTTCGGGATGGTTCAGCTTTACGCCACGCGCCAACCTGCCGCGCGCCACCATTGCGGCAAGGCTGATCAGCAGCTTGTCCTTTTCACGCGGGGTCAGGTTCATGCTGTCCTCTCTTGAAATTGCCAGACCCGCGGCAAGACCGCGCCGCGCCGCAAGACCGATACAGCGCGGGCAATCTGGCGACGCAAGGGCCAACCGTCCTGTGCTACTGCGCGCAGGGTCAACCGCCCGTCAAAGGCCGAAGCGGCGGCTGTCACGCCCGGTTCATCCAGCACGCGGCGCAACGGTGCCAGCGCATCCTCCAACCCCGGCGCAATCATGACAAGACTGGCAAAGGCCCGTGCCCCCCCCAACACCGCCACCCCCGCCGCCAGCGCCGCATCGTCCAGCGTCAGGGGTTCGACATGCAGGGGGCGGTCGCCCAACCATATCTCGCGCCGATCCCGAAACCGGATGCGCCCCACCGTCTCGCCCATCGCCGCGCGGCCCAGAACAACCGTCTCCAACGCCAGACATCCCGCGCCTTGGCCAAGGTCGATCCGCGTCCTGCGGTCCATCGCGGCGGCGTCGAACAGGATCGTTTCCTGCGGCAGCCAATCCAGCCAACCGCCTGCCCCCACCCGCAATGTCACATCCACCCGCGCCAGCCCTGCACCCGCGCGATACGCACGTTCAGCGGTCTGCGTCGTGGCCGTTGCGCGCAGACCGTCTTCCAGCGTTACGGAATAGGAAAGCCTGTCGCCGCCGGTCAGGCCGCCCGAAGTGTTCAGGAACACAATCTCTGGCGCATGTCCCACACGGGCAGGATCGCCTTGGCCGAACCCGACTGTCGCAGATCGACAAGCCTTACCTGCCCATTATCCAGCCGCAGGCGGACTGCCGCGTCACCACGGCTGCGCTGATGCGTTTGCAGGGGGGTCATATCGGCCATGGAAACTCCTCAGCTCCACCCAATCGGAAGGCATGCATGTTGATCAATGGAGCAGTGTCAGCCGCCTGATCCGCCGAGTGATGCGGCGGGGCAAGACGCACAAGATTTGGGCACCTTGCCCGAACCTATGTCAACGCGCGAAATCGAGCCAAAGCGGGGCGCCTTTGCTAACCAGAGGTTATCGATGACTAACCATAGGTTGTGTGTCACCTTGGAACCGATACGCAAGGACTGGTGCGAACGGGATTTCTGTGGATAACTGAAACTGCGCCGTGGATAAGTTGGCGACATAGGCATTAGGTTTATCGTCGTTGTCCCCGGTGCGTGTACGTTTGCTTCATATCAAAGAAATTGTTTGGCGAACGGAGACAGTTCGAAATGAACCGGATGAGCATGAGGGAATTTCCCAAGACGGCGATGAACCGCAAGGCAAGCGATGTCTATGAGGCGGCTTCGGTCGGGCCTGTCAGCCTGTCGGAACACGGCACCTCGCGCTTTGTCATCATGTCGCGCCGTTTTTACGACGAACACTTCGGCAAGGGCACGGCCCCAATCGATCCGCAGAAGCCGACCATCGAACAGGTCAAGATCGAAAATGTCGACCTGACCGAGGAAGAGGCACAGCCGTTGGTCGAGGAATTGGAACGTCTGATCGGCGCCCGCGATTGGGGGTGACGCGTCGGGCGTCATCTTCAACGGATGGCTGCGGATCGGCCGTCAGCCCCCTATGAAGTCGGCCAGCACGGCGCGTGTGCCCCGCGCGCCCAAATCGGCAAGGAAGCCCGCAAAACACGCAATCACCTTCGCGGTCACGGCCCATCCTGCCATAGATATCCTCCATCGCAAGCCATTTTGCCGGATCACCCTGTGCCGCACGCGCCGTGGATTGCAGCCTGTCCCAGTTCGGATCATTCGGCGCGATTTCCACCCCAGCGTCAGTGCGCCCCATGCAGTAGCGACACCACAGCGCGCTTTCCAGGATCAGACCACGTGGCAAATTCCCCCGCGCCAGATTGTCGGCGATTGAGGGGATGATGAACTTCGGCTGTCGGTTCGACCCATCCAGACACAGGCGACGTTCGGTATCGGCAATCTCCGGATTTGAAAACCGGGCGCGGATCTGATCGTAATAGGCGTAAAGATCGGTGCCCGGCACGGGTGGCACGATGGGGATGATTTCCTCGCGTTCCACCTTGTCGAGGAACCCGCGGATCAACGGGTCGGCCATCGCCTCATGCACATATTCGATGTCCATCAACCCGCCCGGATAGGCGATGATGGCGTGACCGCCATTCAGGATGCGGATCTTCATCGCCTCATAGGCATGGACATGGGGGGTAAATGTCACGCCCACCTTTTCCAGCGGCGGGCGTCCGGCGGGAAAATGATCCTCCAGAACCCATTGCCGGAACGGTTCACAGGTGACGGGGACCGGATCGTCCGCCAATCCGAAGGACGCAGCCATCGTGCGTTCGCGCGGCCCGGTAGCAGGGGTGATGCGGTCCACCATGCCGTTGGGAAAGGCCACCTCTGCTGCCACCCAATCGGCCAGTGCCGGATCGGACAGGCGGGCAAGTCCCGTCACAGCGGCACGTGTCACATCGCCGTTGCCGGGAAGGTTGTCACAGGACATCACGGTGAAGGCCGGCACTCCGGCCGCGCGACGGGCGCGCAGCGCAGCGAGGATCGCGCCAAAGGCGGTGGCGGGCCGGTCAGGACTGCGGGCATCGGCCAGAATTTCGGGATGGCTCGGGTCGAATTGCCCGGTGGCGGGATCTACGAAATAGCCGCCTTCGGTGACGGTCAGTGACACGATACGAATGTTGGGCTGCGACATGGCGGCAATCAGCGGGGCATTGTCCGGCGCGACCGGCAGGAAATCGACCATCGCCCCGATCCGGCGGGCGGATTTTCCGGCCGGGTCCAGTTCGATGACCGTCGACAGGCAATCCTGCGCCAGCAGGGCATCGCGCATCCGTGCATCCGGTGCGCGGACCCCTGCGCCGATGATGGCCCAATCCATCCCTTCGCCCAGGGCAAACAGATCATCCAGATAAACGGCCATATGCGCGCGGTGAAAATTGCCCAGCCCGATATGCACGATGCCCGGTATCAGGCGGCTGCGGTCGTAGGCGGGCAATGAAAAGGCAGGCGTGATTGTCATGCGGGGCCTCGGAAGTTAAGGGCGAACCCCTGCGGCAAGACTGGAGCCAAGGGGTTAAGCGCAATTCATGCAGGGGTCGGCGGGTCATGCAGGGGCGGCGGGGCATGGTCAGGCCATCCAGTTCCCGCCGTCGACGCCAAAGCATTGTGCCACGATATAGCGAGCCTCGGGGGTGGCCAGGAAAGATGGCCATTCCGGTCAGATCGGCCGCGGTGCCCATGCGCCCGAAAGGAACGGCTGCGCCCACCTCACGCTTTTTCTGGCCGGGGGATTTGCCTTCGTATTTGGCAAAGAAGGCATCCACGCCATCCCAATGTTCGCCGTCCACCACGCCCGGCGCGATGGCGTTGACGTTGATGCCGTGCTGGATCAGGTTCAGCCCCGCCGATTGCGTCAGGCTGATCACCGCGGCCTTGGTGGCGCAGTAGACGGCCACCAGCCCTTCACCCCGCCGCCCGGCCTGTGACGCCATGTTGATGATTGTGCCCCCCTGCCCGCGCGCAATCATGTGGCGCGCGGCGGCCTGTGTGCAGAACAGGGTGCCTGCGACGTTGACGGCAAAGAGCTTGTCATAATCGGCACGGGTGATTTCGGCGATAGGCGCGGCAGAGAACAGCGCGGCGTTGTTGATCAGGATGTCCAGATGACCCAGTTGCGCCAGCGCCGCATCAAAGCCCGCGTCTATGCTGTCTTGCCGTGTCACATCCATCTGCACCGCCACCGCCTGCGGACCAAGGCTGGCCGCAGCCTGCTTTACGGCGCTATCATTGATATCGGCCAAGGCGACCCGCGCCCCTTCGGCAATGTAAGCGCGGGCAATCTCGAAGCCGATTCCCCGCGCAGCACCCGTGATCAGGGCGTTTTTTCCCTGCAACCTCATGCCAGTGCCTTTCCGTCTGCGCCAAAGCGGTGGATGCGATCTGGCCTTGGGGCAAGGCTGATCCGGTCGCCATGGCGCAGGCCCACCTCGCCATCGGCGCGCACGGTGATGGTGTCGCCAGTGTCCAGAACCACCTTCAGAAAGGTGTCCGACCCCAGATGTTCGGTCAGGCCAACCACGCCGTGCCAAGACCCGCTCTCCACGATATCCAGATGTTCAGGCCGAACCCCGATGGTGTCCGCGCCTTGCGCGGCCGCCACAGCCCCCTGGACCAGATTCATCTTGGGGCTGCCGATAAAGCCTGCAACGAACAGGTTGGCGGGGCGGTGATACAGTTCCAGCGGCGATCCGACCTGTTCGATATTGCCGGCGTTCAACACGACGATCTTGTCGGCCATGGTCATGGCTTCGACCTGATCATGGGTCACATAGATCATCGTGGTCTTCAGCGTCTGGTGCAGTTCGGTGATTTCCTGCCGCATCGACACGCGCAGCGCGGCATCCAGGTTGGACAGCGGTTCATCAAACAGAAAGGCCGCAGGCTCCCGCACGATGGCCCGCCCGATGGCGACACGCTGCCGCTGGCCGCCCGACAACTGGCCGGGGCGGCGGTCAAGGTAATTGGTCAGGTTCAGGATGCGCGCGGCATTCTGGACCTTCTTTTCCTGCTCCTCCTCCGACAACCCCGCCATCTTCAGGGGAAAGGCGATGTTCTTGCGCACCGTCATGTGGGGGTAAAGCGCATAACTTTGAAACACCATCGCCAGCCCGCGTTTTGCCGGGGGCAGATAGGTGGCATCCAGACCGTCAATGTCGATCTGGCCTGCGGTCACATCCTCCAGCCCTGCGATCAGGCGCAGCAGCGTGGATTTGCCACAGCCCGACGGGCCGACGAAGACGACGAATTCGCCGTCTTCGATGGTCAGGTTGATGTCGGGGATGACCGCCACCTCGCCGAAGGATTTGTTGACGTGCTTGAGTGTTATCTTGCCCATGGGATCCTCACTTCACCGCGCCAAAGGTCAGGCCACGGACGAGTTGTTTCTGGCTGAACCAGCCAAGGATCAGGATCGGCGCGATGGCCATGGTGCTGGCCGCGCTGAGTTTTGCGTAGAACAGTCCCTGCGGTGCCGAAAAGCTGGCGATAAAGGCCGACAGGGGTGCTGCCTTTGTGGTGGTCAGGACGATGGTCCAGAACGCCTCATTCCACGCAAGGATGACGTTCAAGAGCAGGGTCGAGGCGATGCCGGGCAGCGCGATGGGCGTCAGGACGTAAAGGATTTCCTTGATCAACCCTGCACCGTCCATCCGCGCGGCCTCAAGGATTTCGCCGGGGATTTCCTTGAAATAGGTATACAGCATCCAGACGATGATCGGCAGATTCATCAGCATCAGCGCCAAGACAAGGCCGATGCGCGTGTCGATCAGGCCCAGTTGCAGAAACAGCAGATACAGCGGGATCATCACCGCCACCGCGGGCATCATCTTGGTGGACAGCATCCACATCAGCAGATCCTTGGTCCTGCGCCCCGGCACAAAGGCCATGGCCCAGGCGGCGGGAATGGCGATGGCAAGACCCAGCAACGTGGAGCCAAGCGAGATGACGACCGAATTCCAGAAGAAGCGCGGGTAATCCGACCGCGACCAGACATCGGCATAATTCTCCAGCGTCCAATCCGCACCCAGCAGTTCAGGTGGCGAGGCAACGGCAGAGGCTTCGGTCTTGAAGCTGGTCAGGATCATCCACAGCACAGGAAAGAAGATGATCAGGGCGACCGACCATGCGGCGATGGTGGTCAGCGTCTTGCGGCGGGGGGATGTGGCGCGGGCCATGAGGATACCTTATGCGTCCAGATGACGGCCAATGCCGCGCATCAGGAAATAAGCGACGATGTTGGCAAGGATCACGGCGATGATCCCCCCGGCGGCGGCACGACCGATGTCTTTGGCAGCGATGGCCTGTTTGAAGATCATGTAGGGCAACGTGGTCGAGGCTGATCCCGGCCCGCCCTGGGTGGTGGTGAAAATCTCGCCAAAGATACCCAGCAGAAAGATGGTCTGGATCAGGATGACCACGGTAATGGCGCGGGTCATGTGCGGCAGGATGATATAGCGCAGCCTGCTAAGCGCCGAGGCGCCGTCCATCTCAGCGGCCTCCAGTTGTTCAGATGACAACGATTGCAGTGAGGTCAGCAGGATCAGCGCGGCAAAGGGCAGCCATTCCCAAGACACGATGCCGATGACAGATAACAGCGGGTATTCTTCAAGGAACAGGATGGGTTGGGCGCCAAAGCCACGCGCGATAGCGGCAAACAGGCCGTTCTGCGGGTGCATGAACAGGTTTTCCCAGATCGAGGCGGCGACCGGCGGCATCACAAAGAAAGGCGCAATCACCAGAATGCGCAGCATCCCCTGCCCTTTCACCGGCTGGTCAATCAGCAGCGCGATCAGGATACCCAGCACGACGGTGATGACCAGCACCCCGCCCACCAGCGCCAGCGTGTTCCACAGGGCCAGCCAGAAATCGGGGGAATTGAAGAACCACAGATAGTTGGTGAACCCAACCCAACCCGTCCGGTCGGGCGACAGCAGGCGATACAGGCGGAAAGAATAATACAGCGTCATATCCAACAGCTATGGCGAGCGCCTGCAGCGACGGATCGTCGACGGCGAGCGCAAGGGCCTCGAGGCCGACCTCGACGAGGCGCTGCAGACGCGCCCCGCGCTCGAGATCGTCAACGACACCCTGCTCGAGGGCATGAAGACGGTCGGCGAGTCTCGGGCGCGGTGAGATGCAGCTGCCGTTCGTGCTCCAGAGCGCCGAGGTGATGAAGAGCGCGGTCAACTACCTCGAGCCGCACATGGAGGCTGCGACCTCGCGCTCGCGCGGCAGGTTGCTGCTCGCAACGGTCAAGGGCGACGTCCACGACATCGGCAAGAACCTCGTCGACATCGTGCTCTCGAACAACGGTTTCGAGGTCGTCAACATCGGCATCAAGGTGCCGGTCAGCGAGATCATCGAGCAGGCCGAGAAGAACTCCGCCGACGCCATCGGCATGAGCGGCCTTCTCGTGAAGAGCACGATCGTGATGCGCGAGAACCTGCAGGAGATCAACCTCCGCGGCGTCGCCCCGAAGTACCCCGTGCCTGCTCGGCGGTGCTGCGCTCACCCGTGCGTTCGTCGAGCAGGACCTCGCCGAGATCTACCAGGGCTCGGTGCGCTACGCCCGCGACGCGTTCGAGGGCCTGCGACTGATGGACGCCGTCATGGCGGTCAAGCGAGGCGAGCCCGGTGCCGAGCTGCCCGCGCTGCGAGGGCGCCGCGTCACGTCGTCCACCGTGCGTCTCGAGGAGACGCCGATCGAGGACATGCCGGCGCGCTGGACGTCGCCACCGACAACTCGGTGCCGACGCCGCCGTTCTGGGGCTCTCGCGTCGTACGCGGCGTGCAGCTGAACGACTACCTCAGCTACCTCGACGAGCGGGCCACGTTCCTCGGCCAGTGGGGTCTCAAGCCGGGCCGCAGCAGATCTTCAAGGCGAGCGTCTTCGACTTCTTCGACGGCTGGCTGGAATAGCGACCATGCCGAGAGTGCCCTTCAAGCGCATCCGTGAGCGCGCCGCCAAGCGCAAGGGCGGCGAGAGCGTACTCGCATCGCTGCTGCGGAACCGGCCAACAACAGGGGCGTCGCGAGCCTGGGCGACGATCGTATGCTGGCCGAGATGGCGAGGCGAGTGTTCTCCGCCGGCTTCGTGTGGAGCGTGATCGACCCGAAATGGCCGGGCTTCGAGGAGGCATTCCTCGAGTTTCCAGCCGAAGCGCTCCTGTTCCAGCCGGCGGAGTTCTGGCACGACCTCGCGTCGGACAAGCGCATCGTGCGCAATCCGCAGAAGATCAAGTCGGTGCGCGAGAATGCGAAGTTCGTGAGCGACATCGCGGCCGACCACGGCAGCTTCGGCAAGTTCCTCGCAGCCTGGCCGGCCGACGACCAGATCGGGCTGATGGCGGTTCTCGCCAAGCGCGGCTCCAGGCTGGGCGGCAATACCTGCCAGTACCTGTTGCGCTTCCTCGGTCGCGACTCCTTCATCCTGACCAACGACCTGATGCTTTGCCTGCGCGATTCGGGTGTGCCGATCAGCGAGAAGGGCACGTCGAAGAAGGACCTCGGGCTGGCGCAGGCGCAGCTCAACGAATGGGCGAGGGAGACGGGCCTGCCGCTCACCCACATCTCGCGTATCTGCTCGATGTCGATCGGCGAGAATCATCCGGCCGAACGGCTGCGCGAGGGAATGCAAACATGACCGAGATCCTGCTGATCAATCCCAACACGACGGCGTCGATCACCGACCTGGTGATGAAGACCGCCCAGCGTTTCGCGCGACCGGATACGAAGCTGCGCGCGCTGACCGGCAGCTTCGGGCCGCGCTACGTCGCTTCGCGCGCGGCCTATGCGATTGCCGGCCACGCCGCACTCGACGCCTTGGCCAACGACAAGGGCCGCAAGGACGCCGTCGTGCTGGCCTGCTTCGGCGATCCCGGCCTCGCGGCCTTGAAGGA